>NZ_CP020042.1:0-698576 GCF_002028425.1 Streptomyces katrae | reverse complement strand
GACCCGCAGCGGGTCGGCCGCCGCGAACGGGATCGCACCTTCGGTGATGAACGACGCGCCGAGCACCCACGCAGCCTTGCCGTTCTCCCGCTCCTCGGCGGTGAACAGCCGACGCCGGACGACGGTCGCCAAGGCCATGCCCAGGGGCGGGGTCATACCGGCGGCCATCACGGCGGCCATCACCTTGAGACTGCCGGAGTCCGGGGTGGTACCCGCGGCGGTGAGCGCACCGGCGGCGAAGGTGTAGGCGACCTTGTTGAGCGGACCGCCCATGTCGAAGGCCATCATCGCGCCGAGCAGCGTGCCGAGCAGGATCGCGTTGGAGCCGGAGAGGCCGTTCAGCCAGTCGGTCAGGCCGTGCATGGCCGAGGCGATCGGTGAGCCGGCCACCACGAACATCACGAAGCCGACCACCCCCACCGACAGCAGCGGGATCACCACCACCGGCATGATGCCCTTGATCGCCTGCGGCACGTTCCACCGGATCATCCACAGCACCAGGAAGCCCGCGATCAGACCTGACACGATGCCGCCGAGGAAGCCCGCGCCGACTGCCACCGAGACGGCACCGCCGGCTATCCCGGCGGCCAGTGCTGCCCGGTCCGCGATCGCCCAGGCGATGTATCCGGAGAGGATCGGGACCAGGAAGCCGAAGGAGGCCTTGCCGGTCTGGAACAGCATCGCCGCCCAGCTGTGCGACGAGGTCCATTCGAAGTGGCCCAGTACGGACGGGGCGGAGGCGATCTGGTAGCCGCCGATCGCGAAGGCGAGGGCGATCAGCAGACCACCGGCCGCGACGAACGGGATCATGTAACTGACGCCCGTCATCAGGTACGTGCGCAGTCGCTGGGCCCAGTGCTCGCCCGCCGGCGCGCTCGGTGCCGCGACCGGTGCGGCGGCGGCACGTGCGCCGCCGCCGGTCTCGGTGACCAGCCTGGCGGCCCGGGAGATCAGGTCGTCGGCGCGGTTGACGGCGGCCTTCACGCCCACGTCCACGGTCGGCTTGCCGGCGAAGCGGGCGCGGTCCCGGACCTCGACGTCATGGGCGAAGATCACCGCATCGGCGGCCGCGATCATCTCGGGGGCCAGCGGCGTCGTCCCGGCCGAGCCCTGGGTCTCGACCTGGATCTGCGCACCCGCCCGGGCGGCGGCCAGTTCCAGGGCCTTGGCGGCCATGTAGGTGTGGGCGATGCCGGTCGGGCAGGATGTCACCGCGACCAGCCGCAGCCCACCGCCGGGGGCGGCCGTCTCCGGAGCGGCGGCCGGCGCCTCCTCTCCGTTGATCCGGGCCGCGACCGCGTTCGGGCTCTCGGCATCGCGCAGGGCGCCGGTGAAAGCGGGGTCCATCAGGCGGCGGGCCAGCGCGGCGAGGATCTGCAGATGGGTGTCGTCCGCACCGGCCGGTGCCGCGATCAGGAAGATCAGGTCGGCGGGCCGTCCGTCCGGGGCGTCGAAGTCCACCCCCCTCGCGCTGCGGCCGAAGGCCAGGCTCGGCTGCGTGACATGGGGTGATCTGCAGTGTGGAATGCCGATTCCCTCACCCATCCCGGTCGGGGCCTGGGCCTCGCGGGCGGCGACATCGGCGAGGAAGCCGTCGAGGTCGGTGACCCGGCCCTCGGCGACCAGCCGCTGGGCGAGGGCGCGGAGAGCTTCGCTCTTGTCCTCGGGGGCGAGATGCAGATCAACGAGTGCGGGTGTGATCAGTCCGCTGGTGTCGCTCATCGTGTCGATCCTTCAACTGGTGGCTGACAGTGTTCTCTTGCCCCCGGGGTCGCCCTTCCGTCCCACACGGTCGGGCGTGGTGCCTCCGGCAGGGATGCCGGACGCTCGCCTGCGGGTGCCCGCTCGGCCGCTGTGGTCGCAGCCGCGCCGGTGTCGCGCTCGGCGTTCGTCCGTCGGCGTCCCTCCCTCAGGAGGCCGTTCTCAACCGCGAAGCGGTCGTTCGAGCGGGATGTCCGCCGTAACGAGCACCGCGGCCGGGTCCAGATCGGCCGGGGTCGGCATGACGCTCCCCGGCAGTTGTACGGCGGCGGCGCCGTGCGCCAGGGCCGCCGCGAGTGCCCCGGGGCCGGTACCACCGGCTCCGAGGAAGCCTGCGAGTGAGGCGTCGCCCGCTCCCACGTCGCTGCGGACGGCCGCGACCGGTGCGCTGCCGTACCAGCTGCCCTCCTCGGCGATCAGCAGCATCCCGTCCGCACCGAGGCTCGTGAGGACCTGCTGGGCGCCGCGCTTGCGCAGCTCCCCGGCCGCGTCCACGGCGTCGCCGACGGTGACGACCGGGCGGCCCACGGCCTCCGCGAGTTCCTCCCGGTTGGGTTTGACCACGTCGGGGCGGGCCGAGAGCGCGGCGAGCAGTGCGGGCCCGGAGGTGTCCAGGGCGATCCGGGTGCCACCCGAGTGCACCTGCGCGACCAACTCGGCGTACCACTCGGGTCCCAGTCCGCGCGGCAGGCTGCCGCAGCAGGCCAGCCAGCCGATGTCGTTCCCGGTGCAGTCGACGCGGACGAGCGCCAGCAGGGCGGCCGACTCGGCGGCGCTGAGCTCCGGACCCACCGAGTTGATCTTGGTGAGGCCGCCGCCGTCCTCGGCGATCGAGACGTTGATCCGGGTGTCGCCCGAGATCGCCACTGCCGCGACCTCGATGCCCTGGCGGCGCAGCAGATCGGAGAGCAGCTGCCCGGAGAAGCCGCCCAGTGGCAGGACGGCACGGGTGCGGTGGCCGGCGGCCGTGAGCGCACGGGAGACGTTGACGCCCTTGCCGCCCGGGTCCAGCCGGTCGTGCGCGGCCCGGTTCACCTCGCCCAGGGCGAGCGTTGCCAGCTCGTAGGTGCGGTCGAGGCTGGGGTTCGGGGTGATGGTGACGATCATGCGCGGATGACTTCCGGTCCGTGGTTCTCGATCTCGGCGGCCTGCACGTCGGTCAGTCCGGTGTCCGTGACCAGGACGTCGACCTCGTCCAGAGAGCCGAACCGGGCGAAATGGCGGGCGCCGAACTTGGAGGAATCGGCCACCAGGACCACCCGTCCGGCACCGGTGAGCATGGCCCGTTTGACGGCCGCCTCGGCGAGGTCCGGCGTCGAAAGACCGCCCTCCGGGGAGAAGCCGTTGGTGGCGATCACCGCGACGTCCGCGTGGATGTCGGCCAGGTCGCGCAGGGCCCAGGCGTCGACGGCGGCATGGGTGCGGTGGCGCAGCCGCCCTCCGACGAGGTGGAGGGCGAGCCCGGGATGGTCGGCCAGCCGGGCTGCGACCGGGAGAGCGTTGGTGACGACGGTGAGGGCGCAGTCGGCGGGGAGCAGGCCGGCCAACCGGGAGACCGTCGTCCCCGCGTCCAGGATCACGCTGCCCTCGCTCGGGAGCAGGGCCAGGGCCGCCCTGGCGATGCGTTCCTTCTCGGCGCCGGCCGTGGAGTCCCGTTCGGCCAGGCCGGGCTCCAGGTGCAGTGCGCCGACGGGCAGTGCGCCGCCGTGCACCCGGTGCAGCAGACCGGCCCGGTCGAGGGCGCTCAGGTCACGGCGGACGGTCTCCTGCGTGACGCCGAAGTCCTCGGCCAGCGTCGGCACGTCCACCCTGCCCTGCTCTTGGGCGAGGCGGAGGATGCGTTGCTGCCGCTCGGGTGCATACATGTGGGATTGGGTCCGTTTCATGTCTGTTTACGCCTGGTGAAGCCCGACCATACGCGCTCCGGACGAAAAAGCAACACGTCGGCCAGCCTGCCTTCGCAGCCCCTTGGTCTTGCCCGAATGTGTTGACATCCCTCGCTGACCGGGCGTAAAACCAATCGAAACAACACGTTGACGGGCGTGAAACCACGCACCGCCCGGTCTCCGCGACTGCCCCCGTACGCGAAGACCGGGCACGAACCACGAGGGCCGCGCTTCACCCTCTGCGCGGGCCGCCGTGCCCGACTCTCCCGCCGACCCGGTTCCCACCCGGGTCGGCGATCGTCTCCCCAAGGAATTCCCATGCACTCGATCCAGGTCACCGTCGGCTCCGAGAGCGGCCTGCACGCCCGCCCGGCGTCACTGTTCGTCCAGGCCGCCGCCCGGCAGCCGGCCAAGGTCACCATCGGCCGCCCGGGCCAGGCCCCGGTCGACGCCCGCAGCCTGCTGTCCGTCCTCGCCCTGGCCGCCGGCAGCGGCGAGACCCTGGAGCTCACCGCCTCCGGCGACCGGGCCCAGGACTCGCTGAAGGCGCTGGCCGCCCTGCTCGCCTCCGACCTCGACGCAGCGGCATGAGTGATCTGATACGCGGGATCGGCGTCGGCACCGGCAGTGCGGCAGGGCCTGTCGCCCGGATGGCACCCGTACCCACGCTGCCCGCCCCGAGGGCCGTCGCAGACCCGGCGGCCGAGGCGGCGGCGGTCCGCGCCGCCCTCGGTGCGGTCGTCACCGGCCTGCACGAGCGCGCCGCCCGCGTGAGCGGCACCGGCTCCGAGGTGCTCGCGGCCCAGGCCATGATGGCCGCCGACCCGGTCCTCGCCGACCGGGCCGCCGCCCTCGCAGAGCAGGGCACCGACGGCGCCCACGCGCTCGCCACCGCCTTCGACGGCTTCCGCGCCGCGCTGGTCGCCGCCGGCGGGTACTTCGCGGAACGCGCCGCCGACTTGGACGACCTGCGCGACCGAGCGGTGGCGTACCTGCTCGGCCTGCCCCTGCCCGGCCCGCCCGACCCCGGGCACCCGTACGTCCTGGTCGCCGACGACCTGGCCCCCGCCGACACCGCGCTGCTCGACCCCGAGCGGGTGCTGGCCCTCGTCACCGTCCGCGGCGGGCCGACCAGTCACACGGCCATCCTCGCCAAGGCGCTCGGTCTGCCCGCCGTCGTCGGCTGCACCGCCGCCGCGGAACTGGAGGACGGCCGGCAGGTCCTGGTGCACGGCGCGGACGGTGTGATCGAGCCCGACCCGAGTCCGGAGGCGGTCGAGCGGGCCGCCGAGCGGGACCGCCGTTGCCGCGAGCTACTGGCCCGGTTCCAGGGACCGGGCCGGACCGCCGACGGCCACCCGGTTTCACTGCTGGTCAACCTCGGTGCGCCGCACGAGCTGGCCGGTGCGGCTGCCGCCGACGCCGAGGGCGTGGGCCTGTTCCGCACCGAATTCCTCTTCCTGGACCGCACCGAGGCACCGGGCCGTGCCGAACAGGCCGCCGCCTACCGGCAGGTCTTCTCGGCCTTCGCCGGGCGCCGGGTGGTCGTCCGCACGCTGGACGCGGGCGCGGACAAGCCGCTGCCCTTCGCCACCTCCGCCGACGAGGAGAACCCGGCCCTGGGCGTCCGCGGCCTGCGGACGGCCGCCCGGGATCCGCAGCTCCTGGAGTCCCAGCTCGCCGCGATCGCCGAGGCCGCCCGGGACAGCACCGCGCAGGTCTGGGTGATGGCCCCCATGGTGTCGGTACCGCGAGAGGCCGCCGCATTCGCCTCCCGGGTCCGTGCGCACGGCCTGCCGGTGGCCGGGGCGATGATCGAGGTCCCGGCCGCAGCCCTGCGGACCGACCGGCTGGCCGAGGTCTGCGACTTCTTCAGCATCGGCACCAATGACCTGGCCCAGTACACCTTCGCGGCCGACCGGACGCTCGGCTCCCTCGCCGAGCTGCTCGACCCGTGGCAGCCCGCCCTGCTCGCGCTGGTCGCCACCGCCGCTGCATCGGCGGCTGAGCACGGCCGTCCGATCGGCGTGTGCGGCGAGGCCGCCGCCGACCCGGCACTGGCCCTGGTGCTGGTCGGTCTCGGGATCACCAGCCTGTCCGCCGCGCCCGCCTCGCTCCCCGAGGTGCGGGCCGCCCTGGCCACACACACCCTCACCGAGTGCCGCGAACTCGCCGAGCTGGCCCTGCTCGCAGACGACGCCGACGACGCCCGCCGAAAGGTCCGGTCGAGCACCGCGGGACGCTGATCCACTCCATCGGGGCGCCGGGTCGATGCGGACCCGGCGCCCACGGACGTCCTGGGCCTCGCTCGCTCCCGTCCGTCATGACGACCGTCGGGCTCGGGAACACCGGCCGGTGGCGGACCGCCCCACACGACGCTCGGTCGCCGCGAAGGCCGGCCCCCGCCATCGCGCTGACGCGCCGCGCGACGCTGGCCGATGTCGGCCTGCCGATGGGCCGGTATGCCGGTTGGCCGTCGACCGAGGGTGGCAGGCCGCAGGAGGTACGGGGCGTGCGGGCCTCGTCCCGCCGGTGCGTCGTCCCCAGGCTGAGGTACGGTCATGAGCTTGTGATCACATGCGGGCAGGTCAGCGCCGCAGGGTGAGGACGCCCGGCCGGTAGGGCCACTTCTCGTAGGCGGTGCCTGCCGGTGTGGCGCCCCTGCCCTGGTACAGGAACTGCAGGTTGCAGGGGTCGATGGTCATGGTCTGGTCGGGGTTGTCGCGGACCAGGTCGCCGTGGCTGATGTCGTTGGTCCAGGTGGCTCCGCTGTTGGCCTTGCCGGCGAAGGGATTGCTCTCGGTGGCGGCCTGCGGGGTCCACGAACCGTTCAGGCTGGAGGCCGTGAACGAGCGGAAGTAGCGCCCGTTCGCACCACGGGCCTCGACGATCATGAGGTACTGGTTCTGGCCCTGGACCTTGTAGACCTGCGGCGCCTCGAACAGGTTGTCCGTCGTGTCGCTCATGACCGTCGTGTACGACGAGCCGAAGCTGCCCGGGAAGTTCCCGATCGGCATGCTCGCCCGGTAGATCTTGCCGTTGTCGCCGGCGAAGAACAGGTACATGTTCTGGTCGTCGGCGATCAGGGTCTGGTCGATCGGGCCGGTGGGGGAGTTGTCGGTGCTGGGGAGGCTGCCGGTGAACAGCGGCTGGGGCGAGGACCAGCCGTTGGGGTTGGTGGGATCACTGGACGTGCGGTAGATGAAGGGCCACGGACCCCACTGGTACGCGAGCACCCAGATGTTCCTGGGCGCGAAGTAGAACAGCGTGGGCGCCACCGCGTTCTGGTTCATCTTGGTCTGGCCGGCCGACGCCATGTCCGACCAGTTCGTGAAGGGACTGAACATCATCGAGCCCCAGTCCGACCCCGTGTAGTTCGTCCCGTAGACCAGGTGCTTGCCGTTGTACGTCACGGTGGTGAAGTCCTTAAGCGCGGCCCATCCGTTCGCCGGCTGCGCCAGCGCACCCGTCGACGTCCACCGGTAGGTCGACGGAAGAGAACACGTGCCGCTCGGCGGTGCGGACAGGCCGGTCCACTTCTGGTTGCCGGCGCCGTTGCACGTCGAGATCTCCACCGCCGTGCCGTTGGCCGTACCGGAGCCCGTAGCGGCCAGGCACAGCCCGGACTCCACGCCGACGATCGTGCCGTCGGAGTTCACCCGCCACTGCTGGTTCGTACCGCCGTTGCAGCTCCAGATCACCACCCGGGTACCGGCCGCGGTGGCGTGGCCCCGAACATCCAGGCACTTGTCGCCGTATACGGTGAGCTGGTTGTTGTCCGTCAGCGTCCACTGCTGGTTGGTCCCGCCCCAGCAGTCCCAGAGCTGCAGGTTCGTGCCATCGGTCCGGCCGGCGCCCGGCACATCCAGGCACCGGCCGGAACCGGCACCGCGCAAGGCACCGCTGGCGGCCGCCTGAGCCGGGCCGGCGACGAGCGTCGCCGCCGAAGCGACCAGGGCCGCGAGCACCACAGACAGATGTCTGCGGCTGAAACCCAGTCTGCGCATGGGAGCCCCATTCCTTGAGTAGGCGTTTCCCGTCGGCCCCGTCAGAGGCTGTCCGGACTGTCGATGCGCGGCGTCCTTGTCGGCGTCGGGTCAGTTCGTCACGCGGAAGGTGGCGTCGCCGCGCCCTGTCGCGGTGGTGATGGGGTCGAGGCGGAGCTGGTAGGCGTAGTGGCGGATATGGCGGTCGGGGTGGTTGTACGACTGGAACGAGGACCAGGCGGCATCGGCGAGGCCGGCGACCTGGCGGAAGGTGGCGTCCGCGGCGAACTGGGCGGTGCCGTCGTCGTGGACCAGCTGGAAGTCGTATCCGGTGTGCCGCAGGAAGTACCCGCGGTAGTTCACCGACTCGAAGGAGACGGTTCCCGTGCCCGCCAGGCCGGGCCGCAGCCGGAACTGGGCGTCCGGGCCGGTGATGTTCTGGTCGATGCGCACGTCGAAGCCGACGGCCAGGTGCCGAGGATCGAGTTGCTGCCCTCGAGGGTGATCTGGCCGTCGCCGGAGGCCCGCACGTAGCGGTGGCTGCCGACGCCGGCCGGCATCTCGACGATCTGGGTGTCGATGATTTCCTGCGGGCCGGGGCGCTCGATGTAGGTCTGCAGGGTGGTGATGGAGCGGAAGTCACTGGTGCGGGCGGAGAAGATGCGGTGCTTCTTCACGCCGTTGACGGGCTTGTTCGTCGCCCAGTAGAGGACGTAGTCGTTGGTCTCGGGGTTCCAGACCGCTTCCGGCGCCCAGGCGTTGCGCCCGTCGGGGATTGCGCCGGCGACGTTGAGCAGCCACGGCTGCGACCAGGTGACCAGGTCCGTCGACTCCCACACCACCAGGTCGCGGCTGCCGTTGTTCACGGCGGCCTCCCAGTTCTGCCCGCAGCTGATGCACAGGTCGGTGGCAATGATCCAGTACTTGTCACCGCCGGGGGATCTCACCAGTGCGGGGTCACGTACCCCCTTCGTGCCGATCGTGGAGCGCAGGATCGGTGCTCCGCCGTTGAGGTCGTTCCAGTGGAGGCCGTCCGTGCTGTGTGCGAGGTACATCTGCTGACCGGCCGCCCCCTCCCCGGTGAAGTGCAACATCAGGTAGCCCGGGTCGGCGGCGGCCGCCCGGTCCGGTGTGATCAAGGCCTGGGATGTGAAGAGCAGGCAGGCGGCGAGCAGTATCGCCGACAGCCGGGCGCGAAGCGCGGACATGTACGTCTCCTGTCGTTCTGCAGAGGCCGCCGCCGGGCGAAAAGCACCCGGATCGGGATGCGGGGCCTGCTCTTCGGCTTCGTCATGACCGCGTACCACGACTATTGTTAACGCTCACAATTTGGGGGTCAAGCCCCCGTCCTCGACCGTATCTCCCGTTGCCCCGCGCTATATCCAAAGGTGATCTCCGGGCCCTTGACGCGGTTTCTGTGAGCGTTAACACTCATGTAACACCCGCCCAGAGCGGCACCCACCGGGGCCTCCAGCGGGTTCACCCACCCCGCCGCCCGGTCGGCCGTACCGACCCCGAACGAACCCGGCCCGCTCCACCCCGGGCCGGTGCCCGACCCCGCTCGACCCGATCCGAGGCCCCTGCCGAGGTCGCGGCGATCGCGGCATACCACTGGAGGAATAGTGCGCAAGGTTTCGATGGGCCTCGCTGCCGCGGGCCTCACCTTGGCCCTGACGGCCTGCGGCCAGAGCGCCAACGGTGTGGGCGACGGCGCAAGCGGCGGCAACGCCAAGGGTGGCCTCGTCGGCATCGCGATGCCCACCAAGTCGTCGGAGCGCTGGATCAACGACGGCGACAACATGGTCAAGCAGTTCCAGGCCAAGGGCTACAAGACCGACCTGCAGTACGGCGACAACGTCGTCGAGAACCAGGTCTCGCAGATCGAAAACATGATTACGAAGGGCGCCAAGCTGCTGGTGGTGGCCGCCATCGACGGCTCCTCGCTCACGAACGTCCTCCAGAAGGCCTCCGATGCCAAGATTCCGGTGATCTCGTACGACCGCCTGATCCGCGGCACTGGGAACGTCGACTACTACGCGACCTTCGACAACTTCAAGGTCGGTGTCCTGCAGGGCAGTTACATCGTCGACAAGCTGGGTCTCGCGAGCGGCAAGGGCCCGTTCAACATCGAGCTGTTCGCCGGCTCGCCGGACGACAACAACGCCACCTTCTTCTTCCAGGGCGCGATGAGCGTGCTCCAGCCGTACATCGACCAGAAGAAGCTGGTCGTCCAGAGCGGTCAGACCAGCCTCAGCCAGGTCGGCACGCTGCGCTGGGACGGCGGTGTCGCACAATCCCGGATGGACAACCTGCTGAGCAAGTCGTACACATCGGCCGGTGTCGACGCGGTGCTCTCCCCCTACGACGGCATTTCCATCGGCATCCTGTCCTCCCTCAAGGGCGTCGGCTACGGCAGCCCGGGCAAGGCCCTGCCGATCGTCACCGGCCAGGACGCCGAGCTGGCCTCGGTGAAGTCCGTCATCGCGGGCGAGCAGACCCAGACCGTCTACAAGGACACCCGCGAGCTGGCCAAGGTCGCGGTCCAGATGGGCGACGCCCTGCTCACCGGCGGCCGGCCCGAGGTCAACGACACCAAACAGTACGACAACGGGGTCAAGATCGTCCCGGCGTACCTGCTGCAGCCGGTCAGCGTCGACAAGGAGAACTACCAGAAGGTGCTGGTCGACGGCGGGCAGTACACCGCCGACCAGCTCAAGTAGCCGCGGGGCCCCAACGCAGGGCCACACCAGAGCCGGGCGCGTACGGGCGGGGCAGTCGACCTGACAGGCCCCGCCCGTACCGCCCCTGTCGAACGGATGCACCACCATGGCCGGACCCGTCCTCGAGATGCGTTCGATCAGCAAGTCCTTCCCCGGTGTCCAGGCGCTCTCCGACGTCACCCTGAGCGTCGCCCCCGGCGAGGTCCACGCCGTCTGCGGTGAGAACGGCGCCGGGAAGTCCACCCTGATGAAGGTGCTCAGCGGGGTCCACCCGCACGGCTCCTACGAGGGCGAGATCCTATTCCAGGGCGAGTCCTGCGCGTTCAAGGACATCCGGGCCAGCGAACAGCGCGGCATCGTGATCATCCACCAGGAACTCGCCCTGGTGCCGTACCTCTCCATCGCGGAGAACATCTTCCTCGGCAACGAGCACGCCACCCGGGGCATCATCAGCTGGAGCACCACGCTCACCCACGCCAAGTCGCTCCTGAGGCGGGTCGGGCTGGACGAGAGCCCGCACACCCGGGTCGCCGACATCGGCGTGGGCAAGCAGCAGCTGATCGAGATCGCCAAGGCGCTCGCCAAGGAGGTCAAGCTGCTGATCCTGGACGAGCCCACGGCCGCCCTGAACGGTGAGGACAGCCGCAAGCTGCTCGACCTCATCCTGGAACTCAAGGCCCAGGGCATCTCCTGCATCCTCATCTCGCACAAGCTGGGCGAGATCGCCCAGGTCGCCGACTCCGTCACGATCCTGCGCGACGGCCGGACCATCGAGACCCTCGCGGTCGGCGCCGAGGGCATCTCCGAGGACCGGATCATCCGGGGCATGGTCGGCCGCGATCTGGAGCACCGCTACCCCGAGCGGACCCCCGAGCCGGGCGAGGTCGCCTTCGCCGTCGAGGACTGGACCGTCCACCACCCGATCGACCATCAGCGCAAGGTCGTCGACGGCGTGTCGCTCGAAGTGCGGCGCGGCGAGATCGTCGGTATCGCCGGCCTGATGGGCGCGGGCCGCACCGAGCTCGCGATGAGCGTCTTCGGCCGCTCGTACGGGCGCTGCACCGGAGGCCGGGTGCTGCTGAACGGCGAGGAGATCCGCACGCGCACCGTCCCGGAGTCGATCGGTCACGGCATCGCATACGTCACCGAGGACCGCAAGCACCTCGGCCTGAACCTGATGGACGGCATCAGTCGCAACATCTCGCTGAGCGCGCTCGGCAAGGTCGCTCGGCGCGGGTGGGTGAACGAGCACGAGGAGACCCGGGTCGCGGAGTCCTTTCGCAAGACCATGAACATCAAGGCCCCTTCGGTGTTCGCGGAGACCGGGAAGCTCAGCGGCGGCAACCAGCAGAAGGTCGTCCTCAGCAAGTGGATCTTCTCCGAGCCGGACGTACTGATCCTCGACGAACCCACCCGGGGCATCGACATCGGCGCCAAGGCCGAGATCTACACCGTCATCGCCGAACTCGCGGCCCAGGGCAAGGCGGTGCTGATCATCTCCTCCGAACTCCCCGAGCTGCTCGGCATGTGCGACCGCATCTACGTGATGGCCGAGGGCCGGCTCACCGGTGAGGTGGACCGCGCGGACGCGACCCAGGAATCACTCATGCGCCTCATGACCGTGAGCGCTGCGACCGAGAACGAGCAGGTGTAAGGCATGGCCCCGACAGAGACCACGGACACCCCGGGCACCACGGACCTCACGACGGCCCTGCCCGTCCAGCCCGGCGGCGGTCGCGGCATCGGCCCCCTGCTGGTGAGGGCGCTGCGCGGCAACGTACGCCAGTACGGCATGCTGGTCGCGCTGGCGCTGATCGTCGTGGTGTTCCAGATCTGGACCGACGGCATCCTGCTCCAGCCCCTCAACGTCACCAACCTGATCCAGCAGAACAGCTACATCCTGATCCTGGCCATCGGCATGATGATCGTGATCATCTCCGGTCACATCGACCTCTCGGTCGGTTCGCTGGCCGCCTTCGTCGGCGCCGCCGCGGCCGTCATGATGGTCAGGCACGACGTGCCGTGGCCGCTCGCACTGACCGCCGCCCTGCTGATCGGCGCGGCCGCCGGTGCCTGGCAGGGGTTCTGGATCGCGTACGTCGGCATCCCGTCCTTCATCGTCACGCTGGCCGGCATGCTGCTGTTCCGCGGCGGGACGCAGATCCTGCTGCAGGGCCAGTCGGTGGCTCCCTTCCCCAAGGGCTTCCAGGAGATCAGCAGCGGCTTCCTGCCGGAGGTCGGCCCGCGGACCGACTACCACAACCTCACTCTGCTGCTGGGGCTCGTCGTGCTCGTCGTGGCGGTCCTCCAGGAGGTCCGGGGCCGACGGCAGGCCGCCCGCTACGGCCTCGACCTGCTCCCGCTCGGCTTCTTCCTGGCCAAGCTGGGCGCCATCGGCGCCGCGGTACTGGTGTTCACCCTGCTGCTGGCGAGCTACCACGGCTTCCCGATCGTGCTGCTGATCCTCGGCGTGCTGCTGGTCGCCTTCGGCTACCTGATGCGCAACTCCATCCTGGGCCGCCACACCTACGCGATCGGCGGCAACGAGGCCGCGGCGAAGCTGTCGGGCGTCAAGAGCAAGCGCGTCGTCTTCCTCGCCTTCGTCAACATGGGTGTGCTGGCCGCCCTGGCCGGCATGGTCTTCGCGGCGCGTCTCAATGCGGGTACGCCGCAGGCCGGTATCAACTTCGAACTGGAGGCGATCGCCGCCGCGTTCATCGGGGGCGCCTCGGCCTCCGGTGGCGTCGGCACGGTGCTCGGCGCCCTCATCGGCGGCCTGGTGCTCGGCGTGCTCAACAACGGTATGTCGCTGGTCGGTATCGGCACCGACTACCAGCAGGTCATCAAGGGCCTGGTGCTGCTGGTTGCGGTCGGTTTCGACGTCTACAACAAGCGCAAGGCCGGCTCCTGAACCCGTTCCGCCCCGGTCCGGCCGCATCCCTGCGGGGGAGTGCGGCCGGACCCGGTCGTCACTGCCGGTGGAAGGTGGCGTCGCCCTTGGCGGGGGTGGTGGCGACGGGCTGGACGTGGAGCAGGAAGTCGTAGTGCCGCACGTACCGGCCCGCGGCGCCGTACGACTCGTAGGAGACCCCCGCCGGGTCCGCGAGGCCGGCGCGCTCGGCTCGCGCACCTCTGTGGCATCCCGGATGGGCGCGTCGGAGCCCTCGGGGCCGCCGTGCAGGGTGTGGCCGTTTCCCTGGGTCCGCAGCCGGTGGACGGCGCCTGCGTCAGAAGCCCTGGGCCAGGCGGTGGTAGGCCTGGTTCCAGCGGATCTCCTTGGTGAACCGGCGGATCGTGGTGTCCGCGTCGATGACCAGCAGCTCGGTGGCGAGGATGTCGGCGAGGTCGCCCAGCTCCTCGGTCCCGATCGCGCTGGACAGCACGGTGTGGTGGGGCGCGCCGGCGGTCAGCCACGCCTCGGTCGAGGTGCGCAGGTTCGGGCGCGGCTGCCAGACGGCGCGCGCGACGGGAAGGTTCGGCAGCGGTTCCAGGGGCTCGACCACGTCGATCTCGTTGGCGACCAGGCGGAACCGGTCGCCCATGTCGGCCAGCCCGACCACGACGGCGGGACCGGTCCGGGCGTCGAAGACGAGGCGGACCGGGTCCTCGCGGCCCCCTATGCCCAAGGGGTGGATCTCGCAGGACGGCACGTCCGATGCGATGGTCGGGCAGACCTCCAGCATGTGCGCGCCGAGGATCAACTCCCGCCCCGCCTCCAGGTGGTAGGTGTAGTCCTCCATGAAGGAGGTGCCGCCCTGCAGCCCGGTGGACATCACTTTGAGCGTGCGCAGCAGGACGGAGGTCTTCCAGTCGCCCTCGCCGCCGAATCCGTAGCCGTCGGCCATCAGCCGCTGCACCGCCAGGCCGGGTAGCTGGCGCAGGCCGCCGAGGTCTTCGAAGTTGGTGGTGAAGGCGTGGAAGCCGCCGTCCGTCAGGAATCCGCGCAGGCCGAGTTCGATGCGCGCGGCGTAACGCAGTGAGTCGTGCCGGTCCCCGTCCGCGCGGAGTTCGGGCGCGAGGCGGTAGGTGTCCTCGTACTCCTCGACCAGTTCGCTCACGCCGGCGTCGGTGGCCGCGTCGACGGCTGCGACCAGGTCGTTGACGCCGTACGTGTTGACCGAGACGCCGAAGCGGAGCTGGGCCTCGACCTTGTCGCCCTCGGTCACGGCGACGTCGCGCATGTTGTCGCCGAATCGCGCCAGCTTGAGGCTTTGAAGCTCGGAGCGGCCTGCCGCGGCCCGGGCCCAGGAGGCGATCCGGGCAGCGACCGAGGGGTCGCTGACGTGTCCGGCGACGGTCTTGCGTGCGACGCCGAGCCGGGACTGGATGTAGCCGAACTCGCGGTCGCCGTGGGCCGCTTGGTTCAGGTTCATGAAGTCCATGTCGATCGACGCCCAGGGCAGTGCGGCATCGGCCTGGGTGTGCAGGTGGAGCAACGGCTTGCGCAGGGCGTCCAGGCCCGCGATCCACATTTTCGCCGGGGAGAAGGTGTGCATCCAGGCGATGAGGCCGATGCAGGTGTCGTCTGCGTTGGCGTCCAGGCAGACCCGCCGGATCGCGCCGGCGTCGGTGAGTACGGGCTTCCAGACGATGTTCACCGGGATGCCGGAGTCGCCGAGTGCGTCGGCGATCCGGCGGGACTGCTCTGCGACCTGACGCAAGGTGTCGTCGCCGTACAGCCCTTGGCTGCCGGTCAGGAACCAGACTTCGCGGCCCTGGAATGCCTTCTGTGCCTTCATGGGGGCGTGGGTCTCCTTAGCGGGCAGCGCGCTGCTGGCCGTACACGTTCTGGTAGCGGTGGTTGAGGCGGTCGATGTCGTCCTGCGCTATCGGCAGGGGTTCGCCGAGCTGGCGGGAGATGTGGACGGTGCGGGCGACGTCCTCGCACATCACGGCGGCCTTGACGGCGGCCTTGGCGTCCTTGCCGATGGTGAAGACGCCGTGGCTCTTCATCAGGACGGCCGGCGAGCGGTGGCCCCGCAGGGTCTCGACGATGCCCCGGCCGATGGAGTCGTCGCCGATGAGCGCGAAGGGGCCGACGGGGATCTCGGCGCCGAACTCGTCGGCCATGGCGGTCAGTACGCAGGGCACGGCCTCTCCGCGCGCGGCCCAGGCGCTCGCGTACGTCGAGTGGGTGTGCACCACTGCGCCGACCTCGGGCATGTGGCGGTACACGTAGGCGTGCGCGGCGGTGTCCGAGGACGGGGACTGGTCGCCCTCGACGACCTTGCCGTCCAGGTCGCAGAGGATCATGTTCCGGGGCGTGAGCTCGTCGTACGAGACGCCGCTCGGCTTGATGACCATCAGGTCCTCGCCGGGGACGCGGGCGGAGACGTTGCCGGCCGTCCAGACGACGAGGCCGTAGCGGACCAGCTCCTGGTGGAGGTCGCTGACCTGGCGGCGCAGCAGATCGATCGGGGAACTCATGGTCGGACCTCGCTCTTCTGGGCGGCCGGGGTGGCCTCGGGGTCGGTTCGCGGGGCGGTGAGCGCCGCGTTGCGGATGGCGCGGAGGCGGTGGAGGAGCTTGTCGGGGCCGGTGCCGAAGTGGTCGTGCAGGGTGCGGTACTCGGCGTAGAGGCGGTCGTAGGCGTCGGCGCGCGCGGTGTCCGGCTGGTGGACTCCGCGGCGTACGCGGCCCATGGCGGCGGCCGCTGTGCGTACGTCCGGGTGCGCGCCGGCGGCGACGGCGGCGTGGATGGCGGAGCCGAGGGCGGGGCCCTGGGCGGACTCGGCGAGGGAGACGGGCCGGCGCAGCACGTCGGCGTAGATCCGCATGAGCAGGGGGTTCTTCTTCAGCCCGCCGGTCACGATGAACTCCGTGACGGGGACGCCGCCCTGCTCCAGGGCCTCGATGATGGTGCGGGTGCCGAAGGCGGTGGCCTCCAGCAGGGCGCGGTAGATCTCCTCGGGGCGGGTGGTGAGGGTGAGGCCGACGATGACTCCGGATAGGTGGTGGTCGACGAGGGTGGAGCGGTTTCCGTTCATCCAGTCGAGGGCGATCAGGCCGTGGCCGCCGACGGGCTGGTCGGCGATCTTGCGGGACAGCAGCTGGTGCAGGTCCTCGCCGGTGGCTTCGGCCTCTGCGCGGTAGTGGGTCGGCACGCCTTGGCGCAGCCACCAGGCGAAGATGTCGCCGACCGCGCTCTGCCCGGCCTCGTAGCCGTAGGCGCCCTCCACGATGCCGCCGTCGACGACTCCGCAGATTCCGGGGACGTCGGCGAGGGCGGGGCCGTTGACGACGTGGCAGGTGGAGGTGCCCATGATGGCGAGCAGCCGGCCGTTCTCGACGGCCTGGGCGGCAGGGGCCGCGACATGGGCGTCGACGTTGCCGGTGGCGACGGCGATGCCCTCGGGCAGCCCGGTCCAGGCGGCCGCCTCGGCGGTGAGGGAGCCGGCCCGCGATCCCAGCGGCGACAGCGGATGCTCCAGCCGGGTGCGCGCGAAGTCGGCGAAATCGGGGTGCAGGGCGGCGAGGTAGTCCTCGCTGGGGTAGTGGCCGTCCTGGTGGATGCCCTTGTATCCCGCCGTGCAGGTGTTGCGGGTCTCGACGCCTGCGAGCTGCCAGACGATCCAGTCCGCGGCCTCGATCCAGCGCTCGGTGGCGGCGTAGGTGTCCGGGTCCTCTTCGAGAACCTGGAGCGCCTTGGCGTACTGCCATTCGGCGGAGATCTTGCCGCCGTAGCGGGAGATCCACTTCTCGGCGCGCAGGTGGGCGAGGTGGTTGATGCGGTCGGCCTGGCCCTGGGCCGCGTGGTGCTTCCAGAGCTTGGGCCAGGCGTGCGGGCGAAAGCCCAGCGCGGTCTCGGCGAGCGGGGTGCCGTCGGCCCGTACGGGGAGGACGGTGCAGGCGGTGAAGTCGGTGGCGATGCCGATGACGGCGGCCGGGTCGATGCCGCTCGCGGCCACTGCGGCGGGGACGGCGGTGCGCAGCACCTCGCGCCAGTCCTCGGGGTGCTGGAGGGCCCAGTCGGGCGGCAGGGGCTGACCCGTGGTGGGGAGTTCACGCTCGATGACGCCGTGCGGGTACACGTGGACGGCGGAGCCGACCTCCTCGCCGTCGCGGACGCGGACCACCACGGCCCGGCCGGAGAGAGTGCCGAAGTCGACACCCACGACATGGCTCTCCGCGGTCTGGGGGGGATGGGGCACGGTCACTTCACATCCTTCGTACGGGGCCCCGAGAGGGCGCAGCGATGCCGCCGGGGCATCGCGGGGATTGTTAGCGCTAACAAGGAGCCTGTCAAGGCCGGGCTCGCCTCATGCCGGTCAGACCTTGCGACGGCCGGCGATCAGGCGCTGGAACAGGATGAAGACGAACAGCAGGCCGCCGACCACGATCCTGGTCCACCACGAGCTGAGCGTGCCCTGGAAGGTGATGACGGTCTGGATCAGGCCCAGCACGAGCACCCCCAGCGCGGTCCCGAGCAGGTATCCGGACCCTCCGGTCAGGAGCGTCCCGCCGATCACCACGGCCGCAATCGCGTCCAGCTCCAGGCCCACCGCGTGGAGCCCGTAGCCGGAGAGCATGTAGAAGGTCAGCAATACTCCCCCGAGCGCCGAGCAGAAGCCGCTGACGGCGTACACGGCCATCTTCGTCCGCCCGGCCGGGAGCCCCATCAGCCGGGCCGACTGCTCGCTGCCGCCCAGCGCGTACACGTTCCGGCCCAGCCGTGTGTAGTGCAGGACCGCGAACGCGATCACCAGCACACCTACCGCGATCAGAACACTCGGCGAGACGAACAGGTCGCCGGGCAGGGGGATCCGGGTCTGGGCGAAGGCCGTATAGGCCGGGTCGGTGAGGGAGATCGAGTCGATGCTGATCGTGTAGCAGAGGCCACGGGCCAGGAACATGCCGGCGAGCGTCACGATGAACGGTTGGATCTCGAAGGAGTGGATCACCCACCCCATCGCGAGCCCGGCGCCCGTTCCCACCGCCAGGACCAGCGGGATCACCAGCAACGGCGGCCAGCCGTGCCGTTCCACGAGCCAGGCGGAGATCACCGTCGACAGTGCGACCATCGCGCCGACCGACAGGTCGATCCCTCCGGTCAGCACCACGAAGGTCATCCCGACGGCGACCACCAGCAGGAAGGCGTTGTCGATGAGCAGGTTGAGCAGCACCTGCCCGGAGAAGAATCCGTCGTACTGGACGGATCCGGCACCGAACATCGATATCAGCAGGGCCGATGTGACCAGCAGCGGGATGTACGGGCGGCCACGCGCTGCCGTGATCGCGCTCATGCCCCCACCTCCGTGTTCTCTGTCGTCAGCGGACGCGGCGTCGGGCCGCGCCCGGTCCGGGCCCGTCGGCGCGCGGCCTTGGCCCGGAAGGCGGGTGACTGGATCAGGCAGACCGCGATCACCACGAAGGCTTTGAAGACCAAGGTGGTCTCCGGCGGGATGCCGATGGTGTAGACGGTGGTGGACAGGGTCTGGATGAGCAGCGCACCGATCACCGTGCCGCCGAGCGAGAACCGCCCGCCGGTCAGCGCGGTGCCGCCGACCACCACGGCGAGGATGGCGTCCAGCTCGATCCAGAGCCCGGCGTTGTTGCCGTCCGCACTGGAGACGTTCGAGCTGATCATGAGCCCGGCGACCGCGGCGCACAGCGCGCTGAAGACGTACACCAGGCATATGAGGCCCATCGCCCGGATGCCGACCAGGCGACTGGCGACCGGGTTGCCGCCGACCGACTCCAGCAGCAGCCCGAGCGCCGTACGCCGGGTCAGCAGCGACGTCAGCAGCACCACCAGGACCGCGAGCAGGATCGCGAACGGCATGGTGAGCCAGTAACCCCCGCCGATCAGCTTGTAGGGCTCGCTGGTGACGGTGACGATCTGGCCGTCCGTCACCAGCTGGGCGACACCGCGTCCGGCCACCATCAGGATGAGGGTGGCGATGATCGGCTGGACACCGACCCCCGCCACCAGTACGCCGTTGATCAGCCCTAGGACGAGGGCCACCGCCAGGGCGATGGCGACGGCGCCGAACACCGTGCCCGGGCTTGCCGGGTCGGCCGCGCCGCTGATGTGCAGGCAGGCCAGCGCGCCCGCGATGGCGACGGTGGAGCCGACCGAGAGGTCGATGCCGCTGGTCGCGATGACCAGCGTCATGCCCAGCGCCACCAGGATCAGCGGGGCGCCGAAGTGGAGGATGTCGATCAGGCTCCCGTACAGGTGCCCGTCCTTGACCCGGATCGCGAAGAAGTCCGGAGTGAACAGCACGTTGGCCAGCAACAGGGCCGCGAGCACGGTGGCGGGCCAGAAGAGGCGGTGCTTGGTCATGACCGGGCTCCGCTCGCGATCGTCGCCATGATGCGCTCGGGAGTGAGCGATCCGTCGTTCGGCAGCTCGGCGACCAGCCGGCGGTCCCGCAGCACGCCCACCCGGTGGCTGAGCCGCAGAACTTCCTCCAGCTCGGCCGAGATGAACAGCACCGACATGCCGTCCCGGGCCAGCGCGGCCACCAACTTCTGGATTTCGGCCTTGGCGCCGATGTCGATGCCCCGGGTCGGCTCGTCGAGGATCAACAGCTTGGGGTCGGTGATCAGCCAGCGGGCCAGCAGTACCTTCTGCTGGTTGCCGCCGCTGAGATGGCGCACCAGCGCCTCGGGGTTGTCCGGGCGGATGTCCAGTGACCGGATCCAGCGCAGCGCGATCTCGTCCTGCTTGGAGCGGGAGAGCGGACGCGTCCAGCCGCGGGCCGCCTGCAAGGCCAGGATGATGTTCTCGCGTACCGTCAACTCCGCCACCAGACCCTCGTTCTTGCGGTCCTCCGAGCAGAAGGCGATCCCGTACGAGACCGCGGCGCGCGGCGTGCGCAGCGCGACGGTGGCGTCCTCGATCCGCACCGAGCCCTGGGAACTGCGGTCGGCACCGAACAGCAGGCGGGCCGCTTCCGTACGCCCTGACCCCAACAGTCCTGCAAGTCCCACGACTTCACCGGGCCGGATGGTGAGGTCGTACGGCTCGATCGCGCCGGTGCGACCCAGGCCGTCGGCGCGCAGGAACGGAGTGGTCCTGGCTTCGGCGGCGGGCTCGTGACGACTGGTGCCCGACAGCTCCTCCAGGCTCCTCAGTTCGCCGCCGATCATGCGGGCGACCAGTTCGACCTGGCTCAACCCGCTGATCGGGTACTCGCCCTCCAGCTTGCCGTTGCGCAGGATGGTCATCCGGTCGCAGATCTCGTAGATCTGGTCCAGGAAGTGCGAGACGAACAGGATCGCCACGCCCTGATCGCGCAACCGGCGTATCACCGCGAACAGTTGCCGCACCTCGTCGCGGTCCAGGCTGGAGGTCGGCTCGTCCAGGATCAGCACCTTGGCCGAGACGTCCACCGCCCGGACGATCGCGACCAGTTGCTGGACCGCGATCGAGTAACTGCCCAGTGGGGCGGTGACGTCGATGTCCAGGCCGAGGTCGGCGACCAGCTCTGCGGCGCGGCGACGGAGGGCCGACCAGTGGATGAGTCCGAGGCGGCGCGGTTCACGGCCGATGAAGATGTTCTCCGCGACCGACAGGTTCAGGCAGAGGTTGACCTCCTGGTACACCGTGCTGATCCCGGCTGCCTGTGCCTGCAGCGGGCCGGTGATGTGCACGGGCCGGCCGCTCAGTACGACCTCGCCGCCGTCCGAGGCGTAGACGCCGGTGAGCACCTTGATCAGCGTGGACTTGCCGGCGCCGTTCTCACCCATCAGGGCGTGCACCTCGCCGGGAAAGAGCCGGAAGTCGACCCCGTCCAGCGCCACCACCCCCGGGAACTCCTTGCGGATCCCGTGTACTTCCAGGACCGGGTGCTGTGCACGGTGCGCAGGCATCCGCCCCCTCCTCTCGTGGTCGCGACCGGGGCCGGCCGGGTCGGATCCGGGCAGCCCCTGGTCACCGGGCCGGTCAGTACTGGCGGGTCGGAAGGGCGGCCGCGGCCTGGTCCTGGGTGAAGACGCCCTCTTCGGTCTTGATCCGGCGCGCCACCTGTTCGCCGGCCTTGACCTTCTTGATCAGGTCCATCAGCTGGTCGCCCAGGAGGGGGTTGCACTCGACGAGGACGTTGATCTTGCCCTGGCTCATCGCGGTGAAGGCGTCCTTGACACCGTCGACCGAGATGATCTTGATGTCGGTGCCGGGCTTCTTGCCGGCTTCCTCGATGGCCTGGATGGCGCCGAGTGCCATGTCGTCGTTGTGCGCGTAGAGCACGTCGATCTTCGGCTGGGACTTCAGGAAGGCCTGCATGACCTCCTTGCCCTTGGCGCGTGTGAAGTCACCGGTCTGGGAGGCCGTGATCTTGAGCTTGGGGTCCGTCTTGATGACGTCGGCGAAGCCCGATTTGCGGTCGTTGGCCGGGGCGGAGCCGGTGGTGCCCTGCAGCTCCACGATGTTCACCGGGTCGCTCTTGCCCTGGTACTCCTTCACCAGCCAGTTGCCGGCCTTCTTGCCCTCCTCGACGAAGTCCGAACCGAGGAAGGTGGCATAGAGCGACTCATCCTTGGAGTCCACCGCGCGGTCCGTCAGGACGACCGGGATGTGGGCGGCCTTGGCCTCCTTGAGCACGGTGTCCCAGCCCGATTCGACCACCGGCGAGAAGGCGATGACGTCCACCTTCTGCTGGATGAACGAGCGGATGGCCTTGATCTGGTTCTCCTGCTTCTGCTGGGCGTCGGAGAACTTCAGCGTGATCCCGGCCTTCTTGGCCGCGTCCTGGACGGACTTGGTGTTGGCCGTGCGCCACCCGCTCTCCGCGCCGACCTGGGAGAAGCCCACGGTGAGCGGCCTTCCGGAGTCCTTGCCGCCGGCCGAGCCGCCGCCGGAACCGCAAGCGGACAGAACGGCGACCATCGTGCCGGCGACCAGGGCCGCCGCAGCTCTCTTGGACATCTGGGATTCCTCTCGAGTGGGGAGGCCGCTCTCGGCGCGGACGGATCGACCGCGGGCAGATGGACCAGGCGGGCCGGCCGGCGCGGGAGGCGGTGAAAACACCGTCGGGGGCGATGGGCGCCCGGTGCGGCGTTGGTGCAGGCGGCGGTGCGGTCCGCGCCGTCCATGTGAACAGGATGTAGCGGTGCCGTTTCGCTTGAGTGAGATTGTTAACGCTCACAATTCCATGGACAAGGGGACCGCCATGCCGTTACCCAATCTTGACCAGGCCGTCCGCGGGCGGCCTAACGCGCCACCGGGCCGGCGCTGCGCCGCAGCACCATCTCCGGCGAGATCAGCACGTGGCTGCGGGCGTGGCCGACGCCGGTCAGCTCCTCCACCAGCAGCTCAAGAGCGCGGCGTCCCAGCTCACCGAAGTCCTGACGCACGGTGGTCAGCGGTGGGGCGAAGTACGCGGCTTCGGGAATGTCGTCGAACCCGACCACGCTGATGTCCCCCGGAATCGCCCGTCCCGCCTCATGGAACGCGCGGAGCAGGCCGAGGGCCATGTGGTCGTTGGCGCAGAAGACCGCCGTGACCAGAGGATCCTCGGCGATCCGTAGTCCGGCCTCGTACCCGGACCTCGCGCTCCAGTCGCCGCTCTGTACCGGTGGCACCTCGGCGCCGCCGGCCTCGAGGGCCTTGCGCCAGCCGTCCTGTCGGGTCTTGGTCTCCAGCCAGCCGGGGGGGCCGGCGACGTGGTGGACCGTGGCATGCCCGAGGTCGAGCAGGTGTCGGGTGGCTGCCAGCGCCCCCGACTCGTTGTCGACGGCCACCATCGGCACTCGGGACTGGCTGCCCGATCCGACCGCGACCACCGGCACCGCGCTGGACAGCTTCGCCACCGCGCTCACCGCCGAGATCTGCGGCGCGATGACGACGATGCCCTCCACGCCCTGGTCGCGGAGCCGGTCCACCGCCTCCTGTACGGAGCGGCTGTCCAGGGAACGCAGGCTGGCGACGCTGACGAAGTACCCGGCACTGCGCGCGGCCTGCTCGATCCCGTCCAGCATCGAGGCGGGCCCGTAGAGTGCGCTGCCGAAACTGACCACCCCCAGGGTCTGGGAGCGGCGGGTGACCAGCGCGCGGGCTGCCGAGTTGGGACGGTAGTCCAGCTCCCGGATGGCGGCGAGCACCCGGTCCCGGGTGTCGGGCCGGACGTGCGGTGCACCGTTCAGCACCCGGGACACGGTCTGGTGGGAGACGCCGGCGACCCGCGCCACATCCGCCATCACGGGCTGGCGGGACTCCGGCTCGGTGCTTGCAGTTCCCACTCAAGGCCCCCTCATCGGTCGTACCAGTATGGTTCACAGCCGCCCAGTGCCTACGAGTGACGGCGCTCGGCGGTTGGACCGCTGTCGGGATCCGGTCGATGGCGCAGGGCTTCGCAGACCTTACGACTGTCTCACGAGTGCTCACGAGAGTGTATTTGTTCGCGATCACATGGCCTGTCGCAGCCTGCGAGGTCCGCCCCCGGGGCGGCCTCGGCACGCCCAGTCCAGCCTCCAGGGTAGTCATGCGATGGCATTGGGTGATTGCCGTCGTGTTTGAGGCAACCTCCTGGGGTGCGGAGTGTGACGGCGCGGCCGAACGTGCCCGGGCGGGGTCTCGGTCGAGCCGGGGGGCCTGCAGTTCGCCCTGGAAGATGGGTCACGGAGAGTGCCTGCGCAGCAGCAGCCCGGCACGGCCGCGGGGGTTCTCTCGTCGAAGAGCTTGATCCACGTGCGAATGCGGCGAGGGCCGTCAAGCCCGCGTCGACGGCCGCAGGCGGCAGGAGCCGCCACAGCGGCGTGCCCGTGCCCACCCGGTCGCCCCCACACACATCCGAAGCCTTCCTCTCCGGGCGCCAAGCGCCCCAAGCCCCGGCCGTCTCCGGCCCAGCCCTCGTGTTCACCGCGGCCTGGTCCCGATTCTTTCGGCGCGGGCCGCTGGAGCACCTGCTCAACGGCGCCACCACGCTGGCGAAGTCCCTCCGATGAGGTCTCAGCTCTTCGCCCAGCCTGCCGTCGGAAACCGCCGCGCACGAGGCGGGCTGCTGAACGGACGCGACAGCCTCCCCCCTCCCCGATCTGACGCTGGAACGACGCGGTCTCAGTGGCCCGTACCGGACTTCGGCGGGCGGCAACCTTTTCCGGAGCGGCGGCAACTGACGGGCACACCAGAAGGCGATCACACCCGCGGGTCGCCCGATCTCCCGCCGCATGCCGCCGCGCACCGCTGACCTGAGCGGTTGTACGGGGCAGGGCCGAAGCAAGGAGTAGCCCCCATGAACGAGACGGATCCCACGGCGGACGGCCGCAGCCGGCGCAAGGCCGCGACTGGTGCTGAGCGGCGTACGCGCGGGCGCCACCGCCGGCGCGGGATATCGATCGGCCTGATGCTGGGCGTGCCTGGAGTCCTCGGCCCCTACCTGCTGTTCGTGCAGGCCGATTCGAACGCCGCGACGGTGGATGCCGACGCCTACTACACGCTGACCTCTGTCCGCAGCGACAAGGTGCTCGACGTGCCGGGGGCGGACACCTCGGACGGCGTCTGGATACGGCAGGCGAGCCGCGTGGCAGGTGCCGCGAGTCAGCAGTGGCGGTTGAGGCAGGCGGGGGACGGCTACTACGAGGTGGAGAACCGCAGCAGCCACAAGGTCCTCGGAGTGCGCGGCGCTTCCAAGGAGTCCGCGGCGGCCGTCGAGCAGCAGACCGACCACGGCTTTGCCACGCAGCAGTGGAAGATGCAGGACGTGGGCGATGGGGCGGTGAAGTTCGTCTCCCGGAGCAACGGCATGGTGCTGGACGTGTGGGGCGGCTCCACCGGCGAGGGGGCGCCGCTCATCCAGTACGCCGACCGGGGCAGCACCAACCAGCAGTGGAAGCTGGTGACGGTGGCCGGCTCGGGCAGGTACACCTGGCACAACGCGCAGATCGTCGGTGGCGGGTTCGTCACCGGGCTGGTCTTCAACCCCGCCCGCAAGGACCTGCTGTACGCCCGGACCGACATCGGCGGTGCCTACCGCTGGGACGCGACCGCCGCCCAATGGACCTCGTTGACCGACTGGATCGGTGGATCCGACTGGAACCTGCTCGGGATCGAGAGCCTGGCGACCGACCCCGTCGACCCGAACCGCCTGTACCTCGCGAGCGGCACCTACACCAATGACTGGGCGGGCAACGGCGCTATCCTCCGCTCCACCGACCAGGGCAAGACGTTCCAGCGCACCGACCTGCCGTTCAAACTGGGCGGCAACGAGGACGGCCGGTCCATGGGCGAGCGGCTGGTGGTGGACCCCGCCAACCACGGCACGCTCTACCTGGGCACCCGCAAGAACGGGCTCTGGCGCAGCACCGACTACGGCGTGACCTGGAGCCAGGTCGCCGCCTTCCCCGTCAAGGACGGTGCGAGCAGCGGCGTCGGCCTGTCCTTCGTGACCTTCGGCCCGGCCGGCAGCCGGACGATCTACGTCGGGGTGGCCGACAAGACCACCTCGCTGTACCGCTCCACCGACGGCGGCAGCAGCTGGCAGGCCGTGGCCGGCCAGCCCACGGGGCAGCTGCCGCAGCACGGTGTGCTGTCCGGTGACGGCTCGCTGTATCTGACGTACACCAATGCCCCGGGCCCCAACGGTGTGACGGCCGGTTCCGTGTGGAAGTACACGCCGTCCACCGGGGCCTGGAAGAACATCTCACCGTCCAGCGGTGGTTACGGCTTCGCCGGGCTGGCTGTCGATCCGCAGCGCCCGTCCACGGTGATGGTCACCACGCTGGACCGCTGGTGGCCCTCGGACGAGGTGTACCGGTCGACCGACGGCGGCGCCTCCTGGAAGGCGCTCGGCGCGACCTCGGTGCGGGACAACTCCGCTGCGCCGTACGTGGGCACGGGCATCGGGCACTGGATGGGCGCGCTGGCCATCAACCCCTTCGACTCCGGGCACGTGCTGTACGGCACCGGGTCGGGGATATGGGGCAGCAACGACGTGACCGCGGCGGACAAGGGGGGTGCCACGCACTGGACGGTCCCGGCCAAGGGGCTGGAGGAGACCGCGGTCCTCGGGCTGATCAAGCCCCCGGGCCTCCCGCTGATCAGTGCGCTCGGCGATGTCAGCGGATTCCGGCACGAGGACCTGACCAAGGTACCCGCCAAAGCACTCTCCGGACCGCTGTTCTCCAACACCACCGGCATCGACTTCGCGCAGGCGAAGCCGGGGTTCGTGGTCCGGGTCGGTCTCGGTGGCGAGCAGCACGGCGCCTATTCGACCGACGGCGGGGCCGGCTGGACGCCGTTCGCCGGGGAACCCGTGCACGGAGCGGGCGGCGGGGCCGTGGCGGTCTCGGCGGACGGCGCCGCCGTCGTCTGGACGCCCGCGGGCCAGAGGCCGTTCCGCTCGACGAACCACGGTGCGACCTGGACGGCCGCCTCCGGTCTGCCCGCGGACTCGGCCGTGGTGGCCGACCGTTCGTCGGCGAACACGTTCTACGCCCTCAAGGGCGGCACCCTGTACGCGAGCGCCGATGGCGGCAAGAGCTTCACCGCCCGGGCCACCGGCCTGGGTGACGGACAGCTCAAGGCGGCCCCGGGCGTCGCCGGTGACCTGTGGATCACAGGCGGAGGCAACGGACTCCTGCACTCCACCAATGGCGGGGCGAGCTTCAACAAGCTCGCCGGCGTGCAGCAGGCGCACGGTGTCGGCTTCGGCAAGCCCGCCCCGGGCGCCGCCTACCAGGCTCTCTACCTCAGCGGGACGCTGAAGGGCGTCACGGGGGTGTTCCGCTCCATCGACGGCGGTTCGACCTGGGTCCGGATCAACGACGACCAGCACCAGTTCGGCGGGAGCGTCATCTCCGTCATCATCGGCGACCCGGACGTGTACGGCCGGGTCTACCTGGGCGGCTACGGCCGTGGCGTGGTGTACGGCGACGTGTCCTGATCGCCCCGGGCCGGGGCGGGCGGCCGTGCGCGGCGCCCGCCCCGGTCTCGGCGACATCGGCACCGGACCGTTCCGGACCGGACCGGAGCGGACCGGAGCGGCAACCTTTTCGCCTTCGGCGGCCACTGATAAGTGCGACGTCGACTCGATCTACCGAACGGATGGGCATGAGGACAACGAAACACGGTGCGCCGCGGCCGCGGCGCAGACGCGGGGCGGCCGTCGGCATTCCGTTGGCGGTGACGGCAGTCGGTGCGCTGGCCTGCCTGGCCCTCACGCTCCTCCCCGGGAGCCGGTCCGGTGCCGGGCTTCCCACCGGCGCATCCGTAGCGGCTGCCCCAACGAACGCACCGTCCAGTTCCGGGTCGCCGGCAGCAGAGGCCGGCGCCGCGACCGCATCGACGGAGCCGACGGTCACGAGCCCGCCCCCGCCGTCAGCCGCCGGTGTCCCGACGCCCTCGGCCTCCAGCCCGGCACGCACGCAGTCGCCGGCCTCTTCGGCGGGACGGATCAAGCCCTCGGTCAGCTACCAGGGAGTCGCGACTTCCTATGCCGCGGGTGACGGCAATGGTGCCTGCCTGTACGGACCGTCCGGTGATCTCATGATCGCGGCGATGAACCACACCGACTACGAGTCGGCCAAAGCGTGCGGGGCGTACGTGCGGGTCCGCGCCGCCAACGGGAACTCCATCACGGTGCGGATCGTCAACGAGTGCCCCCTGCCCTGCGCACCGGGGCAACTCGACCTCAGCCAACAGGCCTTCGCCAAGCTCGCGGACCCCTCACTCGGCCGGATCCCGATCACCTGGACGCTGCTGAGCCCCGCCGCGCCCGACACGCTCTCCATCCGGTACAAGACCGGGTCCAGCCGTTCTTGGTGCGGCGTCCAGGCGATCGGGCATCGGAACCCGGTGGCGGTGCTCGAACTCCGGACCGCCAGCGGCTGGCGGAAACTGCCCCGCACCGACTACAACTACTTCCTCTCCGCCGACGGCAGCGGATGCGGCGGAGCGATCAGGGTCACCGACCTCTACGGAGAACAACTGACCGTCGAGGGGATCGCACTGAAACCGGACGTCGCGCAACAGACCCGCGTCCAGTTTGCCCGGCATTGACCGTGCCGTCCACCCACCGTCACGGCTCTGCCCCCGCGGTCGGCCACTGTCCGGCCGCGGTGACGGGCACTGTTACGCTCGAGCCGATTGTTAACGCGCACATAGCAGGGAGAGGGCGACCGGGGGAGATGCTCCTTCATGACGCGTCCGCGGAGTTTCACGACTTCTTCGAACGCCACTACGCCGAACTGGCCCGTCTCGCCCATCTCCTGACCGGCGAGACGGACGCGGCCGACGACCTCGCCGCGGATGCCCTGGCCGCCCTGTGGCAGCGCTGGGACCGGCTTCGCAAGGCTGACCACCCGCTCGCCTACGCTCGCGGCGTGGTCGCCCACATGGCGCGGGAACGGATCCGCAGTGCGGTGCGCGAGCGGCGCCGGATCGCGCTGTTCTGGTCCCGCAGTCCGGAGCAGGTGGCGGGGCCGGACGTGGCGGCCGTGCTGGACGTACGTACGGCGCTCGCCCGGCTGCCGTTCCGGAAGCGGTCGTGCGTGGTGCTGCGCCACGCCTTCGACCTCTCGGAGAAGGACACCGCGGCGGCGCTGGGCATATCGGTCGGTACGGTCAAGAGCCAGACCTCGAAGGGAATGGCCGAGTTGGAACGGATACTTGGCACACGAGCGGCCGGCGACCTGGTGGCGGGGAGGAGGAACCGGTGAACGAGGACATCACCCGTCGGCTGCGCGACGCCGCCGAGGCCCACCAGCCCGATCGCGCCCGGATGCTGGCCCGCGTGGAACGCGGGGCGGCCGACGGCACCGTCCGTCACCGGACACCGTCCATCGCGAGATCCTGGCCCAAGGTCACCCTCGCAGTCCTCGCCATCACCGCCACCCTGGCCACGGGTGGTCTCGCGGTCGCGGGCATCGTCCGCACTCCGCCACCGTCGGACAGCGCCACCACCCCCGCGACCCCGTCCCCTACGTCTCCTTCCCGTCCGACGCCCTCTGCTCCCACCACCCCCGCCGCCCCGGCCCCGACTCCGACCACCACGGCCCCGGTCGGCCCGCGCCCCACTCCGCTGCCCAGCAGCCGGGTTCAGAACGGGCCCCTGTCGTCGGACGGCTCGGTCGATCCGCACAGCACCGTCTACTGGGCCCAGAGCAACCTCACTCTCAAGACCACACAGCCGCTCACCTCGCTCACCGTGGAACTGCGCATCGCCCAAACCGGCGGCGTGCAGAACACCGGCAACTGGCGCACCCTGCCGAGTGAAGACTTCATCGTCACCGTTCAGGAGGCCGGCGGAGCGCTGGTCTACCGCTGGGTCCTCAAACCGGGCCGTACCGTGCCGACCGGGCAGCATGAATTCGCCGGCCAGTACAACCACGCCACCGGCGTGCGCAACGCCAAGGACGACGGCTACCGCGTCGACACGCAGACCCCGGGCGGCTCCGTCGCGGTCTGGGGAAGGTTCACCCCGGCACGGTGAGGACCGGCCGGGTTCCGGCCGAGAGTCAGGGGCGTCGCGGGCGCAAGCCGATCGCCTCCTCCAGGAGCCCTCTCGGCGCGATCCAAGACGGCGGCTTGCGGACACACCCGGAGCCGCACCAGCTGACGCCCTTCGCGGCGAGCGTCCGGCCGCGGTTGAAGGAGGTGGGAATGGAACTCATGAATGCGGACCACGCGGGGCTGGTCGTCGCGGCGCAGGCCGGTGACGATCGGGCGCGCGAGGAGCTGATCGCCGCGTACCTGCCGCTGCTCTACAACATCGTCGGGCGAGCGCTGAACGGACATGCCGACGTCGACGACGTCGTCCAGGAAACCCTGCTGCGCGTGGTGCGCGACCTGCCTGCCCTGCGTGCCCCGGAGAGCTTCCGGTCCTGGCTGGTCTCGATCACGCTCCGCCAGATCGGTAACCACCGGCACCGGCAACGCGCCTTCGCCGGCCGGAGCACGGTCATCGACGAGGCACACCAGATACCGGACGCCGGCGCCGAACCCGGGGACATGACGATTCTGCGTCTGCATGTGTCGGACGAGCGCCGTCAGGTTGTCGAAGCCGGCCGGTGGCTCGACCCGGACCATCGGGTGCTGCTGTCGCTGTGGTGGCAGGAAGGCGCCGGCTTGCTGAGCCGTGACGACATCGCCGCCGCGACGGGGCTCACGGTCGCCCACGTCGGAGTGCGCCTGCAACGCATGCGCGAGCAGCTGGAACTGAGCCGGACGATCGTTGCCGCGTTGGAGGCCGACCCGCGCTGTCCGCAGTTGGACGAGGCCATCATCGGCTGGGACGGGCTGCGTACATCGGTGTGGCGCAAGCGGATCGCGCGGCACACCCGCGGATGCCCGGTCTGCGGGGCGACGACGACAGAACGGGTTCCGGTCGAGCGACTGCTCCTCGGTCTCGCACCCCTGGCGGTCCCGGCCGGGCTCGTCGCCGCCCTGGCCGCCAAGGGCCTGCTGTCGGGTACGGCCGCGAGCGCCGCCGGGCTGGCCACGGCACCCGTCGCCGTCGGCACGGCGACGGGCGGAGGCAGTCTGCACAGCCTGCTGATCGGCAAACTCCACGCGGTGACCGCTCATCCGCTGGTGGCCCTCGCCGCCGGCGCGGTCCTCGTCACCGGGACCGCCACCTACGTGACCTGGCCCGAACCGGCGCATCGGGTGCCCGGCGTCATCGCCGCTCCCACGGCCGGCCATCCCACGCCGATCCCGTCGAGCACCATCACGCCGGCCGGACCGTCCCCGGTGAGTCCGCCGGCCGTCGCGGGCACTGTTCCGCTGGGCGCACAGTCGCTGGAGTCCGTGGACGAGCCCGCCCTGTACCTCACGTATGCCGGCGACTTCGCGACGCTCGGCCGAGCCTCGGCGTCCAGCAGCGCGCAGACGCGGCAGCGGGTCACCTTCACGGTCGTCAGGGGGCTGGCCGACACTCGGTGCGTCACCTTCCTCGCCGCGGACGGCCGCTATCTGCGCCATCGTGACCTGCGGCTACGGCTGAGCACCAACGACGGCAGCGGACTGTTCCGTGAGGACGCCACCTTCTGTCCGACCCCCGGGGCGGTCGCCGGGTCGGTGAGCTTGCACGCGCACAACTATCCCGGTTCCGTCCTCCGCCACCGCGACGGTGGCATCTGGCTCGATGGCTCCGACGGCACTCGGGCCTTCGCCGACCAGGCTTCCTTCGTCATGCGAAGGCCCTGGGCTTGAGAACCGCTCCTTGAGCATGTGGACCGAGTCGCGCAGTGACAGCTGGTGATCTGGGCAATCCTCCGCGCGGCGCCACTTTTCTGTTACGAGGACGTGCGTTCGGAAGCCTCCCTTGTGTGGGGTGCTCTTCCCGCCGCTCACCTTGACGGGCCGGCGTGGCAGGTCCCCCGACCTTTCCCGTTGACGTATCCCCTGAAGAGAGCAGCTCCCATGACGCGACACACCCACGCCTTCCCGGCGATCGGCAGGCAGGAACGGGCCCACGCCCTGCCCCGCACCCGCAGCCCCCGAGGAGAATCATGAAGGGCCTGCACCGGCTCGGCCGGCGTCGCCGAACAGTGGTGACAGGACTGTCGGCCGCGGCGCTGGTGGCCGGCGTCGTGACGCTCCTGCCCAGCTCCGCCGGAGCCGCCGCCCTGGGTACGCAGGCGGCCCCCTCGGGCAGGTACTTCGGCACCGCTGTGGCCGCCCGCAGGCTCGGCGACTCGAAGTACGCCGCGATCGCGGACCGGGAGTTCAACATGATCACCCCGGAGAACGAGATGAAGTGGGACGCCGTCGAACCGTCCCGCGGCAACTTCAACTTCGGCTCCGCCGACCAGATCGTCAACCGCGCCATGGCACACGGCCAGCGCATGCGTGGCCACACCACGGTCTGGCACTCGCAGCTCCCGTCCTGGGTCAGCTCCATCGGCGACGCGAACACACTGCGCAGCGTGATGAACAACCACATCACCACCGAGATGACCCACTTCAAGGGCAAGATCTACGCCTGGGACGTGGTCAACGAGGCCTTCGCCGACGGAGGCAGCGGCCGGCACCGCAGCTCGGTGTTCCAGAACGTGCTGGGCGACGGCTTCATCGAGGAGGCGTTCCGCACCGCCCGGGCGGCCGACTCCTCGGCCAAGCTCTGCTACAACGACTACAACATCGAGAACTGGTCGGACGCCAAGACCCAGGGCGTCTACAGCATGGTCAGGGACTTCAAGTCCCGCGGCGTGCCGATCGACTGCGTCGGCTTCCAGAGCCACTTCGGGACCGGCGGCCCGCCGTCCAGCTTCCAGACCACCTTGTCCCACTTCGCCGCCCTGGGCGTGGACGTCCAGATCACCGAGCTGGACATCGCCCAGGCGTCGTCCACCCACTACGCCAACGCGGTCAACGCCTGCCTGTCCGTGACCCGGTGCACCGGCCTCACGGTATGGGGCATCCGGGACAGCGACTCCTGGCGCAGCGGCGAGAGCCCCCTGCTGTTCGACAACAACGGCGACCCCAAGGCCGCCTACACCACCGTCATGAACGCCCTCAAGGCCGCCTCCGGTACCGCCCCGGGCGGGAAGCCCGGCGGAACCGGTACCGGGCAGATCAAGGGCGTCCCCTCCGGTCGTTGTATCGACATCAACGGTTCCACCCCTGTCAACGGCACCCAGGCGCAGCTGTCGGACTGCAACGGACAGACGAACCAGCGCTGGACCTACACCTCCGGCAAGCAGCTGATGATCAACGGCAACAAGTGCCTGGACGCCATGGCCAAGGGCACCAGCAACGGCACGAGGGTGGTCATCTGGGACTGCAACGGCGGCGCCAACCAGCAGTGGAAGATCAACACCAACGGCACGATCACCGGCGTCCAGTCCGGGCTGTGCCTCGACGCCGTCGGCGCGGCCACCGCCAACGGCACCAAGATCCAGCTGTACTCCTGCGCGTCCGTCGACAACCAGAAGTGGACCGCCCTGTCCGGGACGGGCGGCGGCACGTGCGCTCTTCCCTCGACGTACAAGTGGAGTTCGACGGGTGCCCTCGCACAGCCGTCGAACGGCTGGGCCGCGGTGAAGGACTTCACCCACGTGGTGCACAACGGCAAGCACGTGGTCTACGCGTCGAGCGCAGGGGGAACCTCGTACGGCTCGATGGCGTTCAGTCCCTTCACGAACTGGTCGGACATGGCGTCGGCCGGCCAGACCAAGATGAACCAGAACGCGGTGGCGCCCACGCTGTTCTACTTCGCGCCGAAGAAGATCTGGGTGCTGGCGTACCAGTGGGGTGCGTCGCCCTTCAGCTACCGCTTGTCGAGCGACCCCACCAACCCCAACGGCTGGTCCGCGCCGCAGCCGCTGTTCACCGGGAGCCTCCCCGACTCCGGCACCGGCCCGATCGACCAGACCCTGATCGCCGACGACCAGAACATGTACCTGTTCTTCGCCGGCGACAACGGCAAGATCTACCGGGCGAGCATGCCGATCGGGAACTTCCCGGGCAGCTTCGGCTCCTCGTACACGACGGTCATGAGCGACACGGCGAAGAACCTGTTCGAGGCGCCGCAGGTCTACAAGGTCCAGGGCCAGAACCAGTACCTCATGATCGTCGAGGCCCGGGGTGCGAATGAGCAGCGCTACTTCCGCTCGTTCACGGCCTCCAGCCTGAACGGTTCGTGGACCCCGCAGGCCGCCACCGAGAGCAACCCCTTCGCCGGCAAGGCCAACAGCGGAGCCACCTGGACCAACGACATCAGCCACGGCGACCTGGTCCGCGACAACCCCGACCAGACCATGACCATCGACCCCTGCAACCTGCAGTTCCTCTACCAGGGCAAGTCCCCCAACGCGGGCGGCCCATACGACCGACTGCCGTACCGGCCGGGCGTCCTCACCCTGCAGCGCTGACCTGTCTGATCCACGGTGACGTGCAAGGAGTACAGCTCGCGATGAAGAACGCCACAGCCGGCGGGCGACGCGGGCGTCACCGCCGTCGCTGGAGCGCCACCGGTCTGCCGCTCGGTGTGCCCGCCGTCCTCGTGCCGTACTTCCTGTTCGTGTAGGAGGACTCGCAGGCCGAGACCAGCCGGTAGTGCCTACTACCGGCTGGTCTCGGTGCGCAGCGGCAAGGTGCAGGCCGCCAAGGGCCAGGTCGGACTCGACCACTACAAGGTCCGCCACTGGACCGCCTGGCACCGGCACATCACGCTCGCCATGCTCGCCCTGGCCTTCCTGACCGCCATCGCCGCCAGCACGACCCCAAGGCGGCCCACCGACCCACACCACCACACTCGCGGCAGCGACCCGATCCCGTTGACCGTCGCGGAGATCCGCCACCTGCTCGCCGTGGTCCTCAACCCACCAGCCGTGACACCAGCCAGGATGCTGCACTGGTCCGACCGGCGCCGGCAACACCGGGCAACAGCCCGCCGCAGCCACTACCGGCGACACATCCTTTTCCTCGCCGTGCCGAGTCCGCGCAAGGAGTACTTCCTCGCGCGGACGCAGAAAGACCTGGGCTGCGCCCTGGTGGTGGGCGTCGGCGGATCCTTCGACGTGGTGCTGGACTGCGCAGCAGGGCACCACGGTGGATGCGGCGGGCCTGGCCATCACTTCGCAATGCCGTTGCGTTAGTACTGCAACGGTGTTTGCTGTGACGGTGGGGCAGGTCGGCGTTGGCCAGGTCGTGGGTGGGGAACTTGCTGATTTCCTGGAGACGAACGCGCGTCGTCCGCCTGCGGACGGCGGACCTGGATCTCAGTGGCATCCAGCCTCAGCTCGATGCCTTCGGCCTGGGCGCAAGCGAACACGTCAGGCAGCGTCCGAAGACTGTGACGACAAGGTCGGGAGCCGGCCCGGATGTATCGTGGACGGCCACACGGCCAACGTGACGTACCATCGGTCGCTCTACAAGGGGGCGGCCGTCGCCTACGAGTGGGCGCAGAAGAACCTCGCGGGCAAGTCCGGCACCCCCGGCCACTTGCTGAACCGGTGGCATGTCGACCCGCTTGACCCGAACGCCAAGGGCAGGCGTGCCCTGACCTGTGACCGTGGGCCGTACAAGTTTCCCCGGGGTGCCACCGGCATCCCCAACGACTCGTGTGACGAGTACCCGTTCGCCAAGTCGGTGCAGGGCGGGAACGACGGTGCCCTGTGTATCGACGTCACCCCGCGTGAGGTCGGCGGCGTGTGGGACGTCGCGAACGTCACCTGATCCGGGGTGACAGTGGCAGGAGCGGGCGCGTACAACGGCATGACAGGACCTCTTGGTGGAGCCCGGCTCCGACACCGCTGTTGCTACCAAGAGGTCCTGGCCTTTCGGGTCACTTCGACGGTTCCGCCCTCAATCGCTCTGGATCAGTTGGTCGTGTCCCGCCGCGTGGTGTAGCCCGTGCGCATCTCTGCGGGGGTCCGGTACAGCACACACTGGCGAAGCGGCCCCTCGGGCACACTCGGATCCTCGAAGTCATCGGCCGGGTCCCGGGTCATGCCGATCCGGCGCATCACCGCCTGGGAACGAAGGTTGTTGACGGTCGTCGACGCCACGATCTCCGGCAGCCCGAGGGCCTCGAAGCCAAAGGCCAGGCAGGCCAGGGCGGCCTCGGTGGCGTAACCGTGACCCCACGCCGAACGTATCAACCGCCACCCGACGTCCACCCCCGCGAACGGCATGTCCTTGCCCACCTCGTCCAAGCCGGCGCGGCCGATGAACTCACCGGTCTCCCGTGCTTCGAGCGCCCACCACCCAAAACCTCGCTCGTCGAACTCGGCCCGCATGAGTGCCACCGTGGCATCGCTTTGCTCCCGCGTCAGCAGTTCCCCCAGGTGCTCCCGAACTTCGGGATCGGCGTTCATCGCCGCCCACGGTTCGAGGTCAGACTCCCGCCACCGGCGGAGCAGAAGACGATCGGTACGCAGTTCCGGCATGCCGCCCAGCTAACGCCATCACGATCAGGGTGTCGACCGGTTATGTCGCGCCCTACGGTGATCTGGCTGCTGCGGGCAGCCTGGCCGCAGCGCTGGAACAGCTGGCGGCCGAACTCGGAGCCGATCTCACAGTGGTACCCGGCGATGGGGGCCCACTCGTTTCGGCCGGCATCGCCTCGTCGGTCCCTGAGCGCATGCCGTCAGGGCCGGAGCGGCATGGGGGCAGGGCAGGAGCCTGCGGGAGCTGTGGGCGGAACTGTCGTTTCTGCGCTCCGGCAAGCGCGCCGAAGCTCAGCATCTCGGGCGGAGGCCGTCCCTGGAAGCGCGCGGTCAACAGGAAGATCACCCCCCCACTGGCTGAGGCACTTTTTCGCCTCGGCCGGACTGTCGAAGGGAGTGTGCCCGGCACCTCCCGGCGCACCTCCCGGGCACCCGGCGGCTGGGCGGTCAGCCCGGCAGCTCGGTGCGCTCCCACCACTCGTACACCGGCAGCCGCCCCTCCGCCGTGTCCTGCGCGCGCTCGGTGCGCCTGAAGTGCTCGTATCCGCCCCGGAAGAGCAGCTTCACGTCCGCTCCCGCTTCGGGCTGGGCGACGACGCGTTCTGTGAGGTCCGCGGGGCCGCCCTCAAGGACGGCCTTCGCCGTGTCGGAGTCGTTCATGATGCAGAGCGTAGCCATCCGGGCTCCGGTTTCCGCGGCGGTGCGGCCGTCAGGCCCTGGTGTCGCTGAAGGGGCACCGGGCGTTCCGGGGTGTCCGGGGACGGTCCGCGCGGGCCGGCCGGCCGGGGCCGGTATCCCGGCGGGGCGGGGTGGCAGGTGCGCGGTCCACCGCCGAAGGGCATGAACGCGTACTTGGGCAGCGGACCGGCGGGGGAGCGGCCGGCCCAGCGGTCGGGGCGGAACGTGTCCGGCTGGTGGTAGTGGCGGGGGCCGCGCTGGAGGACGAAGGGGCGGAAGGCGACGCGCTGCCCGGGGCGCAGGGGGTAGCCGGCGAGTCCGGTGGGCTCTTCGACGGGTCTCGGTGTCGGTCAGCCGGACGGGCGGCCATGACGTGCGGCTCCCGGGTGGGGCGGACAGACTGGCCGCATGCCCGTGAAGGCGCGGCGGCCGCCGACGGCCCCTCCTCAGAGGTCCTTCCTCGACGTGGCGGCGTTGGTCGCGGCGCCCGGGACAGTCGTCCTCGGGCTGCTCTACTACTTCGGCAACCAGTACAACGAGGCCTACTACCGGGCGTTCGGCGTCCCGCCCAGCGACCTGCCCCTCTCCATCCAGGCCGTCCTCGCGCGCAGCCCCCAGGCCGTCTTCTTCCCGGTCTGGGTCCTGCTCGTCTGCGGCTTCGTCGTGCTGCTCGCCCTCGGCTGGCTCGGGCACGCCCTGGCCCGCCCGGAGAACGAAGGACGGCGCCGCACGGCGTATCGCGCGCTGCTGGCGGTGGGCCTGCTCCTGGGGGTGGTCGGGGGCTACCCCGTGTTCTTCCGGGCCGACCTGTTCACCTTCCTGCCCGCGGGCTGGCCGCGCGGGCTGCTACCCACCCTCGTGGTGGCCCTGGGCGCCAGCCTGGCCTTCTTCGCCGTTCAGGTGCGCCTCGGGCAGCACGATCCCTGGCGGCGGAACCGTCGGGTTCGTGATGCCGACCGGCTGTGGCTCGTGTCCGGGGCGTTGCTCTTGGGGATGCTGACCTTGAGCCTGTTCATCGGCATGTCCCGGTACGCGGCGATGGCGGGCGAGGCACAAGCGGAGACGGACGCGAACAGCGGTATGAGGCGGTTCCCGGCGGTGGAGGTCCTTTCGCGCCTGCGGCTGGTTCACCACGCCACTGACATCGGCTTCGAGGACCTGGGGGCCGGCGCCGGGCCCTACCGTTACCAGTACCGGAACTTCCGCGTCCTGTTGAAGACCCCGACCCGCTTCTACCTGGTCCCTCACTTCGCCCGGTACAAGGACAGCGTGACGGTCGTGCTCCCGGACGACGACGGCACCGTACGGGTGGTGATGAAGGGCTCGGTCAGCTGAGCTCGGGCTCAGGTGTCGAGGTCTCGGTCTCCTCAGGGGTTTCCGAGGTCTCAGCCGGCGCCGGCGTCGGGGATTCGGAGGCCGGTGCTGTCGAGGCAGCGACAGCCTCACCGGTCAGGGTCACCGAGAACGTCGGCCCCTCGGCGGTCGGAGCGGTGACCTTCCCCGTCCACGTTCCGGCCTCCTGGGTGGTGTGGCTGACCTGGACGCGGCAGGTCTCCTGCGGTTGGAGCGTGACGCCCGTGCAGCCGTCCTTGACGATCGAGAGCTCCCCGCTGTCGGTCGTGGCCCTCAGCGGCTGGACGGTCAGGGGCACCTGCTGGTCGTTGGACAGTTCCACGGTGCCTCCGGCAGGCTCGTCGAGCTGCGTCGTCGGCACGGCGAGCGTCGAGTTGTCGTTGGAGTCTCCGTCGGTGCCGGGGAAGACCTTTCCCAGGTCCTCGCCCCTCGGCACGGTAGGCGTCGTCGGAACGTCGGTGTTCGTGTCGGTGGGAGCAGTGTCGCGCGTCGGGACGGGTTCGGGCTCGGATCCCCCGCACGCTGTCGCCGTCGTGATCAGGGCTGTCAGCAGCGCGACCGCCGCGCAGCCGCGTCTGATGTCCGGCATTGGTGTCCGTCCCTCCGCTCCGGATTGGGGCCGCGGCCCAACGTCGCACAGCGACTCGCCGTAAGCACGGAACCCGCGCGGTGACACCGCGCCAGGGCCCCGGGCGGCGGAACACCGACCAGGTGTCCGTCGCAGGCGGGGTCATGGAAGAGGCGCCGAGGCTTGTCCGGTTCTGTGGCGGACATCAGCGAAACCGTACGCGCTATCTCTATGCCGGCGCCTCCGAGCAGCGCCGAGGTGTAGTCGATGGTGGCCCCGGTCCAGACATCCTCGTCCACGAGGACGATGGGCTTGGCCGCGATCGCCCACTTGCTCCTGTGGACTGGGCCACCCCGGGGGCGCGACTGTTCCATGCGTGAACGACGAGACGCGGATGTTCTTCCCGCGCGGGGTCGGGCTCGCCCGCGGGTGCGGCGGCCGTTCGTGTCCGCATGGGCTAATTGCGTGGCGCCTGGCGCGGTCGGCGGCGGCTCACCAGGGCGCTGGCCCATGCCTGGCGGCGCGATTCCCGGGCCATGCCGGAGGTTCAAGGCCGGAAAGAGCCACGAGGCCGCCAGCGCGGCCCGCGCCGAACAGGAGACCGGGACCCGGCAGGCCAGATACGCCCTGCGCGCCGGAATCGAGGGCGCCATCGACCAGGCTCTCGACGTCACGGGGATACGCCGGGCCCGCTACCGCAGACTGCCGAAAGTCCGCCTCCAGCACGCCTTCTCCGCCGCCGCACTCAATGTGATCAGACTGGACGCCTACTGGAGCGATCAACCCCTCGGCCGCACCCGCATCAGCCGTCTCGACCAACTGGCCCACACGCTCACCGTGTGAACAGCCGGAATTGAGCACCAGAGTCCGGGCTCTCGTCCCCATGCTGCTTGAAGAGAGCCGGTGCGGGCCCTGCTGGTCCTGACGAACCGGGAAGTCGCGCGCCCGATGTACGGAGAGCAAACCGAGTTGACACCTGCGCGGGTCAGAGCAGAGCCCCAGTGACAAGCGACCGCGGCAGTCACAGTCCGCGACCGGCTCGGGGATGCGACCGCGGCCCAGGTGCTGTGGAGCGCACCCAGGCTGATCTGCGTCGCGGACCTGCGGAGGACGCCCCGATCACCGACGTTTGAGGCCGTGGCGGGCGCCCTCCGCAGCTCCCGTCGGCGGATCGGATCCGCGGAGGGGCGGCTAGTTGACCGCCGGCCCGGAATTGTTCAGCCAGGCCCACTCCGACCAAGTGGCGAAGCCGGTCTGCCACTTGTGGTAGACACCGGCGCCGCTGGTCGCGAACACCTCGATGCGCCCGTCGGCGTCGTTGCCCGCGGCGATCTCGGTGCCGCCGCCGCCGAAGGTCTCCCACTCCGAGTACGGCGCGTTCGGGCGGGTCTGCCAGGCGTGGCTCGCGGCGGTGGCGTTGATCGCGAACACCTCGACGCGGCCGTCGGCCGACCGCGAGTGGGTCAGCTCGGCGTTGGAGATCCCTCCCATGCCCGCCCATTCCGACCATGAGGTGGGGCTGGTCTGCCAACGGTGGAACACACCGGCGGAGTTGGAGGCGAACACCTCCAGCCTGCCGTCCTGGTTGTAGCCGGCCGTGAGGTCGTGTCCGCCGCCGCCGAAGTTCTCCCAGGCCGACCAGGCGCCGTTGACTCCGGTCTGGTAGAGGTGCTGGAAGGTGGTGTCGGAGAGGGCGAAGACTTCGAGTCGGCCGTCGGGTGCGGTTTCGAGGGCGAGGCGTGAGGTCGCGGGGCCGCCGCCGGTGCCTTCCCAGTTGGCCCAGTTGCCGCTGGGTGCGGTCTGCCAGCGGTGGAAGACTCCGTTGGTGTTGGAGGCGAAGACTTCGATGCGGCCGTCGGCGTTGTTGCCGGTGGCGAGTCGGTAGCCGCCGCCGCCGAAGTTGGCCCAGGTGGACCAGGAACCGTTCACCGCGGTCTGCCACATGTGGTCGAAGGTGCTGTCGGAGAGGGCGAACACTTCGAGTCGTCCGTCGGCGTTGGCCGCTACGGAGAGTTGTGCGTTGTGGGGTCCGCCTTCGAACCGCCACTGCGACCAGGCGCCGTTCACCGCGGTCTGCCAGGAGTGGTAGACGCCGTCCGGTCCGGCGGCGAAGGCCTCCAGCCGCCCGTCCGCGGACCGCCCGGACACCACACGGCCGGCGCCGTAGGGGTGCTTGGGGCCGGTGCTGCTCGTACCGGACCACAGTGCGTTGGCCATGATCACCGCGTCGTCCGCCTCGATGGCGTAGAGGCCGCGCAGGTCCTCGCGCGGTCGCTGGACGTGCCAGCACACCTCGCCGATCGCCTCGTTGTTCCACGAGCCGCCCGGATACATCCGTTCCACCTCGTCGAAGAAGGCGTTCGTGGCGTGGGCCGGGTTCAGCCGCTCCTCACGGGTGCCCCACCAGTCCTGCTGCTGGAACAGCCCGAGGCTGGTGTAGTCGACGGCCTGGGCGTAGTTGTTGACGCTGGACTCCACGATGATCGTGGCGATCGCGATGGCCGCGGCCCTCTGGTTGAGGCCCCGGTCCTTGACCGCCTGCGTGACCATCCGCGCGCAGGACACCTTGTAGGCGTCCATGTAGCCGGCCATCTTCGCGTGCAACTGCGGGTTGAGCTGGTCGGCCATGATGCCGTCGGCGGCCGACGGACCGGCCGGATCACACGGCACGGTCGGAATGGCGAAGCCCTGGGGGCCGCTGAAATACCGGGAGACCCCGGAGTGGTCCTTGCCCGGAACCGGAACCGGAACGGGTGCGTGTGCGGCGACGGCGACCGAGGCAGTCATCCCGACGGCCAACGCCCAGGTGCCGGCCACGAAGGCCAGTCTGGTGAACACGCGGCGCAAATCAGTTATCGCCATTGTCTGCCCTTCTGTCGTGAAGTGAAATGTGCGGAGTTCACGCGATGCCCGGCCCTGCGGAAGTGCCCACCCAGCCCCACCGGTACTGCCGTTGATCGCGAACACCTCGACCCGGCCGTCCGCCGAACGGTCCGAGGTCATCTCGGAGTTCGCCGGGCCGCTCATTCCCTCCCAGCCGGACCAGGCGGAAAGGACTGGGCCCGCCAGATCACCTCGCTACGGGTGATCGGGCCGCCGCGGTCGGACGAGACGGCCGCCATCGCGGCAGTGGGCGCGGTCGCGGCGATGGCGGCCGCGCCGGCTATCAGCAGCAGGAGCACTCTGCCGCACCGTGATCTCAAAGTCGTCACCGGAACCCCTCCCGTCGTCGGCGGCCGACAGTAGGGCGCGCCGATGAAATGCCGATGGAATCGGCAACTCCCTTGGATGGGAGGGCAGATGGGCCAACGGTCCTACGCCGCGGGGGCGGCGCAGTGTCCAGGGATGTCGGGGGCTCCGCGTCTGTCACTCCGGATCGTTCCGGATGCCTGGCCCGGCGCTCTCCCCCCTACTTTGTCGACGGCTTCCGCCAGACCTGCGGAACCGACCGACCGAACCGATCAGCCCGGAGCCCGGGGAGCAGCGATGCCGACGACAGCCACCACCTGCCGACCGATCGCCACTGCGCTCGGGCACCAGGAGCGCAAGGTGCTCCACGCGGTCGGCTGCGGCCTGCGGGACGACGAGATAGCTGCCGCTCTCGCCCTTTCCGAGGACGCCGTCGCCGGACACCTCGCGCGGGTCCTCGTGAAACTCGGGCTGCGCGACCGGGCCGCCGCCATCGTCCACGCCTTCGACAGCGGCCTGGTCGTCCCCGGCAGCGGCCCGCGTACGCAGGCGGCGAACCCGGCGCCGCGGGCCCCCACCCGCCGCGATGCCGGACCGACGATGCAGATCTCCCTGCTCGGACCGCTGCAGGCATGGCAGGACGGGCGGCCGCTGAAGCTGGGGCACCTGCGCCAGCAAGCCGTACTGGCGGCGCTCGCGCTGTGCGCGGGCCGCACGGTCGGTCAGCAGGAACTGCTCGACGGAGTATGGGGGATGGACTCGCCGGTCACGAACGTGGTGCCGGTGTACATCTACCGGCTGCGCAAGACCCTGCGCACCGGGGACGGCCGCCCCGACGCGGTGATCGAGCACGACCGGTGCGGCTACCGGCTGGTCTCCGGCCTGGTCGACGTGGACGTGTCCCGCATGGAGAAGCTGGTCACCGACATCGCGACGGCCGACCGGGCGGGAGAGCCGGCGGAGGCGGTCCGCCTGTGTTCGCAGGCGCTGGACCTGTTCCGCGGGGAGCCCCTGGCCGGCCTGCCCGGGCCGCTCGCCGAGCTGGAGCGGTTGCGGCTCACCGAGCGCCGGATCACCATCGCGCAGCGGAAGCTGGAGTGGCAGCTGCGGCTGGGGCAGCATTCCGAAGCGGTCGCCGAACTGTTCGCCCTGTCCGCGGCCCACCCCCTGCACGAGCCGGTGGCCGCGATGCTGATGCGGGCGCTGTACCGCAGCGGCCGACGGGCCGACGCGCTGACCGTGTTCGACCAGGTCCGCCGTCGCCTGGCCGACGAACTCGGCGTTCCTCCGGGCCGGCTGCTGCAGCGGACGCGCCAGTTGGTCCTGCGCGGGGACGAAGCGGGCCTCGGTCTCACCACGGCGCCGAGGTGACCGGGTCTCCGTGGTGACCGCGCCACCGTGGTGACCGGGCCGCCACCGGACCGGGCCGCCACCGGACCGGGCCGCCACCGGACCGGGCCGCCACCGGACCGGGCCGCCACCGGATCGGGGCGGCCCGGCTCCGCGCGGTCAGGAGGCGAAGGACCGTTCCAGCCGGGGAACCAGGTCCTGGAGGTCCGCTTCCCAGCACCAGGCGTTGTGGCCGCCGTTGCAGTTGGTGCCCCAGCCGGCGCCGTCGCCGTAGTCCACGTAGTGGTAGGGCATGCGCAGGGCGTCCATGCTGTCCTTGACGTGCTTGGACGCGCTCTCCACCCAGAACTCCAGGTCGGTGACGTCTCCGCGTCCGTTGCCCACGTAGATGGAGACCCCGACTCCCGCGAGCTTGTCCATGTGCGCCGCCGGGTCCACCTCGTTGAACCTCCAGTCGGCGTTGAACACCGGGTAGGGCGAGCCGAACGCGGCGTCACTGTCCACGCCGGGGGAGTAGCCGACGAGGGAGGCGACGACGGCCATCCGCAGGTCCATGGACCGGACCGACAGGTCGATGTCACCGGACAGGGACGCGGTCTGGCCGAACAGGTCGGGGCGGACCTGGGCGTAGTGCAGGGCCCCGAACCCGCCCATGGAGACACCGGCGACGGCCCTGGCCTTCTTGGCGGCGATGGTCCGCAGGTTCGCGTCGATGAACGGAATCACCTGCTTGAGGTGGAAGTTCTCCCAGTTCTGGGCACCGGCCGCGGTCCTCTGGTTGAGCCAGTTGGCGTACCAGCCCCGGGCACCCCCGTCCGGGATGACGGTGATCATCTCGTTCGAGGTGGTCAGCGCCGGGTAGTTCTGCTGGATCGGGTCGTCGGGCGAACCGTGCAGGAAGTACAGCACGGGGTAGCGCCTGGCCGGGTCGGCGTAGTAACCGCTCGGCAAGATGATCTTGATGTGGTGCTTGCCCGAGACCTCGGGTGTGGTCACGGTGATGTAGAAGTTGGTGGGACCGCCCACCGTCGTGTCGACCTGGGTCAGGCCGAACCCGTCCGTCATCCTCGGCGGTTCGGTGCCTTCGGCGGCCTGTGCCGAACCGGCGGGCAGCGCCATTCCCACTACGGCGGCCATCAGGGCCACCACCATGCGCCACCGACTCGATGTCCTCATCACAGCGTGCTCCCTCGTGAGCCTTGTCGTTGCGCGGGTGCGGGACCGATCGGGAGACCGGTCCCGGTTCAGGACCTTCGGTCTCAGTCCAGGACCTTGACCTCCAATGCCGGCGAGGCAGCGATCTGCTCCTCGGTGAACCGCTCGGTCACCCACTGGCCGGCCGAGAACAACTTGGTCTGGTCGGCGTAGTGCGGTGAATTCGGGTTGGCCGACTGGGAGTAGGCCAGTACGGAAGAGGCCTGCGGCGGACCGTCGGCGGTGAACCGCACCTGCTGGACGAAGCTGGAGCCGAAGGTGATGTCCATCTTGCCGTCGACCGAGCCGGGGGTGACCACGTTCAGCACGCCCAGCTCGTGGACCGCCCCGTGGATCGGGATCTGCTCGCCGTTGCGCGTGATCTTCTGTACGTCCGACAACGCCGCGTTCAGCGGGATCCCCGCGTTGCGGAAGGCGATGACCGTCCGGCCGAACGCGTCGCGGACGGCGGAGCTCCCGGAGTCCAGCGAGTTGGGGGTGTGCACCGGGTCGTTGGGGTCGAAGGGGATCCGCCACGGCAGCTTCTCCACCGACTGGCCGCCGAGCAGGGCGTACCAGTAGTTCTCGAACAGCCAGGACCCCCGGCTGTCCGCCGTGAAGTCGTGGCTCTTCCACCCGGCCAGGATCGGGCAGGCCTCGCTCACGTTGACCAGCTGGCCGTCCACCAGGATGAGCCCGAAGGGCTGTGCCCGGCACATCGCCACCGTGGCGTCGAGGGCCAGATCGGCGGCCCGGCTGTTGTCGGCGAACAGCAGCTGCCGCATGTTCTCCGGCGTGAACCCCCGGCCGGGCAGGCCGTCGGTTCCGTTGATCCGCTTCTGCGCGGTCAGGATCAACTCCTGGGTGCGCAGCGACCGGGGCGCCGCCGTGTCGCCCATCACCCGGGGGAAGGACAGCGGTTGCTCGGGGTGGGCCAGCCAGGCGCTGTCGTTGGCGTTGCCGACGAAGTCCTTGCGGATCAGCCGCGGCTGCTTGTGCGGGTCCAGCAGCCCCGGTGCGACCGCGTTCGGATCGGCGGGCCAGTCACACGCGCTGCGTTTGCCGTCGAAGATGGAGACCGGCGGCACGTTCGGCAGCCGCAGCACCTGGTTGAACAGAGCCTGCCCGGTCAGGGTCAGGCACGACTGGGCGTGCTCGTCGGTGATGTTCGGGGTGGCCTGGATGTCCGCGTACAGGGCGTTGCCCTTGCGGTCGGAGGCGACGGTGTTGAAGAAGGGGACGCCCTGCGTGGTCTCCAGGGTGTTCACCACCTCGTCGACGTCCTTGGCCTGGTCGAGGTGGAACCAGGTGTTCAGCGCCCGCAAGTTGTCCATGTTCACGTCGCGCACCGCGTGCGCGCTGACCACCCAGGGCAGCGGCACGGTCAGCACCTGTGTGGTGATCGGGCCGTAACGCGTCGCCCACAAGGTCCTGTTGACCCTGCCGATGGAGCCGTCCGCGTTCAGCACGTCGACACCGACCTGCTGTGAGGTCATCGCCTCCCAGGCGCCGTCGACCAGGTAGTTGGTCGGGTTCAGCGGATCGACCTGTACGTCGAACAGCCCGAAGGGGGCCACCGTGGCGACGGTGTGGCTCCAGGCGACATCGTCGTTGTGCCCGATGTTCACCGCGGGGAAGCCGAGCAGGCTGGCCCCGGAGACATTGATCCTGCCCGGGATCGTCAGCTGGCTCTGCCACATCCGGTTCTTGCCCTGCCAGGGGAAGTGCGGATTCGCGAGCAGCATGCTCGTGCCCCCGGACACGCCCTGCGAGCCGACCGCCAGCGCGTTGCTGCCCATGCTCTGCTGCCGGCTGACCGCCATAGCGTCGCGGATCTTCGCCGCGGTCTCCGCGGCCGAGGAGGCCGGCGGGGCGGCGCCCGGAGCGGCGGCCGAAGCCCCCGGGGGAGCCGCGTTCACCTGGCCGTCGAGCAGCACGTCCGCGGTGCCCATGATGATCTCGGCGTGCGCGTGCCGGTAGACGTCCAGCTCCGTGATCGGCCGCACCCACGCCTTGCCGCGGCAGGCCGGGTCGGTGATGTGGTCCACGCCCGTCTCGGCCAGGTACCTGTTGTACCCCTGGACGTAGCCGCGAATGGCCTCCTTGACCTCCGGCTCCGGCCCGCCCGGCGCGGGCAGGTCGATCAGCCGCTCCACCACCCGGTTGTCGTTCATCCGCTGGAAGTAGAGGTCGCTGTTGAGGTTCGTCGTGGTGTTCTGGTGCTCGCCGGGGCTCGCCTTGCCGTCCGGCCCCAGATAGCGGGACCGCTGGGCGTTGACCATCAGATAGGTGTCGGCCAAGGTGCAGATGTTGTCCTTGGCCGCGGCGTATCCGTAGCCCGTGCCCAGTCCCGCCCAGTCGGAAGCGATGATGTGCGGGATTCCGTACTCGGTGTAACGGATGGTCGGCTTGTCGGGCGCCTGTCCCGGAGCCGGCGCCCCGGTGGCCGCCATCGTGCTCAGCACCGCCGCCACCGCGGCCGTGGCCACCATCGGCAGCCTCGCTCTGAATCTCCTCCGCGCCATCGAGCCGTCCTTCCCCTGTGGTCCGGGCCTTCGTCTGACCGCGGCCACGCTAGGGAGGAGCGATGAAATCCCGATGACGCCGGCTCCGACAGTTCCCGACAGGCCATAGCCGACGCGCCCACCCCTGTCAGTCCGGAATCTTCCGGGGTCTCCCGGCCCGGCACCGTTGCTACCTTCCGGACGCATCGTCAGGCTCCCGATCAGGAGGACACAGTGAGCGCGCAGCACCCCAGCCGCAGGAACATCCTGAAGACCGCCGGTGCCCTCACGGCCGCGATGGCCATGGGCGGCGCGGGAGTCCTCGCCGCCGCGTCGACCGCTTCCGCCGTCGGTGACATTCCCGGCCTGCACATCACGGAACGCGGCGAGCAGGATCCCCGGATGTGGTACTACCGGTTCCAGACTTCCGCCATCGGCGGCTGGACCCCGGCCGTCAACGTGCTGCTCCCCGACGGCTACCACACCAGCGGGCGCCGCTACCCCGTCCTCTACCTGCTGCACGGTGGCCTGGAGGACTTCATCACCTTCGACCGGTTCCACGACATCCGGGGTCTGACCGCCTGGAAGGACCTCATCGTCGTGATGCCCGACGGCGGGCGCGCCGGCTGGTACTCCAACCCGGTGAGCTCCAACATCGGTGCCCGGAACTGGGAGTACTTCCACATCGGTCAGCTGATCCCGTGGATCGACGCGAACTTCCGCACCTACGCCGAATACGACGGCCGCGCCGTCTCCGGGTTCTCCATGGGCGGCTTCGGCGCCCTGAAGTACGCGGCCAAGTACTACGGCCACTTCGCCTCGGTCAGCGCCCACTCCGGCCCGGCCAACCTGCGCGGGGGCAACGGTGACCTGGTGACCCACTGGGCCAACGCCTCCTCCGCCGCGGTGGAACTGAACGGCGGCAGCATCTATGGCGTGCCCTTCTGGGACCAGGCCCGGGTCAGCGCGGACAACCCGTGCGAGCGCATCGAGAGCTACCGGAACAAGCGGGTCTTCCTGGTCGCCGGTACCAGCCCCGAGGACATCCAGGGTTACGCCAATGAAACCCTGGTGCTGGCCACCCAGCGGGAGTTCAAGTGGAACCTCGACCGCGCGGGCATCCCCTACGAGCAGCACGAGGTGGGCGGCGGTCACTATGTCCGCCGGGATCTGCTGCAGGACGACATCAACGGCATCATCGACCGGCTGCGCAAGGCGTGAACGGCCCCCTGAGCCGTGTCCTCGCGGCGACTGCCGTACTCCTTTCAGCGCTGTCGGTGCCGGCCGCCACGGGTTCGGCCGAGGCCCGGCCCGCCGAGCTCACCGCGGCCTGCCCGACCACCGGCTGGGTGTCCCAGCACTTCCACAGCGGCCACAACGGCGTCGACATCGCCAACGACGTCGGGACCCCGATCTACGCCGTCGGCGACGGCGAAGTGACCATCTCCGGATACACCGGCGACTACGGCCAGTGGATCCGCGTGCTGCACCCCGACGGGCGGATCTCCGAGTACGGGCACATGTCCCGCCGCGACGTCTCCGTGGGCGACCACGTCGTGGCAGGCCAGCAGATCGCCCTGATGGGCGCGGAGGGCACCGACGTCGACGGCTCCCACCTCCACCTGCGGATCTGGGGGGACCGGTCCACCTCCTACGGCATCGACCCCGAGGTCTACCTGGCGGAGCGCGGCGTCGTCCTGCCCTGCACCCCCGGCAGCGGGCCGCGCCCCAAGCCGCCGGTGTATCCGGCGGAGTCGGGCCGCGTGGTGTCGGCGCGGTCGGCGGACGGACGGCTGGAGGTGTTCGCCGCCGGCGCCGACGGGGTGCACCACGCCTGGCAGCAGGAAGTGAACGGCAACTGGTCGGCCTGGGAACCGCTCGGCGGGCCGGGCAACGCCGAACTGGCGATCGCGCCCAATGCCGACGGCCGTCTGGAGATGTTCGCCCTGTCGGGCAGCACCTTCCAGCACCGCTGGCAGCTCTCCCCCTCCGGCGGCTGGTCGAACTGGGAGACCTTCGGCGGTGGCGGCCGCGACACCGCGGCCGGTGTCAACGCCGACGGCCGCATCGAGGTCTACGCCTCAGGTCCGGTCGGCCTCTTCCACCGGTACCAACTCGCCCCCAACGGCGGGTGGTCGGAGTGGGAGGCCACCGGCGGCGGCCCCGCCGACAGCCGGGTGGAGATGGAGAAGTCGCCCGACGGCCGCCTGGAGGTCTTCGCCCTGGGCGCCGACACCTTCCAGCACGCCTACCAGACGGCCCCCAACGGCGGCTGGTCGACGTGGGAGACCTTCGGAGGCGGCGGCCACGACCTCACCGTCGACCACAATGCCGACGGCCGCCTGGAGGTGTTCGCCTCCGGCCCGAACGGGGTGTTCCACAAGTGCCAGACCACCACGGTCAGTTGGTCGGGCTGGGAGGGGACCGGCGGTCCCGCCGACGCGCAACTCAGCAGCGAACGCACACCGGACGGCCGGGTCGAGGTCTTCGCCATGAACGGCAGTACGGCCATGCACACCTGGCAGCGCGCCGTCAACGGGGCGTACGGCGACTGGAACGCCTTCGGCGGCGGCGGCACCGAGGTCACGGCGGCCACCAACGCCGACGGCCGGATGGAAGTCTTCGGCACCAACCACACCGGCACCTTCCACACATGGCAGACCGGCTTCTCCACCTGGTCCGAATGGACCTGGCTCAACACCACCGCCGGCCCCACCCAGGGCTGACCGGTCTCCGACGGCCCCACACGCGCTCTCCGTGGCCGGCCGTGCCCCCCCGTTCGGGCACGGCCGACCACGCGGCCCCTCTGGAGAGACTCATGCCCGCGATCAGCAGACGCACCCTCCTGCGGGGCGCCGCCGGGGCGGGCGCGCTCCCGTTCCTGGACACCGGCCGGACCGCGACCGGCGCCTCCCACGTCGCCGATGCCCTACCAACCGCCCGGTGGGCCGGCGCCGGCCCCTTCGCCTACGTCTACGACCCCTCCACCCCCGCGGGCCCGCGCTACCTCAACGACCACACCCTGATCAAGGCCCAGGGCCACTGGCACCTGTTCAGCAGCGTCGGGGACAGCGCTCCGCGCGGCGAATCCCCGGACAGCACGGGGGAGACCTCCTTCGTCCACGCCTCCGCGCCGAGCCCGAACGGTCCGTGGACCACCCACGCTCATGTACTACACGGAGCTCTCCAGCGCGGGCGGCCACCATGTCGTGGCCTTCCGGCGGTCCGCCGATCTGCTGCACTGGAGCGAGCCGGGCGTCGCGTTCACCGACGCGACCACGGACACGACCGTCTCGGTCACCGAGTTGCTTTCCACCGGGCGGACGCACGTCTTCGCCGTCACCGCCGAAGGCCGGATGCGCACCCGCGTCCAGGACCGGCCGAGCGGCGGATGGCGGCCGTGGACGGCCTTCGGCGACCGGGCGGTCGCACCCGTCGTATCGGGCAGCCCCGCGCTCTGAGCGCGGAGGGCGGTGCGTGGAGGGCGGCGTGTGGAGTGTGGATTTCGCCAAGTGAAAGGGGAAAACGGGAGGGCAGGCGGCGCCGTGATCCCCCGGGCACGGTGACCTTCCCCACCCTGCCGGGGCCGGGGCAGGCCACCGGCCAGGCCACCGGCGGCCACGGCCGGAGGGACGGATACCACTCCGATGCCCCTGTACCGGCCGCACCGTCTGCTGCTCCGATCCGTTCGGCAGAGAGTCGAAAGAGCGCCAAAGCACCACTGTTGACACGGAGTCGACGTGGCCCGGCCCACAACGGACGGCCCTTGCGGGAGGGTGGGTCAGGCGGATGGGAAGGGAGACCCGGGAGGCTTCCACGGCCGCCAGGGTGGGCGTCCCGACCCGGCGGAAGCCGGGCAGGCGCCGCCCTGCCGAAGTGGCCGAAGTGCGCCGATGAACTCCCTTGAGAGATGAGTATTGTTCCACTCGTCCGAGCAGCGACGCGTGGAACAGGGGGAACCGTGAGCGGTGTAGTCGTCCACCTGCCGCAGGGGTGCAGTGGCGCCGACGGCGGCGAACCGTACGGTGACCCCGTGACGCTGCGGCTCGGACCGGGCGAGGCCGCCCGCTTCGGACGGGGCTCCGCGACGGTCCCCGTCGAACTGCGCCTCGCCGACCCGGCGATCTCCCGGCTCGCCGGGGAGATCCGCGTCGCCGACGACCACTGGCAGCTGACCAACCACAGCGCCACCCACAGCTACCTGGTGGAGAACCCGGAAGGAGCGGGGGAGTACCTGAGGGTCCCGCCGCGCCGGGTCGGTGCGCCCGTCCCGTTCGAGTTCTCACGCGTGGTGCTGCCCACCCGCAGCGACGTCACCGTGTCCTTCCAGGTGTTCGCGCCCGACCACGTCTATCTGGACCCGGACGCCATGGGCGCACCCTGGGGCCGCCTCACGGTCACGGCGTACTCCCTGGACGAGACGGCCGCCTACTTCCTCGTACTCGTCGCGCTCTGCGAACCGCGCCTGCGCGACCAGTCCCGCGTGGCGGTCCCCACGACTCCCCAGATCGTCGAGCGGCTCAGGGGACACCCCACCTGCGGCACGCTGACCGCGCGTGCGATCAGCTCGCACATCGACTACCTCGCCGAGGAGAAGCTGCGCATCGGCGCCCCGGACCTGCGCGAACCCGGCAGGAGCGAGCGCCGCAACGGCAAGCGGGAGGAGATCGTCGGGCTCGCGCTGCGGTTCGGGCTCGTACGGGAGGAGCACCTCACGCTGCTGCCGCCCCTGACGGGGGCCGGCGGGCGGGAGCGGCAGAGCAGGCGATGACGCCGCCGAACGGCCTGCGCGACACCACGGAGTGCGAGCGCAGGGACCTCCTGCCGCCCGGCTACCGGGTGCGGGACTGGGCGGTCACCGACTTGATCGGGTCCGGGGGCTGGTCCACGGTCTACGCGGCACGGCCGGCCGACGGGTACCCCGGGCGGACCGGCGGCGCGGCCCCTGCGGGCGGGCCGGCGGGACCAGCCGACGTCGCGCTGAAAATCATGCCGACCGCCGGGTACGCCCCGCGCCAGACGCGCAGGATCGTGGAATCCGCGCGCCGCGAGGTCGAACTCGGGCGCAGGGCGGGCCACCCCCGGCTGATCGGTCTCCTGGACTCCTTCGTCCTCGCCGCACCCGACCGCCCCTCGCTGGACGGCGCGATCGTGCTGGTCATGGAGCGGGCCGCGGGCAGCCTGCGCGAACTCCTCGACGCGGGGGTGGCCGAGGCCGACCGCCCCCGGCTGATCGCGGGGATCTGCGAGGGACTGGCCCACCTCCACCGCTCGGGCTGGGTCCACGCCGATCTCAAGCCGGAGAACGTCCTACTGGGCACCGACCGTTCCGTGAAGCTCTCGGACTTCGGCCTCGCCACCGAGATGACGGGCACGCACGGGTACGCGCCGCCCATGGGCACCCTGGACTACCTCCCGCCCGAGCGCTGGCGGGCGCCGCTCGGGGAACTCGGCGTACAGGTCCGGCCGAGCGCCGACATCTGGGCCCTGGGCATCATCATCCACGAGGTGTTCGCGTCCGGCGCCTCCCCGTTCTCCGGCGCCACACCCATGGCCCGGGGCGCCGCCGTGCAGGGGTACGGCGAAGGGCGGGTGGCGCTGCGCATGGACCACGCGGTGCCGCCGTTCTGGCGGGCGCTGGCGGCCGACTGCCTCGCCCCCACTCACGCGGCGCGCGCCCCGCACACCGCCGAGAGCCTGCTCGCCCGTATCGCCGCCGAACAGGGAACCCGCGGGACGGGGGCGGGACGGCTGCGGGGCCGGGCCCGCGCCGCCGTCCTGGCCACCGCGCTGTGCGGGATCGCGGGCGCGACCCTGTGGTCGGACGCGGTGCGGGCGAGCCCGTCCGCACCGCCCGGTGGCGCGGAGGCGAAGGCCGGCGCGATCCGGGTGTTCAACGCCGAGAAGGGGTGTCGGGAGCGGGCCGACCGGGACCGGCAGTGCAGTCTGGGCCTGGCGATCGACCCCCGGCGGCCGTACGCCGCGGACAACGTCGTGGCGACCCGGGTGTGGCACGGCGACGTCCTCGCCGCCGACTGCCAGGTGTCCGACGGGCAGCCCATCATCAACGAGGAGGACCAGCAGTCCACCCGCTGGTTCCGCGTCCGCCTCCCTCCCGGCTCCACACCCCCCACGGCCTGGCTCCCCGCCGTACGCACGAAGGACCGGCCGGCCCTGCCGGGGTGCCCGGCCCCCACGACCGCGCGCTGATCCGCGGGGGCTGCCGCCCAGGTGGGTCGGGAGGAGGATGAAGGGAGGCCGACAGGGCGAGCCGGGGGACCGGGCCATCGGCCCCAGGCCCGCTCACCGTGGGTGAAGGAGCTCCGTTCGTGGTCGCGTCAGAGACGGTCCGGGCCGGGTCCGGGACAACGCGATGGGCCCGGTGGGCGGCTTGTCGCATCGCCGCGTGACGGGCATCCAACCCTCTGCCCCGTCGGCTGCCACCCGGTGTCCCGCGGCCTGCGCGGCGGGTTGTGATCCGGTCTACCCGCGGTTGCGGACCGGTATGGGGGCTGCTGGGGGGGGCCTCACCGGGGGCCGGCGGGCCCGCGGTGAGGCCCGCGCCGCTGCCGACGGAGCCGCGTACGGGCCGCTGACCTGGGTCACCACCGTTTGCATACCGGTGGTCGGGTGTTGCCGAACTCCCGCCTCCTAACTTCTGCTCATGCCGGACCGCGGGCTTCGCGGTCGGCCCGGTCCCCACCACGCCAGGGAGATTCACATGGCTGCGAACGCCGACCCCACCGAGGAGCGGGCCGAGGACGTCGCCGAGGTCGAGGCGCACAGCTCGGTGCTCGACGCCCAGGGCCCGGCAAACGGCATGGACCAGGGCCAGACCTCCTCCATCAGCGTGGTCGGCGCGACCGCCGCCGAGGTCTGATCACCGAAGCGGCGTGCCCGACGCCACGCCGGGCACCCCTCTTCTCGCATCGCCAGACAGCTCTCTCAGGGAAAGCAGAGAATGAACCTCAGGAAATTCGTGGTGGCCGCCGCACTCGGCGCCACCGTGCTCACCGCCGTGCCCGCGCTGGTCGCCCCGCACCCGGCTGCCGCCGACGGCTGCTGGGGCGAGTACTACAGCGACTGCCAATGGGACCCGGGCGCGGGCTACGACCCGGGCGGCTCGGGCGGTGGCGACTACGGCGGTGGCGACTACGGCGGTGGTGGCGGTGGCGAAGTGGTCATCATCCCGGGCTCGAAGGAGTCGGAGCCCGCTGAGCCCGCCTACCCCGGCGACCCGAGCTACAGCTACGAGTCTGACAGCAGCGGTGCGAGCGGCGGGGGCAGCAGCGGCGGCGCGGACTCCGCCGTCCCCTTCCGCGAGGGCGAGAAGGCGAAGCTGAGGCTGCCCTGCAAGAGGAACGACGGCCCCGCGCCGATGAAGTGGAACGAGAGCTCCAAGTACACGGTGAGCTACAAGGTCAGCGGGAACATCTCGGCCACGGCGGCGAAGCTGCTCACTGTCTCCGTCGGCGGCGAGCTCAACTCGACGACCGAAAAGTCCATCGGCTTCGAGATCACGCTCAACCCGGGACAGGGCTTTGCGCTGGACGTGGAGTACCAGACCAAGGAATACATGATCACGACGACGAACTGGCTCGGTCAGACCACCGTCGAGTTCGCGAACGTCACCGCGCCGACCGGCGCGATCACGGCCGTCCCCTGCTGATGCACGACCGTTCCACCACGGCGGCGGTGCGACGGGTGCTTCCCGTCGCACCGCCGCTCGACGCCGTCGCGATCCCGCCCGCCGCCCGCCGCCGGGCACTCGACGGGCTGGCCGAGCTGACGGCCGCAACCCGCACGCATCTGGACGACCCCGACCTCTTCCACCGCCCCCGGTGGCGGCCCAAGCTCCACCTGAACCGCATCGCCGGAATCGACCCGGCACAGCTGGCCGAGCAACTCGCCGCCGCGGCCGAGACACGGAGCGCGACCGGCCTGCTCGCCGTCCACTCGGTCCGCGCCGAGCTGCTTGAACACCCCGGCCGACGACCCTGCTTCACCCCGGACGCGCTCGCCGAACTGCACCGCATGCTGATCGCGGGGGACCCCAACATCACCGCCCGAGGCGGCTTCCGCCGCTCGTCCTCCACCGTCACCTGGCCCGACGGGCAGATCTTCTCGATCGCGACCGCGGCGGGTCCGCAGTTGAGGGAGCGGATCGAGTACTGGCACCACTGGGGCACCCGCACCACCGCGCCCCCGCTGGACGCCGCCGCGCTCGCCATGGCAGGACTGCTGACGATCCATCCGTTCGCTGACGCCAATGGCCGCACCGCCCGCCTGCTCGCCCAGTGCGACCTGGTGGCGGCAGGCCTGTTGCCCGGCCTGCTGCTCGATCTCGACGCCTGGGCCGAACAGCACCACGCCGAGCACGACACGGCCCTGGTCGCCGCGGCCGACGGCGACCTCACCCGCTGGGGAGCACTCTTCGCCCGCGCGGTGACCGAGACCGCCCGGCACCGCACCCGCACGCTCACGGCCCACGGCCGGCTGCTCGACACCGCCCTCGCGCAGGTGACCGACGATCCCGCGGCCGTGGCCGTCCTCACCCAGCTCCGCGCCGCACCGGCGGTCTCGGCCGCCTGGCTGCGCGACCGCGTCGCGCACGAGCCGCAGCCGGCGCTGGACCGCCTGCGCGCAGCAGGCATCCTCACCGACCACCCCCGCCTCCCCGGAGCACTGATCCACCCGCAGCTCCTCGAACTGCTCGACACCCCCTACCGGCCCGACCCGGAGAGGAAACCCGACGATGCCGAAGGAGGAGGGCCCGCCGCGCCGCGCTGACGGCCCATGCCCGCAGGCCGGAGGCGCGATGCCGCTGGTACCGGCATCGTCCCCCGGTCCGCCTCCGCTCCCCCCGCCCCTCCACGGAGGCTCGCTCAGCGCACACTCGGCTCCCACCCGTGCTGTTCGGCGGGCGTCGTCCACCGGGCCTGCTCCCGGGCGAGCAGGCAGGTGAGGTGCGGCAGCGTGTACACCGCCAAGTGCGCGGTGACCTCGCTCGCCGGCGAGAGGACCAGCCCGGCCTCGATCAGCCGCTCGATCTGACGCCGTGCCGCGTCCGGAGCGCACCCCAGCGCGACCGCCGCACGCTCCGCGGTGAACACCGACGGGCCCGGCAGCGCCCCGAGCCGGACCAGCGCGGAACGATGGGAGTCCTCCAGCCGCCGCCACTCCTCGGCGACCAGTGACCGCACGTCGAGGTCGCCCACGGCGAGTTCGTCCAGCACGATGCGCGGATCGGACAGCCGGTCCGCGTACTCCGCGAGCGGCAGGTGCCGCAGCACGGTGAGTTTGAGGCCGGCCACACGGACCGCGAGCGGGAGCATGCCGCAGGACCGCACGACGCGTTCGGCCGCCGCCAGGTCGCCGCGCACCCGGCCGGTGATCCGGTCCATCAGGTCCAGCGCCTCCTCGACGGAGAACGGCGGCAGGTCCACCCGATGGGTGCCGGCCAGCCCGGCGAGCCGGGTCCGGGCCGTGACGATGACACTGCTGTCCCCGGTGCCGGGCAGCAGGGGGCGCACACTCGCCTCGTCGGGTGCGTCGTCCAGCACGAGCAGTACTCTGCGGTCGGCCAGCCAGTCCCGCCACAGCGCGGTGGCCTGGTCGAGGTGTTCCGCCGACCGGATGTCCCGGCCCGCGTACCGCAGGAGTTCGGCCGCCACCGACGCGGGTGACCGACGGGATCCGTCCGGCTCGCGGAGCCTGAGGTGGATCCGGCCGTCGGGGAAGCGGTCCGCCATGCCGTGCGCGGCGTGGACCGCGAGGACGGTCTTGCCCACGCCGGCCGGTCCGGTGACCAGGGCGACGGCCCCGCCGTCCGACACCGCCACCAGCAGTTCCCCGAGTTGCTCGCCGCGACCGGTGAAGTCGCAGACGTCGGCGGGGAGCGCGACGGGTGCGCGGCGCTGTGCCGCCCCGCTCGGCCGACCGGGGCACGGGGCGTGCCCGTCGTCGGCGAGGATCGACTCGTACAGCGTGGTCAGGGCGGCGCTCGGGGGCAGTCCCAGTTCCCTGGACAGGAGCTGTCGTACCTCCTCGTACCCGGCCAGGGCCTCCGCTCGGCGCCCGCAACGGTGCAGTGCCGACAGGTGCGCCGCCCGCAGCCGTTCCCGCATCGGATGCCGTTCCAGCAGGCCCGTTGTCACCTCGACGACCTCCGCGGGCCGGCCCGACTCCAGCCCGGCCTCGGCCCAGTCCTCGCAGACCGCGAGGTAGCGGCCGACCAGCAGGCCGGCCTGCCCCCGCACCAGCTCGGAGCAGCGCAGCTCGGGGAGCGGCGGCCCGGTCCACAGCCGCCTGGCGCGGTCGAACAGATGGAAGGCCGCCTCGAGTTGGCCATCCGCAGCGGTCTGCCGCGCGGTCCTGGCCAGCGCCTGGAACCTGAGGACGTCCAGCTCGGGCTCGGCGAGCCGCAGCAGGTAGCCCCCGGGCCCGTGGACGATCCGCTCTCCGGCGCTGTCCAGCGTCCTGCGCAGGGCCGAGACGTAGACCTGGATGTTCTTCCGCGCCGTTCGGGGCGGTTCGTCGGCCCAGACGGCCTCGATCAACTGGTCGACCGGGACGAACCTGTTGGGACGGCAGAGCAGCATGGCGAGGACGACCCGCTGTTTGAGCGGGCCGAGCGCGAGCAAGTCGTCCCCGACCTGGACCGACATCGGCCCGAGGAGGGAGAACCGGACGGCTGCCATGCCCTGCCGTACGACCGGCATCTCACGCATGGTCACGGTGTACCAGCCTTTCGGTAGCGGAAGCGACCCCAGCTTCATCGGCCGCGGATCCGCAGACGTCGGGGGAACCACGTAATCGCTGTACGTATCTGCCGGAGTCGCTGTACGTATCCCTCCCGTGCCGCCGCGGTGACGGCGTATGCGTCCCCGTGGCCGCAGTCAGTAGAATGATCACGCTGCTTCACATGTGGAAGTCGAGCCGCCCGTCCGGTATCTGTAAGGTTGTCATATACACGTCCCAAGAGGGAGGACGGCGCCATGGCCGCAGTGCGTCCTCCGGCCGCCAGCGGGCTTCTCGTCGGGCGAGAGGCCGAACTCGACGTTTTCAAATGGTCATTGGCGACATTGAGTGACGGTCGGGGCTCGATCGTCGAGCTCTCTGGGGAACCCGGCAGCGGGAAGACCCGCCTGGCCACCGCCCTTGCGCAGCTGGCCGACCAGCGGGGGATCCCGGTGATCCGCACCCGCGCCCTGCGTGGCGGCTCCCTCCCCCTGCAGGTGTTCCACGATGCCTGGCAGGCACGGCGGGCGGCCGGCGGTCCGCGGCAGCGGTTCGACGAGGCTGCCGGCCGGCTCGCCGAATGGGCCGCGGGCTGCGTCCTCGTGCTGGACGATGTCCACCTGTGCGATCCGGACTCGACGGCGCTGCTGGTACGGCTGGTGCGCTCGGTGCCGCCCGCCCCGTTCCTGCTCGCCCTCGCCCACCGCCCCGGCCGGACCGCACCCGAGCTGCGCGAGGCCCTGGCCGAGGGGGCGCGCACCGGAACGGTGACGCAGGTCCAACCGAGCCCCCTCACCCCCGAAGCCGTGGCCGCACTGCTGGCCGACCGGCCCGCCCCCGCGGGCTCCGGACCGCCCACCCCGGCCGAACTCCAGGACTACGCGGCCGGGTTGTGCGCCGCGGCCGAAGGCAATCCGCAGTACGCGCAGCTGCTCATCGCGGCCAACTGGCACCCCGCGTACTGGCCCGACCGCGCCGGCACCGACAGCGCCGGGCTGCTTCGCACCGCGGAACCGCTGATCGCCGAGTTCGACGCGCTGTCACCGCAGGCCGTGCTCACCGCATCGGCCGCCGCCGTGGTCGGCAGCCCGTTCCGGCCGGAGGACATCGCCCGGATCTCCCAAGTGGGAACGGACCCCACCCTCGACGCACTCGCCGAACTGGAGGCCGCGGACCTGGTCCGCCAGGCGGACTGGCGAGGCGGCTTGGCCTTCCGCCACCCCGTCGTCGGCCACGTCGCGCACGAGCGGGCCGGGCTCTCCTTCCGGCTGCGCGCCCACCGCCGGGCCCTGGACCTCATCACCGCCCGGGGCGGCCGGGCCCACGACCGGGCCCGGCACGCCGAGCAGCTGCTCGGCAGCGACGCCGCACTCGCCGCGCGCGCCCTGGCGGACGGGGCCACGGAGATCGCCGCACAGGAACCGGGGGCCGCTGCGCACTGGCTGCGACTCGCCCTGGAATCCCTCCCCGACTGCGAAGCCGGCGCCGCCGCCCGCAACGAGCTGGAACTCGCCTGCTGCCGTGCGCTGATCGACTCGGGCCAACTCGACGAGGCCCGCACCCGCGCGCACGACCTGCTGGGACACCGGGCGGCGGCACTCACCGGACGGCAACTCCTCCACGCCCACGCCGTCTGCGCCGGCGCCGAACGACAGCTCGGCCGGTTCGCGGAGGCGACCGCCATCACCGACACCGCCCTCGGCCTGCTCCCGCGTCCGCTGCCCCGCCCGCTACCGGCCGAAGCCGTCGAACTGGTCGTCGAGCACGGGCTGGTCCACGTCCTGAGCGGAACGCACGACCAGGCCCGCGCATTGCTCCGGCAGGCCGTCCAGGCCCTGGGAGAGACCGACCGCACCAACGAGGCGAACCACGCCGTCCTCCGGGTACTCGACGCCCTCTGCCACACCCACTCCAGCGACGCGGCCGAAGCGATCGACGAAGTCGCCCACTGCGCCAGGCTCGTGGATGCCCTCCCGGACCCGCACGCCGGACGCACACCCGAGACCCTCGCCCTACTCGGCAGCGCCGAACTCTACCTCGAACGGTTCACCGACGCGGCCCGCCACCTGAGCCGAGGACTTACCACCGACCGCAGACGCCACCTGCGCCCCGTCCTGCTCCACCGGCTCCTCGGACTCGCCATAACCGAACTCTGGACCGGCCACCTGGACGCCTCCCACCAGCACGCCCGGGGAGCTGAGAACCTGGCCGGCTCCCTGGGCGTACCACCCGCGGTCACCCTGGCACAGGCGATCAGCGCGCTCGCGCTGATCTGGACCCGCGGACAGGAGTACGCCGGTGCCGCCATCGCCCTCACCGAGGAGGCGACCGGCGCCGCCCCAGCCGGCCACAGCTGGTGGACCGCCTCGGCGACCTGCCTGCTCGCCCACGCCCGACTCCTCGCCGGTGACCCCGCCGGATGCCGGCGGACCCTGCTGGACCCCGGGCGCGGCAGACAACTCCCCCACGTCAGACCCTTCTCACGGCCTTACATGCTCTCCCTGCTGGCGACCGCCACCCTCGACCTCGGCGACCGCGAAGAAGCACAACACCTCATCAAGACCGCCGAAGCGGAAGCCGACCGCCTCGGCCTGTCCGTCCAACAGGCCCACGCCCTCGCCGCCCGCGCCCACCTCCACGCGACCGACGGCGAACACCACGCGGCGGCCGCACTGTTCGCCCTCGCCGCCGACGCGTTCCAGTCCGCCGGGACGCCCGTGCAGTACGCCTGGACGCTGGCGACCGGAGCACGCTCCTTCCACCAGGCCCACGGCGCGGCCGAAGCTTTCGCGCGGCTCGACGCCGCCGAGGCGATCGCACGCACCCGCGGGGCACTGCTCGTCGGGCAACTGGTGACCCGCGCGCGAACCGAACTCGCCGCCGACTCCCGCACCGCGCACCCCTTGGGCCTGCTCAGCGGCCGCGAACGGGAGATCGCCGAACTGGCCGCGACGGGCCTGCGCACCCGCGAGATCGCCGAACGGCTCTTCCTCAGCCCCCGCACAGTGGAGACCCACCTCTCCCGCGCCTACCGCAAACTCGACGTCTCCTCCCGCCTCGCCCTCTCCGACCTCCTGCGCCGCGCCGGCTAGCCCTGTAGTCCGACATCGCCGATGTCCCGGACGGTGGGTCCCTCGCCGCGGAGAGCCAGGTACTTGCTGATGATGTCCGTGATCCGGCGCTGGGTGTGGGTCAGATGGACGCTCACGCAGCGGGTGCCACTGGCCGGCGCGCGCGGCGTGGACGAAGGCAGCCGGGAGGGGAACGGCCCGTTCTGTGGGTGATGGCATGTCGTCGAGGCCCGCGTCTGATCGGGATCGGGGTCCCGGCTCTGTAGCTGATCGCCTCATCTTGCCGAGGGGAGCGCTGACCGGTTCACCCCTGCGACCGCATGACACAGCAGCGGTAGCAGGCGCCTCCTCCCGACCACGTGCGGACCTCCCGACCTGCGGAGATGAGCAGGGCCGGGCCCTGTTATCGTACGCCGATGCCAACGATCAAACAGTTCCAAGTGACCTTCGACTGCACGGAGCCTGCGCGCCTCGCCGCCTTCTGGTGCGAGGTGCTGGGCTACGTCGTGCCGACGGTCCCGGAGGGCTTTGCCACGTGGGAGGAGTACCACCGCACGCTGCCGCCCGAGGATGAGGTCTACTTCGCGTGCACTGATCCCTCGGGAATGGGCCCGCGCTTGCTCTTCCAGCGAGTCCCCGAAGCCAAGGTCGTCAAGAACCGGATGCATCTCGATGTACGGGCCGGCGTCGGGCTCGTGGGCGAGGAGCGCCTGGCCACACTCGAGGCCGAATGCGCACGGCTGATGGCGCTCGGCGCGAAACACGTGCTGACGCAGCGCGCCGATGGCGTCAACGAGTCGTGCATCACGATGCAGGACGTCGAAGGCAACGAGTTCTGCCTCGCCTGATAGTCCTCCGACACTGCGAGGTGGGGAGCCGCCTCCGAGGCCGCGATTAAGGGCTACCGGATCCGCTACACGCTCACCACGAAGCTGGTGGACGAGCTGGTCGAGGCCGCCGACGTGGTGCGGCTCAACAAGACCGTCACCCGCAACGGCCGCGTCGATCTCCTCTGCGTCGACGAACTCGGCCCCGGTCGCCGCGTTGCCGAGCACCGGGTGAACGCATCTGGATACACCGCATACAGTCATCTGTCTCATGACCAGGGGTGTCCAGAGTGGAGGTGGGCCGGCCGGGGGTGTCGGTCAGGGGGCGGATGAGGTAGCGGCCGCGCAGGCCGCCCTTCGCGGTGGCCCGGTGGGCCTCGGCGGCGCCGGTCACCAGCAGGCGAGCGGCCCGGCCACCCGGGTGCCGACGGCCAGATCGACGCCGGGGCCAGCCGCGTCCACGAGGCCGGCGCAGTCCCAGCCGCCCGTCTTTCCGAGCCGGTGTGACGTGTCGTTCGCTCCGGTGCGTTGCTCCGGCTATGAGGGACGGATCGATCGCGCGAAGGGAAAGGCGAGGTCGGTGCCTGTCAGCGGATGATCTGGTGCAGGGGACAGCGGTCGCGCTTCCGTGGTGACGGGCACGGATTCCGCGGTTGGACGGCGAGCATCGCCCCGCGGCCGGGCCGCAACAGCGTATCCGCCTGACCCCGCTGGGCCACCGGCTGAACCAGGACCTGCGGCCGGGCTACGACCAGACCCAGGCCGGCCTCGACCGCGTGATCGCCGACGTCCGCAACACACACGGCGCGCTGCGCGTTGGCTTCGTCGGCGCGGCCGCCGGGCAGGTCGTCCACCAAGCCCGCGACCTGTTCGCAGAACGCGAGCCGGACCTCCGACACCCCGCCCATCGACTGCGCGCCGGTATGGCTCAAAGCAAGCAACAGCCCTCGCATCCGCGCCTTCGCCCGCGCCACGCAAGAGGTCGCCAACCGCATCTACCTCGCCGCCACGCTCCAGGGTCCACCCCCACGGCCACTGCGTGCCCCGCCCCCGCTCGGCCAAAGGAGGGTCAGGCGTGCGCCGGCTCGTCCTGGGAGTCCGTGGCGGGTGCAGTTGCGCCGGGTGCCGAGGAGGTGGGCATGCGCTTCTCGTACCGTTCGGGCAGTGCCCACCGGTACAGCGGCATGGCGCTCGCGGTGGTGATCACGGCGACCAGCACGAGCATGGAGAACACCTCGGACGTGATCATTCCTTGTGCCAGGCCGATGTTGATGAAGATGAGGATCATCAGACCACGAGCGTTCATCAGGCCACCTACGGCCCAGGACTCACGCCAGCTGAACCCGATGGTGCGCATCGCGGCGGCGCAGCCGACGTACTTCCCGATGAAGCCCGCGACCAGGATGAGCAGGAACGGAACGAGCATGGACCAGCCAGCGATGCCGCCCAGCTCGGTGTTGAGCCCGGAGAACGCGAAGAAGATGGGCAGCAGCAGCACACAGACGACATCCATCATCCGGCTGTGCAGCGCCTCGCGGAACGCGGGGTTGCGGGGCATCGCCAGCCCGGCGATGAACCCGCCGAACACCGAGTAGATTCCGATGTAGTCGGTGAACAGGCCGGACAGCAGCACGATGCCGACGATGAGGTACATCTGGTCGAAGCCAAAGGTGCCGGTGCGCTCCACCCGGTCTCCCAGCGGGCGCAGCAGTGGCCGGACGACGAGAAGCATGACGGCGGCGAAGACGGTGGTGAGGCCGATGGTGCGCACCACGTGCATCGCGCCTGCGCCGGTGTGCATGGCCGAGAGCACGGCGAGGAAGCACCAGGCGGCCGCGTCGTCGACGGAGGCGCCGAGCAGGGTCATCCGACCGAGCGGGGTGTTCTGCAGGTTCCGTTCGTACAGGATGCGGGCGAGCATCGGGAACGCCGTGATCGACAGGGCACCACCGACGAACAGGGCGAATTCGAACGTGCTGACATCGGGGCGGGAGAGCTTGTCGTACAGGACATGCGCGGCTGCGGCGCCGAGCAGCAAGGGTGGGAGGATGCCGGAGACGGCCAGCACGGCTGCGTTCCTGGTGTCTTTCGTGCCCTGGCCGGAGCTGTGCTCAAGACCGGTTCCCACCAGGAACATGAACACCGTCAGGCCGATGGTGCTCAGGACGTACAGGATGGGCTTGACTTCAGGGGCGAAGACGAATTCCTGGGCCGTGGGGAAGAGTGCGCCGAGCAGGGTGGGGCCAAGGAGGACGCCGGCGACCATCTCGCCGAGCACGCGAGGCTGCTTGACGAGCATCGCCAGCCGCCCACACAGGGCCGATGCGGCCAGAATGACCACGATCGCGGGCAGGACCTTGAGGACAAGTTGCAGATTCTTGTCGGTGGTGACGGATGCCAGATAGGTGGCGTGCTGCACGGGGACTCCCCTCGGTGATCACGTCGGTGCCGGACAGGCCTTAGCTCCATGCCTTGTAGTAGGCACTCAGCGTGTTCCGCAGGGTGTCGTTGAGCTTGGGGATGAACTCGGCGGGCGGGGTGAAGCAGGGGTGCAGCGCGTCGATCGTGTCGGCGTAGCTGCGGCGCAGCTGCTCTTCCATGCGCTCCGGCCACTCCGGCGTCACCCGCCACCGGGTCTCGTAGCCCGAAGCCATCATCTGGTCAACCACCGAGTCGAGGATTTCCTGGCGGGTTCCGGAGGGCAGCGGGGCGCGCACCGGGGTGAAGGCGGCCAGCTCCGCTACGAGTGGCCGGCCGTCCTCGATCGACGTCGCCATATGCTGGGCCAACAGCGGCGATTGGTGCAGCCCGTCGCGGTAGGTTCCGGTTGCCAGCCAGAGGCCGTCCATGCCTGCCGAGCCGACGAGCGGGAATCCATCGACCGGGACCGGGCGGTTGCCGACCTGCACGGCGCGGACGGCTCCGCGCGGCAGCCCCGAGTAGAGCTGGTCCACCGCGCACTCCAGGAGGAATTGGAGGTCCCGCACGGTGGCGTACTTCCGGGGATGTTCGGACAGGACATTGGTGCCACCCACGTAGAGGGTCCCCTCGCTCCGCGGAACGCAGTGGATGCCGCAGGCGAACGCCCGATTGGGGCTGCGCAGGACACTGCGCGGAAGACTTCTGTCCGGGGTCTCGACCAGCGCCGAGACCCCGTATCCGCTCACCATCGGGGGAATCTGCCGGCGGAGGTCCTCGACCTGGCCCAGGAGTTCCAGTGAGCGGGCGCCCGCGGCCACCACTACCTGCCCGCACGGCAACAGCCGACCGTCGGTGAGGCGTACCCCGAGGACCCGGCCGCGCCGCACCTCGACCGCGTCCGCCTCGGCGTCGACCGTCTCGCCGCCCAGCGCGCTGAACGCCTGGTCGAGCTTGGCCAGCAGCCGGTGGGCGTCGACCGCGTGTTCCCCCGGAAGGTGGATTCCGCGCAGCGCACGGGCCAGCTCGTCGGGGGAGAACCAGTCCAACTCCTCCGGGTCGATCAGCTCGTGGGGTTCCCGGTACTCGCGAAGGGCGGTCTCGATGGCCCGGAAGTTGGCCGAGTCGACCGCAGCCGTTCCGGCGGTGTTGAGTACCACCACGGTGCCGTCCGCGGTGAACAGGGTCTCCTCGGATCCGGACGCGGCGGCCAGTTCGCGGTCCCAGTCCGGCCATTCCGCGCGGGCCCGGTAGTCCGTCGCCAGCTTGGCCCGGCCGCTCGGGGTGGCAAGCATCGACGAGGTGACCTCTCCGAAGCACCCCAGCATCGCGCCGGCGGCTGACGAGGCCGCGAACGGGCGGCCCTCGGCTCCGATCCGGGTCACTGAGTGCCCTCTTCGCACCAGTTCGAAGGCGACGGACGAGCCGACGGCACCATTGCCGACCACAATGACATCCGGCCTGGGACTGTCCATGGAATATCCTCCAGATCACCTTGCGCGGACGCGTGGGACGATTGTCGGGTCATCGCCGCGGACGGCTTCGCGGCGGGGAATCACACGGGCACGTCGAGGATCAGTTCGTCACGCAGGCGGACCCAGGTCTGTCGCCCGCTTTGGTAGTAGACCTCCTGGTAGCGGATCTGCACTGCCTCCAGCGGGCCGCGATCCAGCCGGTAGGCGGGCAGATCGCCCCAGTAGTACAGATGGCCCCCGGGTGCTTTGAGCCACCGTAGGGAGCGCGGGAGCGGGCTCTTCGGGACCCCCTCGTTCAGGCGGGCAAAGAGTTCTCGAAGGTAGGAAACGTGCAGGGCGCGGTCCTCGTCGTCGCGGTAGACCCGGCCGTACTCGCGCTTGATTTCGGCCAGGTCCTCTCCCTCAAGCCGTAGCGCGTTGAGGCGGTCTCTGACATGTGCGTCCTCCACGCCGCCCAGCGGAAACGTGACGAACTCCTCGTCCGTGAGCGCATATCCGCGCATTCGGGAGAACTCTCGGTCGAAAGGACTCATGAAGCCGTTGTGAATCCTGAAGACCTCGCCGGTCGATGTTCGGCCGGTCCAATAGACTCTCGCCACGAACGGCGTATCCCACCAGCCGAGCTTGCTCGGCCGCCACGCCAGGCCGGACAGCACGGCGAGGAGGACCGCCATGGTGATCAGCCAGGATTCGACGCCGAATACCGGGGCGGGCGCCGCGCTGAGAGCCATGATGAGCGCAATGCCGACTGCAATGTTTTCCCAGAAGAAAATCCCGGAGGTGATGAAGACCACGAGGCTGAATACCACCGCGATGGAGATTGCCGCGACGGTCAGCCCGCGGGAGAGAAAAGCCGTGAATCCCAGACCTTCGGCCACGATGGTGCCGGCATTCATCCAGACGGCGACCGTGGCGAGCGGCCGGAGGATCCGGCGGACCTGCCGCTCCGTCAGGAAGCGGGCCCAGCCCCAGGAGTAGGCCGAGGCGACCAGGTGGTCGGTCCGGTTCTTCGTCACCCAGTCCCACGGCCGCGGCCCCAGCCGCAGCTTGCTCACGCAGGCGACCACGTAGTGCGACAGGAAGACCGCTACGACCAGCACGAGCAGGACGGAGTCGGTCTCCGGTGCGCTCCTCGGCGCCAGGTGCTCATGGACCCCGGCCGTCACCGACCAGGCGAACGTCATCTTGAGGATGCGGATCGCCGCCTTGGAATGATGCGTCCAGGCACCGAGCCGTCCGCACAGCAGGATCAGGGCGAGCATGCCGCATTGCGGCCAGACGAGCGCCGCACCGCCGGTCGCTGCAATCACCAGGCGATCGACGCGTTGCCAGGAGAGGCCGCGGGAAACGTCGTAGTCGAAAGTCAGGCACTTCCACAGGACGGCCGCCAGGGCTGCGGTCGAAACCCAGGAGGCCGGGGCATCCGGGGTCCGGCCCAGGACCAGCGCGATCGCAGTCAACGGGAGAAACACCAGAGCGGTGTGGACGGCGCCGCGCCCCGGAACGGCGGCATCCGGATACAGGCCGTTCGAACCCGTGGCGGGAAACCTCCCGGACCCGAGAGCGTATGCGCCCCATTTCATGGCCGGGGAAATTGCCAGTCGGTACAGCGCGAATGTGCCGACCACATCGCAGGCGTCCCACAGCCAACGGACCGACGGATCCATTGAACCTCCTAAAGGGCCGTGCGGCAGGGTAGCCAGACGGTGCCGACTGGCACAATACATTCCAGGTAGGCTTGAGGAAGCGATTGCTGAGGGGCGGTGTAAACCCTCCCATCTCGGGCAAAACGAGATTGTGCGGGAATTGTCAATTCCTGTCCGTCTGTAAAATTCTTCGCAGTGAGTGCCTCTTGACACCGAACCGGAGGCTCTGCATGCTGATCATTAGAGCGCACGCCGGTAACCGGATTTCCCCATTCCTACAGGTCAAGCTGTTGCGCGCCCGTTCACCGCATGGGAACGGGCGCGCGTGAGGGGTTTGATAGCTCATGCCTGGTACGAGCGTTTACAATCCGCTGCACCCCGACACGTTGGCCAATCCGTATCCGCTCTATGCAGACCTCCGCGAGCAGACACCAATTTTCTGGCACGAGCAGTCGAATTCGTGGGCATTGACGCGTTACCGAGAATGCCGTGAGGTTTTGCGGGACAACGAAACCTTTGCTCGGGACCGCCGCAGGGTCGGGGTCGAGGTTCCCGAATTCCTACAGAACATACAGACCCTCGATCCGCCCGCGCTGACTCCGCTCAAGACCGTGCTCTCGGACGCCCTGCGGAGCCAGGACCTGGACGCGATGGGGCAGCGGGCCCGCAGAAGCATCGAGCGCCTCTTCCTCGCCCTGGCCGGACGCGAGCGGTTCGACTGGATCCACGAGGTCGCGGCCCCCGTCGCGCTCTCGGTCACCTCGGAGCTGTTCGGCGTCGAAAAGCCGGCGCAGGACCTGTACGTACCGCTGTCGGACAGCATCGCGAGACGGATGGACGTCGGCCTCGACCCAGGCCGCGCCGCCTCGGGCGACGAAGCCAAGAACCAGCTCAACAAGCTGGTCGAACAGTGGTACGCGGCCGCGGACCGACCCGGGGTGCTCTCCGTGATCAGGCGTACGGGCGGCAAGGCCGGCGTTCCGGAGCACTACATCCGCAACACCACGGGCGTCATGTTCAACGCCAGCTACGGCACGCTGTTCGCCACCATCAGCAATGTCGCCCTGGCGCTCGTGCAGCACCCCGAAGCACTGGAGGCGATTCGCCGCCGCGGGGACGAGAAATTGCTGGAGACCGCCGTCGACGAATTGATCCGCTTCGAGGGCCCCGCTCAGGGCACCAGCAGGGTCGCCGTCCGTCCGACCACGATCGCAGGCCAGCCGATCGAACGCGGCGACGTCGTCCTCGCCCTCGTGGCCTCGGCCAACCGCGATCCACGGGAGTTCGAACGCCCCGAGGAACTGGTGCTGGACCGCGCGCCCAACCGCCACCTCGCCTTCGGCTGGGGCCTGCACGGGTGCCTCGGCGCAGTGTTCGGACGCATCGCCGTCCGAGAGATCATCTACTGCCTCGCCGAGGCCCCGGATCTCTGGTTGGCGGGAACGCCGAAGCGGCGCACCACCGCGACCGTGCGCAGTCTCGACCTCCTTCCCCTCACCTTCCGGCAGCCGGGCTGACCCGCCGCAGCAACCTCATGGAGCCACGGGCGTCCGCCCGTGAAATCGGAGCGCCGAGATCGGAGAGGGGGGAGGGGCCATGAGCTACGACCACTGATCAGCAACGGCGCTCAGTGTGCTCCGGGACCTGGCAACGGGTCCCGGAGCACACTGAGGGCCCCGCAGGAGGAGTGGGCGCCACAGGCGGAAGGTACTTTCGGGGAGTATGCGGATGGGTCCCTTTCCAAAGATCGAACCGTACGACTGGGGATTTCTCGATGTTGGTCACGGGCACCGGATCTACTGGGAAACGAGCGGGAATCCGGACGGGGTGCCGGCGCTCGTCCTCCATGGCGGCCCCGGCTCGGGCAGCAGCCCGGGACTGCGCAGCATCTGGGATCCGGAGCGCTACCTGATTGTCCAGATGGACCAGCGGAACTGCGGCCGGAGCACCCCGTCCGCCGCCGATCCGGCCGTCCCGCTCACCCACAACACCACGCACGATCTGATCGACGATGTCGAAAGGCTGCGGGACCACCTCGACGTCGACCGGTGGGTGCTGTGGGGCGGTTCGTGGGGGACGACCCTGGCGCTGGTATACGCGCAGAAGTATCCGGAACGGGTGCGGGCGCTGCTGCTGGTCTACCTGATGCTGAACCGCCCGGCAGACCTGCGGTGGCTCTACCACGACGTGGGTCGCTACTTCCCCGCGGAGTGGCGGGAGTTCCGTTCCGGGGCGGGGGAGGGCGCAGGGGAGGACCTGGTGGCGGCATACCACCGTCTCCTGAACGAGAGTGGCGACGAGGCGGTGCAGCGGGAGGCTGCGCGGCAGTGGTGCGCCTGGGAGGAGACCGTATCGAGCCTTGATCCGGGCTGGCGGCCGTCGCCGCGCCTGGCCGATCCCGACTACTGCCTTGCCTTCGCACGGATCGAGGCGCACTACTTCAGCAACGACGCCTGGTTGACGGAGGATCAGGTACTCCGGGACGCCCACCGTCTCACGGGCATACCCGGCGTGATCATTCACGGCCGGGAGGATCGGGCGAATCCGTACGACATGGCGTGGCTGCTGGCCGAAGCCTGGCCGGACGGTGAATTGGTGACACTCCCGGGGGGCCACACCACGGGGAAACCGAGCAGTGACGCGATGCTGGCCGCCGCGGCCCGGTTCGCGCAGCTGCCTTGACCGGGAGAGCGATGTGACACCGGAAATTCTCGACTGCCTGATTGTCGGTGCCGGACCCGGCGGCCTCCAGGTCGCCGCATGCCTCCGGGAAGAGGGGCTGACCTACGAGATCGTCGAGCAGGGGGGTATTCCCGGATCCTTCTTCACCACCTATCCCCGACATCGGCAGTTGATATCGAGCAACAAGCGCTACACCGGCAATGACGACCCGGAATTCAATCTGCGTATGGACTGGAACTCGCTGCTGTCGGACGATCCCGACCTCAGGTTCACCCGGTATAGCGAACGGTATTTTCCGGCCGCCGACGACATGGTCCGCTATCTTGCGGACTTCGCCTCCGCGCGCGAACTGAATATAACCTACAATCGGAGGGTCGTGTCGATCTCCCGATCCGCGGGGGTTTTTGCTGCGGTCGACGATTTCGGTGACACGCGCCGAGCGCGCCGCGTGGTCATCTCCACCGGGGTGAGTCTGCCGAATATCCCCGATATTCCGGGCATCGAGCTCGCCGAGCAGTACGCGACCGTCTCCGTGGACCCGAACGACTTCATCAACCAGCGCGTCCTCGTTCTCGGCAAGGGGAACTCGGCGCTGGAGACGGCCGACAACCTGATCGAGACGGCCGCGGTCATACACATCGCGGGGCCCAACCCGGTGAAGCTGGCATGGAAAACTCATTTCGTGGGCCACGTCCGTGCGGTCAACAACAACTTCCTCGATACCTACCAGCTGAAATCGCAGAATGCGGTCATCGATGCGGAGCTGGTGGAACTCAACAAGGATGCGGCCGGATATCGGGCCACGTTCAAATTCACCCGCGCAACAGTGGAACACACCTACGACCGAGTGATCGTCTGTACCGGTTTCAGGTTCGACTCCGCCATATTCGCGGAGGATTGCCGACCGCGGCTCGCCATCGACGGGCGATTTCCCGAACTCACCGGCACCTACGAGTCGAGCAACGTCAGCGGCCTGTACTTCGCCGGCACGCTCACGCAGCAGATCGATTTCAAGAAGTCCACCAGCGGGTTCATCCACGGCTTCCGCTACGGGGCCCGCGCCCTGGGCCGGGTGCTGGCGCACCGCCACCACGACAGGCCGTGGCCGCGGCGCCGGGTGGGCAGGTCGGCGCAGGAGCTGACGGCGGCGGTCATCGGGCGGATCAACCGGTCCTCCGGGCTCTTCCAGCAGTTCGGTGTCCTGGCCGACGTGCTGGTCCTCCCGCCGGACGGACCCGCCAGGTACTACGAGGAGGTTCCGGCGCCGTACCTCGCAGACGGCATGGTCGACGAGGAACGGGACGACGCGTTCTCCATCACCCTGGAGTTCGGTCCGGACCACGACACGGTGGACCCGTTCGTCCCCCGGCTCTCGTCCTCGGTGCTCGGAAGGGAGCACATTGATACCTTCCTGCACCCGGTGGTCCGGCACTACCGCCGCGGAGAGGTCGTCGGGACCGTGCACCTGCCGGACGATCTGGAGAACCGGTGGGACCGGCCCGACGTGCACGTCGAACCGCTGGCCGAGTTCTTCGCCCATGCGGTGTCCGGCTGAGCCCGGGGGCGATGAGGGAGGGAAGACACGTGCACCTGGTTCTCCTCGGCGCACAGACCGAAGCGATCGACGAACTCGCGGATCTGGGCCACACGCTGACGGTGCTGTACACGGAGCGGAACCTGGGCCTGGTCGAGCGATCCGCCGACCGCATCGCGCTCCGGGGCTTCGTACCCTCCTACGACTGCCCAGAGCTGGCCTGGTCGGCGCTGCTCCACCTGGGCGTGGCGGACGAGGTCGACGCCGTGATCCCGCTGCACGAGATGGCGGTGGTCTCGGCGTCGGTCCTCAACCGCCTCCTCGGCCTCGCCGAGCGCATCGATCCGCGCACCGCGATGGCCGGCCGGGACAAGGCGTTTCAGAAATCCCTCTGGTCCGCGCGGGGGGTACCGACCGCGCGGTTCCGCACGGTCACGAACACTCCGCGGTCGCTCGACGAACTCCGCGCGAGCATGGGTGATCTCCGGGGGCCCTTCGTCGTCAAACCACCGGCCCTCGGAGGGACTCGGCTGGTGACCTCCTGCGCGAACCCCCCCGAGGTCTTCGAAGTGCTCCGGGACACCCCGGAGCTGCGCCATGCGGTCATCGAGGAGCGCCAGCCGGGGGACGAGTGGCACTTCGACGGGACGCTCGTCGGGGGACGGATCGAGAGCTTCATGGTCTCCCGGTACCTGGCGCCGCTGATCGAGACCAAGTCGGGGCGCACCAACTGCTCAATCGCCTACCCGGTCGGCCGGAACCCAGGGCTCTACGCCGAGGCGAGGGCGTTCGCCCAGTCCGCGGTCGACGCCCTGATGGGGACCTGGGGCGTCTTCCACCTGGAGGTGTTCGGCGGCCCGGGGAACTTCGTCGCCGGGGAGCTGGCGTGGCGGCCTTCGGGCGCGTTGGCGAGCCTGACCGCCCTGCACACCATCGGGGTGAACCTGTGGGGGGCGCACGCACGGTTGCTGGCCGGCGAGGAGGTGACCCCCGGGACGCCCGCACCGGACTCGGTGGTCGGCTTCGCCTGTCTTCCGGTGCAGCCCGGTGCCAGGAACGGCATCAGGCAATCGGACATCGAGGCACTTGAGGGTGTGCGCCACGTGCGGATGAAGATCGGAGTCGGCGAAACCATGGGAGAGCCGGTGTCCAGCACCGTATGCGTCGCGATGGTCCTCGTCGAGGCGCCGGATCTGGAGTCCTTGGAACTCCGAATCGAGGACGCGTGCCGGCGCACTCGTGAACTGCACGCCGAACTGAGCGGATGAGCGGCCGGCGCCCCCGCCACCCTGCCCGATGTGTGGTCCGTCCCGGCCCGCCGGAAAGGAATGCCGTGAGAGCTGTTTCGCCACCGGGCGATGTCCGCACCGACGAGCGGGAGCGCCCGCACCCCGAACTCGACTGCGCCGTCGGCCTCTGGGACTCGCGGCTGTTCGGAAACCACCGGATCGTCGTGCGCGTCGCCCGGTACGCGCGGGCCGTACGCGTTGTGTTGCCCTGGCGGCGCCAGGACGAGAACCCGCACAAAGTCGACTTGATCGTGGTCTCCGCGCGGTCCGGGGAGCGGGTGCGCAACGTCGTGCGCCTGTGTTCCGACCCCACCAGCGGCGAGATCGTCTTCGAGCCGATCGACGGCCTCGGCGACTACTACGTCTACTACCTGCCCTACGCCCTCCTTGGCGCCCGGAACTACCCGAAGGGCTACTACCTGCCGTGGCGTCCGCTGGAGAGCCCGCAGTGGCGGTTCGCCGCCGGGGCGGACGACCCCCGGGCGGTGGCCTCCATGGTGCAGGCCGAAGCAGTGGCCTACCACGCCGCCGGGGAGCGCGAGAGCTTCGCCCCGATGGGCTTCCCCGCCTCACCGGACGAGCTCCAGGTGCTGCGCCGGCGCCATCCGGGGAAGAACCTCCTCCTCTTTCCGGAGTCGCGCTCGCGCCCGGTGGAGATGACCCGGAGCATTCCGGCGCTCTGGATCCGGCGGGGCGCGTATGTGCCGCTGGACGCCGTCGTGCGACGGGGGGAGTTCTTCGCCTTCCAGGTCGGCGTCTATGCGTTCTCCGACGCCGAGGTACGGGTCGACACCGGGGCGATGCCCTGGCCAACCCGGTCGCTGCTCACCGAGGGGGTCCGGGCCGACGGATCGGAGTTCACGAACCGTCCGGTCCGGCTCCTGGGCGGGGAGGTCCGGACGCTCTGGTTCGTCACGGAGGTACCCCCGGACGCCCCCTTCGGCGGTCACACGGGGAGCATCCGAATCGGGCCCGAGCACGCGTGCGTCACCCTCGGTGTGACCGAGGGCGAACCGGTTGCCGACGGAGGGGTGCGAGACCTCCGGTCGATGGCCCGACTCGGCTGGCTGGACTCACGAAAAGTGCAGGACCACAGCCTGGTGGCCCCCTTCCGGCCGGTGGTGGTCGACGGCGGGCGCCGCCGGATGGAGATCCTCGGGCGGTCGGTGGTGCTGGGCGCCGACGGGTTTCCCGAGCGGATCGCCTCCACCTTCTCCGACGAGGTGACCACGTTCGGCGGGGTCGAGCGCGCCATCCTGGACGGTCCGGTGCGGCTCGACGTAGGCAGGGAGCTGGAGCCTTGCCACGCAGTGGAGATCCAGCAGCCGGGGGACGCCACTGCCACCTGGCGCCAGACCCTCTCGGGGGAGGGCTGCACGGTGCGCGTCTCGGCGGCCTTCGAGGCCGACGGATGTCTGGAGTACCGCTGCGAGCTGACGGCGGAGGGAGGTCCGGTGACGTTCCCGGACGTCCGTCTTGTCGTACCCCTCCGGCGCGCTGTCGCCCAGTACCTCATGGGCCTCGGCCGGCCGGGCGGGCCCTGCCCCGAGGAGTTGGACTGGACCTGGGACGTGGCGCGGAAGAACCAGGACTCGGTGTGGGTGGGCGACGTCAGCGCCGGGCTCCAGATCTCCTGGAAGGACGACTCCTACCGGCGACCCCTGAACAGCAACTGGTACCGGGGCTCGCCGCTGGTGGAGCCCCGGTCCTGGGGGAACGGAGGGCTCGGCGGGGTGCAAGTGCGGAAAACCGACCGCGCCGTGGCGGTCGAGGCGTACTCCGGCCCGCTCCGCCTGGAGGCCGGCGAGGCGCGCCGCTTCGACTTCAGGGTACTGGTGACGCCCTTCAAGACGATTTCGACCCGGCGGCAGACGACGGAGCGGTACTACCACGCGCCGAACCGGGCGGAAGAGGTCTCCGGGGCCGGAACGCGCCCGGTCCCGATCAACCATCCCGGGTCCCCGGACGAGATTCGGGCGTACGGCGCTACGGTGGTCAACATCCACCATGCCACAGAGGTGATGCCCTACATCAACGACCCGATGCTCAGCGCCGATTCCCTGGCCGCGTACGTCCGTCGCGCCCATCTGGCGGGGCTTCGGGCGAAGGTCTACTACACCGTGCGGGAGCTGCCGTCCGCCGCCCCGGAGTGCCAGGCGCTGAGGGCGCTGGACGGGGAAGTCTATGCGCGAGGTCCGGCACTCGGCCCGAGCGGACCCAACGTCGGCCACATGTGGCTCCAAGAGCATCTGGCCGGGGGCTTCATCCCGGGGTACGCCTCGTCCAACGTCGACGACATTCCCATTGTGACCAGCGGCGAGTCGCGGTGGCTCAACGTATATGTGTGCGCACTCGACTGGCTCGCCAGGGAGTGCGGGATCGACGGCATCTACCTCGACGAGGCGGGATTCGACCGCACCACGATGAAACGCGTCCGAAAGGTCCTCCAGCGGCACTGCAGCGATCCGCTCATCGACCTGCACTCCGCCAGTCAGTACCGGGAGGCCGACGGTTTCGCCTCCTCGGCGAATCTTTACATGGAGCACTTTCCGTATGTGGACCGGCTCTGGTTCTCCGAGTACGTGGACTATGACGAGATCGATCCCGTTCGCTGGCTCGTCGAGCTCTCCGGTGTCCCGTTCGGCCTCCTGGGGGAGATGCTGGAGAACGGGGGAAACCCGTGGAAAGGCCTCCTCTTCGGTGCCACCGCCCGGGCACCCAGAGTCGATCTTCGTCCGCTGTGGAGGTTCTGGGACTCGGTCCGCCTGCCCGAAACCCGCATGATCGGCTGGTGGTCCGGCTCCGCGCCGGTGGTGACGGACCACGACGAGGTCTTGGCCACCTCCTGGATCGGCGCCGGGTACGCCGTCGTGGCCCTGGCGAGCTGGGCTCCGGGGGACGTGGACGTTTCACTGGAGATCGACAAAGCTGCCCTCGGTTTCGATGACGTGGTGATCGAGTCCCCGGAAATCGAAGGATTTCAGCAGGCGATGGGGGTCAGCGGGACCGAAAAGATCCCTATACCCTACAACCAAGGCCGTGTGCTCGTTCTCCGCGGAATTCCTTCCGAGGAATCAACGCCGCAGTCCTCGTAGGTCGCGGGGTGTATGAGAGCGTTTCCACCGCGACATTTCCGGAGGTTCCCGCAGGTGCGCTCACCTCTCTTGGGGCAGACGGAGTTCCGGTGGTTCTTCTCGGGACGTCTGATCTCACTCCTCGGCAGCTCGATGGCTCCGGTCGCCCTCGCCTTCGGCGTCCTCGACTCGACGGGGAGCATCACCGACCTCGGGGTCGTGCTGGCGGCCCGCATGGTGCCGCTGCTCGCGTTCCTCTTGGTCGGCGGGGCGACGGCCGACCGGTTCTCCCGGAAGACGGTCCTGGTCTGCGCGAACCTGGGGCTGACGCTGACCCAGGGCACCGTTGCCGGACTCGTGCTGAGCGGCCACTTCTCGATGCCGGCTGTCGCCGCGCTCTCCGTACTCGACGGCGTCCTCACCGCGTTCATGACGCCGGCCCTGCGCGGCATCGTCCCGCGACTCGTCGACAAGGACCAACTCCGCCCGGCCAACGCCCTCCTGGGATCAGCTCGGAACGCGACCAAGCTCCTCGGGCCGAGCCTGTCGGGCGTCCTCGTCGTCGCGGTCGGCAGCGGCCCCGCCATCGCCTTCGACGCGCTGAGCTACCTCTTGGCCGCGGGCTGCCTGGTCCGCCTGGCCCTCCCGCCGAGCGCGCCCGCCGAGCGCTCAGCCCCGCTGCTCACCGACATCCGGGCCGGATGGACGGAGTTCCGCCGCATTCGCTGGGTGTGGCGGGTGACTCTCTCCTTCTGCGTGATCAACCTGGTGCAGACCGGCACCTGGCAGGTCCTCGGGCCCTCTCTCACCAAGCAGCTCGGCGGCGAGGCGCTATGGGGCGTCGTGCTCAGCGCGCAGGGCGCCGGGATGCTGGTGATGAGCACGCTCCTGCACCGGCTGACGGCCCGCCACTTTCTCAGGCTGGGGCTGCTCATGGGCGCGCTCGGCGCCCTGCCGTTCCTCGTGCTGGGCGCGAGGGCAGACGCCGGATGGCTGGTCGGGGCCGCGTTCGTGGCCGGACTCGGCGGATCCATCGCCGGAATCAGCTGGGACACCTCGCTCCAGGAGCACGTACCCGCCGGCGTCCTCTCCCGCGTCACCTCCTACGACGACCTGCTCTCCTACATCGCCATCCCGGTCGGGCAGCTCTGCGTCGGCCCGCTGGCCCATGCCTTCGGCGGCTTCCGGGTGACCGTGATCGCCGGCATCGTCTACGCCCTCACGGCCGTGCTCCCCCTGGCCTCCGCTGCCGTACGTCGACTGCCCCACGCCCAGCCCGAACCCGCCGGAGCGGCCGCCGACCACTGCCCCACCGCCACACCCTCTGGAGGAACGACGCCATGACCAGCGCAGTCAGCAACCAGTCGGCCGGCCCCGGGGGCCGCCTGAGCGGGTGGACCGGAGACGTCTTCGAGATACCTGCGCTCACCGTCCACGAGCTCTTCGAGCGCGCGGTCCGCGCAACGGGCACGGGGGACGGCACAGGTCCCGAGACGGTCGCCGTGGTCCACGGTACGCGCACAGTGACCTACGGCGAGCTCGACCGGCAGGCCGACCGCGTCCGGGACGGGCTGTTGGACGCCGGGGTCGCGAGCGGCGATGCGGTCGGCCTGTGCCTACGCCGTTCCCCCGAGCTCTTCGCCGCGATGCTGGGCGTCCTCAAGGCGGGTGCCTGCTACCTGCCGATGGACAGCGCGGATCCGGACGAGCGGCTGCGCCATGTCGTGGACCAAGCCGGCGGCATCGGCGCGTACGTCGTCGACGGATCCCGCGACCTCCCCGTCGGCACGGCCCGGGTACTCGTTCTGGACGAGCCGTGGCGTGCCGCGGCCGGGGAGGAGGGGGGCGGCGGCGGCGGAGGTGGCCGGGCGGTCGGTCAGGACGCCGCGGCATACGTGCTCCACACATCAGGGTCGACCGGCCGCCCGAAGAGCGTCGCCCTGACCCACCGGTCGCTGGTCAACATGCTGCTGTGGCACGACCGCACCCGCCCCGGCACCTGCCGCTCCCGGACCGCCCAGGTCTGCACCGCGAGCTTCGACTTCTCTTTCCACGAGATCTTCTCCACGCTCTGCTTCGGCGGCACCCTCGTCGTCGCCGACGACGAGGTCCGGCGCAACCCCGTCGCGCTGGCCGGGTTCCTCTCCGAGCAGCACATCGAGCGGCTGTTCGCCCCGGTGACCGTACTCAAGCAGCTGGCGGAGGCCGCCGCCGGGGGCACGGCCCCGCTGGTGCTCGCCGACGTGGTCACGACGGGGGAACGGCTCCGGGTCACGCCGGCGATGGCCGAGCTGTTCGGCCGCAGCGGCGCGCGGCTGCACAACCACTACGGCGCGACCGAGTTTCAGGACGCTGCCACCCACACCCTCAGCGGCGACCCCGGCAGCTGGCCCGCGAGCGTCCCCATCGGCAGGCCGATCGACAACGTCCGGGTCTACCTGCTGGACGCGGAGCTCCGGCAAGTACCGGTCGGCGCCGAGGGCGAGGTGTGCGTGGCGGGCGCGGGAGTGGCTCGGGGCTATCTCGGGAGCCCCGAGCTGACCGCCGAGCGCTTCGTCCCGGACCCCTACGGGGACGGCCTGCTCTACCGTACGGGCGACCTCGGCCGTGCCACGGCGGACGGCACCATCGAATGCCTGGGCAGGATGGACGATCAGATCAAGATCCAGGGCATGCGTGTCGAGCCCGGCGAGATCGAGGCGCTGCTGAGCGCTCGTCCGGACGTCCATGAGGCGGCGGTCCTCGCGCACGAGCTGGACGGTCACCCCCGGTTGGTGGCGTACCTGGTGCTGCGGAAGAAGGCGCGCCGGGACGGGGCGACTCGGCGGCTGCACCGGCACCTCGCCGGACTGCTTCCTCCGTACATGATGCCGGATGCCTACGTCGTCCTCGACGCGATGCCGCTGACCCCGAGTGGGAAGACGGACCGGCGCCGGCTCACTCCGCCCGCCGTCTTCGAGAGGCTTCAGGACGCCGGGCCCGCCCGCCCGGGATCACCCACCGAACAGCTCGTCATCGAGGTCTGGCAGGACGTCTTGCGCCTGGACTCGGTAGGCGCCGAGGACAACTTCTTCGAGATCGGCGGAACGTCCCTGCATGCGGTCGAGGTTCAGGACCTGCTCGCCGGGCAGCTCGGCCTCTCCGTCTCCGCCGCTGACATCTTCCGACAGCAGACGGTGCGGGAGCTGGCCGCCCAGCTCGACCGGGCGCGGACGGGCACCGGCCACGGTTGAGGGTTCCAGGACTCTCCCGCTCTACCGCTCCCCAGACCGTGGGCCGGCGGCGGCATCCACTGCGTCACCCAGCAGCATCCGGTGCCGTATCGGGGCCGCGGGGGCCGGCGTGCGGGAGCCGGGCCAGGTCCGGGTGGCGGCGGCGCCAGTCCGCGTAGACCGGGCTGGCGGCACAGGTGTCCAGGTAGCCGGCCGCCACCGTGCGCAGGACGGCGTCGCCGTGGGGGGCCAGCGGGCCGTCATGGTGCCAGGCCAGGACGTGGCGGTACCAGAGCGGGTTGCCCGCGAGGGGGCGGACGGTGAGGCCGGGGGTTTGCGCGAAGGTGGCCTGGCAGAGGCTGACGGCCAGGCCCGCGCGGACCAGTTCGATCAGCTGGCGTCCCTCGGCCTCGTGCGGGGCGGAGGGGCGGCGGCCGACCAGCGCGCACACGGAGGACCAGTACTCGCTGGTGCGGTCGCCGTCGGGCCGGGGCATCGCCCAGTCGTGGTCGGCCAGTTCGCTCAGGGACACGGCCTCCCGCCCGGCCAGTGGGTGGGTCGCGGGCAGCAGGGCGAAGACGGGTTCGGTGACCAGGGGGGTGAGGATCACCCCGTCGCGCGGGGGCAGGACCTGCTCCGGGTGGTCGCCGAGGACCGCCGCCTCCAGGCGTCCGGCGGCGAGTTCGTCCAGGAGCGTGACGGGGGAGTAGTGGCATCGGGACGTCACCTCGGCGTCGGGCAGCAACGTTCCTATGGCCAGGACGAGGTGGCCGATGAGGGGAGCGCCGACCGATCCGATGCGCACCCGGTCCGGGGCCGCCAGGTGGCGGGCCGCGCGGGCGGTGTCGGCGAGGAGCGCGTCGATGCCCGGCAGGACGGCGTGGGCCCGGGCCAGCACCAGCTCGCCGAAGGCCGTGGGCGTGGCTCCGGCCCGCCGCCGGTCGAAGAGGACACCGCCGAGCATCGACTCGATGCGGCGCAACTGCGTGCTGAGGCCCGGCTGGGTCATGGACAGCGCGGCGGCGGCCCGCGTGAGGCTGCCGGCCTCGGCGATCGCGCACACCACACGCAGGTGCCGTACCTCCAGTTCCATGCCGCGCATGTTATGGAGCGACGACAGCTTTCGGACAGGAGCCGACTCCCGTCAATCTTATGTGAAATGTCACACATGGCAATGGGAGGTTACGCATCCATGAGACCCATCCACCGCCTGGCCACCTCGCGCGGGCTGCCGGCTGCTCTGGCCGCCGCACTGCTCCTCCTCCTGCTGGTGGCGCCGCCCGCCGGCGCCACTGACAGCCCGTCGGCCTGCGCCGTGCGCGGCACCACCGGCTGGACGGACGAGGGACACGACACGGACTACTCGGTGTTCCGGCGTCCCGCCGGGACGCTCAAGGTCGCCATGGTCTTCGTGGACTTCCCGGACGCGCGGGCCACCGAGGCCCCGAGCGAGGACTCGGCGCAGATCACGCCCGGGGCGGACTGGCTGTGGTACGCCTCGTACGGCAAGGCCTGGCTCGCGATCGACCAGTACCAGCGGTGGGTCCGCATGCCCCGCGCCTCCACCGACTACGGTTTCGCGCGCGGCCTGGACCACGAGACGCACGAGGCGTACGTCAAGGACGCGGTGGCGGCCGCCGATCCGTACGTGGACTTCTCCGGCTACGACATGGTGTACGTCGTGCCGACGCGCAACGCGGCGGCGATCTCCTTCACACCCACGTACGTGTACCAGCCGGGCACGGCGGGGGTGGTGGCCGACGGCCGCCGCATCTCGTGGGCGGTGACCTTCGGCCAGGACATGTGGCACTGGGGTGCCAAGCTGGTCGCCCACGAGACCGCCCACACCTTCGGGCTGCCCGACCTGTACGCCTTCGAGACGGGCAGCGACGCGCACCGCTTCGTCGGCGGCTGGGACGTGATGGGCCTGATCGGCGGCCGGGGGCCGCAGTTCCTCGCCTGGCACTCCTGGAAGCTCGGCTGGACCGGCGACGGCCAGGTCGTGTGCCGGGCCTCGAAAGGCAGCGACACGGTGTACCTCACGGCGGTCGAGTACGGCAGCGGCACCAAGCTGGCGGTGATCCGCACCGGCCCCACGACCGCGTACGTCGTCGAGTCGCGGCGCGGGATCCAGGCGGACGCGGGCTCCTGCTCGACCGGCGCCCTGATCTACCGGATCGACGCTTCCGTGCGGACCGGCCAGGGGCCGGTCAGGGTGGTGGACGCCAAGCCGGCCGCCGCACCCGCCGGCGGCTGCCGCCCGCTGGACGACGCCCCGTTCTGGGCCGGCGAGTCGTTCACCGACGCGGCGGCCGGGGTGCGGATCGACGTCCTCTCCGCTGACGGCTACGGCGAGACCGTACGCATCACGAAGGCGTAGGAGCGGCGCGGACGCGGCAGTGCCCCCGGCTCCGCACCAAGGAGCCGGGGGCACTGCGCGGGGCGGGGTCAGCTGCCGCTCCTCGCCGGGTTCTTGAGCCCGATCGTGGCGTAGTCGAGCTGGCCGCCGAAGGACGTGTGGCCGAAGGCACCCGCGACGTTGGTGCCGATCAGCAGCGGCATGCGCTCGATGACGGCGGGCGCCGTCGGGGCCTTGGCGAGGATCTCCCCGTCCAGCTGCCGCCACGCCGCATTGGCCTGCGCGGTGTCGGTCATGCCGGCGATCTCGTCCATCCGCTTCATCGTCGCCTCGTCGCGGAAGAGCGAATGGTTGCCGGAGTTCCCCTTCTCCTTGATGTAGCGGCCGTCGAAGAGGAAGGGCAGGAAGGTGGAGCCGGAGGGGTAGTCGGGGCACCAGCCGGTGTAGACGAGGTCGGTGCGGTTCCTGGTGTCGCCGATGGTGTCGTAGAAGGCCGAGGGGTCGACGGCCTCGATCGTGACCTTGATCCCCGCCCTGCCCAGGGACTGCTGGACCGCCTCGGCAACGCCCTTGTCCCCGTTGGAGACGGTGATGGAGGTCGTGAACCCGTCGGGCTTGCCCGCCTCCTTCAGCAGCTGCTTCGCCTTGTTCACGTCACCCGTGGCCGGGATCCCCAGCGTGTCGGGCTGCTTGCCGCCGAAGAGCGTGCCCGGCATGAGCGCGGTGGCCGGGTCGTTCAGGGCCGGGCCGCCCGAGGCGGTCAGCACCGCTTCGCGGTCCAGGGCGTACTGCACGGCCCGCCGGACCAGGACGTTGTCGAAGGGGGCGCGGCCGGTGTGCATCTGCACCATCTCGGTGCAGTTGCTCGACTCGGCCAGCAGCCGCGCCCTGACGTCGGCCTTGGTGAGCACCTTGGGGGTGCTCTCCGGGCGCAGCTTGCCCCAGGAGACGGCAGAGGCGTCCACGCCCTCCGAGGCGATGAGCCGGTCGTCGATCTGGTTGGCCCTCAGCCCCATCACCACGACCAGCCTGTCCGGGTACGCCTTGCGCACGGTGTCCGTCGCCGGGTCCCAGTGCGGGTTGCGGACCAGCACCAGCCGCTTGTCCCGGTCGTAGGACTCGATCTTGTACGGGCCCGAGGAGAACGGGCGGCTGTCGTACTGGGGGCCCTTGTCCTGGGCCGGGGGCACCGGGGCGAAGGTGGGCAGGACGGTGGCGTTGGGGAATTCCGCGAAGGGCTTGCGGAGTTCGAAGACGATCGTGTGGTCGTCCGGGGTCTTGACGGAGTCGAGGTGCTGCCCCTGGGCGGGGCCCCGGTAGCCCTCGGCGCCGGCCAGGTAGCGGGCGGCGTAGTCCGGGCCGCCGGGCAGGTCGGGGGAGAAGGACCGCTCCACGTTGTACTTGACGTCCTGGGCGGTGATCGGGGTGCCGTCCTCGTAGGTGAGGCCCTTCTTCAGCCTGAAGGTCCAGGTCTTGGCGCCGTTGGAGGAGACACCGAGGTCCTCGGCGAGGTCGGGGACCAGCTCTCCGCCCTTCGTGCCCGGTTCCGGCTTGTACGTCACCAGGGTGCGGTAGAGCAGCCGGGTGCCGAAGTCCATGTCGCCGATGACCCAGTTGCGGGCCGGGTCGAGGTGGGTGAAGTCCTGGTCGGACAGGACGGTCAGCGTGCCGCCCTTCTGCGGAGTGCCGCCGACGGTAGCCCCCGCGTTGGCGAGGGCGGAGTTCTTCACGTCCTTGTCCTGCCGACTGCCGCCGGAGTGGCTGCCGGTGGAACAGCCGGCCGTGCCGAGTGCGAGGGTCGCCGCCAAGGCGGTGGCGACGGCGTGGAGAGTGCGCTTGTTCATCAGTGGTCACTTCCGTGAACAGTCGGACAGCCCGAGGCTGAGGAGGGAGATTGGAATGTGACCGATAACATAGTTATGTGAAATGGCACTCACAATTGTCGCGCCTCCATAGCGCGGAGTTATGGGTAAGTGAGGGCTCCACCGCCCCGGTTGGGTCGCGCCATGCTGTCCCGCGATGTCACACGTCACCGTGCGGCCATGCGGCCGCGAAAGGGATTCATGAACCCCGCGTACGCGACCGCCGACCACGTCTTCACCGTTCCCCTGGACCACACGGCCCCGAACGGACCGACCATCGAGCTCTTCGCCCGGGAGGTCACCGATGCACGCCACGTGGACCGGCAACTCCCCTGGCTGCTCTATCTGCAGGGCGGCCCCGGCGGCAAGTCGCCCAGGCCGTCGGCCGGTTCACCCGGCTGGCTGCCCCAGGCCCTCACCACCCACCGGGTCCTCCTCCTCGACCAGCGCGGCACGGGCCGCTCCGCACCCGTCACCGCCCGCGCGGCCGCCCGCTTCGCCTCACCGGCCGGCCTGGCCGACCACCTCGGCCACTTCCGCGCCGACTCGATCGTCGCGGACGCCGAACTGATCCGCCGGAAGCTGTGCGGTGACGAGCCCTGGGAGACCCTCGGCCAGAGCTACGGCGGCTTCATCACCCTCACCTATCTCTCCCAGGCCGCCGAAGGCCTGCGGGCGTGCTACGTGACCGGCGGCCTGCCCGGCCTCTCGGCCACCGCCGACGACGTCTACGCCCGTACCTACCCCCGGGTGCGCGACCGCGTCCTGGACTTCTACGCCCGCTACCCCGACGACGCCGCCCGGCTGCGCGAGATCGCCCGCCTGCTGACCGCCACCGATGTGCGCCTGCCGGACGGAGACCGGCTCACCCCCCAGCGCCTCCGCACGCTCGGCCTCGTCCTCGGCATGGGCGACGGCTTCGAGCGGATCCACTGGCTGCTCGACGAATCCCTCGACGCGCAAGCGAAGCCCACCGACACGTTCCTGCACCAGGTGATGACACTGACCGGCTTCACCGACAACCCGCTCTTCGCCGTCATGCAGGAGAGCTTGTACGGCCAGGGAGCGGGGCCGACGGGCTGGGCGGCGTCCAGGGCCCTGGCGGCCTTCCCCGAGTTCGCCGAGGACGCCGACCCGCTCCTGCTCACCGGAGAAATGATCTACCCCTGGATGTTCCGCGAGATCCAGGGCCTGCGCCCCTTCGCCGAGGCCGTCGACCTGCTCGCCGAACGCACCGACTGGCCACCGCTGTACGACCCCCGCCGCCTCGCCGCCAACCGGGTCCCGCTCGCCGCACTCGTCTACCACGACGACATGTACGTGGACGCCGGGCTCTCCCTGCGCACCGCGCGCGAGGTCGGCGCCACCCGGGTATGGGTCACCAACGAATGGGAGCACGACGGCGTCACCGCCTCCGGCGGCCGCGTGCTGTCCCGCCTGATGGACCTGGCCGCGGGCCGCGCCTAGGGCCTCCCCTCCCTCCTCCACCCTCCCTCGCACCCCTCAACCTGCCTCCGACGGGAGAGACATGACCAACCCGCTCCGCCGCCTGCTGCCGCTCCCCGCGGCTGTCGCCCTCGTCTCCTGCCTCTCCGCCCCCACCGCGGCCGCTGCCCCCGGCCCGCCGGCCCCCGCCGCCGGCTGCGCCCTCCCCGGCCGGACCGGCTGGACGGACGAGGGCCATGACACCGACCGGACCCAGTTCCAGCCCGCCACCGGAACCCGCCGCGTCCTGACGCTGTACGTGGACTTTCCCGACGCCCCGGCCACCGACTCCACCGAGCCGTACGCCGCTCACCTCGCCCCGGCCGCCGACTGGATGGGCCGGGCGAGCCACGGCCGTCTGCGGCTGGAGAACACCCCGCTGCACCGCTGGATCCGGATGCCCGCCGACTCCACCTCCTACGGCTTCGCGCGCGGCCTCACCTTCGAGGCCCACGAGAAGTACCTCCGCGACGCGATCACGGCCGCCGACCCTTACGCGGACTTCTCCCGCTACGACATGGTCTACGTCGTCCCCGCCAAGGCGGCGACCGCCATCCCCTTCTCACCGACCTACCTGTACGACCCGGCGACGCCGGGCATCACCGCCGACGGCACCCGCCTCAAATGGGCCGTCACCTTCGGGCAGGACATGTGGCACTGGGGCCCCAAGGTCGCGGCCCACGAGACCGCCCACACCTTCGGGCTGCCCGACCTGTACGCGTTCACCGGCGCCCCCCACCAGTACGTGGGCGGCTGGGACCTCATGGGCGACATCGCCGGCCACGCCCCGCAGTACCTCGGCTGGCACTCCTGGAAGCTGGGCTGGACCCGCGACGACCAGGTGGCCTGCCTGCCCGCGTCCGGTCGCCGGACGGTACGGCTGACCCCGGTGGAACGGCCCGGCGGAACCAAGATCGCCGTGCTGCGGACCGGTGAGACGACGGCGTACGTGGCGGAATCCCGCCGTGCCGAGGGCAACGACGCGGCGGCCTGCTCCAGCGGCGTCCTCATCTACCGGGTCGACTCCGCTGCCCGGACCGGCGAGGGTCCGGTGCGGATCATGAACGCGAACCCGGCCGTGACCCCGCCCGCCGGCTGCGCCCCGCTGGACCTGGCCGCGTACGCACCCGGACAGAGCTTCACCGACCCCGCGTCCGGCGTGCGCATCGACGTCCTCGCGGGCGGACGCACGGGAGACACGGTGCGGCTGAGCAAGGAGTGAACCCGGTCCGGGCGCGACCGCCGTTCACCCGGTCCCGAGCGACCCTGGCGGCCGGAGGACCTGCGGGGTCTGTTCCGATCACGCGTGGCCGGCGGGTGCCGGCCGGCTGAGGTGTGATCCCGGGGGTGTGGGCGGGTGTGGGTGGAGCAGGCCGATGGTGATGGCCGCGGCGGCGGATACGGCGCCGCCCAGGGCGAGCGCGGTGCGGGGGCCGGCGCTCTGTGCGATCCATCCGATCAGCGGGGCGAGCAGGGGTGTGGTGCCCAGGGTGGCCAGGAGGTACAGGCTCATGATCCGTCCGCGTATGCCGTCGCCGACGCCGAGCTGGAGGCGGGCCTTGGCGGCGGTGAGGAAGACCAGCAGCGCCGTTCCCGTGGGGACGAGCAGGACGAGGAACGTGACCGGTCCGGGCATCAGGGCGCAACCGGTCTCCAGCGTCCCGAAGGCGAGGGCGGGGGCCGCCAGTCGGCGGCCGGCCACCCGCGGGTGGCGGGCGGCCAGGAGCGAGCCGATGACGGAGCCGGCGGCCAGGGCGGTGTTGCCGAGCCCGAACACGGCGGCCGGGGCCCGGTAGACGCGTGTGATCATCAGCGCGGTGGTGATCTGGAAGTTCATGCCGAACGCGGCGACGACGGCGACGAGGACCAGGGTGAGGGCGAGCTCGCGGTGGTCGCGGACGTAGCGCAGGCCCTCTCGTACTTGCCGTTGGGCGCGGGGAAGCGGCGGGGCCGGGCGGCCGGCTCGGGGGTCCATGCGCAGGAGGCATGCGATCACGGTCAGGTAGGAGAGGGTGTTGGCGAGGAAGGCGGGGCCGGGGCCGAAGAGGACGATGAGGGGGCCGGCGAGCGCGGGGCCGGCCATGCGGGCGAGGTTGAGGGCGGCGCTGTTGAAGGCGAGGGCGCTGACGAGCTGGCCGGGTGCGACGGATTCTCCGATGAAGGCCTGCAGGGCCGGTTTCTCGACGACCATGGTGAGCCCGAGGGCGAGGGCCAGGACGTAGAGGGTGTCCAGGCGTGCTGTGCCGGTGGCGACGAGCAGGGCGGGGACCAGTGCGAGGGCTGCCATGACCGTCTGGGAGGCGAGCAGGATCCGGCGCGTGGAGTGCCGGTCGACGAGGACGCCGCCGTAGGGGCCGAGCAGCAGGAGGGGCAGGAACTGCAGGGCCGTGGTGACGCCCAGGACCGTGCCGTTGCCGTGTGACAGCTGCAGGGCCAGCCAGTCCTGGGCCACCTTCTGTATCCATGTCCCGGTGTTGGATGCCGTCTGGCCGAGGGCGAAGAGCCGGAAGGCCGGGCTTTTCAGCAGCGGCCACCGGTGCAGCCGGGGCGTGGGTACAAGCACGGGCGGGCTCCTCCGCCTATCGGTCCGACGATGCGTCTCGGCGTCCGGCAGCTGTGAGACGACGCCGGCAGGCTGCGGCGAGCGCGGGGGCGACCTCTTTCATCTCGGGCTGCCAGCCGGCGTTGGCGTTGACCTCGCAGACCGTGAAGTCGCCGTCCGGGGCGAACAACAGGTCCACGCCCGCGACCCCGAGCCCCATGACGGCGGCGGCCCGGACCGCTAGCTCCTCACCTTGGGGGTACCGGCCGGTACACGGCGCAAGGGACGCGCCCAGAGCCAGATTGGAACGGAACTCCCCTCCACTGGCGGTACGCACGACCGCCCCGGCCGCATGCCCGTCGACGACCACCACCCGCAGGTCCCGGCCGTGGGAGGACGCCACGTACTCCTGGAACAGACAGGCGGCCTCCGGTGCGAGCCCGTCGTGCACAGCCCGGAGGGTGTCGGCGTCCGGCGCCAGGAACACCTGCTCGCCGCGGTGCCCCCGCACCGCCTTCACCACGCACGGCTGCGGTAACCCGGCACCGGTCACCGCATCCAGCGAGCCACCCGCACCCATGAAGGTCTCCGGCACCGCGAGACCCGCTGCCGCGAGCCGCTGCACCTGCCAGAACTTGTCCAAACAGGCCAGGACCGCATCCGCCGGGTTCAGCAGGACACTGCCCATCGCCTCCAGGTGCCGCAACAGCGAGACCTCCCTGCCCACCTCCGTTCCCGGCGTCCACACACGTCCGTACGCCACCCGGGGAGCCGCCACCACACACCCGTCCCGACCACGCAACGTCAGGCCGTCCGGCCCGGCCCCCATCAACAGCTCACCGCTGCTCACGACAGCGAACCGGTCACCGAACTCCTCCTCCAGAGCCGTCCTGATCAGCCCGGTCACCGGCCGCCGCGACAGACCGGCACCCAGCACCAGCCACACATCGGCCCCGCGGCCCACCACATCCATACGCCTCGCACCACGACCAGCCACGGACACCCCGAATCCTCCCGATCACCAGGCCGCCGGACAGTCCGCCACCCCTACCAAGCCCTGCCCATATCAGGCGATGGCAGGCAGAACGCCCTGGGTCTCACTCAGATGGCGCAGGCCGGGGTCCGGGTTGGGTCCCCATCAGACGCTCAGGCAGGGGTGACCGGCGCTTACGGCAGGGGGGTGCGGTGGAGGCTGATCAGCAGGCGCCAGACGCGTCCCGAGATCTCGGCGGGGGAAGCCTCGATGAGGCCGTGCAGCCAGTCGGCGAGCACCCCGGCGAAGGCGGAGGCCACGGCGGAGGCGATGAGGTCGGGCTCCGGTGCGCCGGCCAGGGCGCGTTCGGCCCGGCTGCGGGCCCGCAGGTCCCGGTGCAGGGCGTGGCCGAGCGGACCGCCGCCGCCGGGGCGGAGCAGCTCCCGGTAGAGCCCGGCATGCCGGGGGAGACCGTCGAAGAACTCGACCAGGGCGGGCGGCGGGCTCGCCGGGTCGGGGACGCCGCGCCAGGCGTGCAGGGCGTCCACCGCCTCCCGGACGATCTCGGCGCAGGTGTCGACGGCGAGCGCCTCCAGGTCGGCGTAGTGCAGGTAGAACGTGGCCCGGCCTACGCCGGCCCGGCGTGCGACGGCGGAGACGCCGACCTTCTCCAGCGGGCGGCTCCCGCACTCCTCCAGCAGGGCCTGCCGCAGCCTGGCCCGGGTCCGCTCGGTACGGGGGTCCTCCGGCACGCCCCTCACCCGGCCGGCAGGACGGCGCCGAGCGCCAGGGCCCCGGGCAGGGCCTGCGCGATCAGGATGCGACGGTTCGCGGTGAGGCCGCCGTAGATCCCGGCGACCACCACGCAGACGAGGAAGAAGACCCGGACCCGGAAGGCGGTCGGGTCCCCGGCGAACAGGCTCCAGACCAGCCCGGCCGCCAGGAATCCGTTGTAGAGCCCCTGGTTCGCCGCGAGGCCGGCGGTCGCGCGGGCGAGCTCCGCGTCGAAGCCGGAGAGCTTGCGGCCGGGCGGCCGCTCCCACAGGAACATCTCCAGCACCAGGAAATACACGTGCAGCACGGCCACCAGGCCCACCAGCACCGTCGCGGTCGTCTCCATCGGCGTGACCCCGCCCCTTCGTCATTAATGGACAGGTGTCCAGAATAACTGGACAGCTGTCCATGATGTCAATCTCCCACCGCAAGGGCTGTGGGTCCGGCGGCCGCCCGGTCCGCCGTAAGACTTCCGTCAGGGGTGGACCTGTGGCCGCGGGGTCCGGGATGCCGTTGAATGCGTGTCTGAGTACGGACGAAGGGGCGGGTCGTGGGACGTTGGGGCAGGCGGAGCGGGCCGCTGGTGACCGGAGCGGCGGCGCTGGCGGTGGTGTTGGTGGCGGCGGGGCTGTACTGGTTCCAGCCATGGAAGCTGTGGCAGGACCAGGCGATCAGTGAGGCGCTGCCCGGCGCGGCATCGTCTGCGTCGGCGCCTGGTCCGGCGGCGGTCGCGCCCCCGGCCGCCGACCGCCCGCAGACCGTTTCCGGCGGACACCTGATCAGCCACGAACACACCACCACCGGCACGGTGAAGGTCGTCCGGCTGGCGGACGGCTCGCACGTCCTACGGCTGGAGGGGCTGGACACCAGCAACGGGCCGGACCTGCGCGTGTGGCTGACCGACGCCCCGGTGAAAGAGGGCGTGGCGGGCTGGCGTGTGTTCGACGACGGCAAGTACCTCAGCCTGGGCAAGCTCAAGGGCAACAAGGGCGATCAGAACTACCCGATCCCGGCGGGTGTGAAGCTCTCCGAATACACCAGCGTGACGATCTGGTGCGACCGCTTCGACGTCTCCTTCGGCGCCGCGGCCCTCACCGCGCCCTGACACCCCGACCGGGCGGCAGGGGCGATGCTGCCATGACGAGGCCGACGGCCAAGGCACCCCGTCGGCCGGCGCAGCAGCGGACGCCACGCTCAGCGAGTACCGTCGGCGAGTACCGCCAGGGCCACGGCCGGTCGGAGCAACGCGTACGGTCGAGTATCCTGCCGACGGTGTGACGAGGATCGGGCACCTCGCGCTCCCGGCCGGTGTCGACCGCCGGCCCGCGGTGCTGCTCGGACCAGAGGGCATGGGGCTCAGCGAGGTCGAGCGCCGCAGTGCCGATGCTCTCGCCGAGCTGGGATACGTAGCGCTGGCCTTCGACCTTCACGGCGGGCGCTGTTTGGGTGACCCCGAGGAGATGCTGGCCCGTTGCATGCCGCTGCTCGCTGATCCCGACCGGATAGCCGCCGTCGGGTCGGAAGACCCGATCATGCCGCCCGCGCAACGGAACGCGTTCACCGCCGAGATGCAGGCCGCGGGCGTCGACTGTCAGGTCCAGCCGAGTTCGGTGTAGGTGCGGCCCGCGCGGATGCCTTCGATCGCGGCGCGGGTGTAGGGCACGATCCGGTCGGGGAGGGCCTCGGCGGGCCACCAGTCCCAGGACACGCAGCGGTCCGGCTCGCGGACCTGCGGTGTGCCGGTCCACTGGTGGGCGCGGAAGACGAGCTGCATGCGCGGCCGGCCGCCGGGATGGTCCACCACGTGCACGACGTGCACGAGTTCGACGTCGGCCGGATCCACGTCGATGCCGGCCTCCTCCTGCGCCTCGCGGACCAGGCAGGCGACGGCGGACTCCTGCTCGCAGTGCCCGGCGAGGAAGTGGTGGGTCGTGGCCGCGAACGCCGAGTCGGGGTGCCGCAGGCCGAGCAGCACCTTGCCGCCCTGCTCCAGGTAGAGGTGCACGCCCACGACGTTGAGGCGCGCCCGCCCTCCGGTACGGGTCTGCACCGGGACCGGGGCGAGGGTGGGGGCCTGGGCCTGGTGGAGGTCGATGACCTCCTTCGTCCACGGGCACATCGTCAGGTACCGGATGGTGCCGGCGTCGAAGTGCCGGAACATGATGCCCTCGGGACACGGCAGGCTGTCGGCGTCGCCGTCCCAGGATCCGAGGTAGACGCGGATCCTGCCCTTGACCCCGTCGGGGCCCCGGCTGTCGACCACCGTGAACTCCTCCAGCGGGACCACCAGACCGGTCTCCTCCAGCAGTTCCCGCTCCACCGCTTCCCGGGAGGACTCCGCTCCTTCGCGGTCGCCGCCCGGGATGCTCCACGTCCCCGGGTCGCAGATCCTCTTGTTGGCGTCCCGCAGGTGCAGCAGGTAGCGGCCTCGGGAGTCGACGAGCAGCGCGGCGGTCCCGCGGGGGTCGTCGGTCAGGGTCATCACAGGCTCCTTGAGGTGGGGGTGCGGCGGACGCGCCGGCAGGGCGGCCGGCGGCAGACGAGCGGGGACGGGCCGGTGCTCAGGAGCGGTCCCTTGCGGCCGGTGCGTCGTGGTCTCCGGTGGCCTGCGCCGGTACGGAGGCATCGAAGGCTGCGGCCTGGACGAGGTAGGCGTCGCGGAAGTCACCGGTGCCGGTCTTCTCGTGCATCAGCTCGGCGAAGGTTCCCGACTCCGCGACCCGGCCGTCCTTGAGGACGTGGATCAGGTCGGCGTGACGTACGGAGTGGAGGCGGTGGGTGATGAGCACGATCGTCTGCCCGGTGGTCGAGGCGAGTGCCCGGATCTGGTCGAAGACGCGCTGCTCGGCGACCGCGTCCAGGGCGCTGGTGGGCTCGTCCACGATCAGGATGTCGGCTTGCCGGTACCGGGCGCGGGCGATCCCGATGCGCTGCCACTGGCCGCCGGAGATCTGGTGGCCGCCGCGGTAGCCCCGTGCCAGCAGGGTGCCGAGCCCCCGGGGCAGGTCCGCGAGGACCTCGTCGGCCCCGGAGAAGGCGGAGGCCCTCTCCACCGCCGGGTCGTCGATGGCGTGGCCGGGCTGGCCGATGCCGACGTTCACGCGGAAGGTGAACGGCCAGTGGTAGAAGTCCTGCGACATCAGGGCGACGCGTCCGAAGACCTGGTCGCGGTCGGCGGTTGCGGCGTCGACGTCGTCCCACCAGATCGTCCCGCCTCCCCCGTCGGGCAGGTACAGGCCGGCGAGCAGTTTGACCAGGGTGGACTTGCCGGAGCCGTTCTCGCCCACCAGCGCGATGATCTTTCCCGTGGGGAAGGCCAGGCTGACGTCGCGCAGCGTGGGCGCCGGCTCCTCGGCGCCGCTGCCGGGGTAGGTGAAGGTGACCTTCTCGAAACGGACCTCCCGCAACCGCTCGGGCAGCGGGAGCCCGCCCACGGGGATGGCCCGGGTCCTCGCTTCCCGGCACAGTCGCTCGAAGTCGGCGACGAACAGCGATTCCTGGTGCAGCTCGGTGATCTGCAGCACCAGGGTGTCCAGGCTCGCGGCGCCGGTACGGATGGCCAGCACGGCCGTGCCCGCGACGGCGAGTTCCAGCGCCCCGCCCCACAGCAGCGCACCCAGGGCCCCGTAGGTGAGGAGGGTGGCGACGCCGCCGGCGCCGTCGGCGACCAGTCCGATCCGCGCGGCGCGGCGGGCCAGCCGGGTCTGCTCGCGCTCGCTGGTCTCGGCCATGGTCCGGAAGTGGCCCAGCAGGAACGGGCCGACGCCGTGGACGCGGACTTCCGCTGCCGCCTCCTTCTGGGTCAGCAGCTGGCCGAGGAGGTGCCCGGCCCGGGCGTGCTGGACGAAGGCGTGGAAGGAGATGTACTTCTGGCGGGAGATCATCAGCGAACTCCACGCGCTCGGCAGGGTCATCAGGACGAGCAGCGGCAGCAGCAGCGGGTGCAGGACGGTCAGCACGCCGGCCGCGGCGATGAGGGAGACAGCGGAGTTGAGGGTGTTGGTGCAGTAGCGGATCATGCGCCGGGCGGAGTCGGCCCCGTACCGGGCTGCGTCCAGGAGCCGGTGGAACTCGTCGTCCTCGATCGCTGCGAGCTCCGTACGGTGCACCAGCCCCAGGTACTGCTCGGTCGCGACACGCTGCACCTTCGGCTCCAGGGCTCCGGTGGCCGCCGTCGACGCCGACCGCAGCAGCGAACCGAGGAACGCCGTCACGGCCACGACCGTGAGGGCGGGCACCGCCTGCGTGAGGCGCTCGTTGGTGCTGCCGCCGGCGAGGATGTGCCCGAGGACACGGTTCACGGCGACCAGTCCCACGGCCTGGGCGACACCACGGCCGGCCTCGGAGGCCAGGACCACCCGCAGAGCGCGGGCGTCGGCCAGGCGCGCGAGCCGCAGGCCGGTCCCGACCAACCGCGGCAGTTGCTTCGCCATCGTCCACAGCCCGAGTTTCAGCCAGGCGCCTTCGTGCCGGTCCCAGCCGATGTCGTAGGCGAGCTCGCCACCGAAGAGGAGCCGCTCGGAGTCGGACACCGTCGCGGTGCCGGGTCCGGTCATGGTGCCCTTGCTCACGCGGCCCTCCCGGCATCCGGTCGTCGGTCGCGGCCACGGGAGGAGGGGGCGTCAACCGGGCGGCCATTTGCCGCTCGCGGGCACGGGGTGGACTGGGGATGTTCGATTGCGGCAGGAGCTTCGGGGCGGATCGGCAGGGGATGCACGGGGTCCTCCGGATGGGCGCACGGCTGGTACTGGTGCTCTAAGAACGGCTCCCGATCGGGCGAGTCACGGTCGGTTCCGGGGCGGACGGTGAACGAATGTTCTGGTCGGCGTTGGGGGGCTTGGCGTGCCTGAGGTGGCGGCGCTGAAACTCGCTCGAACAGGGTCGTGTCACCCGGCCGGGGGATTGTCGGCCCGACATGGGCGACACCATCGCCCTGCGCTGGGGCGCCCGGGTGCGGTCCCCGGCGGACCGGGGTCCGCACCCGTTTCGGACCGCCCTGGGCGGTTCTCCTCCTCCGGCAGCTCTGCCGGCTCGACGAAGGGACGCTCTCACAGCCATAGCGGGACGGCCTCACTCCCCGCCCAGTGCCTCCGCGTACTCGGTGAGCCGGCTCTCCTGGTCCCAGGTCAAGTGCCGGACTTCCCAGAGCAGGGCGGCCGTGTCGACCACAGCGGGTGTGAGCTTTCCGCCGATGGGCGGACACCGGTCAGCTCGGCCAGTACGGCGACCGGCACGCCGAGCGTCGCGGCGAAGCCGTCGAGCATCTCCGCATCGATCTGCTTGGCCCCTCGACCCACCGCGCCGATGGTCGAAGCCGCCTTGCAGACACCGGAGATCAGACACATCACCTTGGCCGTTCCCAACCAGTTCAGGTTACGGAGCGAGAGCATCCGGAGCAGGAGCGAGCCGAAGCCGGTGGGTATTGCTCGTACGGGCGGGGCTTCCACGGAGTGAGCATGTTCGCCGGCGCGGTCATGGAACGCGCACGGGCACGCAACAGCTGCCGGCCCGGCACCACGGGGAGTTCCGCGACGAGCAGGAAGTCGTGGGTGCGTAGCCCGGTCCGCTCCGGGAGGCCGTCGAGGAAGCCCTCGGTGGGCGGCCACGTGGGCGTGAGGCCAACCTTGCCGGCGAGGCGCGCCAGGCGTACGTCGGGTGCGGGGTAGGTCGGGGGTTCCAGGCCCTCGCCGTCGCCGCATGCAGGTCGCGCGGGAGCTCGCCGAGCACGGCTACCCGCGCGAAGCCGGCCCTGGTGTCCGGGACATCCACTCGCCCCGCGTCCCGTCCACGCAGGAGGTGGCGGCCCTGCGGCTGCGGGGCGCGAGCGAACACGGGCCCGGACCAGCCGGCGCCGGTCACCTGGCGTTGACGCCGGCCGGCCCGGGGGCCCGGGTCTTGACCAGCAGGCCGGCCACCAGCGCCGCCAGCAGCAGGGCGCCGGCCGCCCACCAGAGGGTGTCGGTGTAGCCGCGCAGCATCTGCTCGGACCGGTTCTCGTCCGACGAAGCGGCCAGACGGGCGCTGACGAGGGTCACGAGCAGTGCCCCGCCGATCGCCTCGCCCACCTGCTGGGCCATGAGCACGACCGCCGAGGCCGCGCCGGAGTGCTGCGGGGCGACGCCGGAGGTGGCGGTGGAGAAGAGCGGCCCGAGGGCCAGACCGCCGCCGGATCCGGCGAGGAGCATGCCGGGCAGCACATGGGGCCCGTACCCGCTGCCGGCGTCGGCGACGGCGAGGACCAGCGTCCCGGCGGCGGCCATGACCAGTCCCGACACGATCAGCACGCGGGGCGCGGTGCGGTGCTGGAGGCGCGCCGAGACCTGCGTGGCGGTGAGGCCGGCCGCGGCGGCCAGGGGCAGGAGCATCCCCCCGGTCATGGCAGGGCCGGCCCCGAAGACGTACTGCAGGTAGACGGTGAGTGCGGGGAGCAGCGTCAGGAGGCCGGCGCCGGTCAGGACCATCACCAGGGCACAGCCGACGCGGTGGCCGTCCCAGCTGAGGTGCCCGGCCGACGGGGTGCCGGACGTCCTGGTCTGCCGCCACAGGAAGGCGATGAGCAGGAGGACGCCCACCGCGAGGAGGCCAAGGGCCAGGGGAGTGGTCCAGCCGAGCCGCCCGGCCTCGTCCATGCCGTGGACCAGGGCGGCGAGTCCGCCGGAACCGAGCAGCACGCCGAACCGGTCGGAACGGGCAGGATCGTCCGACGGGCGGCCCGGCAGCAGGGTGGCAGCGCCGGTCACCGCGAGGGCCGCGAGCGGGACGGCGGCGTACTGAGACATCCGCCAGGACGCCAGCTCCGCGAGCCAGCCACCCGCGAACAGCCCGAGCGCCCCGCCGCCGGCCGCGACCGTCCCGTAGATCCCGAAGGCCCGGGCGCGTTCCCTCGGGTCGGGGAAACCGGTGGACACCAGGGACAGTGCGGCCGGTGTCAGCAAGGCGGCGAAGGCGCCCTGCAGGGCGCGCCCCGCGATCAGCAGACCGGGCTCGCCGGCCGAGCCGCAGAGCACGGAGGCCACCGCGAAGCCGGCCACGCCGGTGATCAGGGTCCGCTTGGCGCCGACGAGGTCGCAGAGGTACCCGCCGACGAGCAGCAGCCCGGCGAAGGCGAGGAAGTAGACCGTGACCGGGTTCCAGCCGTCGCCGGCGAAGCCGAGATCGGCCTGGACGGTCGGCAGGGCGATGCTGAAGCCCATCACGTCGAGCAGTACCAGCAGTTGCGTCAGGGCGATCACGCCCAGGCCCCACCAACGCCTGGGGTGCGGGGCCGCCGGGCCGGGGAGGGCGGCCGGGGGCGGCCCGAAGCCCCGCGCGGGGACGGACCGCGCCGCGGCCGTGGCCGGGGTCGTGGGCGCGTACGGGGGCGGCCCGGGCTCCGGCTGGTGCTGGCGCGGCACCGAGGGGATACGGGGGTCCGGCAGCGCGGCGGGTTCCCCGGCGGGTGTCTCGGGGGCCCAGTCCAGCAACCTCGCGGCACGGCGGCCGAGTTGTGCCAGCACCGTGCCCGGCAGCCACTCCCCGGCCTGTTCGACCGCCGTCCGGTCGGCCACCTCCTGGGGGGTCGGCCGGGCGGCGGGGTCCTTCTCCAGGCAGGCGCGGACGAGTGCGGTCAGCGGCTGCGGAACGCCGGTGAGGTCCGGTTCCTCCTCGGCGACCCGGAAGAGGTGGGCGTTCAGCCCGGAGTCGGCGGCACCGAACAGGAGCCGTCCGGTGGAGGCGTACACGAGGACGGCGCCGAGGCAGAAGACGTCGCTGGCGGGGGTGAGTTCGCGGCCGCGGACCTGTTCGGGAGACATGAAGCCGGGGGAGCCGATGAGCATGCCGGTGCGGGTGTGCAGGCTGTCCCCGGTGAGGCTGTCCATCGCCCGCGCGATGCCGAAGTCGATGACACGGGGGCCGTCGACGGTGACGAGCACGTTGGACGGCTTCAGGTCACGGTGGATCAGGCCCGCCTCGTGCACGGCCCTCAGGGCGACGGCCAGCCGGTTGGCGAGGGTGTGCACCGAGTACGCGGGCAGCGGCCCGAAGTCCTCGGCGACCACGGTGCGCAGGTCCGGTCCCGGGATGTACTGCGTCGCCACCCACGGCACGGCGGCCTCCGGGTCGGCATCGAGCACCGCTGCCGTCCAGTCCCCGCCCACCCGCCGGGCGGCGGCCACCTCGCGGGCGAAGCGCCTGCGGAACTCGGGATGGCCGGCGTGCTCGGCCTGTACGACCTTCACCGCGACGGTGCGCCCGCCCTCGGAACGGCCCAGATACACCAGACCCATGCCGCCCTCACCCAGCCGGGCGATCAGACGGTACGGGCCGATGTGGGTCGGGTCTGCTGCGATCAACTGGTCCACGGGGACGAAGTATGCCAACTGTCCGGCGGGGCGGCGGGCGTAGGCGAATCTTGCGCACGACGGCGCCCGGGTACGCCGCAGCGGTGTGATGCTTCCGCCTCCTCGACGGCGACCCGGCGAACGGGGGGCGGGCGCCGACGGAGTACCTTATTGCACACAATATGCAATTGCGTTATATGTGCGAAAGAGGTTGAAGTGGCAGCTCCGGTGGTGCTCGGGATCGAGTCGTCGTGCGACGAGACGGGTGCGGGCATCGTGTCCGGCGGGAGACTGCTGGCCCATGTCGTGGCGTCGAGCATGGACGAGCACGCGCGCTTCGGAGGTGTCGTGCCGGAGATCGCGGCCCGCGCGCACCTCCAGGCCTTCAGCCCCGTCGTGCAGGCGGCGCTGGACCAGGCAGGGCTGCGCCTGCGTGACATCGACGCCGTGGCCGTCACCACCGGCCCCGGCCTGTCCGGTGCGCTCCAGGTCGGCCTGGCCGGGGCGAAGACCCTCGCGTACGCGGCCGGGGTGCCGCTGTACGGCGTGCACCACCTCGCCGGCCACGTCGCCGCCGACACGCTGGAGCACGGGCCGCTGCCGAATCCGTGCATGGTGCTGATCGTCTCCGGCGGGCACACCTCGCTGCTCCTCGTACGGGACCTGGTGCGCGACCTGTCCATCGACCCGTCGGCGCCCCTGGAGTACGCCGCCCTGCACCCCGTCGCCCGGCCGGCCGTGGGAGTGGCGTGAGGCCGTGAGGCCCCGGCGACCCCGGGTACGCGGCCAGGGGCGTCGATGTCCAGCGGCCCCTGCCCCACCGGTAGCGCTGTGTACGCGTCCGGTGACGGCGAGTGGCACCCGGCGCCCGGCGGGCCCGCCGCCCGGGTTTGTGCCGCGTGGCCGGGGGCACGTGCCAACCGAGCCATCGATGCCGGAAAGCAGGCCCGACATGAGTCCCCATGACCCCGCACTGCCCGAGTACCGGGCCCAGCACCTGCGTGAGCGGCTGGCGCAGGAGGACATCGCCGAACTCGGGGTCCGCGTCGAGCTGCGCGGCCCCACGGTCCTCGTCTGGGGGCCGGTGTCCAGCGCGGACTGCCGCGAGACGATCCTCCGCATCGCCGCGGAATCCCTGCACCCGCTCGCATGGCGCCACGACCTCACCGTCGTCAGCGCCCGTCCGCCCGACCGCGAGGAGGACCTGCCGTGATCCGCGTCGCGGCCGTGGGGGACATCCACCTCGCGCCGGGCTGCGAGGGCACCCTCCGGCCGGCCTTCGAGACCCTGGGGGACCACGCCGACCTGCTCCTCCTCGCCGGTGACCTCACCCGCCACGGCACGCCGCGGGAAGCCGCCGTCGTCGCCGGTGAGGTCGCCGGCCTGCCCGTGCCCGTCGTGGCCGTACTCGGCAACCACGACCACCACGGCGACCAGCCGCGCGAGCTCACCGCCGTCCTCGCCGAAGCGGGGGTGACCGTCCTCGAAGGGGAAGCCGTCGTCCTCGACCTCCACGGCACCACCGTGGGGGTGGCGGGGGCCAAGGGATTCGGCGGGGGATACGCCGGCCGCTCCGGCAGCGACTTCGGCGAACCGGAGATGAAGGCCTTCATGCGGCACGCCCGGACCTGCGCCGACGGGCTCCGCCGCGCCCTCACCACCCTGGCGGAGGCGGGCACCGACCTGCGGATCGCCCTGACCCACTACTCGCCGGTACCGGACACCCTGGCCGGCGAACCCCCCGAGATCCACCCCTTCCTCGGCAGCTACCTCCTCGCCGAGGCCATCGACGACATCGGCGCCGACCTCGCCGTCCACGGCCACGCCCACCTGGGCACCGAGCACGGGATCACGGCCGGCGGGGTCAGGGTCCGCAACGTGGCCATGCCGGTCATAGACCGGGCGTACGCCGTCTACCACCTCACTCCGCACCCCGCAGCACCGTCGCCCGCCACTCAGGCCTCCGGGCAGGCGGCGGCCCCGGGCCGGGCGTGAGCGCGAGGGATGTTCAACTGGGCTCTCAACAAAGGGAGTTGAGCCTGCGCGCGACCGCTTCTCGCCACCCTTGGCGGCTGCTACGCTCCAGGCGGCCTGCGGGTCGGGGCCTCGTTCTTCGCGTCCTCGATGGGAGGTGAGGAAACAATGCTGAGCTTCTCCGGCCAGGTCGGGAGCACCGCCACGGGCGGTGCGTTCGTCCAGGTGGCTCCGGGTGCCAGCACCACCTGTGGTGGCGGGAACTGCTGCTGCAGCTCCTGCTGCAGCTGGTAGCCGCCGGTGTCGGGCGGGGTCGCCGGCCCCGCTCGACGTCCTTGCCGTCCCGAGCGCGGACCGTCGTCGAAGGAAAGGCCGAGATGTCACTGAAGGACTCGCAGGAAGCCGTATCCGACCACCTGGACCGCAACAGCCATATGGCGACGGTGGCGGCCTTCGGCCAGCAGCACACCTCCGTGTCGATGTACAGCGCGACGACGGTGGTGCGGGCGCCGGAGTCGGTGGTACGGGGGCGTTGGAGTCCGGCCGTGCACGGCTTCGTGGGGGAGGAGTTACTGCTCAACCACCGCCGCGGTGGGCGCGATCTCGGGATGCAGCTGGGCGTGTCCAGGTTCTACGGCCACGACGCCGTCCTCTCCACCGCGCACGGCGACCTCCAGGAGCGGCTGGACGGGGCGATCGCCCTGCCCCCGCACCGGCGGCTGCGCAGCGGCCTGACGGACACCGTCGCCGGCCGGCGCAGCGGCCGGGGCTTCTCGGGGAAGCCGGTGTCGCTGGAGGAGCTGGCCACGGTGCTGTGGCACGCGCAAGGGGTGTCGGGCAGCCTGCCGGTGCCGACGGCCCAGGACGGCGAGGCCGCGGTGGCGCTGCGCAACGCGCCCTCGGGCGGCGGGCTGTACCCGGTCCGGGTGGCGGTGCTGGCCCAGCACGTGAAGGGCCTGGCCCCGGGCGCGTACGCGTACCAGCCGCACAGCCACACCCTGTTCCCGTACCGGCCGGTGCCGCAGCCGGTCGAGCTGGCACGGCAGTTGCAGACCAAGGACGTGGAGGCGGACAAGGCCGCCCTGGCCCTGGTCTACGTCTACGACCTGTACTCCAACTCGCAGAAGTACGGGGACAGCGGGCTGGTGTTCGGGCTGATCGAGGTCGGCGGGATCTCGCAGAACGTGCACCTGGCCCGGACCTCGCTCGGCCTGATCGGCTGCGACCAGGGCGGGTACGACAAGCAGTCGCTGGAACGGGCACTCGACTGCGACGGCACCTCGCGCCACGTGGTCCACCTGACCCTCCTCGGACACGGAGAGGCCTGAGCCATGACCCTCGCACCCTCCGATTCGAGAGTCCTCCTGGCCACCTCGGTCCGGCTGCTCGCCGTGGAACCGGGCGTCATCCGGCTGCGCTGGGGGATCTGGAACTTCTCCGAGGTCAACGTCGACCTGCGGGCCGAGTCGGCGGCCGTCCGGGCCGCGATGACCGCGCTCTTCGAGACGCTGGCGGCGGGCAAGGCGGCCGACGGGACGTTCGCGGACGCCGCCGGCCTGACCCCGGTCGAACGGGCCAACCTGGAGCTGGCGGTCAACGAGCTGCGCCAGGCCGGCTTCCTCGCCCACGACCGCCCGTCCGAGCGCGGCGGGGAGATGGCCCGGGCCCTGCTCGGCAACCTGGACCTGTACGGCGCCGGCGAACCGGCCGCGGCGACGGTCGCCTTCGCGGCGGACTCGCCCAGCGCCTCCGCGTACGTGGCCGCCCAGGCCGAGGCCCTGGACCTGCCGCTGGAGCTGCTGCCGGCGGACTTCCTGGACGGGCTGCACGCCGCCGACCTGACCTCCGGGACGGGCGGCCTGGCCGCGGCGGACGCGCTGAAGCGGCTGAGCGCCACCGTGGAGCACTGCGACGCGCTGGTGGTCCACCTCGGGCAGGCCTCGATCCTGGCGCTGCGCGGCCTCAACCGGCTCGCCTGCCACCTGGAGAAACCGGTGGTCGTCGGCCTGGTCGACGGCCCGTTCGCCACCGTCGTGGGCGCCGACAGTCCGCGCACCGGCTGCCTGGAGTGCTTCGAACAGCGCTCCCTGGCCCGGCTGGAGGACCACATCGGCTACCACACCATGGCCGGGGCCACGGCCCCGCGCGGCACGGGACGGGCGAACGGCGTGGAGTCGCTGGTCTGCGCCCATCTGGTCAACGAGGCCGTGCTGCTGCGCTCGCTCGGCACCTCGCGCTTCCTGGGCCGGGCGCTGAGCATCTACCTGCCCACCTACGAGATCCAGGCGCAGGACGTGCTGCGGATCGGGACCTGTCCGGCCTGCGGCCACGTCGCCCGGGACGTCGTACGGGAGATCAACTTCAGCAGCCGGGTGATCGTCGACCGGCACGTGCGCGAGGCGCTCGGAGGGGGCCGATGAGCGCCATCCCGCTCCTGGGCCACCCCGGGATGGGTGCCGCACTCGCCCGCTACGAGCGGATCGGCGGCAACCAGGGCGGCATCCTGCCCGGCATGCTGGTCTCGGTCGCCGCCGTGGAGGGCGAGCCGTACCTGCGCTCGGCCACGGCCGCGATGCCCCAGTACCACCGGCTGGCGCTGGACGACCCGCACATGCAGATGCAGTACCACCTGGCGGGCTACGGCTCGACCCACGAGGAGGCGGTGACCCGGCTCACCGGTGAGGCGGTGGAGCGCTACGCGGCGATCATGGCCATGCTGCTGTTCGCGGACCGGATCGAGTACGCCTCGTACCGGTCGCTGTCCTCCCGGCACCGCGTCCTGCCCCTGGAGCTGCTGGGCGTCTTCGACGCCGGACAGCAGGCGCAGCTCGCCCGGATGATGCACCGGTATGCGCCCGAACCACCGGGCGAGGACGACGTGGTCGCCTGGATCGCATGTCCCTCGCTCACCCGGCCCGGGGAGGAGGTGTACCTGCCGGCGCAACTGGTCTTCCTCGGCTTCCGCAGCGACCCGGGCGCGGCCGACAAACTCTTCACCCCCTCCTTCTCGACCGGGACCGCGGCCCACGTGTCCCTCGACAAGGCGCTCCTCGGCGCACTCGTCGAAGCCGTGCAGATCGACGCGTTCATCCTCAACTGGTACACCGGCGCCAAGGCGCCGCTGATCGACCTCGACGCGGACGGGCACGCGCTGCTCGAAGCGGCCGGCCTGCACCCGGACGGCCCGTACGAGGTACGGGCGAGCCTGCTGACCCGGCCGGAACTGCCGCTGCCGAACATCGGGGTGACCCTGGTGCGCCGGGACGGCAAGCTGCCCTACATCGCCTTCGGGCTCCAGGCCGACCCGGATCCCCGGCGGGCGCTGCTGCGCGGCGCGGCCGAGGCGACCGCGATCCTCGGGATCGGCATGTTCAGCACCGTCTTCGACCTGCCCAACGTGCACTTCGCGCAGGCCGGTTCGGCCTACACCGACCTCGACACCAACGTGCTGTGGTTCGCCGCCCCCGGCGACGCGCGGCGCAAACTCGCCGCCGTGGAGAGCCGCGTGGACGGACGGACCGGCTTCGCCGGACTGCCCGGATACGCCGACGACGACACGGCCGCGATCCGCCGGCTCCTGAAGGACCTCGCCGGTGTCAGCGAGTTCGCCGGCTACCTGGACTTCACCCCGCCGGAGCTGGCCGACACCCCGTGGCGGGTGGTCCGGGCGGTCATCCCGGAGCTGCTGAGCATGTGCCTGCCCGGGTTCCCGCCGAAGGGCCACCCGCGGATACGAGAGCACGGGGGTGTGACCCATGTGGTCCCCCACCCGCTCCCTTGAGCTGCTGGTGCTTGCGGCCACCGTCGCGCCCGCCGAACTGATCCGCGTCGCGACGGCGTTCGGCCCCGCCGCGAAGGCGGGGGCGGACCGGGTACGGGCCGTCCGGAGGGGGCTGGTGGGTGTCCCCGCCGCCTACCTGGTGGTGACGGCAGCGGCCCTCGCCGTCGCCGCCGACGGCGGCTTCCTCCCGGACACCCTGACCGGCGGGCTGACCGGCGCACTGCCCGGGGCGCTGCCCGGCCGGCTGCCCGGCGTGCTCTGGCTGCCGGCCGCCGCCCTGGCCGGAGCGGCGCTGGTCGGCGGCGAGTTCGCGGTCGGCGCGGTGCCCCGGCTGGCTGCCGGGGCGGGGCTGCCCCGGCTCGCGGTGCACCGGGACGGCGGCGCGGCGGGCGGGGGGTACGCGGCATCCGTCCTGGCCACCGCGGTCGCCGAGGAACTGCTGTACCGGGGCCTGTGGATCGGCGTCCTGCACGAACGCCTCCACCTGCCGGCCGGTGTCGCGGTGGCGGTGGCCGCCGTGGCGTACGCGGGGGGACACCTGTTCTTCGGCGGACGCGCGGTGGCGCAGAAGACCCTGTCCGGGGTGGTCTTCGGACTGCTCATGCTGGTGTCGGGCAGCCTGGCGGTGCCCCTGGTGGCGCACCTCGCGCAGAACGGGGCGGTCTTGGCCCTGGGCGTCCGCCAGGAGCGGGAGCGGCAGCGGGACCGCGGGGCCCGCGCCGCCGCCGGACGGGAGGCCGCCGGATGAGCGTGCCCGCCTTCGCCGCGCTCACCACCGGCGCGGTCGCCGTCTGGCTGGCCCTGTACCGGCTGCCGTTCAACGATCCGGCACGGCGCCGGCGGACGGCCCTGTGGCTCGCCGGACGGACCCGGCTGCGCCCGGAGGCGGCCTTCGCGGTGTTCGGCACCCTCGTGTACCTGGTCCTGGGCGCCCTGGCCCTGGCGGCGCTGCTGGCGTCCACGCCCCTCGCGCCCGGCCGGCTGTTCACCGTTCCCGGACCCGGGGCCGCGCTCGCCCTGCTGCTGGCGGTCCTCGGCACCTCCAGCAGCACCATCCTGTGCGTGTCCCTGCTCTACCGGCTGCGCCCGCGGACCGACGTCCCCGGCGAGATCGCCCGCATCCAGTGGATCGCCTCCGTCCTCGCCCTGCCCCGGCACTACCGGTGGACCGTCCCGGCGGCCGCGGCGCTGTTCGAGGAAGTGCTCTTCCGCGGGGTGGTCCTGCTGGGGCTCGGGGCACTGGGCAGCGGCCCCGCCTTCGCCCTGGCGTTCAGCACCTGCCTGTTCGCGGCCGGCCAGGTCGCCCTCGTGTCCACCCGTACCCAGGCGTACGTGCTGGGCACCTCCAGCCTCGTCCTCGGCGCGGTCGGCGGCCTGCTGACCCTCGCCACCGGCGGGGTGCTGCCCGCCCTGGTGCTGCACATGTCGTTCGCCGGCTTCTACACCAACCTCAGCGCCTCCCCGACCCGGGCAGCGCGCACCACCCCCGGGAGGCTCAGCCTGTGACCACCGACCAGCCGTCCGCCGACCAGCCGTCCGCCGACCCGGCGGCGGCCGCATCGCGACCGGCCCCGGGGGCGGGGGAGGGCGCCGTCGTGCACGCCGACCGGCTGACCGTCGCCTACGGCACGTTCACCGCGGTCCGCGACGTCTCGTTCCGGATCCGCCCCGGGGAGGTGTTCGGGCTCATCGGGCCGAACGGGGCGGGCAAGACCTCGGTCGTCGAGGCCGTCGGCGGCCTGCGGCCCGTCCGCAGCGGCAGGGTCACGGTCTTCGGCCACGACCCCCGCCGCGACCGCGACGCGGTCACCCGCCTGCTCGGCATGCAGCTCCAGGAGTCCCAGTTCCCCAGCCGGGCCCGGGTCGGCGAGCTGTGCGACCTCTACGAGGCCATCTACCGGGCGCCCGGTGCCGCGGCCGCGCTGCTGGAGGCCTTCGGCCTCGCCGGCCGCCGCCGCAGCCGGATCGCCGACCTCTCCGGCGGCATGCGCCAGCGGCTGGCCGTGGCCCTCGCCCAGATCGGCGACGTCCGCCTGGTCGTCCTCGACGAGCTGACCACCGGCCTCGACCCGCACCAGCGCCGGGAGACCTGGCGCTCGGTCCTCGACCTCGCCGCCCGCGGGATCGCGGTGCTGCTCACCTCGCACGCGATGGACGAGGTCGAGGCGCTGTGCGGCCGCGTGGGCGTGCTGCGGGCCGGGGAGCTCGTCGCGCTCGACACCCCGGCGAAGCTGACCGAGGCGCACGCGGGCCCGTCCACCTTCCTGGTCGACCTCGGGGACCCCGGCCCGGGCACCGGCCGGCCCGCCGGGATCGAGGAGCAGCTCGGCGGCCTCGGGCTGACCCGGCTGCCCGGAGCGCCGGACCGGCCGGAGTTCGCCGGCAGCTACCCCGCCGACTACGACCGCATCGTGCGCCTGGTGGCGCGGGCCGGACTCCCGGCGTCGGCGGTGAGCCGCCGTACCCCGGGCTTCGAGGACGCCTATCTGCGGCTGGTCGGCGCCACCGTCACGAAGGAAGGGGCCTGAGATGCCGGTGCTGTGGCCGATCGTCCGGTTCGAATGGCGGCGGATGCGGCGCAACTTCGCCCCGGTCTTCTTCGCCCTCGCCTTCCCCGTGCTGATGCTCTGCATGTTCGGCGGGATCTACGGCAACGAGCCGTCCGCGCAGTTCGACGGCCGCGGGACGGTGGACATGTCGGTGCCCGCCTACCTGGTCCTGGTCGTCGCCGTCACCGGGCTGATGAGCTTCCCGCTCGGGCTCGCCGAGTACCGCGACCGCAAGGTCCTCAAACGCTTCCGTGCGACGCCGGTCGACGCGTCCGCCTTCCTCGTCGCCCAAGGGCTGGTCAACCTCGCGCTGACCCTGCTCGGGGCCCTGCTGCTGGTCGCCGCCGGGTACCTGTTCTTCGGCCTCCACCTGCCGGCCACCCCCGGGGCGGCGGCCGCGACGGCCGGGGCCCTGGTGCTCTGCGCCCTCGCCATGTACGCGCTCGGGGGAGTGGTGGCGGCGGTCGCCCGGTCCGAACGGGCGGCGGTGGCCATCGCCAACCTGGTCTACTTCCCCATGATCTTCCTGTCGGGGGCGACCATCCCCCTGCAGATCTTCCCGGACGCCATGAAGACCGTCAGCGCCGCGCTGCCCGCGACCTACGCCGTCGAGCTGCTCCAGCACGCCTGGCTGGACGGCGCCGCCGACGTCGCCCTCGACCTGGGCGTACTGGCCGGCGTGGTCGTCCTGGGCACGGCGGCCGCCGCACGGCTGTTCCGGTGGGAGTAGCGGTGCCGGCCGCCTCCCCGCCGCCCCCCGGGCCGGCGGGCGCCTCCCCGCCGGCCCCCGAGGGGGTCCCCGCCACCGCCTACCTCACCGCGCTCGCCCGGGCCCGCGCGAGCGCCGAGCCGGACGGCGCGCTTCGCGATCCCTACGCCGAACGCTTCGCCCGCCTCTGCCCGGACCGCGTCGTCCGCGTCACCCGGAACACCGCGGGCCCGTCCGTCGTCGTCGCCCGCACCCTGGTGATCGACCGCCTGCTGTCCGGGCCGCTCCGGGACGGGGCCTGGGAGGTCTGCGTCAACCTCGGGGCCGGATTCGACGCCCGCACCCACCGCCTGGACTGGCCCGCCTCCTGCCGGGTGATCGAGGTCGACCGCGCCGCCGTCCTCGACCTCAAGGACCGCCTGCTGCCCGCCGCAACGGCCCGCGTCCCGGTGGAACGGCTGCGCTGCGACCTGCGCGACCCCGCCGCCCTCAGCGCGCTCCTGCGGCCCCGTACGGCGGGCCGCAGGACCCTCCTCCTGGCCGAGGGGCTGCTCACCTACCTCACCGCCGGCCAGGTCCGCGCCCTGGCGGCCGCGGCGGCCGAGGTGGCCGGCGCCGGCGGCGCGTGGATCTGCGACGTCCTCTCGCCGGCCTCCGCCCGCACCCTCACCGCCGCCGCCCGCTCCGCCGGAACGCCCCTGACCCTGCACGGCCTCCCCGACCTCGACGCCTTCGAGACCACCGGCTGGCACTGCACACACCTCGAACCCCTGCCCACGGCCCGGCCACCCGCCCGCGGAAGCGGGACGACCGGCCGGCTTCCGGACGGCGTGCTGTGGCTGAGCCGCAGTGCGCCTGCCCCCGGCTGCCGGCCGACGCGTACCCCCGCATCGCGGCGCTGCTCGCCATGACCCTGTTCGCCCTGTGGCCGTTCAGCCGGCTCGTCCACGCCTTCACCGCGCCGCTCGGCTACGTCTTCCGCCCCTACGTCGTCTACCGCTCCCGCGGGGCTGCCGGGGGCCGGCAGCAGGGCGGGCGCGCGGGTCGCCCGCTGACCCGCGCGCGGCCCCCTACCCGGCGGCGGGCGCCGCGGCGGCCGCGCCGGGTGCGACGATGCGGCCGTCGCGCAGTTCCACGACGCGGTCGGCGAGTTCGATCAGGTTCGGGTCGTGGGTGGCGACGAGGATGGTCACCCCCTTGCCGCGCACCACCGCGCGCAGCAGCTCCATGATCGACCGGCCGGTCTCCAGGTCGAGCTGGCCGGTGGGTTCGTCCGCGATGATCAGGTCGGGGTCGTTGGCCAGGGCGCGGGCCACCGCCACGCGCTGCTGCTGGCCGCCGGAGAGCTCACCGGGGCGCTGGTCGGCGTGGTCCGCGAGGCCGACCAGGGCGAGCAGGGTCCGGGCGCGCTCCTCGCGCTCCCTGGCGGGGACGCGGCGCAGCCGCATCGGCACGCCCACGTTCTCGGCGGCGGTCAGGACGGGGATCAGCCCGAAGGACTGGAAGACGAAGCCGATCCGGTCCCGGCGCAGGGCGAGCAGGCCCGCCTCGTCGAGGGTGGCCAGGTCGGTGCCGTCGAGGGTGATCCGGCCGCCGGTGGGGGTGTCCAGGCCGCCCAGGAGGTTGAGCAGGGTGGTCTTGCCGGAGCCCGACCGGCCCCGGAGGGCGGTGAGTTCGCCGCGGCGGACCTCGAAGGAGACCCCGCGCAGGGCGTGCACGGTCTGCGCGCCGCTGCCGAAGCTGTGGTGCACCTCCTCGGCGGCCACGATCGGCGTGCCGTCCTCCTGCTGTGCCACCGCGACCGTCGTCGTGTGCTGGTGTTCCGTCACCGTGCTCCCCCCGCTTCGGACTTCCGACCGCATTTGCGCATCTGTCCCGCCAATCACGCAAGTCCCTTCCGTGTTTCGACCGGATCTGACAACATCGTCCGCTATCCGGTGCCGAAGGTCCGGACGGGGGAGGGACCGCACACGTGCTCGGCTTCGTCGTGCGCCGACTGCGCGGGCGATGGCCGCTCGCCGTCGCCGTACTGCTCACCGTACTGATCACCGCGACCGCGCTGACCGCGCTGACGGCCTTCACCCGCGGAGTGGGGCAGGAGGGGCTGCGCCGGGCGCTGACCGGCCCGGAACACTCCCGGACCACCGTCGTCGTCACCAGCGGCCAGGCCGTCTCCGCGCGCGCCAAGGACGACGAGGCCGTACGGGCCTACGCGGGCCAGGTCTTCGGCAGGCTCCCGGTGGCCTCCGAGAGCGTGGCCCGCAGCCGCTCCTACGGACTCCCCGGCGCCGCCGCCCCGGGCCGCGACGCCGACCTGACCCTGCTGGCCGCGCTCGGCCGCGAGCACGTACGGCTGCTCGCCGGCGCCTGGCCCCGGCCCGTCACCGCCCCCGCCGGCGACCCCGCCCAGCCGCTCCAGGCCGCCGTACCGCGCACCGCGCTCGCCCGCCTCGGCCTCGCCGAGTCCGCGCTGCCCGCGCCCGTCCGGCTGGACGACCGCTTCGGCGGGCCCCCGCTGACCGTGCTGGTCACCGGCGTGTACAAGGCCGCCGACCCCGACTCCGGGTACTGGCGGCTCGACCCGCTCGGCGGCCGAGAACTCCAGGTCGCGAGCTTCACCACCTACGGCCCGCTCATGGTGGACGACACCGCCTTCACGGCAGGCGGCATCCTCCAGAACTACCGCGGCACCCTCCTCACCCCCGACCTGCGCACGGTCACCACCGCCGGGGCCAGGACCGTCCGGGCCGCAGCCGACCCCGCCGGCGCCGCCCTGAAGCGCACCACCTCGCTCCAGGCCGCCACCGAACTGCCCGAACTGCTCGGCCGGCTGGACTCCGGACTGCTGGTCGCCCGCTCCACCCTGCTGGTCGGCGCCCTCCAGCTCGCCGTCCTCTCGGCCGCCGCCCTGCTACTCGTCTCCCACCTCATGACGGCCCGCCAGGAACCGGAACGGATCCTGCTCACCGCACGCGGCGCCTCACGCCGGCGCCTGGGCGTGCTGAGCGCGGCCGAGTCACTGCTGCTCGCCCTCCCGGCCGCCGTCCTGGCACCGCTGCTCGCACCGCCCCTGCTGCGCCTGCTCGGCCGCTTCGGCCCGCTCGGACGGGTCCGCCTGGAGGTCCCGGACACCTGGCTGGTCTGGCCGGCCGCCGCCGGCTGCGCCCTGGCCTGCGTCCTGCTCACCACCCTCCCCTCCGCCCTGCGCGGCGCCTCGGCCGCCGTACTGCGCCGGGCCGGCCGCAGGCAGGCGCTGGTGACGGGCGCCGCACGCTCCGGACTCGACCTGGCCGTGGTGGCCCTCGCCGTCCTCTGCTACCAGCAGCTCTCCCACTACGGGGGCACCGACACGACGGCCACCGGCCCCGCCGACGGCGGACTCGGCGTGGACCCGGTCCTCGTCGCGGCCCCCGTCCTCGCCCTGTGCGCGGGCACCCTGCTGGTCCTGCGGCTGCTGCCGTTCGCCGCCCGGGCCGGAGGACGGCTCGCAGCACGCGGCCGGAGCCTGGGCCCGGCCCTGTTCGGCTGGCAGCTCGCCCGCCGGCCCGGCCGCGCCACCGGGCCCGTACTGCTGCTCGTCCTCGCCGTCTCCAGCGGGGTCCTGGCCCTCGGCCAGCACGCTGCCTGGTCCGCCTCCCAGCGGGACCAGGCGGAGTTCGCGACCGCCGGCGGACTGCGGATCACCGGCAGCAGCATGTCCCCGATGGGGCAGGGCGGACGCTACGGGTCCCTCCCGGGCGCCGACCGCCTGATCCCGGTGGTCCGCCAGGACCAGCCGCTGCCGGGCGGAGGCACCGCCGGCCTCCTCGCGCTCGACGCCGCCAAGACGGGCGAACGGGTACCGCTGCGCGCCGACCTGCGCGACGGCAAGAGCATGCGGGAGCTCTTCGCCCCGCTCGCGCCCGGCACCGCCGGCGCCCCGGCGGGGGCGCCCGCGCTCACCCTCCCCGGTGCGCCCCGCCGCATCGACCTCGACGTGACGGTACGGACCACCGGTACGAGCTACGCCGCCGTGAGCCTGCTCCTGCGCGACCGGTTCGGAGCCACCCACACGACACCGCAGGCCACCCTCCCCACCGGCGGCGACGCCACCCTCCGCTTCCCCCTCGACGCACTGACCGATGCTCCGATCGGCTCCGCCGCCACCCCGCTGGCCCTGGCGGGGATCGACCTCGCGTACGCCGGCGACGGCGGCCCCGCCGGCGACGGAGCCGAACTGACCGTCCGCCGGCTCGCCGTGTCCGACACCCCGGACGGCGGAGCCGTAGCGGTCGCCCCGGGCACGGGAGGCTGGCAGACGGCGCCCCCCGCGCAGCCCCGCGCCTCGGGGACCCCCGTCCTCTCCCCGCCCGCGGACGGCACCGCCGGCCTGCTCCGGCTGCGCTACTGGGGCGGGTTGGGCACCGAGAGGGGAGTCCACGCCCTGCTGTTCCCCGCCCCCGCCGCCCCGCCCGCCACCCCGGTCCCGGCCGTCGCCACCACCGGCTACCTGCGCTCCCTCGGCGCCGCCGCGGGCGACACGGTGCACATCACCGTCGACGGGGTGAGCGTCCCGCTGCGGATCACCGCCGCCGTCGAAGCCCTCCCCGTCGCCGGACGCACGGCGCTCGCCGTCGACCTGCGCACCCTCGGCCGGTTCCTGATGGAGACCGCCGGGCAGCAGCCGCCCACGCCCAGCGAATGGTGGCTGCCCGCCACCTCGGCCGCCGACCTGCTCCCGGCCCGCGCGGCGGAGAAACTCCGCGAAGGGGTCAGGACCGAGCACGTCCAGCTGAGCGGGGAGATCACCGCAGGCCTGCTGGACGACCCGCTCAGCGCCGGCCCGCAGAGCGCGCTCGCCGCCCTCGCCGCCGCCTGCGCGGTCCTGGCCGCCATCGGCTTCGCCACCGCCACCGCCGCCGAACGGCGCGTGCGCGGCCGGGAGTTCTCCGTGCTGCTCGCGCTCGGCACCCCCCGCCGCTCGCTGGCCCGGGCCGCCGCCGCGGAGGGGGGAGTGCTGGTCCTCCTCGGGACCGCCGTCGGGACCGGGCTGGGCGTCGCCCTCGTCCACCTGATGGCACCCCTGGTCGTGCTGACCCCGGCCGCGCACCGGCCGTTCCCGCCCGTACGGGTGGACATGCCGCTGGGGCAGACCCTGCTGACGGCCGCCGCCATCGCGGCCGTCCCCCTGCTGTCGGCCGCCTCCGGCGGCCCCCGGGGCCGCGACATCGCCGCCCGGCTGCGCCCCGTGGAGGAGATGTGAGCACCCCGCCGCCGTCCGCGACCGAGGACGCCTCCGTGCCCCCTCCGCCGCCCGCCCGCCCCGGGCCCCCGCAGGCCGCCGGGCGGCCCGGTCCCCGGCCCGCGCCCTGGGTCAGGACCCGGCTGCGGGCCGCCCGCCTCGGCAGCGTCCTGGCCGCCGTGCTCGCGTTCGTCGCCGTCCTGCTGGCCGCCGCGCTGCCGCGCGCCCAGGACCGGGGCGCCGACCAGGCGCTGCGCGCCTTCCTCCAGCGCGGCGGGCCCGGCTACACCAGCCTGCTGACCACCTCTCCGCGCCCGCAGCAGGCGCAGGGCACGGACGCCCTCGACGCGACGCGGACGACCTTGCTCGCGCACACCGGGGACAGCTTCCACGTCGACCCGGGCACCGTGGTGTACGGCACCTGGACCGTCAAGGGCCGGGGCCTGCTGAACCCGGAACTCTCCGCCCCCTCCGGCCTGCCGCCCGTGATGCGCCTGCTGTACGTGCGCAACGCCCGGGCGCACGTCCGGCTGGTGGAGGGCCAGTGGCCCAACGACGCACCCGCCGCCGGCACGGCACCCGGCACCGCCCGCGGCGCCGCCGACGACGGCCCGCCCCTGCGGATCGCGCTCTCGCAGCGCACCGCCCGGACCATCGGGGCCCGCCTCGGATCGGTCCTGACCACGTCCTCCGTGCCCGGTGGCGGGCCCCGCGCCGAGGTCGTCGGCCTCTACACGGTCGCGGACGAGAGCGAGGACTTCTGGGTGGACCTGGGCTGCCTCGCCTTCGCCTGCGAGTACCACCAGGGCGAGAACAGCTTCTGGGGGGCCGACGCCCTGGTCGGGGCCGCCGACCTGCCCCGCCTGGACGGCTGGAGCTTCACCGCCGAGGACTTCTGGCGCCTGCCGGTGGACACCGGCCGGCTGCGGGCGGACCGGCTCGGCGCCACCGAGCAGGACATCGCCTCCTACATCACCGGGCCCGTCTCCGCCGAACTCGTCACACAGACCGGGCGCGAGATGCTCCGGACCAACTCCCGGCTGCCCGAGCTGTTCGCCCAGGCCAGGGCCCGCAGCCAGGCCGCGGCACCGCTCGCCGCGATCGGACCCGCCGGGGTGGCGGGCGTCGCCCTCGTCGTGCTGTGCCTGGCCGGCGCGCTCGCCGCCGACCGCCGGGAGTCCGAGCTGCGGCTGCTGCTCGCGCGCGGCGGCTCGCGCACCGGCATCGTCGGCCGGCTCCTCGCCGAGGGCGCCGTCACGGTGCTCCCGGCGGCCGCGGCGGCCACCGCGCTCGCCGTCCTGACGCTGCCCACGCCCCGGCTCGCGGCCTCGCTGCTCTGCGCCGCCGCCGTCGCCCTGCTCGCGCTGCTGGCCTTCCCGGTCCGTGCCGCCTTCCTGCTGTCCCCGCCGCGGCCGGCCGCGCGGTGGCGCAGGCCCGTGGCCGAACTGCTGGTCCTCGCCGCCGCCGGGGCCGCCGTGTGGGAGGTGCGCCGTCGCGGGGTCGCGCCCGCCGGCAGCGGCACGGACCCGCTGCTGATCGCCGCTCCGCTGCTGCTCGCGCTGTGCGGGGGCCTGCTGCTGGCCCGGGTGCTGCCGCTGGTCACCGGGGGGCTCGCCCGGATGGCCGGCCGCAGCCGCGGTCTGGTCGGCTTCCTCGGGCTGGTGCGGGCCGCGCGGGGCCCGGGCGGCCGGGGCGCGGGCACCCCGGTACGCGGCCGGACCGGCCCCTCCGTCCTGCCGCTGATCGCCCTGCTGCTGGCCGTCACGACCGGCGGGTTCGGAGCCGCGGTCCTGGCCTCCGTGGACGCGGGCCGCCTCGCGGCGGCGCACCGGACCATCGGGGGTGACGCGGGTGTCTCCGCGGTCGGGGCCGGGTCGCTCCCGGACGCGCTGGTGAAGTCCGCTGCCCGGCTGCCGGGCGTACGGACGTCCGTGCCGGTGTGGACCGACGACGACTCCTTCGTCCAGGGCACCGCCGAGGGCCGTACCCGGGTCACCCTGGTCGTCGCGGAGCCCGCCGCGTACGCGGAACTCTCCCGCGGCCTGGGCTGCGGCACCTTCGACCCCGCCCTGCTGGGCGTCGGCGGCACGGGTTCCGCCGACGCCCCCGTGCCGGTCCTGTTCAGCTCCGGTCTGGCCCGCAAGGCCGGGCCGGGCACGTACGCGCTGCGGCCGGGACCCGGCGGGGAGCTGCACGTACGCACCGCCGCAGTGACCGGCTGCACCCCCGCCCCGTCGGGCCCGGGCGGCGAGACCGTCGTGCTGCCGGCCGGTCCCGCGACGGCCCTGATCCGCGGCGGCGTCCAGCCCAACCGGTGGCTGGCCCTCGGGCCCGTCGACGGGGAGCGGCTACGCGCCCTGACGCGGACCGCCCGCTCCGGCGCGAAGCCGGCCGACGAACGCTACGTGGTGCGCACCAGCGCCGAGTACGTCGCCGAACTGGGCGCCGATCCGCTCCAGGGCTCCGCCGAGCGCCTGTTCTGGTCCTGCGTGGCCGCCGCGGCCGGATTCGCGCTGCTGGCCGTGCTGCTGACCCTGCTGCGCACCGTCCCCGAACGGGCGGCCCTGCTGGCCCGGCTGCGCACCATGGGGCTGCGCCGCCGTCAGGGCGTGGCCCTGATCCTCGCCGAGGCCCTGCCGCAGACCCTGGCCGCCGCCCTCGGCGGGGCCCTGGCGGCGGCGGCCGCGGTGGCCCTGCTGGGCCCGGCGATGGACCTGTCCACGCTGGTCGGCGCGAGCGCGCCGACCGGAGTACGGCTCAGCGCGGCGGCCGTGCTGACTCCGGCCCTGGGCCTGGCCGCGCTGGTCGCCGCGGCCGTGCTCCTGGAGGCGGCGACATCCGGGCGACGGCAGATCACCACCGAGTTGAGAGCGGGAGACCAGCGTTGAACACCGACCAGCCGACGTACGAGGAGCTGCACCGCAGGGCGGCGGCGGCCACCCGGGCCCGTACCCCCGCGCCTGACGCCGCGATCGCCTGCGACCGTCTGGTGCGGATCTTCAGCACGGACGGGATCGAGGTCCAGGCCCTCCAGGGGCTGGAACTGACCGTCGCCCAGGGCGACCTGGTGGCCCTCGTCGGAGCCTCGGGCAGCGGCAAGTCCACCCTGCTGAACATCCTGGCGGGCCTGGACGTACCGACGGCGGGCAGCGCGGCGGTCGCCGGCTACGACCTGCTGGAGCTGTCGGCGCGGGACCGGCTGCGCTACCGGCGCGAAGCGGTCGGGTTCGTCTTCCAGCAGACGGCCCGCAACCTGCTTCCCTTCCTGACGGCAGCTCAGAACGTTGCCCTGCCCATGCAGTTGAAGGGCGGAGGCGGCGGTGGCGGACGGCGCGGCGCGCGCGCCCGCCAGGCCGCCCGGGTCGCGGAGGTGCTGGACGCCCTCGGGATCAGCGACCTGGCCGACCGGCACCCGGCGCAGCTGTCGGGCGGGCAGCAGCAGCGCGTCGCGATCGCCGTGGCGATGGCCAACGACCCCGGCGTGCTGCTGGCCGACGAGCCCACGGGCGAACTGGACTCGGAGACCGCGGCCGCCGTCTTCGAGACCTTCCGCACCGCGAACAAGGAACTCGGCGTGACCGTGGTCATCGTGACGCACGACCCCATGGTGGCGGGCGAGGTCCGCCGCACCGTGGCGATCCGCGACGGCCGCACCAGCAGCGAGGTCCTGCGCAGTCTGGTCACCGACGAGCACGGCGAGGAATCCGTCAGCGAACGGGAGTACGTCGTCCTCGACCGCTCGGGCCGCGTCCAGCTGCCGCAGAAGTTCCTCGCGGCCCTGGGCATGGAACACCGCGTGGCGGTCGACCTGGCCCCGGACCACATCGAACTGCGGCCGGACGGGGCCGGCTGACCCGGTGTCGGAGGATCCTCCCGGAGCCGGGGCCGGGTGCGCTCGTTTGTGCGCACCTCGGTGCGGCCACCAGGACTTTCGTGCATTTCACCAGTGCTGGGCGACCTCGGTCGCGGAGCAGACTTCCTGGTGAGGGCCGCGGCTCGTCATGAGAGCCGACGCCACAAATCGAGGGGGAACCACGATGAGTGGTCAGTTGTACGACGGTATCGGCGAAGCCTTCGAAGGCTTCAAGACCCTGCCCGTCATCCGCTACGCCGAGGTGCCGGGCTTCCTCGCCCTGGTCGGCGACGTCAGCGGCAAGTCCGTCCTGGACATCGCCTGCGGCACCGGCTTCTACAGCCGTGAACTCAAGCGCCGCGGCGCTTCCCGCGTCTTCGGGTTCGACATCTCCGGCGCGATGGTCGACGCGGCCACCGCGATCGAGAAGGCCGAGCCCCTCGGCATCGAGTACCAGGTCGCCGACACGGCCACCCTGCAGGTCTTCGAGGAGCCGTTCGACGTCGCCGTGGCCGTGCAGGCGTTCAACTACGCGAGCGAGGTCGCCGAGATCGAGCTGATGATGCGCAACATCCGGCGCAGCCTCGTCGCCGGCGGCTCGTTCTTCCTGTTCGTCCAGAACCCGGGCTACGACTTCGGCGGCCCGTCGCTGGAGAAGTACGGCTTCCTGTTCGAGTCGACCGGCAAGGACAACGAGATCGGACGGGGGATCCGCCTCACCGCCCTGCTCGACCCGCCGGTCTCCTTCGAGGCGGTCGTCCCGTCGAAGGAGACGTACGAGCGGACCCTGACGGCGGCCGGGTTCACCGGGATCGAGTGGGTCACGCTGGAGGTGTCGGCGGAGGGCGTGGAGAAGTTCGGCGAGGAGTTCTGGGCGGACCACGACGCCAACCGCCCGCTGACCATGATCCGCTGCACCGCCTGACCGGGACCGGCCGGGCCTGACCCGGCCCGGCCGGGTACGGCCCGCACCGGCCCGGCCCTCCGCAGGCGGGCCGGGCCGGTGCGAGCTCGGGGGCCAGCGCCGGGGCACCGCACTTTCGCGGTGCCCCGCCGCCGTGTTCCGGCCGGGTGGGCCCGGGCGGCTACTTGGTTCCGAGGCCGGCGTCGGAGACCTCGGGCTTTCCGGCGGTCTTGAGGACCTTGTTGAGGAGGGTGAGGTCGTAGATGCCGGTGAGGTCGGGCTTGTCCAGGAGCTTGGCCTTGACGGCCCAGTCGGACTCGGTCTTCAGGGTGCCCGCGAGGGGGTCGTCGGTGACGAGGATGGACTGCCAGGCCGGGTCGAGGACCTTGGCGTCGAGTTCCTTGCCGCTGTCGGCCTTGAGCTTGGCGTTGGCGGAGGCCTTGGCCTTCTCGGGGTTGGCGTTGATCCACTCGTTGGTCTTGACGGTGCCGCGCAGGACGGCCTCGACGACGTCGGCGTGTTCCTTGAGGAACTTCTGGGACACGATGACGTTGGTGATGACGAACTTCTTGTCGGGCCACAGGGAGGTCTCGTCGAGGAGGACGGTGCCGCCGTCGGAGACGAGCTTGGAGGCGGTGGGTTCGGGGACCCAGGCGCCGTCGATGGAGCCCTGCTTGAAGGCGTCGGGGGTGACCTTGTTGTCGGTGCGGACGACGGAGACGTCGCCCTTGCCGGATTCGGGGTCGACCGTCCAGCCCTTCTCGGCGATCCAGTTGAGGAAGGCGACGTCCTGGGTGTTGCCCTTCTGCGGGGTGGCGATCTTCTTGCCCTTGAGGTCGTCGAGGGTCTTGATCTTGTCGGGGTTGACGACGAGCTTGACGCCGCCGGAGGCGGAGCCGGAGATGATCCGCAGGTTGGAGCCCTTGGACTTGACGTAGCCGTTGATGGAGGGGGAGGGGCCGATGAAGCCGATGTCGAGGGAGCCGCCGTTGAGGGCTTCGATCTCGGAGGGGCCGGCGTTGAAGGTCTGCGGCTTGATCTGGGTGGCGCCGAGTTCCTTGGCGATGAGGCCTTCCTGGAGGCCGACCAGGGCGGTGGCGTGGGTCAGGTTCGGGAAGTACCCGATGCGGACCTCGGACGCCGAGAGCTTCGCGCCGCCGTCGGCGGTGGCGCCGGCCGCCTTGGGCTCCTCCTTCTTCGCCTCGGAACCGTAGCCGCAGGCGGTGAGCAGCAGGGGGAGTGCGGCGGTGACGGCGAGGGCGCGAAGGGCGGTGCGCGATCTTGCGGCAGACACGGAGGTGTCCTTTCGGGGGATGGGATGCAGGGAAAGGCGGTGCGCGACGGGCGTCGAGGGGCATCGGCGTACACGGTTCCGCTCTCCGGCCCTCGGATGCGGGAGCGCCGTGGCGGGCCCGGTGAACCGGGACGCGGGCGGTGTCCGCAGGGCGGGCCGGGCGGACGGCCGGCCGGTCGGCCGGCGCTCCGCCCGTGGAGCCGGGCCGGGGAGCGGTGTCAGGAAGGCTGACAGATGGCGCTGGCGGTACGGGCCAGATCGATGTGCCGGCGGGAGATCAGGGACGGCGTACGCCGGGCACGGTGCGGTGTGCGCATGGGTCGCCTCCCTGGATTCCTAGTTTTCCCACCTGGTTGGTAGGCATCTTGGCAGACCGGGGTACCCGCCCCAAGAGGGTGACCGAATGGTGGACGCAGCCGTCTCGCGATCCGGGAAAGCGCAGGTGGGGCAGGGGGTCAGGGGTTGGTCCAGGCGCCCGGGGTGTGGGCCAGGGCGGACACCTCGGCGGGCAGTGCGCAGGCCGCGACGTCGGCGAGGGACACCCCGTCGAGGATCTCGCGGACGTTCGCCCTCAGGGCGATCCACAGGGGGAGCAACGACTCGGCGGGGCCGGTGTAGGAGAGGTCCGGCGGGCGGACCCCGCGCACCGAGACGAGCGGTCCGTCCACGACACGGATGACGTCGGCGATGCTGATGGACGCGGCCGGCCTGGCCAGCCGGTAGCCTCCGTTGCCGCCGCGCCTGCTGAGCACGAGGCCGCCGCGGCGCATGTCGCCGAGGATCCCCTCGAGGAACTTGTGCGGGATGTCCTGGGCCTCGGCGATGGCCTCGGCCTTCAGCGGCTCGTCGTCCTGCGAGGCGGCGAGCTGCAGCGCGGCACGTACCGCGTAGTCCGCCCTGGCTGAGATCCGCATGCGGACAGTATCGCGTACGGGGCCGGCCGCCGTCCCCCGCGGGTGCGCCGCGGCCTGCCGGGCGGGACCTCCGCCGCCCGGGTGGAAGCCCCAGGTCAGCGGAGGGCGGCCGCCACCGCGCGGTGCGAGCCGTTGAGGTAGTGCTCGCCGATGGAGCGCAGGCGGTGCGCGACCGGGCGCTGGGACGTCAGGACGCGGGCGTTGCGCCAGAACCGGTCGAGGCCGGGGGCGTCGGCGAACTCCAGTACCCGGGCGGTGATGTGCAGGGCGGCCTTCGCGGTGACGGTCTCGGCCGTGGCGACCAGGGCGGCGACGGCGGCGGCCTCCTCCGCGTCGGGCCGCGCACCGGCTTCGAGGGCCTGCGCCATCACCTCCGTCGCCCGGTCGGCCACGGCGGTGGCCGTCTGCGCGGCGGAGGCCAGTTCCCCGTAGGCCAGGAAGAGGTCGGGGTCCTCGCCGGGCAGCCGGTGGGCGCGGCCGCTGCGGCTGAGGTCGCGGGTCTCGCCGAGGGCGCCCTCGGCGATGCCGAGGCCGACGTGGCAGAGGGCGAGACGGAGCGCGGGCTCGGCGAGCGCCGTGAAGGGCGCGGCCGACTCCTCGTCACGCGGCAGGCGGCCCAGCACCTGCCCGGGCGCGACGGTGACGCGGTCGAAGACGGCCTCGCCCGCGCCGGCGACGCGCTGCCCGAGGCGGCCGCGGGCCGGTTCGACGCGCAGCCCCCGCGAGCCCTGCGGGACGCGCACCACCAGCACGTCCCCCGTCGCGGCGCACACCGCGTCCACCACGATCTGGTCGGCGGTGGCCACCGCCGTGTCCACGAGGCGGCGTCCGTCCAGTACCTGCCCCCCGGCCCGCGGCCGCAGGGTCAGGTCCGGCCGGCCGGTGTCCTCAAGGGGCGCCGGCGGGTGGACCGCGCCGGTCCACAGCCACTGTCCGCGCGCCGACTCCTCCTCCAGGGCGGCGGCTTGCTGGTCGGTGGCGTAGAACCGGCCGCTCCAGGTGTGCGCGTAGTGCCGGGCGAGCACTTCGCCGATCGACGCGTCCGCCGCGGACACCTCCCTGATGACGGCACATCCGGTCCGCCAGTCGGTCCCGCGGCCCGGCCTCGGCGGGGTGAGGGCCGCGGGCAGCCCCGCCTCGCGCAGCCGGGCCGTCTCGTCGGCCGGCGGCTCGCCCGCCTGGTCGCGGGCTATGGCGTCCGCGGCCAGGTCGTCCGCCACGTCGCGGGCGGTCCGCAGCAGCGCGCGGCGCCGTGCGTCGGAGGGAACGGCGGTGGTCATGTCGGCTGCTCCGGGAGGTCGTCGGGTGGCGCCGGGCCGGTCGCCGGGAGGCGCGCAGAGGGCGCGGGTGGAAGACGGCACCCGATCCCCACCTTTCCCACCGGATTGATAGGAATACTTGCCCGGGCGCGGCCTTCCCGGCAAGGGTGCGACCGGATGATGGACCGGGCGGTCTTGGGATCCGAGACGGTGCAGGTCAGGGGCCGGTCCCCGCACTCGAGGACCCCTCGGGGACAGGACCCTCCGTCAGCGGACGCCCGGGCCGGGGGAGTTCGTCCCCACGAGGACGACCCGCGCGCACGGGTAGGACCGCACGGGGCGGGACCGCGCCGGAGGACGGACGGAGGACCGGACGGAGGGCCGGCCGGAGGGCCGCACGGGGGAACCGGCCATCCGGGCCCGCCGCGCGCGGGCCGCGCCATGCTTCCGGTTCGGGCGGAGCGGCTCCCTCCGCCCTTGGTCGTCACGGAAACGTACCGGCTCCGCTCTTCTCGCCGCCGCACGGCCGGAAGGCGGGCAGTCTCGGCCAGTCTCACCGGCCCCCCTTGCGTCGTCGGGGAGGCGGCGTGGTGAACTGGTTGAGCCGTAACCGATCAGGTGCGTGAGCGTCACCGCGGTCCGGGCCAGGGTTGAACAGCACCGCCGTTTTCGAGCGTACCGCCGGGTGCGCGGCGGCAGGCGGGTGCGCCCCGGGTGACCACCGGCCAGTGCGTGCGCCCGTACCCGTCGACTCCCTCGCCTGGAACCTCGAATGGAGCGATCGTGCACCACGGTCCGGACATCCCCGAAACCCCCTACGAGTCAGTGGCCGTCACCGGTGGAGCCGGTTTCGTCGGCCGGCACCTCGTCACGGCCCTCAGCCTGCTGTCCCGGAAGGTCACCGTCGTCGACCACGCCCCCCTCCCCGCCGAGCTCGAGACCCTGCCCGGCGTCTCCCACGTCCGCGCCGACCTGCGGGACTACGGCGAGACCTTATTGGCTCTGCAGAGCGCCGACGCCGTGTTCCACCTGGCCGGCAACGCCAGCGGCACCGAGTCGGTGGCCGACCCCCGCCGCGACTTCCAGCTCAACGCCCTCGGGACCTGCAACGTCGGCAACGCCTGCCTGGAACTGGGCGTGCGCCGCCTCGTCTACCTCTCCTCCGCCATCGTCTACGGCACCCCGCTCCACAGCCCGATCCGCGAGGACCACCCCACGCAGCCCTTCCTGCCGTACGGCGCCTCGAAGCTCTCCGGCGAACTGACCCTGCGCAGCCTGTACGCGACGGCCGGACTGCCCGTCGTCATCGGCCGGTCCTTCGTCGTCTACGGTCCCGGCGAGGACCCGCGCCGCGCGGGCGGCGAGGTCTCGCAGTTCCTGCGCTGGCACCTCAACGAACGGCCCATCCCCGTGGTCGGGGACATCGACCGCAAGCGCCGCGACTTCATCCACGTCGAGGACCTGTGCCGGGCCATGCTGGTCCTGGCCGCCCGCGGCGCCGACGGCGAGACCTACAACCTGGGCACCGGCACCGCCGTCTCGATGCGTGAACTGGCCGACGCGGTGGGCACGGCGACCGGACGGCCGGCGCTGCTGACCGCCGACACCTCCAGCCTGGCCGACAGCTTCACCCTCCTCGCCGACGTCACCCGGCTGACGGGGCTGGGCTTCACCCCGCGGGTCACGCTGGCCGAGGGGCTCACGGGCCTGGCCGGACTGCTCGGTGCCTTCCCCGAGGTCCCCTCCGCCCGGGCGGTGTTCCGCCGGGAGGCCCCGGCCCGCCGGAGGCTGACGGCGAGCGCCGCCGCCGGGGTCCGTGAGGAGGCCGGAACGTGCTAGCCGTCGACGGGGGTTCCCCGCTGCTGGCCGGGAACGAGGTGGCCCCCTGGCCGCAGGTCACCGACGCCGACCGCAAGGCCGTCCTCGACGCCCTGGACCAGGCGACCCCCTGGCACTGGCCCATGCGTACGGTCCGTGAACTGGAGGAGGCCTGGGCCGAGTTCACCGGCATGCCCTACGTCCTGGCCGCCAACTCCGGTACGGCCGCCCTGCACATGGCGATCGCGGCCGCCGGTGTGGAGCCGGGCGACGAGGTGCTCGTGCCGGCCGACACCTTCCTGGCCTCGGCCTCCTGCGTGCTCCAGGCCAACGCGATCCCGGTGTTCGTGGACACCGACATCGAGACGTTCAACATCGACCCGGCCCGGATCGAGGAGCGGATCACCGACCGCACCCGCGCCATCGTCGCCGTCGACCTCAACGGCCTGCCCGCCGACCACGACGCCCTGCGGGAGATCGCCGACCGCCGCGGCCTCGTCCTCATCGAGGACGCCTCCCAGGCCCACGGCGCCGTCTACCGGGGCCGCCCGGTCGGGTCGCTGGGCACGATGAGCGGGGCCAGCCTCAACGGGTCCAAGACCCTCTCCGCCCTCGGCGAGGGCGGCCTGTTCGCGACCCGCGACGAGGAACAGCACCGGCTGGCCCGGCGGGTGCTGATGTTCGGCGAGGAACTTCCCGGCCAGAGCCGCGACTACAACGCCCGCATCATGGGCTGGAACTACCGCATCGACGTCCTGGCCGCCGCCTTCGCCCGCTCCCAGCTCACCCGCCTGCCGGAGATGTCCCTCGCCCGGCAGGCCAACGGCGCGGCGCTCACGGACGCCCTCGCCGGCGTGCCCGGCATCCGTACGCCGGCCGTACCCGGGGACCGCACGCACGTGTACTTCTTCTACCCGCTGCTCGTCATGCCCGAGGAACTCGGACTCGACGGCCTTCCCGTCGCCGCCTTCCGCGACGCCCTCGCCCGGGCGGTGAACGCCGAAGGCCTGCACATCATGCGCTGGCAGCCGCAGCCCGTGCCCGGGCAGACCCTCTTCCAGGAGCTGCGCGGCTACGGCCGGGGCTGCCCCTGGAGCTGCGGACACGCCCGGCCCGGACACCACTACGATCCGGCGCACTACCCCGTGAGCGAGGAGATCTGCCTGCGCCGGCTGGTGCTGGGCCAGAGCTTCAGCTCGTTCGGGCCGCCCAACGACCACACGACGATGCGCCGCTACGCCGAAGTCCTGTACAAGGTCCTTGTCGAGGAACGGGAGGCGCTGATCGCCCTGACCCGGCGGACGGCCGACTCGGCGCGGTGACACGACGACAGGGGACGGAGCGGATGCGCAACGAGCCCGAGCCCGGTATCGCGGACGGACGGACGGCGCCGACGGCCCGCGACCGGAACCGGAACCGGAACGGCGACCGGAACCGGAGCGGTGGCCGGAGTCCGCGGGCCATGCGGCTGGCCGTCTGCGCGGTCTTCTTCGTCACCGGAGCCGCCTTCGCCACCTGGGCGGCCCGGGTCCCCGCCGTCCAGAGCCGGCTGGACCTGTCCGCCGGGGAGCTGGCGATCGCCCTCGTCGGCCTGAGCGGCGGGGCCTTCCTCGGGCTTCCGCTGGTCGGCGGCCTGGTGGCCCGGTACGGCAGCCGCAAGGTCCTGTGCGCGGGCCTGGTCGCCTACCTGGGCGCCCTCGCGAGCCTGCCCCACGTCCCGGACCTGGCCGTGCTGACGGCGGCCCTGGCCCTGTTCGCGTGCGGCAACACGGCCGTCGACGTCGCGATGAACACCCAGGGCGTCCTCGTCGAACGCGCCTACGGGCGCCCCGTCCTCGGCGGGTTCCACGCCATGTTCAGCCTCGGCGGGATCACCGGGGCCACGGCGGGCGGACTGGCCGCCTCCGCCGGGATCGGCATCCGGGCGCACTTCACGGTGGCGGCACTCGTCCTGCTGGTGGTGGCGGGCGCGGCGGCCACCGCCCTGGCCCCCGACCCCCCGCGGGCCGAGGGCCCCTCCCGGCGCGACCCCCTGCTGGCCCTGCCCGGCCCGGGCCTGTGGATCCCGGGCCTGGTGGCGTTCTGCGCGCTGATGGGGGAGGGGGTGGTCAACGACTGGGGCGCGGTGTACCTGAAGGAGGAGACCGGAGCCTCACCGGGCGCGGCGGGACTGGGCTACGCCGTCTTCTCCGCGGGCATGGTCGCGGGCCGGCTCACCGCCGACCGGCTGCGGTCCCGCCTCGGCACCGTCCGCTTCACGCTGCTGTGCGCCGCGGTGGCGGGTGCCGGGGCCCTCATCCCGATCCTGGTGGCCACGACGGCGGCGGGCTTCGTCGGCTACGGGCTGCTGGGGCTGGGCATGGCCGCCGTCATCCCGCTCGTCTTCGCCCACGCGGCCGGGCTGCGGCCCGAGCGCACCGGCTCCTCCATCGCCGCCGTCTCGGCGGTGGGCTACGTCGGCTTCCTGGCGGGACCCCCGGTCATCGGCGCGCTGGCGGAGGCGGCGACCCTGCGGTGGGCGATGCTCGTGCTGCCGGCGCTGATGGCGGCGATGGCGCTCCTGGCCACCCGCCTGCGCCGCGGCTGACCCAGGGACGGGCCGGGAGGGGCCCGCCCCGGGGCACGTCGGCGCCGGAGCGGGCCCGTCCCGGCCCGCTCCGGCGTCCGGCTCGCGTCCGGCCCGGCGGCTACTCGACCTTGGCCCAGTCGAGGGTGCGTTCCACGGCCTTCTTCCAGCCCGCGTAGCCCTCCTCCCGCTGCTCCTCGGACCACCGGGGCTCCCAGCGCTTGGACTCCTGCCAGTGGGTGCGCAGCTCGTCCGTGTCCCGCCAGAACCCCGTCGCCAGTCCGGCGGCGTAGGCCGCGCCGAGCGCGGTCGTCTCGGCGACGACCGGCCGGCTGACCGGTACGCCCAGCACGTCGGCCTGGATCTGCATGCACAGGTCGTTGGCGGTCACGCCGCCGTCCACCTTCAGCACGTCCAGGTGGACGCCGGAGTCCTGCTCCATGGCCTCCACCACGTCCCGGCTCTGGTAGCAGATGGCCTCCAGGGTGGCCCGGGCCAGGTGGCCGCTGTCGTGGTAGCGGGCGAGCCCGACGATCGCGCCGCGGGCGTCGGAGCGCCAGTACGGGGCGAACAGGCCGGAGAAGGCCGGCACGAAGTAGATGCCGCCGCTGTCCTCGACGGTGGAGGCCAGGCGTTCGGTCTCGGCGGCATCGTTGATGATCTTCAGCTGGTCGCGCAGCCACTGCACCGCGGAGCCGGTGACGGCGATGGAGCCCTCCAGGGCGTAGACCGCGGGCTGGCCCGCGAACTGGTACGCCACGGTGGTCAGCAGGCCGTGCCGGGACCGGACCAGCTCGGTACCGGTGTTGAGCACCAGGAAGTTGCCGGTGCCGTAGGTGTTCTTGGCCTCGCCCGGGGCGTAGCAGACCTGTCCGACCGTGGCCGCCTGCTGGTCGCCGAGGACCCCGGTGATGGGGATGGCGGCCCGCAGGGGCCGGGAGGAGCGGGCGTGCCCGTACGCCTCGGGGTGGGAGGAGGGGTTGATGGCCGGCAGCATCGAGCGGGGCACGCCGAAGAAGCCCAGCAGCTCTTCGTCCCAGTCGAGGGTCTCCAGGTCCATCAGCATCGTGCGGCTGGCATTGGTGACGTCGGTGGCGTGGATGCCTCCGTCGGGACCGCCGGTGAGGTTCCACAGCACCCAGCAGTCGGTGTTCCCGAACAGGGCGTGCCCCTGCTCGGCGGCCTCGCGGACCCCGTCGACGTTCTCCAGGATCCACTGGATCTTGCCGCCGGAGAAGTAGGTCGCCGGCGGCAGGCCCGCCTTGCGGCGGATCACGTCGCCCTGCCCCGAGCGTTCCAGCGCCGCGGCGATGGAGTCGGTACGGGTGTCCTGCCAGACGATGGCGTTGTAGTAGGGGCGGCCGGTGCGCGGGTCCCAGACGACGGTCGTCTCCCGCTGGTTGGTGATGCCGATGGCCGCCAGGTCGGTCGCGGAAAGGTTTCCGTGCCGCAGGGCGTTCTGGATCACGGAGTTGGTGCGTTCCCAGATCTCGACCGGGTCGTGCTCGACCCACCCCGAGCGGGGCAGGATCTGGGCGTGCTCCAGCTGGTGCCTGGCCACCTCGTTGCCCGCATGGTCGAAGATCATGAAACGGGTGCTGGTGGTGCCCTGGTCCACTGCGCCGACGAAATCAGCCATGGGTTGCCGCCTCTCTTGGGCCCGTCCTCGCGGGTCGGATCAGCTCTCGTCCGGGACCGGCACGCGCCCGGGGGGCTCCGGCTCGGCGGTCGGCAGGTACCGGCCGATGAAGAACTTGTACAGACCCGCTCCCAGCAGGCCGCCGATCAGCGGACCGATGATGGGCACCCAGAAGTAGAAGTGCCCGTACTGGTCCCGCCACGCTCCGCCGTACCCGGTGAGGAAGCTCGCCAGGCGGGGGCCGAAGTCGCGGGCCGGGTTGATGGCGTAGCCGGCGTCGGTGCCCCAGGCCATGCCGATCCCCACCACGATGAGGCCGACGATGAACGGGCCGAGGTTGGCGCCGGGGGCCGTGTTGAGCAGGTCGGTCACCGCGAGGATCAGCAGCAGCAGGATGGCGGTGCCGATGACCTGGTCGCGCAGCGCCCCCCATTCGGTGACCGGCAGGTTGGGGTTGCCGTTGGCCGGCAGCGTGGAGAACACGCCCTGCGTCTTGATGGTGTGGGTGGGGTCCGCCTTCGCCAGCGCCTCGGAGTAGTTCCAGCGCACGATGAGGGCGGCCACGAAGGCGCCGGCCGTCTGGGCCAGCGCGTACGGGGCCACGTGCTTCCACGGGAACCCCTTGAACGCCGCCAGCGCGAGCGTCACCGCCGGGTTCAGGTGCGCGCCGCTCAGCCTGGCGGCGACGTACACGCCGAGGGTGACGCCGAGGCCCCAGGCCCAGGCGATGCTGTCGTGGTTCCCGAGGCCGCCCGGCGGATTGGTGAGGGCGCCGCCGGCGACCACCTGGGCCACCACACCGACGCCGAACAGGATGAGGATCATGGTCCCCGCGAACTCTGCCGAGAGCTCGCCGATCAATCCGGACCTTTTGAGCCGCTCAGCCATGGGTGCCCGCTTCCCGCCGGCCAGAGACCGGCCGTCGACTGCCCCGAGTGCTCCGGGCCGGGCCTTTTGGATCGGATCCGATCAGACCTGATCCAGAACGCACGGCCTAGCGACATCGTAAGTCCGGCGGGGAGATCGGGCGCGCGGGCACGGCGACGGCGGAGCGCCTGCCCGTGGCCTCCCCGTCGCCGCGCCCCGCCCTACGCCGCCGAGCGCAGCCGGCCGGCCGCCGTCTCGGCCTCGCGGACCACCCGTGCCGGGTCGACGTCGACCAGCCGCCCGCCGAGTTTCAGCGGCCGGCCGTCCACGAACACGGCCTCGATGTTCTCGGGGCGCCCGTTGAAGACGATCTGGCCGATCCAGTCGAAGCGCGGGGCGAAGTTCAGCGCCGCCGGGTCGATGACCAGCAGGTCGGCCCGTTTGCCGGGGGTCAGGGAGCCCACCCGGTCCGCGAGGCCGATGACCTCGGCGCCGCCCAGGGTGGCCATCCGCAGCACGTCCTCGACCTGCGGGAAGACGCCGGCTTCGGTCGAGCGGGCGCGTTGCAGGCCGATGGCCGTCTTCATGAGCGCGTGGAAGTCGGAGGTGTCGTTGGTGCCGCCGTCCAGACCGAGGCCGACCTTGACGCCCCTGCGTCCGAGGTCCGACAGCCGCATGATGCCGGAGGCCAGCCGCATGTTGCTGAGCGGGCAGTGGGCCAGGCGCACGTCGTGCTCGGCGACGGCGGCGATCTCCGCGTCCGTGAGGTGGATCGCGTGGTTCATCAGCAGCCGGGGACCCAGTGCGCCGATGCCGGCGAGGACGCCCACGGGGTCGTCGGCGCGCATCTCCGGGCGTTCCAGGACGTGGGAGTTGAGCATGACCCCCAGGTCCTGGGCGAGTTCCCAGTGGGCGCGGTTGTCGGCCCGGGCGGCGCGGGACGCGTGGGTGGCGATCTGGAAGGAGCCGAGCGGGACCGGGTCGACCAGTTCCCGCTTCACCTTCGCCGCCAGCGCCCCGTCGGGGGCCGGGGGGTACAGGGCGTACGTGAACCGCAGGCCGGTGCCGGCCAAGGCCCGCACGTAGCTCTCGACGAGGTCGTACGAGAAGATGTCCACCCAGTCGACCAGCGTGGTCACGCCCGACTGCACGGCGTCGAGGGCGGCGAGGCGGACGAAGCTGTGCAGGGCGTCGGGGGTCAGGAGGCCGCGCTGGGGGTCGGTACAGGCCCGGAACCAGCCGAACAGGTCCCGGTCGGTGCAGCCGCCCCGGAACATCGCCTGCCACAGGTGGTTGTGGGTGTCGATGAACCCCGGCATGACCAGCTTGCCCGAACTCTCCACCACCCGGGCGCCGTAGGGCGCCGGCAGCGAAGTGCCGACGGCGGCGATGGCGCCGTCGCGCATCAGGACGTCGGCGTTCTCGAGGGCGCCGAGGGGGCCGCTGCCGAGGGCGGGGTCCATGGTGAGCACGAGGGAGGCCCGGCGGAGCAGGACCGTCGTACCGCCGGGGGCGGGCGCCACGGCCTGCCGGGGGAGTGCGGGGCGGGGGGCGCCGCCGAGGAGGAGCGGGGCGGCGGCGGCCAGCCCGAGGCCGGCGAGGAGACCGCGGCGGGTGGGGGCCGGGGGCGCGGTGGGGATGGACTGCATGCGTGTTACCTCCCGAGGGCTCCGTACGGAAGGCCCGCCCGGGCGGGAAGCTGACGGAGCGTCGGGCCGGGGCGGGAGAACACACGCAGCATTCCCAGTGGACGGCCATTCGATAGACGTCAGTGGAAAACTTTTTCCGAACCGGCCGCCCGTCGCCGCCCAGCCGGTCCCGCAGCCGGCGACCGGTTTGGGTGGATCCCTAGGGGAAAGGCGCCGGGTGCGGTGCCGGGCTGGCGGACCGCGGGTGAACCGGAGGACGGCAGCGCGGGCTGCGGACGAGCGGGTGCCGGCGCAGATGCCGTGCCGAGCCCAGAGCCGTGCCCGGAGGCGGGCGCGGGCCGGCCGGAGGAGTGGCCATGAGTGACCAGACCCTTTCCAACCTGTCGCACGAGGCGCGCCGCTTCCCCCCTCCGCAGGACCTCGCCGCGACGGCCAACGCCACCGACCGGACCCGGCTGGAAGCGGAACGGGACCGGCTCGGCTTCTGGGCGGCCCAGGCGCGGCGGCTCGAGTGGGCCGAGCCCTGGACCGAGGTCCTGGACTGGTCGGACGCCCCGTTCGCGCGCTGGTTCACCGGCGGCCGCCTCAACGTCGCCCGCAACTGCGTCGACCGGCACGTCGAGGCGGGGCACGGCGACCGGGTCGCCTTCCACTGGGAGGGCGAGCCCGGCGACACCCGGACCATCACCTACGCACAGCTGAAGGACGAGGTCTGCCGGGCCGCCAACGCCCTCACCGAGCTCGGGGTCCGGGAGGGCGACCGGATCGCGATCTACATGCCGATGATCCCCGAGACGGCCGTGGCGATGCTCGCCTGCGCCCGGATCGGGGCCCCGCACACCGTCGTCTTCGGCGGCTTCTCCTCCGACGCCCTCAAAGGGCGCATCCTCGACTGCGACGCCAGGGTGGTGATCACCGCCGACGGCGGCTACCGCAAGGGCGCCGCCACCGCCCTGAAGCCCGCCGTGGACAGCGCCGTGGCCGACTGCCCCGGCGTGCGCACCGTGGTCGTCGTCCGCCGCACGGGCCAGGACGTGCCCTTCACCGAGGGGCGCGACGTGTGGTGGCACGAGCTCGTGGACCGCCAGTCCCCGCAGCACGACGCGCGGCCCTTCGACGCCGAGCACCCGCTGTACATCATGTACACCTCGGGGACCACGGCGAAGCCCAAGGGCATCCTGCACACCTCCGGCGGGTACCTGACCCAGGTCGCCTGGACGCACTGGGCGGTCTTCGACCTCAAACCCGAGCGGGACGTCTTCTGGACCGCGGCCGACATCGGCTGGGTGACGGGCCACTCCTACATCGTCTACGGGCCGCTCGCCAACGGCACCACCTCCGTCATGTACGAGGGCACCCCCGACACCCCGCACCAGGGCCGCTGGTGGGAGATCGTGGAGAAGTACCGGGTCAGCATCCTGTACTGCGCGCCGACCGCGATCCGCACCTTCATGAAGTGGGGCGAGGAGGTCCCGGACGCCTTCGACCTGAGCAGCCTGCGCGTCATCGGTTCGGTCGGCGAGCCGATCAACCCGGAGGCCTGGATCTGGTACCGGCGCGCCATCGGGGGCGACCGCTGCCCCGTGGTGGACACCTGGTGGCAGACCGAGACGGGCGCCCAGATGCTCAGCCCGCTGCCCGGGGTCAGCGTCTGCAAGCCCGGTTCGGCGATGGGCCCGCTGCCCGGCGTCGTCGCGGACGTGGTGGACGACCGCGGCGACCCGGTGCCGAACGGCTCCGGCGGCTACCTGGTGCTCACCGAGCCCTGGCCGGCGATGCTGCGGACCATCTGGGGCGACCGGCAGCGCTACGTCGAGACGTACTGGTCGCGGTTCCCGGGCCGCTACTTCGCCGGGGACGGGGCCAAGAAGGACGAGGACGGCGACATCTGGCTGCTCGGCCGCGTCGACGACGTGATGAACGTCTCCGGACACCGGATCTCCACCACGGAGGTCGAGTCGGCGCTCGTCTCGCACCCCAGGGTCGCCGAGGCGGCGGTGGTCGGCGCCGCGGACCCGACGACCGGCCAGGGCATCGTCGCCTTCGTCATCCTGCGCGCCGGTGCCGGCAGCGGCGACGACGGCGCGGGGCCCGGCGTCGCGGAGGAACTGCGCGCGCACGTGGCCCGGGAGATCGGCCCCATCGCCCGGCCCCGCGAGATCCTGGTGGTGCCCGAGCTGCCCAAGACCCGTTCCGGGAAGATCATGCGCCGGCTGCTGCGCGACGTCGCCGACCACCGCGCCCTCGGCGACGTCACCACCCTCACCGACAGCGCCGTGATGGACGTCATCAAGGAGCGGCTCCCCGCGGCGCAGGGGCGCGGGGAGGAGGAGTGAACCGCAATCGCCCCGCCGCCGGAAAACCGGTTGGGCGGGGGAGCGGCCGGCGGGTAGGGTGCGGAGCGCCGTGAAAGACCGCCAGGAGGTGAGACCCGTGAACGCTGTATCGAAGTGGGTGCTCCCTCCTCTCCCCACGGTGTGCGACTGACCCAGGTGTCGTCGGGAGTGCCCGGACCACGCACTCCTGAAAGGCGACAGCCATGGACCCAGTCATCATCACCCGCACCGCCGAAACCCAGTGGGAGGCCGTGTCGGACGGCCGGACCGTCGGCCACGGCGACATCTCGCACCGGCCCGACGGGCGGCTCTTCGTCAGCGTCGACGTGTGGCAGGACCCGGTCTTCGACCGGCTCGCCACCGCCGTGCTGGCGGACCTCCCCGCCACCCCGGTCCACACCCTCGTCGCCGCGGACGACCCCGGCCTCAAGGCGCGGTGGGAGCGCCTCGGCTTCGCCGTCGGACGCCGCGAGCGCGAATACACCCTCCCCACCGCCCCCGGGGCCCTCGCACCTCCCCCGGAGGTGGTGGTCCTGCCCGGCACCGAGGCGGACCCGGGGCGGCTGCGCGCACTGGACCGGGCGATCCGCGAGGAGGTCGAAGCCTCCGTCGGCTGGCGCACCATGCCGGCCGAGGTCGTGGCCGGGCCCACCGGCTCGCTGCCCCTGGACCCGGCGAAGTACGCTGTGGCGACGCGGGGCGGCCGGTACGCCGGGCTGGTCCGGGTGGCGGCGGTCCGCCGCCGGGCCCGGATCGGACTGATCGCCGTGCGGGCCGAGGACCGGCGCCACGGCATCGGGCGGGCCCTGCTGGCCCACGCGCTCGGGTCGCTCCACCACCGGGGCATCACCTCGGCCTGGGCCGAAGTGGACGAGACCAACACGGCCGCCCTCGCCCTCTTCGAAGGCGCGGGCGCCGAACGGACCGGCGGCTGCATCGAGTTGGTGCGCCACTGACCAGCCCCCGTGCACACGCACACGCACACCGAACCCTGAACCGAGAGAAACGGGACACCTTGCCGAGAACAGCCAAGGGCATCGAAGTCGAAGGCACCGTAGTCGAGTGCCTGCGCAACGCGACCTTCAAGGTGCAGCTCCAGAACGGGCACCAAGCACTCGCGCACATCAGCGGGAAGATCCGGAAGAACTACATCAAGATCCTCCCCGAGGACCGGGTGCTCGTGGAGCTGAGCCCGTACGACCTCACCCGCGGCCGGATCGTCTACCGGTACCGCTGAGCCGGCGAAGCGTGCGCCCGGGACCCCCGGGCGCACGCCCCCGGCCCGGCGGCCGGGGACGGGGCTGGAGGACGGCGGGCGGTTCGGCGAAGATGAGGGGACCGACCCGGCCGCCCGAGCGAGGAGCGTTTCCGCAGATGCCAAGTTCCGCTTCCGCTTCCGCCTCCGGGCTGCCGTCCGGCTCCGTCGGAGGCGCCCGCCGGCGCAAGCCCACGATCGCCGACGTCGCCCGGGCCGCCTCCGTGTCGCCGACCACCGTCTCCCATGCCCTGAACGGACTCGGCAAGGTCGACCCCCGGACCCGCGAACGCATCAAGCAGACCGCGGCCGAGCTCGGATACCGGCCCAACCTGCGCGCGCAGCGCCTGCGCAACGGCGAGGCCAAGGTCATCGCACTCGCCTCCTCCATGCCCTTCGCGGTGGCCGCCGGACCCTCCAGGCTCGGCTTCTACATGGAGATCGCCGCCGCCGCCGCGGAACGCGCCATGGTGCACGGCTACGCGCTCGTCCTGGTCCCCCCGGTGCAGTCCGGATCCCCGCTGCACTCCCTCGACATCGACGGCGCCATCGTGGTCGAGCCCGGCGAGGACGACCCGGCCGTCGCGCAGCTGCGCGAGCGGGGCCTGCCGTACGTGGCGCTCGGCCGCGAGGTGGCCGGGACGGACGCCCCGTACGTGGACCTGCGCGGCGGCGCCGTCACCGAACTGCTGCTGGACCACCTGCGCGAGCAGGGGGCCCGCCGTCCGGCGCTGCTGATCGGCGCCGGCACCCGCCACTCCTCCGTCGACGCCCGCGCCGCCTACGAACGCGCCGCCGCCGACAGGGGCTGGACCCCCGTCGTCGTGACCGCCCCGGAGGAGGGGGGCGAACAGGCCGGGTACGACGCCTGCGCGGCCCTGCTGGCCGCCCATCCGCGGACCGACGCCGTCTGCGCCCTCGTGGACGTCTTCGCGGTCGGCGCCGTCCGCGCCATCCGCGACAGCGGCCGGCGCGTCCCCGAGGACGTACTGGTCGCCACCCGGTACGACGGGCCGCGGGCCCGCACCTGCGAACCCCCGCTCACCGCCGTCGACCTGCACCTCGGCCGGGCGGCCGCCGACGCCGTCGAACTGCTCCTGTCCCGGCTGCGCGGGGTCGCCGCCGGGGCTCCGGCGGCGGCGCCCGAGCCCCGGGTGATCGCCCGCGCCTCCTCGCTGCGGGTCACGGAGCCAGGATGAGCACCGCACCGGAGACGAGCGCGAAGCCCAGGACCAGGGGGCGCATCCGCGCGGCGTCGATCCGGTGGTGCGCCAGCCGGCTCAGCCACGCCCCGAGGGCCAGCGCGGGCAACAGGGCTGCGGCCCAGCCCAGTTGACCCGGCGTGCCGTGGCCGGTGGCCAGGAGCAGGACGAGGGAGACCACCTCGCCGACCAGGAAGCACAGCGCGACCGTGGACCTCAGCTCCGCGGGCGGACGGTGCTGGTAGACCAGGGCCAGCGGCGGACCGCCCACCCCCGTCGCCGTCTCGGTGAGTCCCGTGACCACGCCCGCGCCCAGGTAGGCGGCCCGGCCCGGCACGAAGGCCGGCGCCGCCAGGCTGACGGCCGCCGCCAGGACGGTCGCCACGCCGACGACGACGCCGAGCCGCTGCCCGGGCACGGCCCACAGCAGCAGGAGCCCGCCGGGGGTCGCGGCGAGCCGCGCCGCCGAGATCCAGCCCGCGCCCCGCAGGTCCAGCGAGTGCCGTTCGCGCCAGACCACGTAGAGGTTCAGCGGGATCATCGACGCGAGGACGAACACCGGCAGCAGCGAGGGGTCGAGCAGTCCGGCCACCGGGGCGACGACCAGCGCGAACCCGAGGCCGCTGGTCCCCTGGACGAACGCGGCGACCGCCACGACCAGGGCGAGGACCAGCAAGGTCGCGGCGCTCACCGGACGGCGCTCCCGGCCCGTGCGGCCGCGGAGGTCGGGTGCGCCCGGGTCACGCCGGCCCGTGCGACCACCTCGTCGGCCAGCTCCGCCGCCCGGTCGAGGAACGCGAGGTCGTCCCAGCCGACGGCCCGGCCCCGCCACATCCGCAGCCGGCCGGCGACGAACACGGCGGTGATCTGGTCGCGGTTCCCGCGCCGGACCAGCTCCCAGGGCAGGTCCCGGGAGATCCGCATCTCCGGGCCGCCGACGTCGACCAGCAGGAAGTCGGCGGCCGCCCCGGCGGCGATCCGGCCGGTGAGCGCCCCGAGGCCGAGGGCGTCCGCGCCGCCCGGGCCGCCGCGGTCCAGCCAGGTCCAGCCCGCCCCGCAGGAGGAGTCCCCGGTGGCCAGGCCGTAGGCGAGGCGCTGGGCGAACTCGGCGGCCTCCACGAGGCGCAGCGCGTCGCCGCGGGTGCCGTCCGTGCCCAGGCCGAAGCGGATCCCGCGTTCGGCCATGGCGGTGGCCGGGGCCACGGCGTTGCCCTTCCACGCGCTGGCGACCGGGTTGTAGCTCACGGCGGCGCCCGCGTCGGCGAGCAGGGTGAGCTCGGACGGGGTGACCAGCGTGGCGTGGGCCGCGAGCAACTGCGGCCCCAGCGCGCCGGCTTCCCGCAGGTACTCCAGCGGGCGCAGCCCGTGCCGGACCAGGGAGCGTTCCACGGCGGCGAGGTGCTCGTTGACGTGGATCTGGACCACGGCGCCCGCTTCGGCGGCGAGCCGGGCGGTGTGCCGCAGGGTCCGCTCCGTGGCGGCCTCCGGGACCGGGACCGCCAGCGACGGGTGGACCAGCTCCGCGCCCTCGTACCGGGCGAGGTGCTTCTCGGCGGCGGCCAGGACGGAGGCGGTGTCCTCCGTCCCCCCGGCCCCCGCGGGATCGGGGACGTCGTTGCAGACGAGCCCGAGGACGCAGCGGATTCCCGCGTCGCCCGCGGCCGCGGCCACGACACCGACGTCCACCGGGGCCCGGGTGCCGGCCTCGGCGACGGTGGTGAACCCGCCCCGCAGGGATTCCAGCGCCGACAGCTTGGCGGCCGTGTAGGCGGATTCCTCGTCCAGGGCTCCCTCGAGGGGGACCCAGACGCGGCGGAAGATCTCGGAGGGCTCGCCGAAGGCCAGGGCCGCGCCGAAGCTCTGCGTCAGGTGGTGGTGCGCGTCGACGAACCCCGGCATCAGCAGGTGCCCGGGCAGCCGGACCGGCGTCAGCCGGGGGTGCTCGCGCTCCAGCACGGCGGCCGGCCCGACGGCCTGGAAGGCGCCGCCGTCGACGACGGCCGCGTAGCCCTCCCGCAGGCCCTCGGGGGTGAGCACGAGGTCCGGGACCAGGAGCCGGGGACCGTCGGCCGGCCGGCGGAGGTCGGGGAGGGGGCCGGCGGTGGTGTGGTGTCTCATCGGGAGGGTGCTCATCTCGTCTTTCGCGTAGGGCTCACACATGGGGCAGGGGAGCGGGGGCGCCCGCGTCGGCGGGAGCGAGGGCGGGGCCGGCGGCGCCGCGGGAGAGCCGGGGCCGTACGTGGTGGAACAGGACGTTGAGGAGCGCGGCGGTGAACGCGCCTACGGCCACGCCGCTTTCGAGCAGGATCCGGGCGCCGGAGGGCAGGCCCGCGTAGACGCCGGGGACCAGGATCGGCAGCAGGCCCAGCGCGATGGCGACGGCGCAGATGAACGCGTGCGAGTGCCGGTCCAGTTGGGCCTTCCCGAGCATCTGCACGCCGAGCACGGTGATGACGGCGAAGACCACCATGGCCGTGCCGCCGACGACGGCGGACGGGATGACGCTGATGGCGCGGATGACGGGCGCCAGGAAGCCGATGGCGATGAGGACCACGCCGGCGGCCGCGGTGACGAACCGGCTGCGCACCCCGGTGACCCGGACGATGCCGATGTTCTCGCCGCTGGTCACCATCAGCGGCAGCCCGAGGAAGCCGGCCAGGACGGACACCAGGGCGTCCCCGCGGACGGTGCGCGGTACGGCGGTGCGCGCGTCGATCTCCTTGCCGACGGTCTCCGCGTTGATCACGGTCTGCCCGGTGGCCTCGGCCATGGAGGCGAGGGCGTACAGCATCAGCGGCAGCGCGGCGACCAGGTGGAACTCGGGCGTGCCGAACGGCATCAGCTGCGGAGCGCTCAGGATCCCGCCCTCGGTGACCCCGCCGAAGTCGATCCGTCCGAGGGCGAACGCCAGCACGCTGCCGGCGATCAGGCCCAGCATCACGGCGAGTTGCCGCAGGACACCGCTGAACAGCCAGTAGAGGGCCACGGTGAAGCCGATCGTGGCCAGGCCCAGGGCCAGGTTCGCGGGGTCGGCGAAGCCCGGCTGGCCGGGACGCCCGGTGACGAGGAGCGCACCGACCTTCACCAGGTTCACCCCGACGATGACGATCATCGTGCCGATGACCAGGGTGGGGAAGTACTTCAGCAGGCGGGAGAAGACCGGCAGTACGAGGAAGGTGAAGACCGCGCTGATGATCACCGCCCCGGTGGCGGTGCGCACCCCGTGCTCGTCGGCGATGGCCAGGAAGAGGATCAGCGGGGCCCCGCCCGGCAGCATGACGAACGGCAGCCGGGGCCCGAACTTCCAGGGCCCCAGCGACTGGATCAGGGAGCCGACCCCGGACAGCACGAAGGCCGCCGAGAGGAGGTTCACGGTGAGCCGGGGGCCGAGGTGCAGGGTCGCGCTCATCAGGAAGATCGCCGAGACGGGGGTCGCCGCCATGACGAGGACGTGCTGGACGCCGAACAGGAGGATCCGGCTCAGCGGGCGGGACTGGTCCACGGGGTGGGGGAGTGTGCGGGGACTGGACACGTTCGAGCTCCGTTCGGCTCGCTCCGGCTTCGGCCGCGCCCCGGCTCCAGGGAGGAGCCGGGGCGCGGCCAAATCGATTTGGCCGCCAGTATGTGAGGGCCCCGAAGGCCCGTCAAGGGTTGCGGACGCGTTGATTCCATTGCCGGCGGGCGCCGGTCGCGCCGACGTGCCGGCCCGGGCGCCCGGAAAGCCGCTTCCCCCGCCCGCGGCCATGGCCCGGGCGGGGGAAGCGGAAGCTCACGCCGGTCGCCGGCTCAGCGGACCCGCTCCGCTGCAGCGGCCAGTTCCGAAGCCCCCCGGTCCACGGCCGGTCCGCTCCGGCGCGCTCGCGCCCCCGGTTCCGGAAGCCGGGCCAGCCTGGCGCTGATCATCGATGCCGCGCGGCCCACGGCATCGCCCAGCGGGGGGATCAGCTTCCCGTTCAGGGCGGTCACCGCCACCGCGGCCACCACGTGACCGGAGGCGGCGCGCACTGGAGCCGCCACGCACGACAACGACTCCACGCAACTCTCGTGGTCGAACGCGAGCCCCCGCTCCCGGATCGCGGCCACCTCGCGCGCCCATGCGGCCGCCGTCCACCCCGCCGGCCGCCGCGGCACCGGCGCGGACGCCGCGAGGACCAGCTCCGCCGCGCTGCCGGGCGGCAGGACCACCCCCGAGCGCAGCGGGAAGACCTCGTCCACCTCGCCCCGCATGCCCCCCACGACGATGATGTGCCCCGCTTCGGGCACCGACAGGCTCAGGCTCACCCCGCCGGCGACCGCCGCGAGCTCCCGCAGCGGCTGCGCCGAAGCGGCCCGCAGCGCCCGCGCCGGATGCCAGGCCTGCCCCAGCCGGAACGTGCGCGGGCCCAGCCGGTAACGCCCTTCGTGACTCTGCACCGCGCCCAGCTCGACCAGCTGTCCGAGCAGCCGGTGGGCGGTGGCCTTCGGCAGCGCGGCGTCGTTCGCCAGCCGGGTCAGCCCCACCTCTTCGTCGTGCGCGAGCACTTCCATCAGAGCGAACGCGCCTTCCAGCACGCCGCGGCCCTCAGCGCCGGATCTGGCCATGAGGGTCCCCCTCTCAAGCAGGGGGCCGCCGATCGGACGGCCCCCACAATTCCCCGTTCGGGCCAGGTCAGTTGGGGTGCCCGTATGGATTCCCCTCAGTCGCCGGTCCGTTGAATGGACCCGATCATTGCCCGCTCGCCGCGATCGCGCCAGTGTGTTGTCCGTCAAGGGGCGCACCACCGAACCTCCGGCGGAGGCCAGGTGTTCGTCCACTCACAGCAAACAGGGGAGGCACATATGAGCGCCATCAAGACGAGCGCCAAGCAGTTCAAGTACGTCATGGGTGCCATGACGTCGGTCTTCTTCTCGTACTGCTCCGTCAGCTGACGCAGAGCCGAAATGGGGGGTGGGGGCGGCTTCCGCCCCCACCCCCTCGCTACGCCCAAGGGAGGCATGAGTGCTGGAGACCGGTGTCCGGCAGGTACGGGTGGCGCTGTCCATGGTGTTCGGCCGACGGCTGAGCGCACGGACCGTGGAGCGGCTGGTCGCCGACGCTCTTGCCACGCTCGAGGAGTTCGGCTCGCTGGGCGACGACGTCGACGAACTGGCCGACGGGCCGTTCACCGACCCGGACGAGCGCCGGGAGTTGCAGAACCGCGCGCTCCGGCGGACCGTGCGCAAGCTCGCCAAGCGCTCGCCCTTCTACCGCGAGCTGCTCGCCGGAGTGGACCTCGAGGGGCTGACCACCGAGACGCTCACCCGCATCCCGGTCACGCGCAAGGCCGACCTGATCGAACGCCCCGCCGACTTCCTGTGCAGCGCCCCGTACCTGGCGACGCAGACGACCGGCACCACCGGCCGTCCCGTCCAGATCTGGCTCTCCCGCTACGAGATGGAACTCTGGCCCGCGCTGATCGCGCTGTCCCTCGTCCTGCGCGGCGAACTCGGCCCCGGCGACCGGATGCAGATCAACCTCAGCTCCAGGGCGACGGCCGCCGTACAGGAGGACGTCGCCGTGTGCCGGCTCGCCAACGCGTCGTGCCACGTCGTGGGGCAGATCCCGCCGGACGAGTCCATCGAGCACCTGCTCGGCCGGAACGGCACCCGGCCCACCATACTCACCGGCGCCCCCAGCTACCTGGGCCAGCTGGTGACCGCCGCACGCCGAAGCGGCTACGGCCCCGACGACTTCGGGCTGCGGGCGATCTACGGCGGCGGGGAGATGCTGTCGCGGAACCTCATGGACGCCCTGCGCGAGACGTTCGGGGCCGAGGTCGTCGGCGACGCCTTCGGCATGACCGAGCTGCTGCCCGTCGGCGGCCGTACCTGTAGCCGGCGCCATCTGCACATCGATCCCAACATGGGGTACACGGAGGTGCTCGACCTGGAGACGGGCGAGCCCGCCGCCCCCGGCCGGCTCGGCGAGCTGACGGTCACGCCGTACTACCCCTACCGGGAGTGCATGCCCGTCCTGCGGTACAACACCGGTGACGTCGTCCGCGCCCTGGAGGAAGAACCGGACTGCGAACTGGCGATGGTGCCCGCGGTCTCCTACATCCTCGGCAAGGCGGGCCAGCTGCACCGCACCAGCGACGCCGTCGTGACCCCGCGCGAGATCGTGGAGGCGCTGGACGGTACCCCCGGGCTGCCGTTCCCGCTGCGCCACCGGGCAGCCGTCGGGGCCGACGGCCGACTCCATGTGGAGGTCGCCGCCAAGGAGGTCACCGCCGCCGAAGTGACCGAGCGGCTGCGGGCCCAGGACATCGATGCGGACGTCACGATCCTGCCGCTCAGCGACGAGGAGGCCGCGCGGCGCTTCCCCCTCCGCTGCGACCTGTTGGAGCACACTTTCACCCGGAGCCCCGCATGACGGTCTTCTTCCAGCTCGCGGTCACCAGCGCCCTGGCGCTCGCAGTGTGCGCCGGAGCGGTCCACTACTTCCGTACCGTACGCGCGACGAGGCCGCCGGTCGGCGTCTTCGACGGCCGCGACATCTTCGTGATGATGGGCTTCGTCCTGGCACTGCCGTACGTCTACCTCGCGCTGCCCGGCGCCGTCCTGCCGGTCGTGCTCGCCCTCGTCTTCGCGGGCGGGCTGTCCGTCGGCTACCAGCCCGTCATCGGCAACGGCCGGCTGCGCTGGGCCCTGATCGCCGCGCTGATCGCCGCCGTGCTCGGCGCCCACCTCGCCTTCGGCGACACCTCCGCGCCCTACTGGATCCTCAACAGTTGCGTCGTCGGCCTCGTCGTGGTCTCCGCCACCAACATCAACGTGCAGGGCGGGATGCGGCTGAGGAACGTTGCCTGGTTCCTGCTCGCCCTCACCCTCTACGACGCGGTCTTCGCCTGGGTCGTGCCCCTGACCGAGGAGCTGTCCGAAGCCGTACAGGGCTATCCGTTCGCCCCCGCGGCCGGGCTGCGCATCGGAGAGGACCTCGGCGCGGTGGTCGGCATGGGCGACCTGCTGGCGTACGCCCTCTTCACCACCACCGCCCACAAGGCGTACGGGAAGGCGGGGCTGTGGACCGGGACCGCGCTGGTGCTGCTCTTCGGCGTCGTAGCCCCTGTGGCCGCGCTGCACATCGCCGGCGCGGTCACCGGCCACGTCCCGGCGGTGATGCCCGCCCAGGTGTTCTTCGGCCCGGCCGCCTTCATCGGCCACCTGCTCCTGCGCCGCCGCGGCCCCGAGCGGCGGATGGCCGAGATCGTTTTCGGCCGCGACCGGCTGGGAACGCCCCGGCAGCGGCCGTCCCGCACCGCACCGGCCCGGCCGTCGCCCTCCGGGCCGGACCTGATCGTGAGCGGCTAGTGCTGTGGCTGGAAAGGTTTGCCGGTTCGCGGTGTCCGGTGCGGTGCATCGCAAGGCGGAGGGCCGCGGCTCGTACGGTGAACCTTTCCGGTCACAGCACTAGGGTGGCGCGATGATACGTGTACGGGACATGGACGCGGCCGACATCGAGGCCGTCGCGGCGATCCGGGTCCGGGGCTGGCAGGCGGCGTACGCCGGCCTGGTCCCCCGCTCCCACCTGGACGCGATGACGGTCGAGGACGACGCCGCCCGGCGCCGCGAGTGGTTCGCCCGGCCCGGCCGGACCTCGCGGGACCTCGTGGCGGCCGACGACCGCGGCCCCGTCGGGTGGCTCTGCTACGGCCGCCCCGAGGACGGAGAGCCGGAGGGCACCGGCGAGGTGTACGCCCTGTACGCCGCCCCGGAGCTGATCGGCACGGGCATCGGCCGCGCCCTCCTGGACGAGGCGCACGCCCGGATGCGCGCCGAGGGGTTCACGGCGTCGGCCCTGTGGGTCCTCGACGGGAACGAACGGGCCCTGCGCTTCTACGAGCGGGCCGGCTACCGGGCCGACGGCCGGTCCCAGGACGACGCGTACGACGACGGGACCGTCCTCACCGAGCTCCGCTACCGCCGCGGGCTCTGAGCCCGGCGAAGGTCGGTTTCCGGCCGGTTCGGGCGCCGCCGTCCGTGGCGGCACCCGGGTGAACGCCGGGGAGTGGCATCCTCGACTTATGGAGGAGGACGAGGCCGTGCCCCGGTCAGAGGGCACAGCACCGCAGATGCTGGCCCTGGCGAAGGTGGTGGCCCGGCTCCGCGCCGAGGTCGAGGACCTGGAGGCGGGAGCCGCGACGGCGGCCGTCCTCGAACGCGCCAAGGGCGTGCTCATGGCCCGGCAGGGCCTGCCCGCGGACGAGGCGTACGAGCTCCTGCAACGCCGCGCCGAAGACCACCGGCGCACCCTGACCGAGGAGTGCCTGCTCACCCTGGGCGGTGCCGGCTGGCCCCCCGTCCGGGCCGCGGACGGCCGGCGGAACGCACCGGCGGGGACGGTGTTCCGCACCGGCGGGTACGCCCCCGGCGGGGCGTCCGGCGCCGGACGGAGCGCCCTGCCGGACCGGCTGGCCAAGGCCCTGGCGGCCACCAGCGGCCCCGCCGAGGTCGCGGAACTGCTGCGGACGGCCCTGAACGAGCCCGCCGGGGTGGACGCCGTCATGATCTACACCCGCGACCCCGCGGGAAGCCTGGAGCTGGCCGGGCACGCCGGTATCGACGGCGCCACCGCCCAGCAGTGGAGCCACCTCCCGCCGCTCGGCAGCCTCGCCGTGCTGGAGGCCCTGACCCGCCGGCGGCCCGTGTGGGTGGAGGCCCCCGACCAGGCCTCCGACGGCTACCTGCGCATCGGAGCCCACCCCGAACGGTGGCTGTCGCGCGCCTGGATCCCGGCACCGGGAGCCCCCTCCACGACCGCCGTCGGCTTCTTCCGCCGCGAACCCGGGCCGTTCGACCACCGGACACGGGACCTGCTGCTCCGGGTGGTCCGGCTGTGCGGCGGGGCACTGGGCGCGCCGCCGGCGGTGCGCCCAGTGCCCGCCGAGGAGGACGTCACGACGGTCCAGCAGATCTTCGACGTGCTGTCCGGGCCCGCCGTGCTCCTCACCCCCGTGCGTGCGGCGGACGGCTCCGTGGAGGACTTCCGGATCGACGCGGCGACCGCGGAATCCGTCGATGTCGCGGGCCGCAAGGGCAAGGAACTGGTCGGCCGCACGGTCCTCGAGACGTATCCCACGGTGGCCGGGAGCCCCCTGTGGGACGGCTACCTGGACGCCCTCGCCACGGGCACCGTCTACGAGGGACTTCCCTTCACCTACGAGGAGGTCGCCGCGGGGGTCCCGCGCCACTCCGTCTTCTCCGTGCGAGCCTCGCGCGTGAGGGACCGGCTGGTGGCCTCCTGGGTCCGCCTCGACACCAGCGACCTGGAGGCGCGCCGGCTGGCCGACCTCCAGCGCCTGGGCAACCTCGGGTGGGCGAGCTGGAACCTCACCACGGACACCATCACCTGGTCCGATCAGGTCTACACCGTCTTCCGGCGCGACCCCGCCCTGGGGCCCATCCCCCTGGAAGAACTCCCCCGCCACGTGCTGCCGGACGACCTGCCGGGACTCGGCCGCGCCGTCCAGCGGCTGCTCGAGGACGGCGCCGGCATGGACCAGCCCTTCCGCATCACCACCAGGGACGGGGTGCGGCACCTGAGGATCGTCGCCGAGGCCGGCCACGACACGGACGGCACCCCGGTCGAGGTGCACGGCTTCGTCCAGGACGTCACCACCCAGCGCGACATCGAGATCGCCCTGCGCGAGAGCGAACGCGCGAACCTCGTCCAGCGGGGCATGCTCCGCGCCGAACGCTCCCTCGCCGCACGGCTCCAGGAAACGCTCCTGCCCATCCCCGAGCAGTCCCTGGAACTCGCCGGGCTGTGCGTGGACGTCGCCTACCTGCCCGCCGACGCCGGGGTGAACGTGGGCGGCGACTGGTACAGCGCCATCCCCCTCCCCGACGGCTGCGCCCTCTTCGTCGTCGGGGACGTCGCCGGGCACGGCCTGGCCGCCGTCGGCACGATGGCCCAACTCCGGTTCACCGCCAAGGGGATGGCCGTCACCGGCTCGGCCCTCCCCGACGTCCTGGGCCGGCTCAACGCCCTCCTGCTCCACACGGCCGCGGAACCGTCCGGGGCCGCCACCGCGACCATGGTGATGGCCCGCTACCAGCCCGAAGGCCACCGGCTCAGCTGGGTACGCGCCGGACACCTCCCGCCGCTGCTGATCCGCGACGGCCGGGCGCAGTTCCTCCCCCAGCCGGAGGGGAACCTGCTCGGCGCCGCCGCCGAGGTGGCCTACGGGCAGGAGGTCATCGGTCTGCTGCCGGGCGACCACCTGCTGTTCTACACCGACGGCCTCGTCGAGGACCCCGGCGTGGACATCGAGGAAGGCCTGGCCGCCCTCGCCGCGACCGCGGCCCGCCTCGTCCGGGAGGGCCGGGCCGACACCCTCGCCCGCACCCTGGCCGCGGGCCGCACCCCCCACCGCGACGACATCTGCGTCCTGGACGTCCACCTGCCCCCGGAGCCGTAACGGACAACGGCCGTACGGCTTCCGGCCGTGCCCGCCCCCTCCGGACGGTCCGCAGGAGCTCCCCCTGCCCGGCCGCGCGGTTGCTTCCGGCGGCCCGGCACCCCAGGATGGCCGGATCGTGCGTACGCGCCGCTCCCAGGGGTACGAGACACCTGGCATGGAGGGGGCCCGTACCGGGTGTCGAAGACAGGGAGAACGGTGTGAGGAAGAGTGTGATCGCCAGGGCGGTACCCGTGGCGCTGCTGGCAGGGCTGCTGCTGGCCCCGCTGCCGGCGAATGCGGCGGCGGCGCCCACGGCCCAGCGCGCAGGCGCGGCCGGCGCCGCCGTGGCGGCCGCCGCCCCGGCCGGTGTCCTGGCCGGATCCGTCCGCGGGACGAGCGTGACCGCCTCCGCCCACACGCAGGCGTCGGGGGTGTCGAAGGACAGCAAGAAGAAGTCCAAGAAAAAGAAGAAGGGCATCCTCGGCAAGCTGGGCACCGCCGCGCTGGTCGTGGGCGTCCTGGTCGTGCTGCTGATCGTGGCCGCCGTCATCGCCGTCGTCGTGATGGCAGGCCGCCGCCGCCGGCGCGGCTGACGGCCCCGGCGGCTACGGGCGGACGGCCGTGATCACGTAGTAGTCGAGGAGGCCCTGCTCCCACGCCGCCCGGAAGTTCCTCGGCCAGGTGCCCGGCTTCCACTGCGCGGAAAGCCAGTGGTCCCAGCCGGGCCAGACCGAGGGGCCGATGGACTCGCAGCGGACCTCGGTCAGCCCCGACCGGGCCAGGGCCCCGGTCAGTTCGGAGGGCGGGCGGGCGATGTCCAGCCCGTCCGCGAAGGTGTCGAGCAGCTGCGCCAGCCGGGGCGCCGCCCCGGCGTCCGGGGTGAAGAAACTGGTCACGGAGGCCCGGCCGCCGGGCCGCAGCACCCGGGCGGTCTCCGCCGCGAACCGTGCCAGGTCGTCGAAGTGCTGGGCGGCCTCCACGCTGTAGACGCAGTCGAACTCCCCGTCCCCGAACGGCATCTCCTCCGCGGCCCCGCGCACCAGCCGGAGCCGCTCGGGCCCCGGCCCCTCCAGTAGCCCGGCGTTGGCCCGCCGGGCCCGTTCCAGCTGCTGGGGGTGGATGTCCATACCGGTGACCCGGGCCGGACCGTACTCCCCGACGGCCAGGGCGCAGCCCACGCCCAGCCCGCAGCCCACCTCCAGCAGTTCCCCGCCGCCGAGAGGGCCCGCGCTGTCCAGCACGCGCCGGTACAGGTCCTGCTGACTGCGGATCCGGTCCTCCACCGTCGGCGCGCCGTCGAGGTCCTCGGGCCGCCAGTAGCCGAAGTTGATGAAACCGCCGGCGAACACGGGGACCGCGCTGAGGTCCGCGGGACCGTACGTCTCCCGCACGGTCGCCCGCATGTCGTCGGGCCGGTCGGCTCGGGTCATGGGTCCACCTCCGTGCCCAGTGTGGCCGTACGGTGACGTCCTGTCGACGGCGCCTGCCCGCCCCCCCACGTAGGCTGGGGCCCGTCCTGCCGCCCACCCACGGGGAACCACCAGCACCATGGCGCACACCGGTCCGCAGTCCCTCGACCGCGCGCTGGCCCTCGTCGACGCGGTGGCCGCGGCGCCCGGCCCGGTCAGCGCCAAGGCGCTGGCGCGCACCGCGGGCTGCTCCCTGTCCACCGCCTACCACCTCCTCGGGCCGCTCACCGACCGCGGCTACCTGGTGCGCACGGCCCGCGGCTACGCGCTCGGGCCCGAGCTGCCCCGGCTGCACCGCAGCTTCCTGCACCAGCTGGCCCCGGCCCCGGGCATGCCCGGCCTGCTCGCCCGGCTGCGGCGGGCGACCGGCGGCGAGTCCTACTACACGGCCTACCGGGGCGGGGTGATCACCGTCGTGGACACCACCGCCCCCGTCACGGACACCGCGAACCCGTTCGCGCCCGGCCGTGAGACCCGCGCCCACGCCACCGCCCACGGCAAGGCCCTGCTGTCCCGGCTGACCCCGCGGGCGCGGCGGCGCTACTTCGACGCGCACGGGATGGCCCGGCTGACCCCGGCGACCATCACGAACGCCGAGGCCATGGAGGCGGAGCTGCTGCGGGTCCGCGCGGCGGGCTTCGCGGTGTCGGTGGGGGAGGCGGACCCGGCGTGGACCTGCCTGGCGGTCGCGCTGCCGCCGGTGGGGGACGAGCGGGACACCGTGCACGCGCTGTCGGTGTCGGTGCCGACGCAGGAGTTCCGCCGCCGCCCGGAAGGCATCCGTGCCGCCCTCGCGGAGGCGGCCGAGGGCCGGATCCGGTGAGGCTCCCGCCCGCCGCCGCCCCGCCCGGATTCCGGCCCTGCCGGAATGGCGGGCGGCGGACGTGTGCGGGGGCCGCCCCGCGTGCCAGGCTGGCCGCATGATCTTCATCGCCGTCAGGTTCGACGTCCGCCCGGAGCACAGCGACAACTGGCTCACCCTCGTCGACGACTTCACCCGCGCCACCCGGTCCGAGCCGGGCAACCTCTTCTACGACTGGTCCCGCAGCGTGGACGACCCGAACAAGTACACCCTGCTGGAGGCGTTCACCGACGCCGAGGCCGGCGCCGCGCACGTCGCCTCGGAGCACTTCAAGGCCGGTATGGAAACGCTCGCCGGAGCCATCGCCACCACCCCGGAGATCATCCACGTCGAGGTGCCCGGCCAGGGCTGGAGCGCCATGGCCGAACTGTCTCCCCGCGACTGACCCCGCCCTCCCCGCACCCCGTCGCCGTGACGGCCCGTTCCGGTACGAGACCGGGACGTTGCCGTCACGTCGCGGGGATGGACGCCGTGGCTCCGTGGCCGAAAACTGTCCTGGCAGGAGCAGGCTGACCCCAGGGGGATTGCGCCATGAGCGACGGCAGAGGTGGACCGGACGTGCCCCGTCCGGAGAACGACGCGTCGGTCCCGTCCCACGGGACGACCCCGGACGCCGGTGGAGGCTTCACCGACCCGGCCCCGGGCGGGGACGGCATCATCGTCCAGGGAGGGCGCACGGCTTCGGGCCCGCAGGACCCGTCGCGGGCGATCGGCCCGAAGCAGGACGACCCGCGGGCGATCGGTCCGAAGCAGGATGACCCAAGGGCCATCGGTCCCAAGCAGGATGACCCCCGGGCCATCGGCCCGAAGCAGGACGACCCAAGGGCGATCGGTCCGAAGCAGGATGACCCGCGGGCGATCGGTCCGAAGCAGGACGATCCCCGGGCCATCGGTCCGAAGCAGGACGACCCAAGGGCGATCGGTCCGAAGCAGGACGACCCTCGGGCGATCGGTCCCAAGCAGGACGACCCTCGGGCGATCGGTCCCAAGCAGGACGATCCCCGGGCCATCGGTCCCAAGCAGGACGACCCCCGGGCGGTCGGCAGGGGCATCATCGTCCAGGGCGGACGCACCGGGCACCCGGACCAGAAGGCCCGTCAGAAGCAGGCCAAGAAGAAGACGAAGACCATGGCGCTGGTCATCGGCGGCGTCATGGTGATGGCCGTCGGCGGGGTCTTCGTCGGCCGGCAGCTGAGCCAGGACCCGGCGACCCTCCAGCCGCAGGCGGCCGCCACTCCCACCGCCGCCGTCTCCGGCGCAGCCCCCGCCCCCTCGGCCTCCACCGACGGCGGCGGCCCGGCGCCCGCCCCCACCCCCACCGGCTCGCCCACGGAGGCGGCGGCCTCACCCACGCCCGCCCCCTCCCACCCGCCCACCCCCGGCGCCGGCAACCCCGCCCCGGTCCCTCCCACCACGCCCCCGGCGCCGCCCAAGCAGTCCGGCGCCCCCGCCCCGGTCGCCGTGCCGACGCTGTCGCTGCGCCCGGCCAGCGTCCGGGAGTTCTGCGCCAACGGCGAATGGCCGAGCACCCTGGTGGTGCGCAACAGCGGCGGCGGGAACCTGAACTGGTCGATCGGATCCCTGCCCTCCGGGGTCACCGCCACCGCGGGCAGCGGGTCCCTGGCCGCCGGAGCCTCCCAGGTGATCACGCTCGGCGGCCGGACCGAGCAGCAGCCCCCTGGCGGCCGGTTCACCGTCGGCTTCTCCAGCAACGGCGGCAGCGGCCAGGTGACGGTCACCTGCGCCTGAACCGGCCGGAGACTTCCCCGCCGGTCCGAACGGGCGCCGCCCGGGGCTGGTGTGAAGCAGTGAATCACTGCTTCAATCCTTCCCATGCCCTACCGCCGCCCACCCGCCGTTCAGGCCCGGCTCGACGCCCGTCGGGACCGGGTGCTGGAAGCCGCCGTCCGTCTGCTGTCGAGGGAGGGGTACGCCGGCTGTTCCGTCGCCGCCATCGCGGCCGAGGCCGGCATCTCCACCGGGAGCGTCTACCAGTCGTTCTCCGGCAAGTCCGAGCTCGCCGCCGCCCTCTTCCGGACCCTTGTGGTCCGGGAGGTGGCGGCCGTGACCACCGCCGCGGACCGTCCCGGGACCGCCGCGGAGCGGGTGGCCGGAGCCGTGGAGACCTTCGCCTCGCGGGCGCTCCAGGCCCCTCGGCGGGCCTTCGCCCTGCTCGCGGAGCCGGCCGACCCGGCCGTCGACACCGAACGCCTCGCCTTCCGGCGGGCGTTCCGCGACGTGTTCGCCCGGCAGATCGCCGCGGGCACGGCCGCCGGCGAACTGCCGCCGCAGCTGCCGGAGCTGACCGCCGCCGCACTGGTCGGCGCCATCGCCGAGGCGCTGGTCGGACCCCTCGCCGACGGCGACGCGGCCCCCGGCGAGGTCATCCCCGCCCTGCTCACCTTCACCCGGCGCGCCCTTGGAGGACACGATGCCCCAGACGCATGAGGTCACCAACCAGGTTCCACCGCACCACGGTTACGACGCCGCGGCCGACCCGGCCCTGCTGGAGGCCCTGGCCCGCGAGGGCGCCGGCTGGGCCGCCCCCGAACTCCACCGGCTCGGCGTCCTCGCCGGATCCGAGCAGGCCGCTGAGTGGGGCCGGCTGGCCAACGAGAACGAGCCGGTCCTGCACACCCACGACCGCTACGGCCACCGCGTCGACGAGGTCGAGTTCCACCCGTACTGGCACCGGCTGATGGAAACCGCCGTCTCGCACGGGCTGCACGCGGCCCCCTGGACGCAGCAGGAGCCGGGCGCGCACGTCGCCCGCGCCGCCAAGTTCATCGTCTGGAGCCAGGTCGAGGCCGGCCACACCTGCCCGGTCTCCATGACCTACGCCGCCGTCCCGGCGCTGCGCGCGGCCCCCGCCCTGGCCGAGTGGCTGGAGCCGCTGCTCGCCTCCCGCACGTACGACTTCGGGCTGCGCCGGCCCGACACCAAGCGCGGGCTGATCGCCGGGATGTCGATGACGGAGAAGCAGGGCGGCTCGGACGTCCGCGCCAACACCACGACCGCCGCCCCGGCCGGAGACGGCACGTACCGGCTGACCGGGCACAAGTGGTTCACCTCGGCGCCCATGTCCGACGTCTTCCTCACCCTGGCGCAGGCCCCCGGGGGACTGTCCTGCTTCCTGCTGCCCCGGGTCCTGCCCGACGGCACCCGCAACCGGCTGCACCTCCAGCGCCTCAAGGACAAGCTCGGCAACCGCTCCAACGCCTCCTCCGAGATCGAGTACGACGAGGCGTTCGGCTGGCTGGTGGGGGAGGAGGGCCGCGGGGTCGCGACCATCATCGAGATGGTCAACATGACCCGGCTCGACTGCGTCCTGGGCGGGGCCTCCGGCATGCGGCTCGGCCTGGTCCGGGCCGTCCACCACGCCACCCACCGGCGGGCGTTCGGCAAGGCACTGATCGACCAGCCCCTGATGCGCAACGTCCTGGCCGACCTGGCACTGGAGTCCGAGGCCGCGACGGCCGTCGCGATGCGCCTGGCCGGGGCCACCGACCGCGTCGCGCGCGGGGATTCGGACGAGGCGCTGCTGCGCCGGCTGGGCCTGGCCGTCACCAAGTACTGGGTGTGCAAGCGCGCTCCCGCGCACGCCGCCGAAGCCCTCGAATGCTTCGGCGGCAACGGCTACGTCGAGGACTCGGGCATGCCCCGCCTCTACCGCGAGGCTCCGCTGTCGTCCATCTGGGAGGGTTCGGGCAACGTGGCCGCCCTGGACGCGCTGCGCGCGATGGCCCGTCAGCCGGAGAGCGTCGAGGCCTTCTTCGCGGAGGTGGGCCTGGCCGCCGGGGCCGACCGGCACCTGGACGCGGCCGTGGCCGGGCTGCACAAGCAGCTCGCCGACCCCGCCGAGGCCGAGTACCGGGCCCGGCAGCTGACCGAGACCATGGCCCTGGCCCTCCAGGCCTCGCTGCTGGTGCGGCACGCCCCGGCGGCGGTCGCCGACGCCTTCTGCGCGTCCCGGCTGGGCGGGGAGCACGGAGGGGCTTACGGGACCCTGCCGACCGGGGTGGACACCGGGGCCGTCCTCGACCGGGCCGTGACACCGGCCGTCTGAGCCGGGGCCGCTCCGGCGGCCGGCCCGCGGGGCCCCTCGCCTCCGGCCGGAACCGGAGCCCCCGTCCGGGACGTCTGGGCGGTAGACGAGGGCAGCCGCGGCGGCTGCCGAGAGGAACGGGGGACAAGCGATGGGGCGGGACACGAGACGCACGGCGGGCACGGTGGTGCCGGCTGCCGCGGCGGCGCTGGCGCTGGCACTGGGCCTCACGGCCTGCGACCCGTCGGCGAACCCGCAACCCGCGGGGCCCGCCCCGTCCGCCGCGGGATCCGGCGCCGCGCAGGCCTCCCCGTCCGCCCGGCCCCCGGCCACCGGCGCACCGCACCCGGGCGGCGGCTCCTCGGGCAGCGCCCCGGCAAGTCCCGCGCCCTCGGGCCACACCGGCGCCGCCCCGTTCGCGCGTACGGGCGTCCCCTGGAACCTGGACCGGCTCGACCAGCGCACCCGCCCCCTCGACGGCCGCTACGCGGCGGGTGCGGACGGCAGCGGCGTCCACGTCTACGTGCTCGACACCGGAATGGACCTGGGGCACGCCGAGTTCGCGGGCCGCGCCACCGCCGGAGCCGACTTCGTCGGCGCCCCCGACACCGGGGACTGCGCCGACAGCAGCGGACTCGGGCACGGCACCTTCGTGGCCGGCATCATCGGCGGCCGTACCTACGGGGTCGCCCCCAAGGCCGCTCTCGTACGCGTCCAGGCCATCGCCTGCGAAGAGAGCGGAGGCAGCAGCGGCCCCGGCACAGGCGCCCCGGCGGCTCCGGAGGCCTCCATCGTCAAGGCCGTCGAATGGGTGACCGCCCACGCACAGCGCCCGGCGGTGGTCAACATGTCCCTCAATCTCCAGACCCGCTCCCCGGCGCTCGACGCGGCCGTACAGCACCTTGTCGAGTCCGGGATCCCGGCGGTCGTCGCGGCGGGCAACTTCAACGACGACGCCTGCGGACACTCCCCGGCCGGCGCCCACGGAGCCGTCGTGGTGGCCGCCTCCACCGCCGGCGACCGCCACTGGCAGGACACCGAGAGCTTCGGCTCCGGACACGGCTCCTGCGTGGACCTGTACGCACCCGGAGACCAGATCACCTCCGCGTTCGCGGGCGGCGGCACCGGCACCAGCGACTCCGCCGCCACCTCCTGGGCCACCCCGCACGTGACCGGCGCCGTGGCCCTCTACCTCTCGGCGCACCCCACCGCCACCCCCGCCCAGGTCCGCACCTGGCTCACGGCGCAGGCCGACCGCGACGTCCTCGGCGCCGTCCCGCCGGGCACCCCCAACCGGCTGCTGAACACCTCCGGCCTCTAGAGCGTGAGGCCCACGGGCCCTCACGGGAACGGGTGCGGGTGCAGCGGGAGTTCCGCGTGCCGCAGCGGGGCGGCGGCCGGGCCAAGCCGGTGGGGGACCTCCAGCAGCCGGGGCAGTCCCAGGGTGCGCCGATCACACGCACCGAACGACCCGGCCTGATCCGGCGCGAATTGTCAGACAGGCCCTAGAAGACTGATGAAGATCTTGTTGAGGGGCCGTCCGGCCGTAGGCCGGGCGGCCCCTCTGGTTATGTGATGGCCGGTGCGAGGTGCCAGGTGCCGCCTGTGTGAGTGAGTCCGAGGTTGATCAGGCGGCGGAGGTTGAGGGCGGCTGCTCGGGTGTGGAGCCAGGCGTTGTTGCTGATGGTGCCCCGGTAGCGGAGTCGGCGGTTGCCGTGGTGGACGAGCCAGGCGACGGCACGTTCGACTGGTGGCCGCCAGCGGCGGTAGTCGGCCTGCCAGGCGGGGTCGGTGGCGGCCTGGCGGCGGGCCGCGGCTTGGAGATCGTGGTGGGGGCGGATGGTCAGGACGCGTCCGGCTTTGGCCTTGGTGCACTGCTCACGCAGCGGGCATCGGGTGCACACGTTCCCGAAGACGGCCCTGCGCTGGTGGTGGCGGCCGCCGGGCTCGGACAGGCCGACGGTGTGGCCTTGGGGGCAGGTCACGGTGGCGGCGGAGGTGTCGATGGCGAAGTCGTCGAGGGTGAAGCCGTCTGGGACGGCCGGCCGCAGCGGGGCGGGTTTGAGGAACAGCCGGTGTCCGGCCTCTTCGAGGGCCTGGCGGGCGTCGCCGGTGGAGTAGGCGGTGTCACCGAAGGCGTCCACCGGGGTGTCCTCCTCGGCCAGCAGTTCAAGGCCGACGGCTGCCTCGTGGTGCTCTGGCCCGGCCCCGGGCCGCAGGGCGACGGCGGTGTATAACCCGGTCTCCGGCTCGACGGCGAGGTGGGCCTTGTATCCGTCCTGCTGATGGGAGCGGGTCTTGTGGATGTGCCGGGACTCGGGGTCGACGGTGGAGATCATCCGGTCCGGGGCGGTCCCTTGGGTGATGCGCCAGCGGCCGTCACGGCCGTCGGAGTCCTCGGCCGGTTCCACGTCCTGCCCGGCGACCAGCGCGAGGATGCCGACCGCGTTCGCTGCCTTCTCGCCCAGTTCCTGCTCGGGCAGATGCCCGAGCAGTCTGACCGCGTCGCCGACGAGCGCGTCGACCAGGTTGGCTCGTGCCTGGGCATCGTTCCAGGTGATGCGGGGTTTGCCCGGGTCGGTGTAGTCGTGGGCGGTGCACTGCGCGGCGGCAGCCTCGGCGCCGCCGGGGACTTCCCGGATCACCACCCGGATGGCGCCGATGATCTGGGTGACGGTGTCCTGGGTGGCGACCGCGTCGTCCAGCACGGTGGAGTCCAGTGCCCGCCGGTGCTTGCCCCTGAGGACACCGGTGGCCTTCACGACCTCCCGCACGGCCTCGAAGGCCCGGTTCGGGCTGGTGGAGCGGGCCAGCCGGCGCCGGAAGTACGCCAGAAGCGACGGGTCGAACGCGGTGTCATGCAGTCCCAGCCCGCACGCGGCCTTCCACCGCAGGTCACACCGCAGTTCCTGGACCGTCTCGAAGTCCGACATGCCGTGCAGGGCCTGCAATGTGATCGCCGCGGCCAGAATCTGCGGCGGCATGGACGGCCGCCCGTTCGCCGACGGATACATGTCCGCGAACATCGCCGCGGGGAACAACCGGCCACGGTGCTCGGCCAGGAACGCGAACACACTCCCAGCCGGAATCAACTCCCGGCACGTCGCCCACACATCAGGTCCGACCGTCTCCCCGACCCACTCCCCTTGAACCACAACACGAGTCTGGCCCCACCGCTGACGCGGCGGGGCCAGAACCCAACATCTTCATCAGTCTTCTAGCGGTGGAGGTGGTCCAGCCAGTCCGCGGGGACGCGGTCCGCGGGACCGGGGGCCGGCTGGGCGGTGGGGTGGGCGGCCGGCGGGGTGAGTTCGGGGCCGGACTCGTACATCGTGTCCGTGGCGTAGTTCCAGAACCAGGCCTCGCCCGGCTCGAAGCTCTGCACCAGGGGATGGCCGGCGGCCTTGAAGTGGGCGGTGGCGTGCTGGGCCGGAGAGGAGTCGCAGCAGCCGACGTGGCCGCACTGGGCGCAGCGCCGCAGGTGGAACCACCAGCCGCCCACCGCGTCGCATTCCGCGCAGCCCGTGCCGCTGGGCGGGACGCTCGGGTCGATGCCGTCGATCTCGGTCATGTGCGCTCCTCCGTGGTGGCGGGGTCGGTGCCCGCACCGTGCTCGGGTCCGGGTCCGGGGCCGGCTTGTTCTTCCGGGGCGGTCAGCGGCAGCAGGACGCGGAAGCGGGTGTCTCCCGGTACGGACTCGACCCCGAGGCTGCCGTGGTGCCTGTTGACCACGATCCGCCAGGAGATGTCCAGGCCGAGGCCCGTGCCCTCGCCGACCGGCTTCGTGGTGAAGAAGGGGTCGAAGATGCGGTCCCTGATCTCGGGGGGCACCCCCGGCCCGGTGTCGCGGAACTCCACCAGCAGCCGGTCGCCCTCCCGCGCCGTGCGGACCGTGAGCGTGCCCTTGCCGCCGCCGCTCCCGATGGCGGACACCGCGTTGTCGATCAGGTTGGTCCACACCTGGTTCAGCTCCGCCGGATAGGCCGGCACCTCGGGCAGGGTGCGGTCGTACTCCTTGACCACCCGCACCCCGGGGCCGATCTTGCCCGAGAGCATCAACAGGGTGCTGTCGAGGAGTTCGTGCACGTCGGCGTCGCGGTGCGGGGCGCGGTCGAGCTGCGCGTACTGCTTCGCCGCGTCCACCAGATGGGAGATCCGGGTGGTGGAGTCGTCGATCTCGTCCATCAACAGCTCGGTCTCCACCGTGTAGTTGAGCCAGCCGACCGCCCCGGGCAGGATGTCCTCGGCCACCGTCGCCGCGACCTGCTCCAGCCAGTCCGTGTCCAGTCCGGCCTGGACGAACACCGGTGCGATCCGCCAGCCCTCCGGGATGCCGTGGTCCTCCAGCCAGTCGCAGAGCTCGTCCTCCCGGTCGGCCGCCTCCAGCGGGCTCAGCACCGGTGCCTTGGCCACCCGTTCCGCCGTCCGCTCCTGGATGTCGATCAGTTCGGCCAGGGCCTCGCGCGAGTACGGGCCCCGGGCGATGACGGCCAGCTTGTGCCGCATCTTGCCCACCCGCTCGCGCAGCGCCGCCGTGGCCCGGACGGCCGCCGCCGCCGGGTTGTTGAGCTCGTGCGTCAGCCCGGCCGACAACGAGCCCAGCGCCAGCAGGCGTTCACGCTGGCCGATGGCCCGCTGGGTGTCCTTCGCGCCGAAGAACAGGCCCTCCAGCAGGTGCGCCGCCATCGGGAACCACTCCTGCATGATGTCCGCGAACGACTGCGCGGGCAGCACGAAGAACCGTGTCGGCTCCGTCACCCGCATCGAGTTGACGTACCTCTGCGGGACCCGGTCGCCCAGGTAGGCCTGCATGGCCCCCGCGTACACCCCGCGCTGCGAGGTCCGGCTCACCTCCACGTCGTCCGCGCCGACCCTGCGGTACAGCACGACGGTGCCCTCGAGCATCACGTAGAAGCAGGTGGCCGGTTCGCCCTCGGTGTACAGCGGACCGGCTTCGAAGCGCTCCACCCGCCCCTCGCGACACAGTCTCCCCAGCTGCTCCGCCGAGAGCTTCTCGAACAGGAACAGCGAGGCGATCTCCCGCGGGTCGCAGGACGCCTCCCGCCCGCTCACGACTGCTCCAGGTACCGGTGCACCAGCATGACGGCCATGGCTCCCTCTCCCACCGCGGACGCGACCCGCTTCGCCGACCGGGCCCGCGCGTCGCCCGCCACGAACACCCCGGGAATGTTGGTCTCCAGGTGGTACGGCGGCCGGTCCAGCTCCCATTCGGCCGGCGGCCGCCCGTCCGGCGTGAGGTCCGGTCCGGCGAGGATGAACCCGTGCTCGTCGCGCAGCACCGTCCCGTCCAGCCAGTCCGTGAGCGGGGCCGCGCCGATGAACACGAACATCCACTGCGCGTCCACGAGTTCCGTGGCCCCCGTCACCGCGTCCCGCAGCACCAGCCGCTCCAGGTGCCCCTCGCCCTGCGCCGCCTCCACGACCGTCCGCGGCCGCACCGCGATGTTCGGCGCCTCCTGGATCTGCTGGATCAGGTAGTACGACATCGACGCCGCCAGCGACTCCCCGCGCACCAGCAGCGTCACCGACTTCGCGCCCCGCGCCAGGTACACCGCCGCCTGTCCGGCCGAGTTGGCCCCGCCGACCACGTACACGTCCTGCCCCTCGCAGGAGGCCGCCTCGGTCAGGGAGGAGCCGTAGTACACCCCGCGCCCGGTCAGGTCCTCGCAGCCCGGCGCCCCCAGCTGCCGGTACGACACCCCCGTCGCCAGGATGACGCTGTGCGCGGCGACCGACGAGCCGTCGGAGAAGCGCACCACGCGCGCCGGGCCGTTCACCTCCAGCCCCGTGACCTCGCGCGCCGTGAGGATCTCCGCACCGAACCGGGTGGCCTGGCGCCGGGCGCGCTCGGTGAGCTGGGCACCGGAGACCCCGTCCGGGAAGCCCAGGTAGTTCTCGATGCGGGAGCTCTGTCCCGCCTGCCCGCCGGTCGCGGACCGTTCCACCAGCACGGTGCGCAGCCCCTCGGACGCCCCGTACACCGCCGAGCCCAGCCCGGCCGGGCCGCCGCCGATGACGACCAGGTCGTAGAACGCGGCGGCCGGGGTGGTCGCGAGCCCCACGTGGGCGGCCAGCTCCGCCACCTCCGGCTCGATCAGCGCCGTCCCCCCGGCGGTGACCACCAGGGGCAGCCGCAGCCCGTCGGCCCCGGCCGCCTCCAGCAGCCGCCGCCCCTCGGGCTCGTCGGAGGAATACCACCGGTAGGGCACCTGGTTGCGGGCCAGGAACTCCCGTACCTCGGAGGAGCGCGCCGACCAGCGGTGCCCGACCACCTTGGTGGCGGGCACCGGCCGGTAGTCGCTGGAGCGCCAGGCGGAGAGGAGGTCGTCCAGAACGGGGTAGAGCTTCTCCTCCGGCGGGTCCCACGGCTTGAGCAGGTAGTGGTCGAGGTCGACGACGTTGATCGCGTCGATGGCCGCGTGGGTGTCGGCGTACGCGGTCAGCAGCACCCGCCGCGCCCCCGGATACACGCCGAGCGCCTGCTCCAGGAACTCCACCCCGTTCATCTGCGGCATCCGGTAGTCGGCGAGGATCACGGCGACCAGGTCGCCCCGCAGCTTCAGCTCGCGCAGCGCCTCCAGGGCCGACTCCCCGGACTCGGCGCGCACGATCCGGTACCCCCCGCCGTAGTGCCGCCGCAGGTCACGGGCGATGGCGCGGGACACCCCCGGATCGTCGTCCACGGTGAGGATGACGGTCCGCGCCGCATCGCCGGCCTGTGCCATGCTCCTCCGCCCTGCGCGCTCGGGACGACCGGCGCGCGAGGCCTGCCCGACCGCGCCGGCTCCTGCCCATCGTAGGTTCGATCGCCCGCGACCGCTCCGGCACCCGGCCGTACGGGCCGGGCGGTCCGGGCGGGCGCCGGGCGAAAAGGCAGGTCGGGGGCTCGGACGAGGCGGCCCGGGCCCGGGCGGAGGAGGGTCCGGGACCGGCGCCGGCCTGCGGGCCCCGCCGGCGCGCGGCGGGGCCTCAGCCGGTGAACGAACCGTGCCGCCCGGCCCCGGACGCGAAGCGCGCGGCGCCCGCCAGGGTCTCGCCCGCCGCCAGGGGCACCGTCCCGTGCCGCAGCTCGTTGGCCAGGGCCTCGGGCTCGGCCAGCCCGTGCTGCTCGCGTACGGAGAGCCGGTCGTGGCGCAGGCACAGCTGGGGGAAGCCCGCGATCTCCCGCGCGAGCTCCTCCGCCGCCGCCCGGGCCCGCCCGGCTGGTACGAGCCGGTTGGCCAGCCCGATCGCGTGGGCCTCGGCGGCCGGAACCGGGCGGCCGGTGAGGATCAGGTCCATCGCCCGGCTCTCGCCGATCAGCCGCGGCAGCCGCACCGTACCGCCGTCGATGAGCGGAACCCCCCACCGGCGGCAGAACACCCCGAAGACCGCGTCCTCCTCCACCACGCGCAGATCGCACCACAGGGCCAGCTCCAGCCCTCCGGCCACGGCGTGACCGGCGACGGCCGCGATCACCGGCTTGGTCAGCCGCAGCCGTGTCGGCCCCATCGGGCCGTCCCCCTCGGGCTCCACCCGGTTGCCGCGCCCGGTGCCGACGGCCTTGAGGTCGGCGCCCGCGCAGAACGTCCCGCCCTCGCCCCACAGCACCGCGACCGCCGCCCCCTCGTCGGCCTCGAACTCCCGGAACGCCTCGGCCAGCTGCCGTGCCGTCGGACCGTCCACGGCGTTGCGGGCCGCGGGCCGCGACAGCACCACCGTCGTCACGGGCCCGTCGCGTTCGACGCGGACGGCGCGGGCGGCATCGGCTTCGGTCATGGCGGCATTCTCGCGTGGGTGCGGCCCGTTGACCAGCTCCGGCCGACGGCCCGGCGGCAGATCACGCCGGACGGGCCGCCGGTTCTGCCGCGCCGGTCCGCCGCCCCGGTCGCCGGTCACGCCGGACCGGTCGCCGGGGGCGCCCACGCGCCCATGCACCCGGCGGGCAGGTGGCCGAGGGGGCCGGCCCCGCCGCCCGGGCCTCAGCCGATGCGCCGGGCGCCCGCCGACGGTACGGCCTCCAGCGCGACCGGAGCCCGGAACCCGGCCGACGCGAAGGCGTCCGTCACCGCGCCGGTCACCCGCGCGGCCTCCCCGGCCCGGACCAGGGCGATCACCGAGCCCCCGAAACCGCCCCCGGTCATCCGGGCCCCCAGCGCGCCCGCCGCGACGGCCGCTTCCACCGCGAGGTCCGTCTCCGGGCAGGAGACCCCGTAGTCCTCCCTCAGTGAGGCATGACCCTCCGTCAGCAGCGGCCCCAACGCCCGCGGTTCGCCCGCCGCCAGCCGCTCCACCGCCCGGCCCACCCGCGCGTTCTCCGTGACCACGTGCCGGACCAGCGGCACCAGGCCGGCCGGCAGCCGACCCAGCGCCCCGGGCAGCTCCGCCTCCCCAAGGTCGCGCAGCGCGGGCAGTCCCAGCAGCCGCGCCGCGCGTTCGCAGCCGGCCCGCAGGGCCGCGTAGGCCCCGTCGGCCAGGTCGTGCTTGACGCGCGTGTCGAGCACCAGCAGCCGCAGCCCGTGCCCGGCGAGGTCGAAGGGCACCTGCCGGACCTCCAGGCTGCGGCTGTCCAGGTGCAGGGCGCTGCCCTCGGCGCAGCACACCGAGGCCATCTGGTCCATCACCCCGCACGGCACCCCGGCGAAGGCGTTCTCCGCGTACTGGGCCACCCGCGCCAGCTCCGGCCGCTCCAGCCCCAGCCCGTGGAGCTCGTCGTACGCGACGGCCACCGCGCACTCCAGCGCCGCCGACGAGGACAGCCCGGCCCCCGTCGGCACCGTGCTGTCCAGGTGCAGGTCCGCACCCCCCACGGGCAGCCCCCGCCCGCGCAGCGCCCACACCACCCCGGCCGGGTAACGGGCCCAGCCGGACACCGTGCCCGGGGCGAGGTCCGCCACCCGCAGCTCGGTGACCCGGCCGTCACCCTGGGCGCTGTGCAGCCGCAGCAGCCCGTCGGCGCGGCGGCGCGCGGCGAGCACGGCGGTCTGCGGCAGCGCCATGGGCAGGGCGAACCCGTCGTTGTAGTCGGTGTGTTCACCGATGAGGTTGACCCGGCCCGGCGCCGCCCAGACGCCCTCGGGCGCCTGGCCGTGGATCCGCTCGAACTCCCGGCGCACGACCGCGTTCACCCGGCCTCCCGCAGCCTGCGCGCCGCCGTCTCCGGGGCCACGTCGTTCATGAACGCGTCCATCCCCGACTCGGTCCCCGCCAGGTACTTGAGCTTGTCGGCGGTGCGCCGCACGGTGAACAGCTCCAGGTGCAGGGCGAGTTCCTTGCCGTCGCTCAGCGGGGCCTGGTGCCAGGCGGAGATGTACGGGGTGGGCCCGGCCGTCGGCCCGAAGAGCCCGTCGAAGCGGCGCAGCAGGTCCAGGTACAGCCCGGGGAACTCAGCCCGCTCCGCCTCGTCGAGCCCGCGCAGGTCGGCCACCCGGCGGTGCGGGTACAGGTGGACCTCGTAGGGCCAGCGGGCGGCGTACGGGACGAAGGCCGTCCAGTGCTCCCCGGCCAGCACCACCCTCTCCTCGGCGGCGCGGGCCTCGGCGAGAAGGTCCTCGAAGAGGTTGCGCCCGGTGGCGGCCCGGTGCGCGGCCGCCGCCGCCAGGTGCTTGGCGGTGCGCGGGGTGGGGGTGGAGAAGGCGTAGATCTGGCCGTGCGGGTGGGGCAGGGTGACGCCGATCTCCGCGCCGCGGTTCTCGAAGCAGTACACCTGCGCCACCCCGGGCCGGGCCGACAGCGCGGCGGTGCGGTCGGTCCAGGCGTCCAGCACCAGCCGGGCCCGCCCGGGGGAGAGGTCGGCGAAGCCCGCCTCGTGCTCGGGGGTGAAGCACACCACCTCGCACCGCCCGGCGGCGCCGGAGAGGGAGGGGAAACGGTTCTCGAAGACGGCCACCTCGTAGTCGGCGGCCGGGATCTCGCTCTGCCGCCCGTCCCGCGAGGGGCACAGCGGGCAGGCGTCGGCGGGCGGGTGGTAGGTGCGGGTCTGCCGGTGGGCGGCGATGGTGACCCAGTCGCCGGTGGCCGGGTCCCGGCGCAGTTCCGGGCTGCTCTCCACGCGGTCCAGCGGGCGCCGGTCCTCGGCGGTGCGGTCCCGGCCGGGGGAGCTGTCGTAGTAGATGAGTTCGCGGCCGTCCGCGAGCTCGGTGACGGTCGTGTACACGTCCTCGCCTGTCTGTCGGGGGAGTGCGCGGGAAAGGTGCGGTCAGGAGGGGGCGACCGGGGCGGTGGAGGCACGGATGACCAGCTCGGGGTCAAAGAGCAGCTCCCCCGCGGGCACGTCCCGGTTGCCGACCAGGACCGGCACGCCGCGCGCCACCTCCAGCGCCGGCCGGTCCGCCGGCTGCCGCACGGTGGTCAGCGGCGGGTCGGTGAACTCGGTGATGCCCGTGCCGTCGTAGCCGACCACCGGCACGTCCCCGGGCACGGACCGGCCCTGGCGGCGGATCCGGCGGATCGCGCCGAGGGCCATCCAGCCGCTGGCGGCGACGATCGCGGTGGCGCCGAGCTCCCGCAGCGCGGCCGCGGGGGCCTGCCCGCCCTCCACGGTGTACGACTGCCGGATCACCCGGCGCCCGGCGTCCTCGATGCCGCGCCGGGCCATGGCGTCGAGGAACCCCTGCACCCGCCGGTCCGCGGGCCGGTTGCCGGCCGGGCCGGAGGCCATGCCGATCCGCCGGTGGCCCAGCCGGTACAGATGGTCCACCGCCGGCTCGGCGGCGAGCAGGTCGTCGGTGGCATCGCCCGCTCGACCGCGTCCCGGGTCTTGCGCGACACGCCCTGGCGGCGGTTGACGACCCGGCTGACCGTCGCCCCGCCGACCTGCGCGCGGGCCGCGACGTCGGTGATCCCTACCTTCATCGGCGTCCTTCCGTGACCGTGAGCGACGCCAGGCCGCCGCGGGGGACGGCCAGCGTGTGCGGCCCCTCCGCGAGCGGGGCCGACGCGGACTCGATGATACGGCCGTCCGGGGCGTGGATCACGCGTGCGACCTCGGCCGGACCGCCCCGCACCGCGAGCCGGCCTCTGCCCTGGCGGTACCGGCCCCGGCCTCGGTACCGACCCCGGCCTCGGCCCTGCCGTCCCGCACCCCTCCCGGCGGGCCGCCGCACCCCGCCGGGGCCTCCGGCGGTGGACACCCGGTCGGCGGGGCCTCGACGGGCGCTCGAGGACGGGGCCAGGACGGCTGCCTAGCGTGGCGGCATGCGCACACTGCCTCTTCTCGCCGTGGTATTCGACCGCGGGTCGGCCGGTTCCGTGGAGATCCTGGCCTCCGCCCGCAAGCTGTGCTCCGTCGTGTTCGTCTGCGACGAGGACCTTCCCGGCTCGGCCGGCTCCGCCGCCCGGCTCGCCGAGGTGGCCCGGGTGCTCGACGTCACCGGTCTGTCGCCCGCGGAGCGCCGCTCCGCGCTCCGGGCCCTGCGGCCCGACGGCATCACCACCTTCAGCGAGTACCGGCTCGCCGCCACGGCGGAGCTGGCCGAGGCCTGCGGGCTGACCTTCCACCCGCCGCACGTGGCGGCCGTCCTGGTCGACAAGGAGCGGCAGCGGACCCGGCTGCGGGAGGCCGGGGTGCAGTCGACGCGCTGCGTCGCGGTGCGGACCGCGGCGCAGGTGCCGGCGGCGCTCGCCGAGGTCGGGCTGCCCGCGGTCGTCAAACCGCGCTCCGGAGCGGGCAGCGTGGACACCTGCCGGGTCGACAGCGCCGAGCAGGCGGTGGCGGTGGCGCAGGAGTTCCTGGCCGGCGGCGGGGCGGAGTTCGTCCTGGAGGAGTACCTCGAAGGGGACCCGGACGCCGCCGGGCCGGGGTTCGGGGACTACGTGTCCGTGGAGTCGGTCAGCTCCGGCGGCGCCGTCCGCCACGTGTGCGTGACGGGCAAGCTGCCGCTGGCCGAACCCTTCCGGGAGACGGGCATGTTCCAGCCCGCCGCACTGCCCGGCCCGCTGGCCGAGCAGGTGCTCGGCCTCACCGGGGCGGCCCTGCGCGCCCTCGGCGTCACCGACGGGGTCACCCACGTGGAGATCAAGCTGACCCCCGACGGCCCCCGGCTGATCGAGGTCAACGGCCGGATGGGCGGCTACGTGGGTGCCCTGCTGCGCCGCTCCACCCGCTTCGACCTGCTGCGGGCCGCGCTGCGCGCCGCCCTGGGGCTGCCGCTGGAGATCCCGGAACTGCACTTCCCCGCAGTGGAGTTCGTCTACTTCCTGACGCCGCCCGCCGACGCGGGGGCCACCCTCGCGGGGATCCGGGGGCTCGACGAGGTGGCCGCCATGGAGGAGGTGTGGCAGGTCAAGGCCGACCCCGGCGCCGGCCGCTCCCTGCACTGGCGCGCCGGTACGGAGGGCCACCTGGGCACCGTGCACGGCACCGCCGCCGACCACGACCGGCTGCGCGCCGCCGTCGGGGCCATCGGCGCGGCCATCCGGCTCGAATACGCCTGACCCCCGGCCCGCCTGACCCCCCGGCCCGCCGCGCCCCCCGGCCCGGCGGGACACGTCCGGGCACGGAGCCCGGTCGCTACAGCGGGATCGTCGGGTCCAGGGGCTCCCGCAGCCGCCGCGCCACGAGCGCCCGTACCGGCGCCGCCAGCGGTGCGAGGTCCCACCAGTTCCGCGGGAACATCATCCGGAACAGGCGCAGGTTGCGCAGCGCCACCGCCGTCGGCCGCAGGGGTACGCAGGACACCAGCAGGGCCGTCCGCAGGGCGCGCAGCTGGTGCGCGGGCCGCCGCGAGACCAGCAGCGTCTGGGCGAAGGCGTTGCGGTAGGCCCACCACATCATCTCGTGCCGCTCCGCGCCGATCTGCATGCGCGTGTTCGGCTCGCCCGCGTGCGGGTCGGCGGAGTGGGCCAGATCGGCGGAGAGGTGGTGCAGGCGCGGGTAGCGGTCGGCGACCCGCCACAGGAGGGTGCCGTCGAGCCCGAGGCCGTGGGTGAACTCGAACGGCAGGTTGCTCGGCAGCTCGTCCTGGAAGACCTCGAGCAGGTCGGCCCGGCGCATCAGGGTGCAGGAGGCGCTGACCGGCACCTGGTCCTCGACCGTCGCCGACCGCACCAGGAACTCCAGCGAGGACATCCGGCCCTCGCGCCGCCGGTAGAACGTCTTGGGCCGCTCGTAGTGCCACGTCATCGCCGTGAACACGAAACCGACGGCCGGATCCCGGTCGAGGACCTCCACCGAACGGGCGACCGCCTCCGGCGATATCCAGTCGTCGGAGAAGAGCAGCTTGACGTATTCACCCTCGCTCAATTCGAGCGCACGCCGCCAGTTCCGGACCCGCGGCAGCAGTTCGTCATTGCGGTACGCGCGCACCCGGGCATCGGAATCGGCCAATTTCCTGATGACGTCCCAGGTGTCATCCGTGCTCGCATTGTCGACCACGACCACTTCAATGTCGCTATACGTCTGGTCGAGAGCGCTGCGTATCGCACGCTCCACTTCCACGGGCCGGTTGTACACCGGCACACAGATGCTGACCTTGGCCACCGCACGCTCCCTTTCGTCGAGTGGCACATTCAAGCACAGGATTGTCAACTATCCCGCCGGATACGGCACATGGCCATTCAAGGCGCCCTGGACAATTGGTCTTGACAACCCGTTCACCCCGTGTTTGGTTTATTTAGCGATCAGTCCAGAAAATCCCGGCCCAACTCGTCGGTTGGCACAGACGGTTATGCGGCGGGACCTGTTGACCATGTTCTTGGGGGAATCTCTCTTGCCGTCTGCCGACCAGTACTTCGGCCTGGTGTTCTGCGGTGGAGGACCCGCAGCGCTCGGCCCGATCATCGCCGCCGCCCGCTCCGGCCGGCTCGACGCGCTGCTCGACCGGGGCGTCGCGCTGGTCGAGCCCGGCCCGGTGGGCCCCGGGGGCCTCGCCCACTACCGCATCGGCGCCAACTCCCTCGGCGGCCCCTTCCTGGAGTGCCTCGACGGCCTCCCCGCCACCGGGCCCTTCGCCGCTCTCCACGACCTGCCCGAGACCCGGCTGCTGAGGGAGCACGCCGACGAGCACCCGCCGCTCTCGGTGGTCGCGCCCTTCCTCACCCGGCTCGGCACCGTCGTGACGGGCCTGCTGGAGGCACATCCGCGCTGCGCCGTGTTCACCGACCGGGCCGAGGCCGTCCGGCTCACCGCCGACGGGGTGGCCGTCACCACCGGCGCGGGCCTCGAACTCACCGCACGCCGCGCGGTGCTGGCCACCGGAGGCCGCCCGCTCGGCGGCTACGCCGACGCCGAGGTGGTTCCCGGCCTGGAACTCGCGCCGTACCGGGACAAGGTGTGCCACTCCTCGTCGCTGATCGACGCCCGCCACACCCCGCCCGCCGCCCGCGGCAAGGCCGTGGTGGTCGGCGGATCGCACAGCGCCTGGTCGGCGGTCGACCTGCTGCTGGCCGGGGGGACGGACACGGTCACCGTCGTCCACCGCACCGGCCTGCGGCTCTTCTACGACGGAGCCGACGCCGCGCGCGCCGACGGCTACCCCTTCGATCCGGTCCTCGACGTCTGTCCCCTCAACGGCCGCGTCAACCGCTACGGGGGCCTGCGCGGCCGCGCCCACGAACTGGCCCGGGCCGCCCTCGGCCTCCCCGGCGCCGCCCCGGCGCCCGTACGGCTCCTGCGCGCCGGGGACCCGCAGGACACCGAGGCCGCCCACAAGGCGCTCGCCGAAGCCGACGTCATCGTCATGGCCAACGGCTTCGAGGCCGACCTGCCGCCCCTGGGCCACGCCGACGGCACGCCGCTCGTCCCCGCCACCGGCCCCACCGGCACGCTGGTCACCGACCGCGGCCACCTCGTCGACGTCCACGGCACCGCCCACCCCCGGCTCCTCGCCTACGGGCTGGGCGCGGGGCTGGCCCCCTCCGCCGACATCGGCGGCGAACCGAGCTACACGCGCAGAGCGGACGGCGTCTGGCTCTACCAGCACGACATCGGCGAAATCGTCCTCGACGACCTGATGCACGAAGCGACCACGGGGGAGACCCACTCATGAACAGGCCTACCAAGGCCGTCGTCCTGGCCGCCGGGCTCGGCCGACGCCTCGGACTCCACCACGCCAAGCCGCTGCTCCCGGTGGCCGGCCGGCCCATCCTGCTGCGCACCCTCGACCACCTGGCCGCCGCCGGGGTCCGCGAGACCGTCCTCGTCGTCGGCTACCTCGCCGACGAGGTGCGCGCGGCGGTCGGCGACACGCACGCCGGCATGGCCGTGACCTACGTGGAGTCCGACGCCTACCGCACCACCAACAACGCCTACTCCCTGTGGCTGGCCCGCGAACAGCTCGACCGGGACGTCTACCTCGTCGAGGGCGACGTGGTCTTCGACCCCGGACTGCCCCTCGCCCTGGCCGCCGCCGACGCGGAGGTGGCCACCGCCGTGGCCCCGCACCGCCCCGGCATGAACGGAACCGTCGTCACCCTCGACGCGGCCGGCACCGTCTCGGCGATGCTGCTGCCCGCCCAGCAGGGCCCCGAGATCGACCTGGCCGGCACCTACAAGACCGCCAACGTGCACCTGCTGCGCGCCCGCTACCTGCGCGAGGAGTTCGTCCCGGCCCTGGAAGCCCTCATCGCCGACGGCGGCCACGGCGCCTACTACGAACTGGTCCTCGCCGACACCGTCACCGCCGGGCGCTTCCCGCTCCACGCCGTCGACTGCGCGCACCTGCGCTGGTGCGAGGTGGACGACCTCACCGACCACGCCGCCGCCGAATACCTCTTCGCGGACTCCGAGGACCGGCTCGCCCTCCTGGAGAACCTCCACGGCGGCTACTGGCGCTACGACCTGGTCGACCACCGCCTCCTCTACAACCTGTACTTCCCCCCGGCCCCCCTGGTGGACGAACTGGCCCGGGACTTCCGCGACGCCCTCGTCCACTACCCCGTGGGCCACGGCGCGCTCCAGCAGCTGCTCGGCGCCGCCATAGGCCAGCCCGCCGAACGCCTCGTCGTCGCCAACGGCGCCTCCGAACTCATCAAGATCCTCGGCAGGCTGGCCGGGCGCACCGCGCTCGTCGTCCCCGGCTTCAACGAGTACGAGGCCGTGTTCGACGAGGCGGACGTCCACCGCATCCACCTGCCCGCCCCCGCCTTCACCATGGATCCGGAACGGGTGGCCGGAGAGGCACGGCGGGCCGGCGTCCGCTCCGTGATCATCACCTCGCCCAACAACCCCACCTCGATGGCGGTCCCGCGCGCCGACCTCGTCACCCTCGCCCGCCTGCTGGCCGACGACGGGATCCGGCTCGTCGTGGACGAGTCCTTCGTGGACTTCTGCGCACCCGGGCACAGCCTGGAGCCCGACCTCGCCGAACTGCCCGGCCTGACCGTCGTCAAGAGCATGAGCAAGGTGTACGGCATCGGCGGACTGCGCCTGGGCTACCTGCTCTCGGCCGACACCGCCTTCGTCGCCGACGTCCGCGCCGCCCTGCCCATCTGGAACGTCAACGGCTTCGCCGAATCCTTCCTGCGCCTGCTGCCCCGCTACCGGGACGCCTTCGCCTCCAGCTGCGACCGGGTCCGCCGCGACCGCGACGAACTCGCCGGCCTCCTCGGCGAACTGCCCGGCGTCACCGTCTACCCCCCGGACGCCAACTACGTGATGCTGCGCCTGCCCGCGGGCGCCTCCGCCCACGAGGTGGTCCGCCGCACCTTCGCCGAACACGGCATCCTCGTCAAGGACTGCGGCGGCAAGTCCATGCCCGACGGCGACCGCTACCTGCGGGTGGCCTGCCGCGCCCCGCAGGAGAACCGGCGCCTGGCCGAAGCCCTGGCCGAAGTGCTGGTCGGCGAGCCCCACCCGCTGGCCACGGGAGCCTCCTGATGCGCCACGCCTCCCGCCGCGACGAACTCCTGGCCGCACTGAAGTCCGTCCTGGGCCCCGACGACCGCCTCGTGGTGCTGCACTCCTCGCTGTTCGCCTTCCGCACCCCCGCCGAAGGGCTGCGCGGCGACCTCCTCGCCGCCCTGCGGGCGCTGGTCGCCGAGGGCGTCACGGTGGCCCTGCCGGCCGTCACCTTCGAGTTCTGCCGCACCAAGGAGTACCACCACCGCACCTCCGCCCCGAACACCGGCGTCCTGGTGCAGTGGTTCCTGGACCTGCCCGAGGTACGCCGGACCCCCCACCCGGTGTACTCCTTCGCCGTCGCCGGCCCCCTCGCCGACGAGCTGACCGCCTGCCCCGGCGACACGGCCTTCGGGGCCGGCACCGTCTTCGAGGTCTTCGAACGCCATGCCGCGCGCATCGTCACCCTCGGCGCCGACTGGAACTCCTGCACCCAGGTCCACCGCTACGAGGAACTGGCGAAGGTCCCGTACCGCCATGCGATGACGGTGAGCGGCACGGCGGACTTCGGTGCCGGCCCGGTGCCCCTCGACCTCGAAATGATCGTCCGCGACACCGCCCTGGACTCGGTCCTGGACTTCGCCCCCGTCTTCGACCGGCTGCGCGCCGACGGCCTGCTCGCCCGCACGGGTCTGTGGGACGCCGCCGTGGAATCGGTGTCCGTCACCGACCTCGCCCGCGTCTGCGGGGAGCTGATCGGGGCCGACCCGTACGTCCTGCTCCGCGAACCCCGGGTGATCGAGCACCGGGCCCGCCAACTGGCCGCGGAGCCCGTGCGGATGGCCCTGCTCGGCACGCGCAACCTGGAGGTCCTCGCCGCGCAGACGGCCGCCGAGGGCAGGCGGATCCTCGGCCGCGCCCCGTACACCCTCCACGTCCCCGAGTACGGCACCCTCGCCCGCGAGGTCCACGACCCGGGCTCCGCCCTGCGCCGGTTCACCCCGCACGCCTCCTTCTTCACCGACCGGCTGGAGGACGTCCTCTCCACCGACACCCTCGGCCCGGGCGACGGCGAACGCCTCGCCGGGGCCGTGGACCACTACACCGGCCTGGTCCGCGCCTACGCGGCGACCACCGACCGGCCCGTCTTCGTGCTCTCCTTCGCCCCCCTGCAGCCCTCCGCCGCCGACACCGGGCCCCTGTGGCGCGAGGCCGACCGGCTGCTGCGCGAAGCCCTCGACGGCCACGACCACGTCCACGTCGTCGACCTGCCCGGGGTCATCGCCCGCACGGGCGGCGGCCCCCTCGTCGACCAGCGGCTGTGGCTGGTGGGCCGGGTCCCCCACGGGGCGGCCCTGAGCCGCGCCCTGGCCCGCAGGTTCTGGGGCCTCACCCTCTCCGTCACCGGCCGCACCGCCCGCGTCATCGTCACCGACCTCGACAACACCCTGTGGCACGGCGTCGTCGGCGAGGACGGCATCGACGGCATCCAGGTCGGCACCGACCACCCCGGAAACGCCCACGCCCGGCTCCAGCACGCCCTCAAGGCCCTGCGCGACCAGGGCGTGGCCCTCGCCATCAGCAGCAAGAACGACGAGGACCTCGCCCTGCGCGCCATCCGCGAGCACTCCGGGATGGTGCTGCGCGAGGAGGACTTCGTCGCCACCGAGATCAGCTGGCGCCCCAAGGCCGAGGCCATCGCCGACATCGCCGCACGCCTCAACGTGGGCCTGGCCAACGTGCTGTTCCTCGACGACAACCCCGTCGAGCGGGCCCGCGTGAGGGAGTTCCTGCCGCAGGTGATCGTCCCGGAGCTGCCGGAGGACCCCGCCGGGTACGCGGACGCGCTCCTCGACGACCCCCACACCACCGTGTTCAACGTGACCGAGGCCGACCGGCGCCGCACCGAGCAGTACCGGGCCCGCGCCCAGGTCGAGCGCCGGCGCGCCGGCTTCGAGCGCATCGAGGACTTCTACGCCTCGCTCGGCACCACCCTGCACATCAGCCCCCTGACCGAGGGCAACACGGCACGAGCCGAGCAACTGTGCGCCAAGACCAACCAGTTCAACACCACCACCCGCCGCCACACCCGGGCCGAACTGCGCCGGCTGGCCGCCGCGCCCGACTCGGACGTCCTCGTCCTGGGCGTCGCCGACCGCTTCAGCGCACGCGAGGACCTGGGCCTGCTGGTGCTCACCCACGAGGGCGGCGAGACCACCGTCGACAGCTACCTGCTCTCCTGCCGCGTGCTGGGGCGGGGCGTCGAGACGGGCGCGCTGCGCTGGCTGGCGGCCTCCCTCGCCGCCGCGGGACGCACCCGCCTGCACGGGCTCGTCACCCCGACCGAGCGCAACGCGCCCTGCCGCACCGTCTTCGCGGACGCGGGCTTCGGCCCGGGAGCGGCCGAGGGCACCTGGCGACTGGACCTGACCGGCGAGCACCACGCCCCGGCGTGGCTGGACGTCGCCGACCACACCGAGGCGGAGAACCACCGTGCATGACGTCACACCGGGCGACAGCGCCCACAGCAGCCACACCTTCACGGCCGCCGAGTTCGAGGCCTTCGCCGCCGTGACCGGTGACCACAACCCGATCCACCACGACACCGCACACGCCGCCGAGACCGAGTTCGAAACCCCCATCGTCCCGCTCGTGATGACGCTGGGCCCCGTCTCCGCGCTCATCGGCATGGTGCTGCCCGGCCCCGGCGCCGTCATCCTCGGCACCGAGTTCCGGCCCGTGCGCGCCGTCGCCTTCGACCGCCCCGTCCACTACTCCCTGCGCGTGCTGTCGGTGAGCCCCGCCACCGGCGTGTTCACCTGCCGGGTGCTGGCGTACCAGGACCGCGAGGTCGTCCTCGACGGCGAGGTGCGCACCACCGTGCGGGCCCCGCGCCCGCGCCCCGACGAGACCACCGGCGGCCGCCTGGTCCCCGCCGGCGCGCCCCGCACCGCCGTGGTCACCGGCGCGGCCGGGGACATCGGCTCCGCCGTCGCCCGGGCCCTGGCGGGCCGCGGCTGGGACCTCGCGCTGGTCCACCGGGGCGGCGCCGGGGAAGTCGTCGCCGACTGCGAGCGCGCCGGGGTCACCGTGCACTCGGTGACGGCCGACCTGGCCGACCCCGCCGCCCGCGAGGCCGCCGCCGCGAAACTCGCCGCCCTGGAGCCGGCCCTCGTCGTGCACGCGGCGGCCGCGCCGCTGGCGGCCGGGTACCGCGAGCACCTCGACGTCGGCTACGCGGCCCTGCGCGACCTGGCCGACGCGGTCCTCGACGGCATGCTGCTGCGCCAGCGCGGCTGCTTCGTCCTGATCGGCTCGGAGGCCGTCCGCTACCACCCGCGCGGCTGGTCGGACTACGTCGCGGGCAAGGCCGCCGCCGAGAGCGTGCTGCACGGCATCGACCGCCACCACGGCGCCCACGGCATCCGCTCCGTCGTCGTGGAGCCCGGCTACGTCCAGGGCCGCTACTCGGCCGGCGTCCGCCCGGCCGGCCTCGGGCTGCTGCCCGAGGAGGTCGCCGACCTGGTCGCCGCCGAGGCCGAGGACACCGGCGCCCCCGCGCGGCGGCTGTGGCTCACCCCGGACGGGACCGCCCGCTTCGCCCTCGACGGCGGCCGCGAGGACGCACCCGACGCCCCCCGCTCCGCCGGGGCCGCCCCGGCCGGTGCTCCGCAGACCCCCTCCGTCCCCGGCCCGGCCGCCGCACCGGGCGGGGTCGCCGACCGGGTCGAAGCCGCCGTACGCCGGGTGCTGGGCCCCGCCGCCGACGTGCGCGGCGGCGGGGTCGGTCTGACCCCCGGCTGGGACTCCCTGGCGCAGCTGCAGATCGTGCTCGCCGTCGAGGAGGAGTTCGGTGTGCGCCTGCCCGCCGCGAGCCTCACCGGCGCGGGCCGCTTCGACCAGCTGTGCCGGACCGTGGAACAGCGGGCCGCGGCGTGAGCGTGCGATCAGCTCCAGCAGGGGCACTGCGCCGGGCGGGCGGCGAACACCTTGTCGCCGCCCGGCTCGGCGGGCACCCGGCCGGGCGGCGGAACGAGGGTGAAGTCGGCCGCGGGGTCGACCTCGTCGAACGAGCCGAACAGGTGGGTGCGCGGGAACCAGTCGCCGAACGGCGTCGTGGCCGGGCCGATGCCGATGAACTCGCTGCCCGTCGCCACCGCGGCCCGTACGTCCCACGGCCCGTCGCCCACGCACACCACCCGCTCGAAACCGCCCCCGGCCCGCTCGACGGCCTGGTGGACGGCCTCGCGCACCAGGTGCTCGCGGAAGGTGTGCTCGCTCGCGGTGGACACCGGCCCGGCCGCACCCCCCTCCAGAGGCGCCAGCTTGGCCGCGGTGACCTCGCGCAGACCGCCGGTGGCGAAGGCCACCGCGTACCCGTCGTCGGCGGAGAGGGCCCGCAGGAAGGACCCGGCGCCCGGTATCTCCTCCACACCCTCGCGGGCGGTGGCGGCCAGGAAGTGCTCGTGCAGCAGACCGGCGAACCGTCCGCGCTCCGCCTCGTCGGGGAGCCGGCCCGTGTGGTGCCGGAAGACCTCGCGGAAGATCCACGAGTCCGTGTGGTGGGTGTACCCGCCCCACGCCGAGTCGACGTCCGTGAGCCCGCAGTCCCGCAACGCCGCGGCGAACGCGGCCTGGTGGGGGGCGACGCTGCGCAGCAGCGTGCCGTCGATGTCGAAGACGATCAGGGTGGTCAAGGCCTGCTCCCTCGGTCGGATGTCAGCATTTTTCAAGATCGTAGGGGAAGGGACTGGACATGCCGTCGAGCGTGACCGGGCGCACCACCCGGCTGGTACGGCTGGACGCGGACACCGTCGCGGCGGCCGAGGCGCTCGCCGCAACGGCGGGCACCACCGCCGAGCGGCTCCTCGGCGCCGCCTGCGCCGCGCTCACGGCCCGGCTGGTCCGCACCGCGCACGGGCCCCTCGCCGCGGGCCTGCTCCGCGCCCCCGCCGAAGGGCCGTCCGCCGTCCGTCTCCCCGACGGGGCGGCGGAGTTCGCCCTCGACGGCGTTCCCGAGGACATCGCCGCCGTCCTCGCCGAGCGGGCGGACCGGTTCGCGGCCGCCGCGCTCGCCGAGCCCGAACGCCCCCTCGGCGACCTGGACCTGACCGACGGGGCCGACTGGGAGCTGCTGTCGGCCTGGTCCGGCGAGGACACCGAACCGGTCGGGGAGCCCGCGTACCGGATGTTCGCCGACTGGGCGCGCCGGCAGCCCGACGCGGTCGCCCTCTCGGCCCCGGGCACCACCCTGACCTACCGCGAACTCCTGGAGTACGCCGGAGGCATCGCCCGGGAGCTCACGGCCCGGGGCGTCCGCCCCGGCGACGCCGTCGGCCTGCTCTTCGAACGCGGTCCCGGGGCCGTCGCGGCGACCGTGGCCGTGGCCCTGGCCGGGGCCACGGCCGTCCCGCTCGACCCGGCCTACCCGGACGAACGGCTGCGCCTGATGCTGGAAGGACCCGGCGTCGTCCTCACCCTGACCGACGGCGACGGCGACGGCGACGGCGACGGCGACGGCCCGCGGCCGCCCCTGGGCGCGGCCCTCTCCATCCGCGGCATCACCCCCGCCGCCGGGCCCCCGGTGCCTCCGGCCCCCGAGACCGCCACCGTGATGTACACCTCCGGCTCCACCGGCCGGCCCAAGGGCGTGAGGCTCACCCACCGGGGCCTCGCCCGCCTCGCCCGCGACGCGCGCATCGACTTCGGCCCCGGCGACACCGTCCTGCACCTGGCGCCCGCCACCTTCGACGCGGCGCTGCTGGAGGTGTGGTGCACCCTGGCCCGCGGCGCCCGCCTGGAGATCGCCCCCGCCGGCCCGCTCACCCTGACGGAACTGGCCGACGTGGTCACCGGACGGGGCGTCACCGCCCTGTGGCTGACCGCCGGGCTCTTCCACCAGCTGGCCGAGCACCGCCCGGACGCCTTCGCCGGGGTGCGGAAACTGTTCACCGGCGGCGACGTCGTCTCCCCCCACCACGTCTCCGCCGTACTCGCCCGCCACCCCGCGCTGACGGTGGTCAACGGCTACGGACCCACCGAGAACACCACCTTCACCTGCTGCGCGCCGATCAGCGAACCGCCCCCGCCCGGAGCGGCCACCGTGCCCATCGGCACCCCGGTCCGCGGCACCCGCGTCTACGTGGTCGACCCCGGCGGCCACCCCGTCCCGCCGGGCGTCCCCGGCGAACTGTGGGCGGCCGGCGAAGGCCTGGCCGCCGGCTACCTCGGCCGGCCCGAGCTGACCGCCCGCGCCTTCCCGGTGCCCGCCACCGGCCGGCTGCGCGGCGTCCGCTGCTACCGCACCGGCGACCTCGCCCGGTTCCGGCCCGACGGAGCACTGGAGTTCCTGGGCCGCGAGGACGGCCAGGTCAAGATCAACGGCCACCGGATCGAACCCGGCGAGATCGAACAGGCCGTCCTGGCCCAGCCCGGCGTCCGCGGGGCCTGCGTCCTGGTGGAGACCGACCCCCTCGGCGGGAAGCGGCTCGCCGCCTACATCGAGGGCGACGACCGCGCCCTGGCCAAGGCCGTGCGCGCGGGCCTGCGCGCCGTCCTGCCCGGCTACCTGGTCCCCGCCCGCTACATCGTCATCGACAGCCTTCCGCTGACCGCCAACGGAAAGACCGACCGAAACCGGCTGCGCGCCGGAGAATGCGAGCCCCGATGAGCACGTCGTCCGTACGGGAGACCGTCGCCCGGATCTGGTCCGAGGTCCTCGGCACCGGCATCGACGAGGAGTCCGACTTCTTCCTCCTCGGCGGCCACTCCCTGCTGGCCACCCAGATGGTGGCCCGGCTGGAGGCCGCCCTCGGCGTCAAGGTCACCATGCGCGAGGTCCTGGAGTACCCCGAGTTCGGCGAGTTCGCCGACCTGGTCGCCGAGCGCGCCGACACCGACCGCACCCCCGCCTAGGAGCCCCAGCAGATGTCCGCACCACTGTCCCTGCCGACCCTGAGCTACCAGGAGGGCCGGCTGCTGATGGACGAGCGCAGCCGCGCCCTGGGCGTGCCCTCCGTCCGTACGATCTCCCAGGCCTACCGGGTCCGCGGCCCCCTGCGGCTGCCCGTGCTCGACGAGGCGCTGGACCGGCTGGCGCAGCGCCACGAGGCCCTGCGCACCCGCTTCGACGGGCCCGGCAGGCAGAGCGTCCACCCCGCCGTCACCCTGCGCGCCGCCTTCCACGACGCCGCCGGGGACGAGGCGGCGGCGGTCGCCCGGGTACGGGCCGAGGCGGACCGGCCGCTGCCCGCGGAGCGGGACGAACGCCTGCGGGTCAGCGTGGTGCGCGTCGGGGACGAGGACCACTTCGTCGTCCTCGTCTTCGACCACCTGGTGGTGGACGGCTGGGCGCGCGGGGTCCTGACCCAGGAGCTCTCCGTCCTCTACGGCGCCCTGGCCGCAGGACGGGAGCCCGGGCTCCCCGAGGTCGCGTACACCTACCAGGACCACGTCCGCGAGCAGAACGGCCTGCTGGCCGGCCCCGAGGGCGAGCGGATGATGTCCTTCTGGCGCGAGCGCCTGGCCGGCCCGGGCGCCATACCGAGGCTGGAGGTCCCCAAGCGGGAGCCCGGCGCCGCGCCGGAAGGCGGCTACGAGGCGCGCCGGCTGCCGTCGGGCCTCGTCGACGACATCAGGAAGTTCGCGGCCCGGGAGCGGGTCACGCTGTTCATGCTGGTCCTGTGCGCCCTGGACGTCGCGCTGCGCGAGTCCACCGGCCGCGACGAGCAGGCCGTGGCCGTCAACGTCTACAACCGGGAGACCGAGGGCCGCGAGAACCTGGTGGCCCCGCTGGCCGAGCTCCTCGTCGTCCGCAGCGACCTGGCGGGCGCCGGCACCTTCCGGGACGCGCTGCGCCGGGTGCGCGGGGACAGCCTCGACGCCCAGGAGAACGCCGCCGTCCCCTTCGCCGAGCTGGTCAAGGCCTTCAACCCCGGCGAGTACGCCGACCCGGACGCCCCCATCGGCGTGGTCCTCAACATGCTGTACGCCCAGCTCCACGGGGAGGGTCTCGACCTGGCACCCGCCGTGACCACCCCGTTCCCGCTGTCCGACGAGGGGTTCCGCCCGCGCAGCGAGCTGATGCTCGTCGGCGAGGCGGGCGGCGACGAGCTGGCGCTGACCGCCTACTACCAGGCGGACCGGCTGCCCGCCGCCTTCGTCACCGGCCTGCTGGACCGGATCGTCTCCCTGCTGGAGGCCGTCGTGGACGATCCGCTGCTGCCGCTGGACGGCCCCCGTGCCTGAGCGCCGCGACGAGATCCTGCTGCGCGCCGCGTACATCGTCTCCACCTGCGGGGACTGGGTGTTCCGCTTCGCGATGCCGATGCTGGTGCTCCAGCTGACCGACTCGGCCTTCCTGGCCGCGTTCACCTACGCGCTGGAGTTCGTCCCGTACGTCCTGGTGGGGCTGTTCAGCGGGGTGGTCGCGGACCGGGTGGACCGGCGCCGGCTGATGACCGGCTGCGATCTGGCCTCGGCCGTGGTGGTCGCGGGCATCGGCCTGCTGTGCCTGCTGGACAGCCCGCCGGTGTCCGCGGTGTACACGGCCGCGTTCGTCCTGGCCTGCATGCGACCGCTGTACTTCCCCGCCTTCCAGGGCTTCCTGATGGAACGGGTGCCCGAGGAGCGGCGGGCGGTGATGAACGCGTGGGTCCAGGGGTCGGAGAGCCTGCTGAACATGCTCGGCCCGATCGCGGGCATCAGCGTGGTCGCCTTCCTCGGGCCGGCGGCGGCCAGCGGGGTCAACGCGGTGTCCTTCGCCCTGTCCGCCGTGCTCATCCTGCTCACCGCCGCCGCCCCGGCGACGGCCGCCACGGCCCCGCTGCGCGAGGCGCTGCGCGGGATGGGCCCGGACCTGCTGACCGGGTTCCGGCTGCTGTTCGCCGAACCGGTGCTCCGGTCCGGGACCATCCTGCTGACCCTGACGAACTTCGCCGTGCACGCCGTCGAGGCGAACCTGGTGTACGTGGTCACCGAGGCGACGGGGCAGTCCAGCTTCGTCCTCGGCCTGGTCGTCGCCGCGCAGGGCGCCGGCGCGGTGGCGGGCGCGGCCGTCGTGCCCCGGCTCCTGGGGCGCCACAGCGAGGGCCGGCTGCTGACCGTCGGGATGGGCGCGCTCGCCGCCTCCCTGCTCGCCCCGGCCCTCACCGCGGACGTCCGGCTCCTGGCCCCGGCCTGGGCGGTGGCGGGCGCGGCGACCTCGCTGATCGTGGTGGGCTGGTTCACGTACCGGCAGAAGGTGGTGGACGCCGAGTTCATGGGCCGCGTGGTGGCCGTCAACCGGGCGGTCTCCTTCGCCGCGATCCTCCCGGCCGCCCTCCTCGGTGGCTGGGTGGCCGCCGCCTTCGCCCCGGCGGCCCTCTTCGCCGGCGCGGGCGTCGTGCAGGCCCTCGCCTTCGTCGCCACGGCGGCGGGCCTGGTCGGCAGGGCCGGCCGCGGCCCGGCCGTGGAGCCCGCCGCCCGGCAGCCGGTGCCGTGATCCGGTCCGGTGGCCGTCCGCGCCCCCGGGATAGGGCAAGATCGGGGGATGTCTGATCGCATCATCGCCGCCTGTGACGGGGCGGCCAAGGGAAACCCCGGCCCGGCCGGATGGGCGTGGGTCATCGCGGACGCCGAGGGCCGGCCCGAGCGCTGGGAGGCCGGCCCCCTGGGGCGGGCCACCAACAACGTCGGCGAGCTCACCGCCCTCCAGCGCCTGCTGGAGGCCGTGGAGCCCGGTACCGCGCTCCAGGTGCGGATGGATTCCCAGTACGCCATGAAGGCCGTCACCCAGTGGCTGCCGAACTGGAAGCGCAACGGCTGGAAGACCGCCGCGGGCAAGCCCGTCGCCAACCGCGAGCTCGTCGAGAGCATCGACGCCCTGCTGGCCGCCCGGGACGTGGAATTCCGCTACGTCCCGGCCCACCAGGAGGGCGGCGACCACCTGAACGCCATCGCCGACCAGGCGGCCAGCGACGCCGCCGTCAGCCAGGAACCCGCCGGCACCGCCCACGGCGCCACCGCCCTCCCCGTGCCCGCCCCGGCCCGCACGGCCCCCGCGCGCACGGCCCCGGCCCGCCGGACGGCCCCCGGGAGCGCCCCCGCCCGCTCCTCCGGCGCACGCACCATCACCGCGAAGTTCCGCGGCACCTGCCCCTGTGGGCAGCCGTACGCGGCGGGCGAGAAGATCGCCAAGCTGGGGACCCGCTGGGGCCACCCCGACTGCCGTTCCGCCGCCGCTCCCGCCTGACCGGACGGGCCCCGCGGCGACATCACGCCCGGCGCGCCGCCGCGCCGGGCGCCGTGGGCGCCCGGAAGTGCTACAACTGGGTGCGTGACCCCTTCTCGCCACCCGTGCCGGGCACGTCGGTGCGGTCACCTCTAGGCAGCCGATCCAGAAGCGTCGCCAGACAGGTATTCGTCCTCCAGGTGGCGATCGTGGTCTTGCTCGCGGCCGGTGCGCTGCTGGCGCTGGTCCTCCAGTCGCGGCACGACGTCGACCGCGAGGCCCGCAACCGGTCCGTGGCCGTCGCGCAGACCTTCGCCCACTCCCTGGGCCTCCAGGCGGCGCTGAAGTCCCCCGACCCCTCGGCCGTCCTGCAGCCGCTCGCCGAACGGACCCGCAAGGACGCCGGGGTCGACTTCATCGTGGTCATGGACACCCACGGCATCCGCTACACCCACCCCCAGCCGGACCGCATCGGCAAACGGTTCGTCGGCACCATCGGCCCCTCCCTCGCCGGGCACACGTACACCGAGAGCGTGGACGGCCCACTCGGCAAGGAGATCCAGGCGGTGGTGCCGGTCACCGCGGCCGACGGCAAGGTCGTCGGCCTGGTGTCGGCGGGCCTCACCGTCAAGAACGTGACCGGCGTCGTCAACCGCCAGCTCCCCGTCATCCTGCTCTCCATCGCCGCCACCCTGGCCCTGGCCACCGCCGGCACGGCCCTGATCAGCAGACGGCTGAACCGGCAGACCCACGGGCTGGGCCCGCTCGAGATGACCCGCATGTACGAACACCACGACGCGGTGCTCCACGCCGTCCGCGAAGGGGTGCTGATCATCGACGGGGACGGGCGGCTGCTGCTCGCCAACGACGAGGCCAAACGGCTCCTCGGCCTGCCCGACGACGCCGACGGCCGCCACGTCGGGGACGTACCGGGCCTGGACCACCGGATGGCGGACCTGCTGCTCTCCGGCCGGGTGGCCACCGACGAGGTGCTGGAGACCGGCGAGCGGCTGCTCGTCGTCAACCAGCGGCGCACCCACCCCCGCGGCCGCGCCGACGGCGGCACGGCGGTCACCATCCGCGACTCGACCGAGATGCGGGTCCTGACCAGCCGCGCGGAGACCGCCCGCCGCCGCCTGAAGCTGCTCTACGACGCGGGCGGCGACATCGGCACCACCCTCGACGTGGTCCGCACCGCCGAGGAGCTCGCCGACGTCGCCGTCCCCCGCTTCGCCGACTTCGCCACGGTCGACCTGGCCGAACCGGTCCTCGACGGGGACGAACCCGGACCGGGCGCCGACATGCGCCGCACCGCGGTCAGCGGCATCCGCGCCGACCACCCCCTCTACCCCCGCGGCCTGCTCATCGACTTCCTGCCCTCCACCCCCCAGGCGCGCGGCTACGGCACCGGCGAGGCCGAGCTGGTGCCGGACCTCTCGGCCGAACCGGGCTGGCTCGCCCAGGACCCCCCTCGCACCCGCGCCATCATCGACTACGGGATCCACTCCCTGATCGCGGCCCCGCTCACCGCCCGGGGCGTGGTCCTCGGCGTGGTCAACTTCTGGCGCTCGCGCAAGCCCGAGCCCTTCGACGAGGACGACCTGTCGCTGGCCGTGGAACTCGTCGCCCGCGCCGCCGTCAGCATGGACAACGCCCGCCGCTACACCCGCGAGCACGCCCTCGCCGTCACCCTCCAGCGCAGCCTGCTGCCGCGCGCCCTGCCCGAGCAGAGCGCCGTGGACGTGGCGCACTTCTACCTGCCCGCGCAGTCCGGGGTGGGCGGGGACTGGTTCGACGTGATCCCGCTGCCGGGCTGCCGGGTCGCGCTGGTCGTCGGGGACGTCGTCGGACACGGACTGCACGCCGCCGCGACCATGGGACGGCTGCGCACCGCCGTGCACAACTTCTCCTCGCTCGACCTCGCCCCGGACGAGATCCTCGCCCGCCTGGACGACCTGGTCCAGCGCATCGACCACGACGACGAGGGCGACGGCGCGACCGGCTCCGTCCTCGGCGCGACCTGCCTGTACGCCGTATACGACCCGGTCTCCCGGCGCTGCACGCTGGCCCGCGCCGGACACCTCCCGCCCCTGGTGGCCGCCCCCGACGGCACCACCGAGATCGTGGACCTGCCGGCCGGGCCCCCGCTCGGGCTCGGCGGCATGCCCTTCGAGACGGCGGAGCTGGAACTGGCGGAGGGCAGCCGGCTCGTCCTGTACACCGACGGGCTGATCGAGGAGCGCGGCCGGGACATCGGCGAGGGGCTGGAACTGCTGCGCACCGCGCTGAGCGGCTCCGACGGCGACCCGCGCGAGACCTGCCGGGACATCCTCGACCTGCTGCTGCCCGCCCGCCCAGCCGACGACGTGGCCCTCCTCGTCGCCCGGACCCGGACCCTCGGCGCGGACCGGGTCGCCCAGTGGGACGTCCCGCTCGAACCGAGCGCGGTCGGCGAGATCCGCAGCGCGGCCGCCCGCACCCTGGAGGACTGGGGCCTGCCCGGGCTCGGCTTCGCCACGGAGCTGATCCTCAGCGAGCTGGTCACCAACGCCCTGCGCCACGGCAGCGGCCCGGTACGGGTGCGGCTGCTCCACGACCACGGCCTGACCTGCGAGGTCTGGGACGGCAGCAGCAACGCCCCGCACCTGAGGTACGCCGCCACCACCGACGAGGGCGGACGCGGCCTGTTCCTGGTGGCGCAGCTCAGTGAGCACTGGGGCACCCGCTACACCGCCGGCGGCAAGGTCATCTGGGCGGAGCTGGCGCCGCCCGGCTCCGGCGAGGGCGCGGAGGCGGATCCGACGGCCTTCCTCCTGGACGCCGAACCCCTCTGAGGGGCCCCGGGAGGGGCCCGCTCCGCCCCACCCGCGCGCCCCCGCACGGGCTTACCGCCGGTACCCCTTCCGGGTATCCCTTCCGAGGCCCCCCGATGATCATCCGCGGTGGCCCATAAGGGAGAATCCGGAACGCCGGGCACGACCATCCCGGCGGCACCGCACCGGTTACCACCGGCCCTACGCACGACAGGAGCACGCCCGTTGACCGAGGACAGGCGCGAACAGGTCCGACCCTTCCTGCGTGCGGGGGAGCACCTTGTCGCCGTGTGCGCGTACGAGCTCGGACCGGGCGTACCCACCCCGCCCGAGGACCTGCTGCCCCCGGCCGATCCCTCCCTCCACCGCCGCATCGAGGCGAAGCTGCCCAAGCCGCTGGCGCAGCTGGTGCGGACCCGGGTGATCGACCCCCGGCGTTCGCGGCCGGCCGCCGCGGCCGCCGCGGTGGACCGGCTGCCGGACGCCGTGGACCAGCTCGGCACCCGGCTGATGCACGGCAAGAGCATGGAGGGCGGCTGGGAGAGCACGGCCGGGCGCTTCCTCATCAGCCGGGCCGGAGCCCGCGGCTCGGTCACCGGCGTCCTCGCCGTCACCGACCGGCGCTGGTTCGGCCTCACCGACGTCTCGCACCTGTGGCAGTCGACGCCCGTGATGAAGGAGTACTGGGAGGCACCCCGCTCGGCCGTCGCCGCCGTGCGCGCCCGGCCGACGGGCGTGCTCCAGCGGGGCCGGATGGACCTGGAGTTCACGGACGGCTCCTGGGTCGCCCTGCTGGCGTCCGTACCCGCGCAGGCGGTCCCCTTCGCGGAGGCGGCGGCCCACTACCGCTGAGCCCGGCCCGGGCCCCCCGCGGATGCCCGGCGCCCGGGAGCGCCGGCACGGGCGTGCCCGTCCCGGGCGCGTTATGCCGTGGTGTCCGGTCCCGCCACCGGCGCTGAGCCCGGCCTGGGGCCTGTCGGCAAAGTCCCGTCTGCCCCGCGACGCTCCCCCGGCTACCGCTGGGAGGTGCCCCCAGGCACGCACTCTCGCCGCACCGGGAGCACGCACCAGACGCCGCGGGGCCGCCCTCCGGGCGACGACGGGACTTTGACGACAGGCCCTGGGGCCGTCACGCGCTCCGGCCCCGGGAGCGCCCGCCCGGGCATGCCCCCCGGCACGTACCGGCGCCGGCACCACGCCCTCGGCCGACGGCCGCCCGGGACACCCCCCGGCCCTGCCCCGGCGGCGCGCATGGCCGCCGTGGCGGCGGGGAAGACGCCCGGCCACAGCCCCGCGAGCCGGCGCGAGCCGGCCGCCGACGCGCAGGAGGCCGTGATGGACGGCAGCGGACTCTCGCACCGGGAGCAAAGGGCCCTGACCGCGATCGAACGCGCCCTGCGCGCGGACCCGCGCTTCGACCGCGCCATGACGTTCGGCACCCGCCTCTTCCCCCAGGAACCCGACCCGGCCGGCCGGCCGCGCGGCGCCCGCCACGGCGCGCTGACCGGCACGGTCTGCGCCATGGCCGTGGCCGCCCTCGCCCTGCTGCCCCTGGCCGTCGCCACCTCCGAGCCCGCCCTCATCGCCGCCTTCACCTTCTCGTACGCGGCCACCCTGGCAGGGCTGTTCGTCCTGGTGCGCCGCTGGTGCCGGCGCGGCGGCTGAGTGCGCCCGGGGCCGGGCCCGGGATTGCCGGGACGGCCGGCGGGCAGGCGCCGTGCATGACCTTCGAGCACCCCGCGAAGAAGACCGGCACGGGCCGCCGCGGCCGCTTCGAGACCCTGGCCGAACTGGCCTCGAACTTCACGAGCTCCGCGGCCTTCCTGCTGCTCTGCGTGACCCTGGTGGCCGGCTTCGCCGCCGTCCACGTGGCCCGGCTGCCGGTGGAGTGGCAGCACCTGGCGGGCGACGCCATGGGCGCCCTGTCGCTCCTGCTGCTGGCCCTGCTGAAGAACTCCGAACGCCGGGCCGAACACGCCATCCAGCGCAAGCTCGACGCCATCGCCGCCGCCCTCCTGGAGCAGCAGGAGGGCGACTGGAGCGAGGCCCACCAGGACCTGGAGGACGCCATCGGCATGGAAGACCGGCTCTGACGGCACCCCGCCGGCCGTCCCCCCGGGGCCGACTGGCCCCCGGCCGGGCCGCTTTCGAGTGACACCGCCGCCCGCCTGCGCCCCCGCACCGGGCCGGACCCGCCACGATCGCAGGCGGCCGGTCATGAACCGGTCACGATCTGCCGATCGGGCCGGACGCCACCGCGCCCCGGACCCCGGACCGCCGCGGGAGACCACGTGCACGTCCTGCTCCTCGCGAGCGCCTTCAACAGCCTCACCCAGCGGGTCCACGCCGAGCTGCGCGACCACGGCCACAGCGTGGCCGTCGAACTCGCCCTCGCCGACCGCCCCCTCGCCGAGGCCGTCCGCGACCACGCCCCCGACCTCGTCCTCGCGCCGATGCTGCGCACCGCGATCCCCGAAGAGGTCTGGTCCGCTCACCCCTGTCTGATCGTCCACCCCGGCCCGGTCGGCGACCGCGGCCCCTCCTCCCTCGACTGGGCCGTCCAGGAGGGCCGCACCCGCTGGGGGGTGACCGTCCTGCAGGCCGAGGCCGAGATGGACGCCGGCCCCGTCTGGGCCACCGCCGAGTGCACCGTCCCGGCGGTCGGCAAGAGCGACCTCTACCGCGGGGAGATCGCCGACGCGGCCCTGGAGGCCGTCCTGCTCGCCGTGGAGCGCTTCGCCGGCGGAACGTACGTCCCGCGGCCCCAGCACGCCACCGAGGCCCGCCCCGCCCTGCGCCAGGAGGGCCGCCGCATCGACTGGGAGAGCGACGGCACCGAGCGGATCCTGCGGGTGCTGCGCGCCGCCGACTCCCGGCCCGGCGTACGCGACGAACTGCTCGGCGCGCAGTGGTACCTGCACGGCGGGCACCCCGAGGACCGGCTGCGCGGCCGCCCCGGCGAACTGCTGGCCACCCGCGCCGGAGCCATCTGCCGGGCCACGGCCGACGGCGCCGTGTGGATCCCGGAGCTACGGGCCCGCCAGGCGCCCGGAGAGCCCCCCGCCCCCCGCCTCCCGGCCGTCCTCGCCCTCGGCGACCGGCTGCCCCCGCTGCGCGAACACCCCGCGCCCCTGCACAGCAGCCCCCGCCGCCGCACCTGGTCCGACATCCGCTACCGGGAGGAGGGGCAGACCGGCTTCCTCTCGTTCTCCTTCCCCTCCGGCGCCATGGACACCGGCCGCTGCCGCCGGCTGCTGGAGGCCTACCGGAACGCCCTCTCCCGCCCCACCTCGGTCCTCGTCCTCGGCGGCGGCCGCGACTTCTTCTCCAACGGCATCCACCTGGGCGTGATCGAGGCCGCCGCCGACCCGGCCGCGGAGTCCTGGGCCAACATCAACGCCATGGACGACCTGGTCGAGGCGGTCCTGACCACCACCGACCGCCTCGTCGTCGCCGCCCTCGGCGGGAACGCCGCCGCGGGCGGCGCCATGCTCGCCCTCGCCGCCGACGAGGTCTGGTGCCGCTCGGGCGTGGTGCTCAACCCCCACTACCGCCTGATGGGCCTGTACGGCTCCGAGTACTGGACGTACACCCTGCCGGCCCGCGTGGGCGCGGCCACCGCCTCCCGGCTCACCGAGGACGCCCTGCCGCTGAGCGCCGGCGCGGCGCTCGCCCTGGGCCTGTCCGACCGCACGGTCGCCTGCCCGCCGGAGGCCTTCGCCGAGGAGACGGCGCGGCTCGCGGCCCGCCTCGCCGGCCTGCCCGCCACCTCCGCCCGGATCGCCGCCAAGAAGGCCCGCCGGGAACAGGACGAGGCCCGGCGCCCGCTGGCCTCCTACCGGGAGGCGGAACTGGACCGGATGAAGCACGTCTTCGACGACCCGCACGCCCCCTACCACGCCCTGCGCCGGGCCTTCGTCCGCAAGGAGCCCGCCCGGCAGACCCCGCCCCACCTCACGCGCCGCACCGCCCCCGCCCCCGCACCCGGCGCCGGCCGCCCGGACGGCCCCGTCGTCACTGGACCGGCCGTACAAGACAGCGCGTCCCCGGCGGGCTCCTGCTAGCAAGGAAGCGGTGCGGTCCGCCGCCCGCCCCCTCCCCACCCCCCGCATCCCCTCCGAAGGAGGCCCCGCATGGATGCAGCAACGTCGGACCAGGCAGAGGACCCGACGATCCACATCCTCTGGATCAACGCCGGACTGAGCTGTGACGGCGACTCGGTCTCCCTCACGGCGGCGATGCAGCCGAGCATCGAGGAGATCGTCACCGGGGTCCTGCCGGGCCTGCCCAAGGTGGCCGTGCACTGGCCCCTGATCGACTTCGAGTGCGGTCCCGTCGGCGGAGCCGACACCTTCGTCGAATGGTTCTTCAAGGGCGAGCGCGGCGAGATCGACCCGTTCGTGCTCGTCGTCGAAGGATCCATCCCCAACGAGTCGATCAAGCCCGAGGGCTACTGGTGCGGCTTCGGCGACGACCCCCGCACCGGCCAGCCGATCACCACCAGCGAGTGGATCGACCGGCTCGCCCCCAAGGCGCTCGCCGTGGTCGCCATCGGCACCTGCGCCACGTACGGCGGCATCCACGCCATGGAGGGCAACCCCACCGGCGCCATGGGCGTGCCCGACTACCTCGGCTGGGACTGGACCTCCAAGGCCGGCATCCCGATCGTCTGCGTGCCGGGCTGCCCCATCCAGCCCGACAACTTCTCCGAGACCCTGACCTACCTGCTGTACCAGGCGGCGGGCTCGGCCCCCATGATCCCGCTGGACGACAAGCTCCGGCCGACCTGGCTGTTCGGGCAGACCGTCCACGAGGGCTGCGACCGCGCCGGGTTCTACGAGCAGGGCCAGTTCGCCCACACCTACGACTCGCCGCAGTGCCTGGTCCGGCTCGGCTGCTGGGGTCCCGTCGTCAAGTGCAACGTCCCCAAGCGCGGCTGGATGAACGGCATCGGCGGCTGCCCGAACGTGGGCGGCATCTGCATCGCCTGCACCATGCCGGGCTTCCCCGACAAGTTCATGCCGTTCATGGACGCGCCCCCCGGCTCCCACGTGTCCGCGAAGGCCAGTGGCGCCTACGGGGCCGTGGTCCGCCGGCTGCGCGCGGTCACCCTGCACACCGTCGACCAGGAACCCAAGTGGCGCCACGCCGGCGGCAAGCTCACCACCGGCTACCGCCCGCCCTGGTGACGGACCGCCCTCCCCGCGGTCCGCACCGATTCCGTCCCGCTCCACCCCGTACCGAACGAAGGGTCACGGCACAGACGATGGCACCGAAGACGAACGCGGCCGGCGACGGCAGCGGCCTGGTCGAGATGGCCTGGGATCCGATCACCCGGATCGTGGGCAGCCTCGGCATCCACACGAAGATCGACTTCAAGCAGAAGCGCGTCGCCGAGTGCTACAGCACCTCGTCGGTCTTCCGCGGCTACAGCGTCTTCATGCGAGGCAAGGACCCCCGCGACGCGCACTTCATCACCAGCCGCATCTGCGGCATCTGCGGGGACAACCACGCCACCTGCTCCGTCTACACGCAGAACATGGCCTACGGGGTCAAGCCGCCGCACCTCGCCGAGTGGATCATCAACCTCGGCGAGTCGGCGGAGTACATGTTCGACCACAACATCTTCCAGGAGAACCTGGTCGGGGTCGACTACTGCGAGAAGATGGTCCGCGAGACCAACCCCGGCGTCCTCGAACTCGCCGAGCGCACCGAGGCCCCGCACGCCGGCGACCACGGCTACCGCACCATCGCCGACATCATGCGCTCCCTCAACCCCATCGAGGGCGAGTTCTACCGCGAGGCCCTCCAGGTCAGCCGGTACACCCGCGAGATGTTCTGCCTGATGGAGGGCCGCCACGTGCACCCCTCCACCCTCTACCCGGGCGGCGTCGGCACCATCGCCTCCGTCCAGCTGTTCACCGACTACATGAGCCGCCTCATGCGGTACTGCGAGTTCATGAAGCGGGTCGTCCCGCTCCACGACGACCTGTTCGACTTCTTCTACGAGGCCCTTCCCGGCTACGAGGAGGTCGGACGGCGGCGCGTGCTGCTGGGCTGCTGGGGCGCCCTCAACGATCCGGAGTACTGCGACTTCACCTACGCCAACATGACCGACTGGGGACGGAAGATGTTCGTCACCCCGGGCGTCGTCGTCGACGGCAAGCTGGTCACCAACGACCTCACCGAGATCAACCTCGGCATCCGCATCCTGCTCGGCAGCTCGTACTACGACGACTGGGAGGGCCGCGAGCAGTTCGTCACCCACGACCCGCTCGGCAACCCCGTCGACCCCCGCCACCCCTGGAACCAGCACACCATCCCCGCCCCGCAGAAGCGCAACTTCGACGACAAGTACAGCTGGGTGATGTCCCCCCGCTGGTTCGACGGCAAGGACCACCTGCCGCTCGACACCGGCGGCGGCCCCCTCGCCCGCCTGTGGTCCACCGCCCTGTCCGGGCTCGTCGACGTCGGCTACGTCAAGGCCACCGGCCACAGCGTGATCATCACCCTGCCGCGCACCATGACCAAGCCGGAGACCACCTTCGAGTGGAAGATCCCGAAGTGGTCCAACGCGCTGGAACGCAACCGCGCCCGCACCTACTTCCAGGCCTACGCCGCCGGCATCGCCCTGCACTGCGCCGAGCAGGGCCTGGCCGAGGTCCGCGCCGGACGCACCCAGACCTGGGAGAAGTTCGAGGTCCCGGACCAGTCCATCGGCTGCGGCTTCACCGAGGCCGTCCGCGGCGTCCTCTCCCACCACATGGTCATCCGCGACGGGAAGATCGCCAACTACCACCCGTACCCGCCCACCCCGTGGAACGCCAGCACCCGCGACACCTTCGGCACCCCGGGCCCCTACGAGGACGCCGTGCAGAACACGCCGATCTTCGAGGAGAACGCCCCGGAGAACTTCAAGGGCATCGACATCATGCGCGCCGTGCGCAGCTTCGACCCCTGTCTGCCCTGCGGGGTCCACATGTACGTCGGCGGCGGCAAGACCGTGAAGACCATGCACGTCCCCACCGGCCTGAGCGGACTCGGCGGATGAGCGCCGCCGCCGACGCCCGGCAGGCGGGCGCACGCGTCGAGGAGGTGCTCGACGGGCTGGCCGCCTCCGGCGACCGCGCCGCCTGCGCGGCCGCCGAGGAACTCGTCCGCGTCCTCATGGAGTTCTACGGGGCCGGCCTCGCCCGGATCACCGAGCGGCTCGGCGCCGGGGCCCTGGCCCCGCTGCTGGACGACGACCTCGTGGCGAGCCTGCTCACCCTGCACGGCCTGCACCCCGAGGACGTCGACACCCGCATCGAACGCGCCCTGCGCAGCGCCGGCACCCCCGCCCGGCCCCTGGGCTTCGACGCCGCCACCGGGGTCCTGCGGCTGCGCACCACCCCCGCCGAGACCTCCGGCTGCGGCTGCGGCTCAGGCGACCCCACCCGCGCGGCCCTGGAGGACGCCCTCGCCTGCTTCGCCCCCGAGGTGACCGGCGTCGACATCGAGACGCCCGCACCCCCACCGCCCCTGCTCCAGATCGGCACCCGCCCGCACACCCCGGCCCGGGTGCCGTGACGGGCCCCCGCCCCCGGGGGCTGCGCCGCTTCACCGGCCCCCGCCCGCCCCGCCCCGAGAGCTGCGAACTCTGCGGGACCCCCGTACCCCCGGACGGCCACCGCCACCTGGTGGAGACCGAGAAGCGGGCCCTGGTGTGCGCCTGCACCGCCTGCGCCCTCCTCTTCGACCGGCCGGGCACCCGCACCGGCCGGTACCGGGCCGTCCCCGACCGCTATCTCGCCGACCCCGGCCACCAGCTGGACGACACGGCCTGGGAACGGCTGAGGATCCCCGTCGGCGTGGCCTTCCTCTTCCGCAACGCCGCCCTCGGCCGCCTCGTCGCCCTCTACCCGAGCCCCGCCGGAGCCACCGAGAGCGAACTCGACCCCGACACCTGGCAGTCCGTCCTCGGCGCCGGCCGGCTCGCGGGCCTCCTCGAACCCGACGTGGAGGCCCTGCTGCTGCACCACACGCCCGGCCGCACCACCTGCCACCTGGTCCCCATCGACCTCTGCTACGAACTCGTCGGCAGGATGCGGCTGCTCTGGCGCGGCTTCGACGGCGGCGCCGAGGCCCGCGCCGCCCTCGACACCCTCTTCGCCCACGTCGAGGCCCGCGCCCGGATCCTCGCGGAGGCCGGCCCCTCATGACGGACCTCACCTTCACCTGCACCGGGGTTCGCGCCGACCCCTACGCCGCCGGGCCCACCCTCGTCCTGCGGCTGCGCATCACCGCGGCGGCCCCCGACACCCGGGTCCACGCCCTCGCCCTGCGCTGCCAGATCCGCATCGAACCGGCCCGGCGCGGCTACGGCCCCGAGGAGGCCGAAGCCCTCGCCGACCTGTTCGGCGACCGCTCCCGCTGGGGGAGCACCCTGAGGCCCGTGCAGTTCGCCCAGGTCGGCGTGATGGTGCCGGGGTTCACCGGGCAGACCGAGACCGACCTCGTCGTCCCCTGCACCTACGACATGGACATCGCCTGCGCCCGCTACTTCAACGCCCTCCAGGACGGCGAAGTCCCCCTGCTGCTGCTCTTCTCCGGCACCGCCTTCACCGGCGCCGGCGGCTTCCGCGTCGAACCCGTCCCCTGGGACCGCGAGGCCGTCTGCCGGATGCCCGTCGCCGTCTGGCAGGAGATGGTCGAACAGCACTTCCCCGGCTGCGGATGGCTGCGGCTGCCCCGCGACACCATGGCCGAACTGCTCGCCTACCGCTCCCGCCACGCCCTGGCCTCCTGGGAGACCACCCTGCGCGCCCTGCTGGCCGCCGCCGAACCCGCCCCGCCGCCGCTCCCGCTGCCCGGCACGCCCGCACCCCGCGTCACCGAGAGGGCCGCCCCATGACCACGACGGCCCCCACCACCACCGCCCACCGCTCCGGCCGCCGCTTCGAGACGGCCCGCCAGGTGGCCGACGCCGTCCTCTTCGAGGGCTACGTCCTCTACCCCTACCGGGCCTCCGCCGCCAAGAACCGGATGCGCTGGCAGTTCGGCGTCCTCGTGCCGCCCGCATGGGCCCCCGCCCAGGGCGAGCACAGCCTCCAGCGCACCGAGATCCTGATGGAACCGCGCGGCGCCGCCACCCTCTCCCTCGAACTGCGCTTCCTGCACGCCCAGCGCCGGACCGTGCAAGAGGCCCACGACGACGGCACGTTCACCGACACCGCAGGCCTCCACCTGCCCGACCGGGTCCTGGTCCCCTGGGACGAGGGCACCGAGGAGCGGGTCGAACTGCGCGTGGCCGTCCCCGAACTGACGCAGAAGGAGATCGTCCTCCCCTTCACCCGCCCCGCCCGCGAGGACACCGAACCGGTGCTCGACGACCGCGGCCGGACCGTCGGCCGCCTGGTCCGGCGCACCCAGGAGGTCGAGGGCGTGGTACGCCTGCACGCGGAGGAACTGGAAGGACCCTACCGGGTCCTGAAACTCACCGCCGTGGTCGAGAACACCAGCCCCTGGACCCCCGACGGCCCCGCCGCCCGCGAGGAGGCCCTGCCCCGCTCGCTGGTCGCCGCCCACCTCCTGCTGGGCCTCGCCCCGGGCTCCTTCCTGTCCATGACCGACCCGCCCGAATGGGCCCGGTCCGCCGTCGCCGCCTGCGCGAACCTCCACACCTGGCCGGTCCTGGCCGGCGAGGACGGCCGCGCCGACGTGGTCCTCTCCTCCCCGATCATCCTGGAGGACCACCCCGCCATCGCCCCCGAGAGCGCCGGGGCGATGTACGACGCCACCGAGATCGACGAGATCCTCGCCCTGCGCACCGCCGCCCTCACCGACGAGGAGAAGCGCGAGGCACGCGGCACGGACGCGCGCGCCGCGGCCGTCGTAGACCTGGCCGACACCCTGCCGCCCGAGGTACTGGAACGGCTCCACGGGGCGGTGCGCTCCCTGCGCGGCGCCACCGGGGGGACGGCGCCCGGGGAGCCCCCGCCGGACGCCCTCTTCACCCCGGACACCCCCTGGTGGGACCCGGCCGGCACCGCCCCCGCCGAACCCGCGCCCGAGCGGGTCCTGGTCGACGGCACACCCGTCGGCCCCGGCAGTCGCGTGACGCTCCGCCCCGGCCTGCGGCGCACCGACGCCCAGGACCTCTTCCTCCAGGGCCGCACCGCACGCGTGGAGGAGGTCCTGCACGACGTCGACGGGGGAGTGCACCTGGCCGTGACCGTGGAGGGCGACCCGGGCGCCGACATCCGCCGCGAACAGGGCCGCTTCCTGTACTTCCAGCCCGACGAGGTGACCGCCCTGGAGGAGCCGTGAGCGGCCGGGTCCTGATCGCCGGCATCGGCAACGTCTTCCTCGGCGACGACGGCTTCGGCGTCGAGACGGTGCGGGCCCTGTCCGCGCACGCCCTGCCCGGCCACGTGGAGGTGGCCGACTTCGGCGTGCGCGGGGTGCACCTGGCCTACCAGCTCCTCGACGGCTACGACACCCTCGTCCTGGTCGACGCCACCCAACGCGGCGGCGACCCGGGCACCCTGTACCTGATCGAGGAGCCCGGCTCCGCCCCGGCGGGCGCCGGCCGCCCCGTCCTGGACGGCCACCACATGACCCCCGACGCCGTCCTCGGCCTGCTGGGCACCCTGTGCGCCGGCACCGGTTCCCGCCCGCCCCGGCGCACGTACGTCATCGGCTGCGAACCCGCCCTCCTGGAGGAGGGCATCGGGCTGAGCGCCCCCGTGGCCGCCGCGGTGCCGGAGGCCGTACGGATGCTCCTGGACCTCCTGCAGGCCCAGGAGGCGGAGCCCGGGCCGGACCCAAGCAACCGGTGCGAACTGAGGAGAACCCCATGAAGAAGGCCTTCGTCTGCGGAGCCGTCGCCCTGGCCGTGGCCGCCGTACTCGCGCAGACCTTCCCCGACATCAAGCGCTACCTGCGGATCCGCCGCATGTGACCCCGCGCGTCCGAACGGAGGACGGGGCGGGCGGCGCGTCGGCGCGCCCGCCCCGCCCGCTGCGGTCCCGCCGCTGTAATGGGGCCCGGCAGGACGGAGTCCGATGCACGAGATGTCGATCGCCATGGCCGTCGTGGACCAGGTGGCGGAGGCGGCCCCAGCCGGAGCGGCACGCTCCGTGAGCCGGGTGGAGCTGGAGATCGGGGAACTGGCCGGTGTCGTCCCCGACGCCCTGGCCTTCTCCTTCGAACTGGCCTGCACCGGCACCCCCCTCGAAGGCGCCGAACTCGTCACCCACCGCGTGGCGGCCCGCGCCCGCTGCGCTTCCTGCACGGGCGAGTGGGCCGTCGGCATGCCCCCCGACCTGACCTGCCCCCGCTGCGCGAAGGCCACTCCCGTGGAGCTCCTCTCGGGGCGCGAACTGCGGATCCTGCGCGTGGTCTGGGACGACGCCCTCGAACCGATCCCCGAGGAGGCCTGACCGTGTGCCGAGAGGCCGACCTGCGACGAGCGGTGCTCGCGAAGAACGACGGGGCCGCGCAGGCCCTGCGCGCCGAACTCACCGCCCGCGGAACGACCGTGGTCAACCTGCTCTCCAGCCCCGGGAGCGGGAAGACGGCCCTGCTGGAACGCGAGTTGACGCTGGCCCGGGAACGGGGCGTGTCCGTGGCCGCCCTGACGGCCGACCTGGCGACGGAGAACGACGCGACCCGGCTGGCCCGTTCGGGCGTCCCCGTCCAACAGGTCCTCACCGACGGCCTGTGCCACCTCGAAGCGCACATGCTGGGCCGTTACCTGGACGGCTGGCTCCCCGAGGACACCCGCCTCCTGTTCGTCGAGAACGTCGGCAACCTCGTCTGCCCGGCCTCCTACGACCTGGGCGAGTCCCTGCGCGTGGTCCTGGCCTCGGTGACGGAGGGCGAGGACAAGCCCCTGAAGTACCCGACCGCCTTCGGCCCGGCCCAGCTGGTGGTCATCACCAAGACCGACATCGCGGAGGCCGTCGGCTTCGACGAGGCCGCCTTCCGCGCGAACGTCCAGCAGGTCAACCCCGGCGTGCGGATCCTGCGCACCTCCGCCCGCTCGCTGGAGGGCACGGGCCTCCTCCTGGACCACGCCCTGGCCATCGCGGGGGGCACCCGCGCCCACAACCCGGTGATGTCCCGCCACGCACACCCCCACACCCACACCCACGAACCCCACCACGACCACACCCATGACCACGACCACGGCCACGGACCGGCGCAGCCGCCGGAAACGGTTCGGGGCCGGCCCGGGGACGGCCCCGCGGGATCCCCGCCCGCGGTCCACCCGGCACCGGCCCCCGCGGGCACGGCCGGGCTCCACTGATGGAGGCCGCGGAACGCCGCCGCGTCACCGTCCGCGGCGTGGTCCAGGGCGTCGGATTCCGCCCGTACGTCTACACCCGCGCCACCACCCTCGGCCTGGCCGGCCACGTCACCAACACCCCCGAAGGCGTGGTCGCCGAGGTCGAGGGCCCCCGGTCTGCGGTGGCGGCGTTCTGCGACCGCCTCGCCGCCGACGCCCCGCCCCTGGCGGTCGTCGACACCGTCGACCACCGCCCCGTCCCGGCCACCGGCGGCGCCGGTTTCACCATCATCGCCTCCCGCACCGGCGGCCCGCCCCGCACCCTGGTCTCCCCGGACACCGCCACCTGCGCCGACTGCCTCGCCGAACTCGCGGACCCGGCCGACCGCCGCCACCGCCACCCCTTCATCACCTGCACCCACTGCGGACCCCGCTTCACCATCGTCACCGGGCTGCCCTACGACCGCGCCCACACCACCATGGCCCGCTTCCCGATGTGCCCCGACTGCGCCCGCGAGTACAGCGACCCCGCCGACCGCCGCTTCCACGCCCAGCCCGTCGCCTGCCCGGCCTGCGGCCCCCGCCTGCGGCTGCTCACCGGCCGCCCGCCCCGCGCCACCACCACCGCCGACCCCGTCGCACGGGCCCGCCGGCTGCTGGCCGAAGGCGCCGTCCTCGCCGTGAAGGGCCTCGGCGGCTACCACCTGGCCTGCGACGCCGCAAACGCCGAAGCCGTGGCCGGACTGCGCCGCCGCAAGGAACGCGGGGACAAACCCTTCGCCCTGATGGCCCGCGGCCTCGACGACATCGAGCGCATCGCCGAACTCGGCCCCGGCGAACGGGAACTGCTCACCGGATCCGTCCGCCCCATCGTCCTGCTCCGCCGCCGGGCCGCCACCGCCCCGGAGCTCGCCGACGCCGTCGCCCCCGGCAGCCCCGACCTCGGCGTGATGCTCCCCTACACCCCCCTGCACCACCTGCTGCTCGGCCTGCCCGGCGACCCGCCCGGACCCCGCCTGCTCGTCATGACCAGCGGCAACCTCTCCGGTGAACCCATCGTCACCGACGACGACGAGGCCCTGGAACGCCTCGCCCACCTCGCCGACGCCTGGCTCACCCACGACCGCCCGATCCACGTCCCCTGCGACGACTCCGTCGTCCGCCTCTGCGACGGACAACCCCTGCTCCTGCGGCGCTCGCGCGGCTACGCCCCCCTGCCGCTCACCCTCCCCCTGACCGTCCCCGCCACCCTCGCCGCCGGCGGCGACCTGAAGAACGTCCTCTGCCTCGGCGAAGGCCGGCGCGCCTGGCTCTCCGCCCACATCGGCGACATGGACGACCTCGCCACCCAGGACGCCTTCGCCCACGCCCAGCGCCAGCTGTCCGCCCTCACCGGGGTCGCCCCCGCCCTGCTCGCCGCCGACCGGCACCCCGGCTACCGCTCCGGCCGCTGGACCCGCGACCACGCGGCGGGCCGCCCGCTGGTCCCCGTCCAGCACCACCACGCCCACATCGCCTCCGCCCTGGCCGAACACGGCCACGACGGCGGCAGCCGGGTGATCGGCGTCGCCTTCGACGGCACCGGCTACGGCGACGACGGCGCCGTCTGGGGCGGGGAGGTCCTCCTCGCGGACTACCGCGGCTACACCCGCTTCGCCCACCTCGCCTACGTCCCGCTGCCCGGCGGCGACGCGGCCGTGCGCCGCCCGTACCGCATGGCCCTGTCCCACCTGCGCGCCGCCGGCCTCGCCCGGACCCCGGACCTGCCCTGCACCGCCGCCTGCCCGCCCGGTGAACTGCGGGTACTGGAAACCCAGCTGGAGCGCGGACTGAACTGCGCGCCCACCTCCAGCATGGGCCGGCTCTTCGACGCCGTCTCCTCCCTCGCCGGGATCTGCCAGCAGGCCGGCTACGAGGCCCAGGCCGCCGTCGAACTGGAGGCCGCAGCCCTCCAGGCGCCACCCGACCGCGGCGCGTACGCCTTCGGCCTGCGCCTGCCGCCGCCCGGCGCGACGGCCCCCGTGACCGCCGACCCGGCGCCCGTCCTGGCCGCCGCGGTGGCCGACGTACGGGCGGGCACGCCCCGCCCGCTGATCGCCGCCCGTTTCCACGCGGCGGTCGCCGCCCTGGTCGCCGACCTCTGCGTGCTGGCCCGCGCCGGACACGGCCTGGAGACCGTCGCCCTGACCGGCGGGGTCTTCTGTAACACCCTCCTGTCCTCCGCGTGCGCCCGGACGCTGCGCGCGCGGGGGTTCACCGTCCTGCGCCAGCACCGGGTGCCGCCCAACGACGGCGGCCTGGCGCTCGGCCAGCTCATGGTGGCGGCAGCCACCGCCACGCCACACCCACCACAAGGAGACGCCCATGTGCCTGGCGGTACCCGGCAGAGTGCTTGAGATCGGGGAGAGGGACGGCACCCGCATGGCCACCGTCGACTTCGGCGGCGTACAGAAGGAGGTGTGCCTGGAGTACCTTCCGGACCTCCGGGTGGGGGAGTACGCCATCGTGCACGTGGGCTTCGCCCTCCAGCGGCTCGACGAGGAGTCGGCCCGCAAGACCCTCGGCCTGTTCGCCGAACTCGGCATGCTCCAGGAGGAGTTCGGTGACCCGTGGGAGCAGGCGGCCCGGTTCGGCGACGAGGAGGGCCCCTTCGGGGAGGACGACGGCGAAGGCCGCCCGGCCGAGGCGGCGGCGACGCGGAAGGAAGTGGGGCAGTGAAGTACATCGAGGAATTCCAGGACCCCGCCCTGGCCCGCAGGCTGCTCGACGACATCCGTGCCACGGTCACCCGCCCCTGGGCGCTGATGGAGGTCTGCGGCGGGCAGACCCACACCATCATCCGGCACGGCATCGACCAGCTCCTGCCCGACGAGGTCGAGCTGATCCACGGACCCGGCTGCCCGGTGTGCGTCACCCCGCTCGAGGTCATCGACAAGGCCCTGGAGATCGCCTCCCGCCCCGGGGTGATCTTCTGCTCCTTCGGGGACATGCTCCGCGTCCCCGGAACCGGCCGCGACCTCTTCCAGGTCCGCGGCGAGGGCGGCGACGTACGCGTGGTGTACTCGCCCCTCGACGCCCTCAAGACCGCCCGGCAGAACCCCGACCGCGAGGTCGTCTTCTTCGGCATCGGCTTCGAGACCACGGCCCCGCCCAACGCCATGGCGGTGTACCAGGCCAGGAAACTCGGCATCACCAACTTCAGCCTGCTCGTCTCGCACGTCCGGGTCCCCCCGGCCATCGAGGCGATCATGCGCTCGCCCAGCTGCCGGGTCCAGGGCTTCCTCGCCGCCGGACACGTGTGCAGCGTCATGGGCACCGCCGAGTACCCGGAGCTGGCGGACCGCCACCGCGTCCCGATCGTCGTCACCGGCTTCGAACCCCTGGACATCCTCGAAGGCGTACGACGCGCCGTACGGCAGCTGGAACGCGGCGAGCACACCGTCGAGAACGCCTACCCGCGCGCCGTCCGCCCCGAGGGCAACCCGGCCGCCCTCGCCATGCTCGCGGACGTCTTCGAGGTCACCGACCGCGCCTGGCGCGGCATCGGGACCATCCCGGACAGCGGCTGGCGGCTGTCCGAACGGTTCCGCGAGTACGACGCCGAACACCGCTTCCGCGTCACCGGCATCACCACCCGCGAGCCGGCCGCCTGCCGCAGCGGCGAGGTGCTCCAGGGGCTGATCAAACCGCACGAGTGCGAGGCCTTCGGCACCCTGTGCACCCCGCGCAGCCCGCTCGGCGCCACCATGGTCTCCAGCGAGGGCGCCTGCGCCGCCTACTACCTCTACCGGCGGCTCGACCTGGGGCCCGGCCCCGCCCGGCCCGCCACCACCCCGGACCGGCCCACCGTCCCGACCGCCCCGCTGGAGGCGAGCCCCGTTGCCTGAGACCGCACTCGACATCACGGCCTGGACCTGCCCGGCCCCCCTGCGCGACCGGCCCCGCGTGGTGATGGGCCACGGCGGCGGCGGAGCCCTGTCGGCGGAGCTGGTCCAGCACCTGTTCGCCCCCGCCTTCGGCGGCGAGGCCCTGGCCCGGCTCGGCGACTGCGCGGCGCTGCGCGTGGGCGGGCTCCGCCTGGCCTTCTCCACCGACTCGTACGTGGTGCGCCCGCTGTTCTTCCCGGGCGGGAGCATCGGCGGCCTCGCCGTCAACGGCACCGTCAACGACCTCGCCATGGGCGGTGCCCAGGCCGCCTACCTCTCCTGCGGGTTCATCCTCGAAGAAGGCGTGGAGATGGCCACCGTCGCCCGGGTCGCCGAGGACATGGGCGCCGCCGCGCGGGCCGCCGGCGTGGAGGTGGCCACCGGCGACACCAAGGTCGTCGAGATGGGCCACGGGGACGGCGTCTACGTCAACACCGCCGGGATCGGACTGATCCCGGACGGGGTCGACCTGCGCCCGCAGCGCGTCGTACCGGGCGACGTGGTGATCGTCAGCGGTGAGATCGGCCTGCACGGGGTCGCGATCATGAGCGTCCGGGAGGGGCTGGAGTTCGGCGTCGACATCGAGAGCGACTGCGCGGCCCTGGGCGGTCTCGTCCGCGCGATGCTCGCCGTCACCCCCGACCTGCACGTCCTGCGCGACCCCACCCGCGGCGGGCTCGCCGCCGCCCTGAACGAGATCGCGGCCGCCTCCGGCACCGGCGTCGTGCTGCACGAGGGACGCGTCCCGGTCCCGGAGGCCGTGGCGAACGCCTGCGCCATCCTCGGGCTCGACCCGCTCTACGTCGCCAACGAGGGCAAGCTGGTCGCCTTCGTCCCCCGTGAGCACGCCGAAGCCGTCCTCGACGCCATGCGCGCCCACCCGCTGGGCCGGCACGCGGCGGTGATCGGCGAGGCCGTCGAGGCCCACCCGGGCCTGGTCGTGGCGCGCACCGGCCTCGGCGGCACCCGTGTGGTGGACCTGCCGCTGGGGGAGCAGCTGCCCCGCATCTGCTGACCGGGACCCGCTGCCCGCCCGGCTACTTCGCCGGGCGGGCGTCGTCCGGCCAGCCGTACCCGGTGCGCGGCGGGTCGGGCACGGCCCCCACCGCCGCCAGGTCGCGGTCGGCGGCACGCATCAGCCGGGCGGACAGGTCGCGCATCGCCCGGCTCGCGGCCAGCTCGTCGCCGATCGCGGGCACGTCCACGTCCTGCGGATTGCACCGGGCCCGGCCGCTGCCCGTGATCGTGGTCCTGCCGTTGTCCAGCACGGCCCGGGCCCTGGTGGTGCCGTCCTCCTCCACGAGGTAGAGGTCCACCCTCCACTCCTCGGCGTGTGTCATGTCCTGCCTCCTCGCCGTGGCCGGGCCCCGTTCCCAGGATCCCCCCGCGCGCGCCGCACGCAAAGCCCGCGCCCGCCGGAATTCCACCACCGGCCGACGCGGGAAGGGCTCGTGCCCCCGGCCGGATCCGGTACGGCGGCCGCGGCCCGGACACCGTCCGGGCGTCAGGCGGCGGTCCAGCCGCCGTCCATCGGCAGCGAGGCACCGGTGACGTGCGCGGTGTGCGGGCCGCACAGCCACACGGCGACCGCCGCCACCTCCTCGGGCTCGATCAGCCGCTTGATGGCCGAGCCGCGCAACAGCACCTCCTCGACGATCCGTTCGGCGGGGATGCCGTGCGCCTCGGCCTGGGCGGCGATCTGCCGCTCCACCAGCGGGGTGCGGACGTAGCCGGGGCTGACGCAGTTGCTCGTCACCCCGTGCGGGGCGCCTTCCAGGGCGGTGACCTTGCTCAGGCCCTCCAGCCCGTGCTTGGCCGCCACGTAGGCGGACTTGAAGGCGCTGGCCCGCAGTCCGTGCACGCTGGAGATGTTGACCACCCGGCCCCAGCCGCGCCCGTACATGTGCGGCAGCACCCGGCGCAGCAGCAGGAACGGGGCGTGCACCATCACCCGCTGGATCAGCTCGAACCGCTCGGGCGGGAACTCCTCGATGGCGGCGACGTGTTGCAGCCCCGCGCTGTTGACCAGGATGTCCACGGCGGGCGGGAGGCCGTCGATGGCGGCGGGGTCGGCGAGGTCGGCCGTGTGGGCCGTCCCGCCGACGGCCGCGGCCACGGCCTTCGCCGCGTCTGCGTCCACGTCCACGACGTGCACGAACGCCCCGGCGTCGGCCAGGGCCACGGCGCAGGCGCGCCCGATGCCGCTGCCGCCGCCGGTCACCAGGGCCACCCGGCCCGCGGGGCCGGGCCCCATGGGGCCGCCGCCGTCCGCCGGGGCGGGCACGCCGGCGCCGGACGCGATGCTGGAAGATCCGCTCGTCATGTACCGAACGGTAGGGACCCCCGCCGCCGTCTGCCGATGTGTGCCGCCCCCACACTCCGCCCGCCGCCCATGGCGGGAACCGACAGGGGTGGAGCGGGTGCGCGGGTCAGCCGCGAGGGGTGAAGCCCGGTTAGTGGGTGCGCCAGCCCGGCAGTCCGCCCGACGGGGGCCGGCCCGCCATCACCTGGGCGAGGTGGCGGAGGATCTCCTCCGCCTCACGGCGGACCTGACCCGGCACATCGCCTCGCTCGCGTACGAGCCGGTCGTAGATCGGCGCTTCACTGCTGGTGCTGCTCACTTAGGACGTCGCTCCCCTGAAGCCGGCACCGGCGGCCGGGCGGCACAAGTGTAGGTGGCGGAATCCCGGCACCCGAACACAGGTCGGTACGGGTGCCGGGGCAAAGGCCCGAACAGGGGGCAAAGCGGAACTCAGGAGCAGACGGTCCCGTCCGCCGGAGCGGTGCCGTCGACGAGGAACGCGTCGACCGCCTTGGTCGCGCAGGCGTCCTTGCCGTAGACCCCGTGCCCCTCGCCCTTCACCGTCAGGCTGACGCCGACGCCCCGGCCGAGCGCGTCGGCCATCCGCTTCGCGCCCTCGACCGGGGTGGCCGGGTCGCCGGTGTTGCCGATGACGAGGATCGGGGCCGCGCCCTCGGCGGCCACCTGCGGCTTGTCGGACGTGCCGCGCACCGGCCAGTCGGTGCAGACGAGCAGGCCCTTGGCCATGGACGGCCCGAAGACCGGGGAGGCCGAGCGGAAGGCGGGCTCCTGGGCCCGCATCTCCGGCACCGTGTAGCGGCGGCTGGTGTCGGCGCAGCCGATCGCGGTGTGCGCGGCGTCGGTGTTGTCGTAGTGGCCGTCCGCGCCGCGCCCGCTGTAGGCGTCGGCGATGGCGAGCAGGTTGTTCCCGGTGCCGCGCTGTTGCAGCTCGGCCAGGCTCTGGACGAGGTAGTCCCAGGTCCGCTTGTCGTAGAGGCTGGCGGCGATGCCGGTGAGCGCGAGGTCGGAGGTGAGCTTGCGGCCGCTCTTGGTGGGGGCGGGCTCCGTCTCCAGCTTCTTCAGCAGCTCGCCGATCCGGCGGTTGCCCTCGTCGGTGCCGGCGCCCGTGGGGCACTTGGCGGCGTACTTCTCGCGGCAGAACTCCATGGCGTGCTCCAGCGCCTGCTGGAACCCCCTGGCCTGGCCGAGGCTCGCCTGGAGCTCGTCGGAGGTGGGGTCGACCACGGCGTCGAACACGGTGCGGCCGACGTTCTTCGGGAACAGGTGGGCGTAGACGCCGCCCAGCTGGGTGCCGTAGGAGATGCCGAAGTAGTTCAGCTTCGCGTCGCCGAGCACCTGCCGCATCAGGTCCATGTCCCGTGCGGTGTCGGCCGTGCCGACGTGGGGGAGGAGCTTCGCCGAGTTGCGCCGGCAGGCCTCGGTGTACGTGCGGACGGGGGCGAGGGGGTCGTCGCCGGAGGGCGCGGGCCCCGCGTCCAGGGCCTTGTCGTCCAGACAGACGACGGGGGCGGTGTTGCCCACGCCGCGCGGGTCGAAGCTCACCAGGTCGTAGACGGCGCCCAGCTTCTCGTAGTGGTCCGCCGCGTGCGGGAGGGTCTTGACGCCGGAGGCGCCGGGGCCGCCGAAGTTGTAGACCAGCGAGCCAAGACGCTTGCCCGCGTCGGTGGCCTTCTTGCGGATCAGCGCCACGTCCAGGGTCTCGCCGTCGGGCTTGGCGTAGTCCAGGGGCGCCTTCATCGTCGCGCACTCCCAGTCCCCGCCCGGGGCCTTGCCGCCGCCCTGCGCCGCCGAGGGCGCCGGGCACGGGGCCCAGCCCGGCCGCTGCCCGGTCAGGGCGGCGGGCAGCGCCGCCGGCGCGGTGGGGGCGGGGGCGCTGGCGGAGGCCGAGGGCTTCATCGCCGCCGGGGCCTTGGCGCCGCCGTCGCAGGCCGCCAGGACGGGGACCGCCAGCAGCGCGGCGGCGGCCACGACGGCCGTCCGTACGGGGCGGCGTATGGGGTGGGGCATGCGGGAGCTCCTGGGGGCGCGGGCGTTGCGGTGCCTTCGGGTAAACGGGTGGCAAACTATCCGATCGCGTCGCGGCCGCATCGCCCGGGGGTGGGCCGAGCCGGCGGGGGAGGAGCACGGGCGGGACCGCATGCTCCTGAATACCGCGACGACCGCACTGTTACGGTCGGGGTATGCCCGAACTGATCGCCCCCTCTCCCCACCTGCACTCCTCCTGGCTCGACGCGCGGGCGGAATGGGGCGCCGACCCCCACATGGACGGCGCCGGACTGGGCTCCGACGACGACGTGGAGACCGCCGAGGGGTTCGCCGCCTGGACCGAGCGCCTGCGCCGCCAGGCGGACCGCACGACGGCGGTCGAACAGGGCCGCGTCCACGCCACCTACTGGTGGATCGCCGAAGGCGACACCTACCTGGGCGCCATCGACCTGCGCCACTACCTCAACGCCTTCCTCCTCGACGCCGGCGGCCACATCGGCTACAGCGTCCGCCCGTCGGCGCGCCGGCGCGGCCTGGCCGGCTGGGCGCTGGGCCAGGTCCTCTACGAGGCCCGGCTGATGGGCATGGACCGGGTCCTGCTGACCTGCGACCCCGGCAACGAGCCCTCGGAGCGCACCATCGAGGGCTCCGGCGGCGTCCTGGAGGACATACGCGAGACCCTGATCGGCCCCAAGCGCCGCTACTGGATCACCCTCTGACGGGCACCCACCCCTCTCCCGTCCCCCCGGTCACGGCCGTCACCCGCGCCCAGTACTAAAGTGCGGTGGACCCCGTACGACGGGGCGCCGGACGGGCCCCGCCCGCCGCGCCCCGCCAGGATTCCGAGAGGCGGCGCGCATGGACGGCCCCGCCCCCGACGGACGGCCCCCGGCCGGCCTGCGGGGCCTCACCCCGGCCGCCCGGACGGCCCTCGCCGCCTCGGCCGCCTTCGCGCTGCTCACGCTGTGGGTGATCCTGGCGGCGGCCCGGCCGCTGCCCTTCGACACCGGCCCGCACGCCTGGTCCCTGGCACACCGCCCGCCCGCCGCCCTGGACGTGGCCCGGGCCGTCACGGCGACCGGTACCGGGGTCTGGCCGTACGCCCTGGTCGTCCTCGCGGGCCTCTACGCCGGCCGCGCCGTCCGGGACCGGCTCGCCACCGTGGCCGGGCTCGCGCTGTGCCTGGCCCTCGGGCAGGGGGTGCGGCGCGCGCTGATGTCGCTCGTCGCCCGGCCGAGGCCTCCGGCCGCCGACTGGGCCACCCATGCCGCGAACTGGTCCTTCCCGTCCGGCCACGCCACGACCGGCGCCCTGACCGCGGGACTCCTGCTCGTGGCGCTGGCCCTGCGCGGCTCGCCGGGCCCGGCCAGGACCGCCGCCGCCGCGCTGATCGTCCTCTGGGGGGCGGCGGTGGGCCTGAGCCGGGTCTACCTCGGCGTGCACTGGCCCTCCGACGTGCTCGGCGGCTGGCTCCTCGCCACCGCCTGGCTGGCCCTCGCCGCCCTCGTCCGCCGGTCCTACCGCAGGGGGCCCGCCGCCAGGACATAGGCGACGGGCCCCCGGCGGGAGGACGTCAGCGGGCGTGGCGCTCCGGCAGGTCCACGTCGGCCGGGGCCGAGGCGAAACCGCGGGCCTTCGCGGCGGCGGCGGGCTTCTTGCCGCAGAACGCGCCTTCCAGGGTCGCGCCGAGGGCCGTGTTCGCGACGCCCCGGTTCGAGGTGTTCGCCATCGCCGTCATGCTGCGCTTGCCGTCGCGGGTGGTGAACGCGTAGGTGTAGAAGCCCTGGACGGTGCCCGTGTGCCCGTACACCGAGGTGCCGCAGGACAGGTCGTAGCGGCGCAGGCCCAGCCCGTAGAAACGGGTGTTCGTCGCGTCGGCCGGGGTCATCGTCAGCATCTGGTCCAGCAGCTTCGGCGCCACCAGCTTCCCGCCCGCCAGCGCGGACATGAACGTGCTGAGGTCCGCCGGGCTGGAGATCATCGCGCCCGCCGACTGGGCCCAGGACACGGTCTGCTCGGTGGAGTCGACCAGCGGGGAGCCTGCCTCGTCCGGAGTGAGGTAGCCGTGGGTGTGCAGCCCCGCGATCCGCGTGTCGGGGTGCACGTACGAGGTGTCGCGCAGCTTCAGCGGCTTGATGATGCGGCGCTCGTACTCCTGGGCCACCGCATGCCCGGTGGCCTTCTCGATGAGCATGCCGACGACCACGAAGTTGGTGTTCGAGTACTGGTACGAGGCCCCCGGCTCCGCCGTCCTGGGCTCGGCCAGCGAGAGGTCCACCAGTCCCCGGTAGGTGAACACCTTGTTGCGGACGGCCTCGAAGCCGGGCACGGTCTTGTCGAACATGGCGTTCGTGTAGTCCGCCAGACCGCTGCGGTGGCTCAGCAGGTGGCGCACCGTGATCCGGTCGTCGGGCAGCAGCCCCGGCAGGTAGCGGTTGACCGGGGCGTCCAGCTCGATCTTCTTCTCGTTCACCAGCTGGAGCAGCACGACGGTCGAGAAGGTCTTGGTGACGCTGCCGATCCGGAACCGGGCCCGGGTGTCCATGGCCGCGCCCGTGACCTTGTCGCGCACGCCCTCCGTCGCGCTCACGACGCGGCCGCCCTCGGTGATCCGGGCCAGCGCGCCCGGGGCCCCGGCGGCGAGGGTGTTGCGCAGCGCCTGGTCGACGGCCTCCATGTCGGGCGCAGGCAGGGCGGGCCCGGCGGCGCGCAGCGCCTCGGGGGAGGGGCGGTGGCGGCCTGGGCGGCGGTGGCGGGCGCCACGCCCGCGACCACGGCCAGCAGGGCGGCGCCGACGGCCAGACGGCGGTTGAGGGGGCGGCGGTTCGCGGACAGGGGCACGTTGCTCCTCGGCTCGGTGGGTGCCTTCCCGGGCCCGGGGGGTCAGCCAGGGTGATCGCGAGCCTACCGAGGGCGCCGCGCCCGCCTGATGCCCCGTCACTGCTCAGGTGGCCGAAACTCGTTGTCCGTTCCTATGGGGAGCCGGGCACGGCACCCCGGGCGCCGGGCCGGGGCCGCCCCGTGCCGGCACCCACTCCGGCCGGATCCGCGACGGTGCCCGCCGCGCGCCCGGGAGCGGCCCCGGGGCAGGACGGGCCGCCGGCCCTAGGCGCCGTGACACCGGGCGGGCGGGGACGAGCCGAAATATGATGTGCCTGGGTCTTTCGCACAGCGGGAGCAGAGAGGCAGATGGACGTACCCCGGAGTGGTCCGTGACCCCGCGCCGGCGGCCCCCTCGGCCGGCCAGCGCCGATCTGCTGACCATGCTGGGGCGGCTCACCGCCCAGGCGCGGGAGGGCGCCCAGCTGCACCACGCCCGGGTCGAGCTGGCCGAAGCCCTCCAGCGCGAGATGCTGCCGGCCTCCCTCCCCGTCCTGCCGGGGCTGCGGACCGCGGCCCGCTACGCGCCCGCCCAGCACGGCCTGGACATCGGCGGCGACTGGTACGACGGCTTCCGGCTGCCCGAGGGCGCCCTCGCCTTCTCCATCGGCGACGTCCAGGGACACGACGTCGCGGCCGCCGCCTTCATGGGCCAGGTCCGGGTCTGCCTGCGCGCCGTGTCGGCCGTGGTGGCGGACCCGGGGGAGGTGCTGGGCCGGGCCAACGACGTCCTGCTGTCCATGGACTGCGAACTGTTCGCCACGTGCAGCCTGCTGCGCTTCGACCCGCACACCGGCGAAATCCAGGGGGCCCGGGCCGGGCACGTCCCCGCGGTCTGGGCCACCGTCGACGGCCGCCACGGCATCGCCGAGGACGCCGGAGGACCCCCGCTGGGCCTGGTCCCGGGCGCGGGATACGGGGTCACCCGGCGCAGGCTGACGGCGGCGGGGTCCATCGTCCTGCTGACCGACGGCGTGGTGGAGGGGCCGTCGTTCCCGATAGAGGCGGGGCTGGAGCGGGTGTCGCGGATCGTCCGGGAGGGCGCAGGCGGCGATCCCGGCGAGCTGGCGGCCGAGGTGATGAAGGTGGCCGACTCCACCGGCCACGCCGACGACGCGGCGGTCCTCGTCATCAGCCACGACGGCCCGGCGACCCCCCGGACGGACGGGCCGCGGGCGGCTGAGGGGTGGCTCACGGGCGGCTGAGGGGCGGCCGACGGGCGTGTCACGCCCGGACCGGACGCCCGGGCTGTTGTCTGATGCTGTGGTGCGCACCCTGCAATGGCGACGAACGGGCGGAACGCTCCTGCTGGTCCTCGCCGTCGCCGCCGCCTACTACGCGACCGGCTGGCTGGGACTGCTGCGCCAGGTGGTCGTCGGGGGCGCCGTCGTCACCCCGCTGTGGCCGCCCACCGGGATCGCCCTGGCGGCCCTGCTCCGGTTCGGCCCGCGGGTCTGGCCGGGACTCGCCGTCGGCACGTATCTGGCCATCGAGCAGCTCGCCGCGTTCCACCCCGCCGACCTGGGCATCGTGGCGGGCAACGTCCTGGCTCCGCTGTGCGCGCTGCTGCTCCTGCGCGCGGCCGGATTCCGCCCCGAGCTGGACCGGCTCCGCGACGGACTGGCCCTGGTCTTCCTGGGCGGGCTGCTGCCGATGCTGATCAGCGCCACCGCCGGGACCTGGACGCTGGTGCTCACCGGCAACCTGCCGGCGGGCAACTTCTGGCCCACCTGGTCGGCGTGGTGGGCGGGGGACACCATGGGGTGTGGCTGGTGACCCCGCTGCTGCTCGCCCTCCACTGGGCGCCGCTGCCCCGAGATCCCCTGCGGGTGGCCGAGGCGGCGGCCCTGACGGTTGCGACCGCCGCCGCCACCGTGGCCGCCACGCACAGCACCCTGTCCGTGCTGTTCCTGGTCTTCCCGCTGCTCATCTGGGCGGCCGTGCGCTTCCAGCTGGCGGGGGCGGCGCCCTGCGCCCTGCTCATCTCCGTCCTGGCGATCTGGGCGGCGACCGACCACGCCGGACCGTTCGCGGGCCGGACCCTGCTGGAGACCATGGTCAACCTCCAGGCCCTCAACGGCGCGGCCGCGCTGACCGGTCTGCTGCTGGCGGCCCTCGTCGCCGAGCAGAACAACGTCAGGCTGAGGATCGAGGAGGCCTGCGAGGAACTGGCCGAGGTCGTCGCCCAGCTCTCCCCGGAGCGCGGGGACCAGGACCCGCGGGGCCGGCTCTGACCCGGGGGCGGGCGCGATTGCTGCACATCTCCTTGACTCCTCAAGTTTCTCCTCTATCCTTGAGGCGTCAAGGAGGTAGCAATGAGTGATGCGCTGGATGTGTCCCTGCGCTTGGTGAAGGCCCAGACCGCCCTCGTGCGGCGGTTCGACTCCCGGCTGGGGGCCCTGTTCGGGGTCAGCCTGGCCGACTTCCTGGTGCTGCTGCACCTGGGGCGGGCCGAGGGTGGCCGGATGCGGCGGGTGGACCTCGCCGGGGCCCTCGGGCTCACCGCCTCGGGCGTGACCCGCGGGCTGGCGCCCCTGGAGCGGATCGGCCTGGTGGTGCGCGAGGCCGACGCCCGTGACGCCCGCGTGGCCTACGCGGCCCTCACGGACGCCGGGCGCGAGCGCCTGGCCGACGCCCTCAAGGCCGCGGAACAGGTGGCCGCCGACGTCTTCGCGGCACCGGAATGGGCCGGCGCCGACATCGCGGAACTGAGCGCCCTGCTCACCCGCCTGGGCGGCACCGGCCTCCCCGAGACCCCCGCCACCACCACCCCCTGACCGCCCGCAGCCCCCTGCCCGCCCGCCGTACGGCGATGGCCGCCGGCGTTTAGGCTGGCGGGTTGGGGCAGCTGTTCCGGCGGGTGGTGCCGCCGACGGAGGTCATGCCCCGCAGGGCGGCGGGCAGGGGATCCGGAGACTTCGGCCGCAATCATCTTCGTTGCGCGTAGCTGCGGTCAGCCAGGTAGGACGGTCCTGCGCGCTACAGGTCGCCAGATGAAGGCATCGGCAATCTCGTCGTGGAGCGGATCCCTTTGCCACGTATCGGTGATGTCCGTCCAGTGACGGAGGACGGCCTTGCCCGCTGACTTCGGCGTATCAAGGTCGTAGGCGACGTCGAAGCAGTAGACACGGCCGTCCCCGTCGATGCACTGTCCGGACTCGTGGTCGCCGCCATCGCGGAAGAGATTGACCAGCACGGTCGTAGCCGGGTCGAGCCCCTGATTTTCGAGGAGGCGCCTGAGCCGCTTCCAGAGATCGAGCGAGCTCGTGCGCAGGAGGTGTGTGTATTGAACGTGCACGGCCTGGGACATGAAACCCGATCTTGTGCGACCTTCACCGAAAGCGCCAGTTAGGCGCGTCGGGCTCGCGACGTCAGTCGGGCGGTGACGCGCGCCGGCAGTGATGCACGTCGGGGCCGGCCCGTCCGGGCGGCCCCGACGTGCCCAGGGCCGTACGGCGACGACGATCTTCCCCACCGGGGAGCCCCGCCTCCATGGAGCGGTGCGCCTCCACGATCTCGTCCAGGCCGAACACCCGGTCCACGACCGGCTCGGACGAGCCGTCGCGCAGCCCCGAGGTGACGAAGGCCTCCGCCCGGCGCAGCCGCCCGGGATCGGTGGTGATCTCCTGGGCGGTGAAGGTCCTCATGTTCAGCGCGGGCATCCCGAGTTCGAACCCCGGGCACGGGGTCGGCTCGCCGCTCGGCGCCCTGTGCATCAGCAGGATGCCGCCCGGGGCCACCGCCCTGCCCGGCTCCAGGACGCCGGGTGCCGCGACGGCGTCGAAGACGAACTCCGCTCCCGGCCCCCGGTGAGGGCGCCGCCTCACGGGAGGAAGAGCCGGAGAGGGTCTTCCCCCGGCCTCCTGCGTGCCGTCGTGACCGCGCCGGACGGGCCCTGGCGGCCGGCGCTCTCAAATGGAACGGTCCCCTCGGGGAACGGCGCTTTAAGGACCGGGGCAGTTCGTGCCGCACCCGGTGCCACCTCGGTGAACAGCCGTGGAACACCCATGAGTTGACGTTGACGACCCCGGCTCTACGCGCGTTGTGTGGGGCGCATGAGGATTCCCCCACGCTTCGTGGCCCTGGCCGCCGCGGCCGCCGTCGCCGCCACCCTGTTCACCGGTCAGGCCGCCACGGCCGCCCCCGCCTCCGCGCCCGCCGCCGTCGCCTCGGTCGGCAGCGTCTGTTACTCCGCCCTGCCCGACGAGGCGTACGACACGCTCGAACTCATCGACCAGGGCGGCCCGTTCCCGTATTCCCAGGACGGCATCGTCTTCCAGAACCGCGAGCACGTCCTGCCGACCCAGACCACCGGCTACTACCACGAGTACACGGTGATCACCCCCGGATCGCCGACGCGCGGGGCCCGACGGATCGTCACCGGCGAGCAGTACAGGGAGGACTACTACACCGCCGACCACTACGTCACCTTCCGGCGCGTCAACTTCGGCTGCTGACCGAAGAAACGGTTACCCCCTGAGGCCCTTCCTCACCCTCTCCGCGGCGGCGGGGGAGGGCCCGGTCCGCCATGCCGTTCACTCCACGACTACTGTGGAGTACACACGCATCGACGTGTCACCGAGCAGGCAACACGTGCAACCAGGGGGAACGAAAATGGCGCCCGAGCCCGAAATAGTCGATCTGCTGGAACTGAGCCCGGACTTCGTCCGCGATCCGTACCCCGTCTACGCGCAGCTGCGCGAGCGCGGCCCGGTCCACCACGTCCGCACGGCGGACGGCGAGGAGTTGTGGCTGATCGTCGGGTATGAGGCCTGTCGTTCCGCGTTCAACGACCCGCGGCTGAGCCGTGACTGGCTCCGCTCCGGCGACATCGGCCAGATCATCAACGTCGAGCAGGACAATCCGGCGCTGGCCCACATGCTGATGGCCGACCCGCCGCACCACACCCGCCTGCGCCGCCTGGTGGCCCGGGAGTTCACCCCGCGCCGCATCGAGGCGCTGGCGCCCCGGCTCCAGCAGATCACCGACGAACTGCTCGACGCCATGGAAGCGAACGAGGACCGCCAGGCGGACCTCCTGGAGGCACTGGCCTTCCCGCTGCCGATGACCGTCATCTGCGAACTGCTCGGCGTGCCCGGCCTGGACCGCGACGCCTTCCGCGCCTGGTCCAACGAAGCGGTCGCCCGCACCAGCCCCGAGGCCGAAGCCGCCGCCTACGAGGGCATGATCGCGTACCTGACCGGACTGATCGACGCCAAGCGCGCCGAACCCGGCGACGACCTGCTCAGCGCGATGATCCACGCCGTCGACGAGGGCGGGGACCGGCTCTCGCCGTCCGAGCTGATCGGGATGTCCGTCCTGCTGCTGATCGCGGGCCACGAGACCACCGTCAACATGATCGGCAACGGGATGCGGGCCCTGTTCGCCCACCCCGAGCAGCTCGCCGACCTGCGTGCGGACCTCGGTCTGCTCGACGGTGCGATCGAGGAGATGCTCCGCTACGACGGCCCGGTCGAAACCTGCACCGAGCGGCTGGCCCTGGAGGACGTGGAGATGGGCGGAGTGGTGATCCCCAGGCGCTCCACCGTGCTGATCGCCATGGCCGACGCCGACCGCGACCCGGCCCGCTTCGAGGACCCGGACCGCTTCGACATCCGCCGTGACGCCCGAGGCCACATCGCCTTCGGGCACGGGCTGCACTACTGCCTCGGCGCCCCCCTGGCCCGGCTGGAGGGCCGCATCGCCCTGCGCTCGCTGCTGGAGCGCTTCCCGGAGCTGACCGGCGACGCGGACGAGGCGAAGCTGCCCTGGGTCCCCGGCATGCTGATCCGCGGTGTGAAGCGGCTGCCCGTCCGCTGGTGACGTGCTTCCCGGGGCCCCGTCTCCCGGGGCCCCGGGACAGGCCCTACTCGGGGGCGGCCGACAGGTGTTCCTCCGCCGCCAGGACCGCCTGGTGCGTGCTGGGACGGCCCATCAGGACGCACAGGGTGTAGGCGACGTCGTCCATCGCCCGCAGGGTGCCCGGGTCCGTGGGCGCGGCCGCCAGGCGGGCCTGGCAGCCGCGCAGCCGGGACAGGACCTCCTCGGTGCGCAGCCGGCTCGGCCGGATCCCGACCGTCTGGACCGCGCCCGGGCGGTGCGGGGCGCGGGCCGCCTCCAGGGACCGGCGCAAGGCCCGTTCGATCCGTACGGGCATCGGCATCCCCAGGGTCCCGGCGACCATCGCCGCCGCCACCTCCACCGCCGTTACACGTGCCAGCTCGGCGGCCGCCAGCAGGATCTGTTTCGCCTCGCGCACCGAGCACGGGGCCGCCGCCATCAGCAGGCCCACCGCCCAGGTGTGGGTCGGGCTATCCCCGGGCGGCCCTCCCCGTGCGGGAGCGACCTCGGCGGAGAGGGCGGGGGACGGCGGATCACCAGGAGACGCCACGAGAGGATCCCTTCAGCCCGAGGCCGCGGTCTGCGGCGACGAGAAGCACGTCAGGCCTGCCCGCCCCTCGCGGGACGTGTCCTCTCCCACGCTGACACACCCGGTGGACATCCGCATCGCGTGCCCGGCCCTGCGGGGGGCTCAGAACTCCGAGTTGGCGAACCAGAGGTCCAGCAGCTCCCCGTCCCCGCCGGCCTCCACCGTCGCCGCCGAGCGGTCCAGGCGGCCGTAGAGCAGCAGGAGCAGGTCGGCGGCCGGGGCGCGGACCACGGCGTCGGCGGCGACCCCGCCCGCGCCCCCCTCCGCTGCGCCGTCCGCGACCACGCCGAAGCCGTCGGGCCGCAGCCGGACCAGCCACGAGCCGTCCGTGTCGGTGCACTCGAAGCGGATGGTCCGGTCCGCTGCGCGCAGACCGGCCACCTTCGGCGCGAAGAGCGCGGCGTAGGGCAGGTTGACGAGGAACTCGTCCACGCCGTCGTGGGCGAGCGTGCGGTCGACGGCCGAGGGCAGCCCCAGCGCCCGCTCGGCGTCGACCCGGTGGACCAGGGTCTCGAACGCCATCCGGCGCACCCAGAAGCGGGCGTGGCCGTCGGCACCCCAGACCCACATGGGCGCGTCCAGGTCGGTGCCGGCGAACACCTCTGCCGCCTCGGCGGCGCCCTCGGCCAGCCAGTCGGCGTAGCCGTCCGCCCGCTCCGGCAGCCGCAGGTCCACGTCACGGCCGGCCGGCGGCGCCTGGATCCGCTGCCGCAGCAGCACGGAGAACCACCGGTGCACGCTTCCGGCGTGCCGCGTCAGGTCCGTCAGGTCCCAGCCGGGGCAGGTGGGCACGGGGGCCGTCATGTCGGCACCCCGGACCAGGTCCACGAACCGGGCGGCCTCCGCCGCCACGGCCGCCCGGTGGTCGAGCTGGTCGGCTGTCTTCATGCTGGGAGCCCTTCTGGCCTGATCGGATCGATGCCCCAGGCACTCTTTCACAGCCCGGCCGGCGTCCCTCCACCGGCTCCGCCGCCGCCCCCGTACCCCCACAGCCGGGTCAGGTGCCCGTGCAGGACGTCCCGGGCCTGGCGGGCGGTGAGGTGCCCGATGAGGACGTGCGTGGTGAGGCCGTCCGCGAGGGCGAGCAGGGTGCGGGCCTCCTGGCGGGGGTCCGGCGGCACGGGCGCCGGCACGGGCGCCGGCACGGGCGCCGGCGCGTCCTCGGCGGCTTCCGTGAGGAGGCGGGCGAACATCGCCTCCAGCTCCGCGTAGTTCGTCCGGAGCGATTCGGCCAGAGGTGCGCTGACCGCCGCCTGGGCGACGAACGCGAGCCAGACCCTGGCCTCCGCACGGTGCTCCTCGCGCAGCAGGGCCACCTCCGTGGCCGCGTGCCCCAGCGCGGACGCGGCCGACTGGGCCGGGCTGCGCACGAGGCGGGCCCGTACCCGCTCACCGATCCGTTCGCCGATGTGCCCGAGGGTGAACAGGAGCATCTCGTCCCGGGTGCGGAAACAGCGCTGCACGGCCCCCATCGACACCCCGGCCCGCCCCGCGACGTCGCGCAGGGTCACGCCCTCCAGCCCGCTCTCGTCCGCGAGCCCGCACACGGCCCCCGCGATCAGCCGGCGCCGCTCCTCGTGGTCCACCTGCTTCGGCACGTCCCTCGCCTCCCTCTCGGCATCCGCCTCCGGTACCCCGCAGCTTATTCGATGCAAGCGCATCGGTTCCCGTATAAGGTTCCGATGGTTCCGATGCAACCGCATCGAAACGATATCGGGAGAGGGAAGAACCATGCCGGAAGAACTGTGGCGGAAGACGGCCGCCGCACAGGCGCAAGCCGTGCGCGGCGGCGAGGTGTCCGCCGCCGAGCTGGTCGAGAGCCACCTGGAACGCATCGCCGAGGTCAACCCCACGGTGAACGCCGTCACGCAGCTGATGGCGGAACGGGCCCGCGCGGACGCGGCGCTGACCGACCGCCGCCGCGCCGCCGGCGAGGAGCTGGGCCCCCTCGCGGGCGTTCCCTTCACGGTGAAGGAGACCACCCCCGTCGAGGGCGTACCGACCACCTTCGGCGTCCCCCGCTTCCGCGACCTGGTGGCCCGGGCCGACGCACCGCCCGTGGCCCGGCTGCGCGCCGCCGGGGCCATCCCCATCGGCCACGCCAACCTGCCCACCCTGGTCCTCGCCGGAATGCACACCCGCAGCGAGCTCTTCGGCGACACGGTCAACCCGTGGGACCCCTCCCGCACCCCCGGCGGCTCCAGTGGCGGCGACGCCGTGGCCGTCGCCACCGGCATGGCCGCCCTCGGCCTCGGCAACGACTCCGGCGGCTCCATCCGCGTCCCCGCCCAGTTCTGCGGGGTCGCCGGACTGAAGCCCACCACCGGCCGCTTCCCCGCCGACCACCGCGTACTCGGCCCCGACGACCCCGGCCCGGCCTCCCAGGCGCTCGTCACCGACGGCCCGTTCGCCCGCAGCGTGGCCGACCTCCGCCTGGCCTACGAGGCACTGGCCGGCACCGACCCCCGCGACCCGAGGGCCGTCCCCGTCCCCGCCTACGGGCCCCCGCTCCCCGGACCGGTGAAGGTCGCCGTGGTGGCCGACCCCGGCGGCCGGGGGGTCCACCCCTCGGTCCGCGCCGCCGTCGCCGACGCGGCCGCCGCGCTCGCCGACGCCGGCTACGAGGTGTGCGAGGTCCCGGACGTACCGCGCCTGGAGGAGACCCTCGACGCCTACGACCGCATCACCTGCACCGAGTTCGCCCCGGCCTGGCCGGCGGTCCGCACCCTGCTGGGGGAGGGCGGGGACCGCTACATCCAGCTGGCGATGGAACGCACCCCGCCCGCCACCGCCGCCGAACTCGTGAAGCTCACGGGCACCTGGCTGGGCATCCGGCGTTCCTGGGCCGAGTTCCTCGACGCCTGCCCGCTGGTCCTCGGCCCCTCGTTCACGGAGCCGCCGGTCGAGCCCGGGCTGGAGTCACGCGACCGGGCGGGCCGCGACCGGGTCGCCTCCGGCATGCGCCTGTGCACGGCGACCAGCTTCGCCGGCGTCCCGGCCGCGGCGGTCCCCACCGGCCTGCGCGACGGGCTCCCCGCGGGGGTGCAGATCATCGGGCGGCCCTTCAGGGAAGACCTCTGCCTGGCCGCCGCCCAGGCCGTCGAGGACCGCCTCGGGGTCCTCACACCGGTCGACCCCCGAAGCCGGGCCGCCCTCACCGGGTCCTGACGGACGGCGAGGACCGTGTTCGAGCTCCGGAGACTATCGCGTTCGCTGGGCAGCCCTGGCGCGGTGGCCCGCCCTGACAACCGGGCAGGCCCTACCCCCCTGCCGGGGCGAGCCTCGCAGGGGTCGGGCCGTCGGGGCGGACCGTGAGGCCGTACGTGGCCCCGCCCGGGACCGAGGAGAAGGCCGGGGTGTGCAGCGGCAGCAGGTGTTCCAGCAGCACCGTCGACTCCCGCAGCGCGAACTGCGTGCCCAGGCAGGCCCGGGGGCCGAGCCCGAAAGGCAGGTACGCGCCCGTCAGCGCGGGGCGGCCGCCCCCGGCCGTGAAGCGCCGCGGGTCGAAGCGCTCCGGGTCCGGCCACAGCGCCGGGTCACGGTGCGTCAGGTACGGGCAGACCAGTACGTCGCTGTCCGCCTCCACCGCGTACCCGGCCACGGTGTCGGCCTCCGCCGTGTACCGGGGCAGGATCCAGGCCGACGGGTACAGCCGCAGCGTCTCGCTGACCAGCGCCTGGACCGCCTCCCTGCGCTCCGGTGAGCCCTGCGCTCCGGCGGCCAGCGCCTCCTCGCGGGCCTGCGGGTACCGGTCGAGCAGCAGGTACAGCCAGGTGAGGGTGGTGGCCGTGGTTTCGTGCCCGGCCACCAGCAGCGTCACCAGCTCGTCGCGCACCAGCGCGTCGGTGTACTCGGGGCGGTCCTCGCCGGCGTCGACCAGCACCTGGAGCAGCCCCGGCCCGTCGGGGCCCGCCTCCCCGCGCCGGGCGGCGGCCACCGCCTCCCGGGCCACCGCATCGATCCGGGCCAGGTCCGCGCCCACCGAGTCCCGCGCCTCCACGGCATCGGCCGGCAGGGTCGGCAGCGCCGCCACCACGGCCGCGACGGAGGCCAGTTCGCGGGCGGTGGCCGGGTCCAGGGCATGGCCGGTGAGCGAGCGCCAGATGGTGTCCAGGGCGAAGCGGCGCATCTCCTCCCCGACGTCGAAGACCTCCCCGGTGCGCGCGTACCCGGCCCACCGGGCGGCCGCGGTCCGGGCCGCCCCGGCGATCCGCTGCTCGTAGCGGCGCATCCCCGTCCCGGTGAACTGCGACTGGAGCAGCCGCCGCTGCCGCTTCCAGGCCCCGCCCGTCGCGGCGAGCACCCCGTCACCGATCAGCAGACGGGCCCGGTGGGAGCGCTTGACGTACCGGTCGGGGTGCAGCGCCAGCACGTGCTGCACGGCCTCCGGCCCGGTCACCAGCACGGTGGGCCGGGGCCCCAGCCGGACCGCGGCGACCCCGCCGAGCCGCTCGCGCGCCCGCGCCAGCAGCTCGATCAGCTCCCCCTTCCCGGAGCGCCACGACTCGACGGCCGCCGCGTCCAGTTCGGGTACGGGCACCGGCGCGGGTCCCCCGCCCGGTCCGGACGGCTGCCGGGGGAACTGCGCGGGAGCGGCGTCTGTGGGCACGGGGCTTCTCCTGTCCGGCCGTCGGCCCGGCCGTCGAGAGGTGCTGGACAACCCGGACTGTACGCGGGCGGGCGGGCCCCCACCCGCCGTACGGATCTTCTCGAGCGGGCCGGGGACGCATACGATCCTTCGGGTACAGCGGCGTACGACCTGGGGAGGGACTACCGTGTCCGACGTGGACTGCGGCGTGAAGAGCGAACTCGACGAGCTGATGAAGGTGTTCCTCGGCGCGTTCACCAACACCGGCGGCAGAGCACCCGACGTCGACGCCGTGCGGAAGGTGTTCATCCCCGAAGGGATGATCATCAAGAACCTGGGGGGCGAGCCCGTCGTCCACGACCTCGACTCCTTCATCGAACCCCGGCGCAGGATCCTCACCGACGGCACGCTGACGGATTTCTCGGAATGGGAGGTGGCCGAACGCACCGAGATCTTCGGATCGATCGCCCACCGTTTCAGCGAGTACCGCAAGTCCGGCCGCCACGGCGGAGTGTGGTTCGAGGGCGAGGGCCGCAAGACCACCCAGTTCGTCCGCACCCCGGCGGGCTGGCGGATGAGCTCGATGGCCTGGGACGACCTCCCGGCCCCGACGGGCGACGGCCCCGGGCGGGCTCAGCCCCCGGCGGCGTCCTCCGCCCCGTCCGGCACCTCGTAGATCCCCCCGTCGACCCCCGCCCGGTACAGCCGGCCCGCCGAGAAGCCCTCCCCGCCGCGCCCGTACACCAGCTGCGTGGACAGCCGCAGCTCCGGGCCGGCTGCGACGGCGCACAGCGCCCCGTCCTCCACCCGCCAGACCTCGCCCGCCGCATGGGTGGCGATCAGCGGCCGTCCGCGCCCGTCGAGGGTGAGCCCGTCCGGCAGACCCGCCGCATCGGTCCCCGTGGCCGAGGCCCAGCGCCGCGGGTGCCCCGGGTCCCCGACGGAAATGCGGTACACCCCGGGTGCGAGGGTGGTCTGGACGACGTACACCTCCGCCCCGTCCGGGGACACCGCGATCCCGTTGGGCCGCGGCACCCTTGCCCACGCGGGATCCACCCGGCCGTCCGGGGTGACGCGTCCGATGCCCGTACCGCCGAGGGTCGTCGTGTACACGGTCCCGTCGGGCGCCAGGGCCACCCCGTCGATCCCGCCGAGCCCCGAGGCGTACACGCCGACGGCCCCGGTCTCCGGGTCCACCTCCAGCAGCTTCGAGACGGGCAGCAGGTCCCCGGTCAGCGAGTGCGCGAGGTCGTTGCCCGTGCCCACGAGCAGCTTGCCGTCCTCGCGCACGACGATCCCGCCGTTGGCGCCGATGTCCCCGGTGAGCGCGACGGGGGCGGCGCCCGGGGCGTCGATGCGGTAGACGCGGCCGCTGAAGTACGCGGTGGCGAACATCCGGCCCCGCCGGTCCACCGCGATCGACTCGGTCCAGTCCGGCACGTGCGCCACCTGCACCGGCCCGCCCGCCGCCGGGGGCCCGCAGCGCGGCGCCGCCCCGGCCGGTGCGGCGGGTACGAGGACCCCGGCCCCCAGCGCGGCCAGCGCCGCCATCCCGCGCCCGCGCCGGCGCACCCCGCCGTGCCACACCGCGTTCCACCCCATCGGTTGCCCTCCCCGGCCGTGGGCCCTGCGCCCCGTGCAGTATCGGCTCGCGCGCCCTGCCCGACGACCGGTTCCCGGGCCAACTCCGCCCGCGGACAGGCCGGAACCCTCCCCTCGCAGGCACCCGGACCGGGTGCTGACCGCGTCCACGGGGGCACATGTGACGATGACCCCGGCACATCCGCACCACATGGGGGGACCATGCGCACCCGTACCACCACAGCCGGCCTCGCCGCCACCCTCGCGGCACTCCTCGCCCTGACGGGGTGCAGCTCGTCGGACGGCGGCCCGCACGCGGCCGCGAGCACCCCGGCGGCCGCGCCCGCGCCCGCGCCCGTGCAGGGCGGCGGTTCGGGGTACGAGGGCCCCCGCCCCCAGGACCAGAACCTGCTGGCCTGGACGGGCGACCCCAACGACGCGGGGCACGTCACCGCCCAGTCGGCGGCCGGGGTCGGCGGCCGGATCACCCTGGTGCGGATCGGCCTGCGCGAGCAGATCACCTGGTCGAACATCTGGCTGGGCCTGGCCGGCGTCGACGCGAACGCCCGGCTCTCCGACTGCTACCTCGGCGTGTACGACGCCACCGGCAAGCTCGTGGCGTCCACCGCCGACATCTCGCCCCAGCTGATGACCGACGCGGTGGCCAAGCCACTGCCCCTGACCAAGCCGTTCACCGCCGCGCCCGGAACCTACTTCATCGCCCTCCTGCTGAACGGGAACTGGGCCACCAACGCCCTCACCCTGAAGGCGACCGGCGCCGGCATCTCGGTGAACGCCGGTCTGACGCCCCCGGCCCTGCGCTACAGCACGGTCCTGACCGGCCAGACCTCGCTGCCGCCCGCCCTCAACCTCGCCGAGCAGTCCACCAGCACGATCAACACCGGCTGGGGCAGCCAGTGGTACGGGATCTCCTGACCCCTCCCCGGGCGCCCGCCCGGCCGGGGACGGCAGGGCCCGGTCAGGAGGGCCCGGTCAGGAGGGCTTGGTCAGCGAGAAGGGGGTGACCGTCACCTTGTTGTCGCACTCGGCGAACTGTCCGTCGTCCATGGCGATCTGGTGCGAGCCCGCGCCCGGGACACGGATGACGAGCGTGGGGAAGACCACGGGCGTGGAGCCGGACACGCAGTAGCCGTCCGCCTCGCCCTGGACGTTGACGAAGGTCAGCTTGGTCCAGGCGCGGGCGCCGGGGGTGAGCGACACGGGGGCGGCCGTACCGCTGTTGGTGGTGGCCAGCGGGAGGTTCTTGTCGGGTGAGCCGTTGCCCGCGCCCGCCACCTGCGGGAAGCCGTTCAGGGTGCAGTTCGAGCGGCTGGTCACCGAGACGACCATCGCCCCGGTCCCGGTGCCGGGCGGGCGGACGTCGGCCTGGTGGGCCGGGGAGACCTGGACGTCCTCGATGGTGCAGGCCTTCGCCTTGCCGCCGGAACCCGGCGCCGAGGCCGTCGGCTTCGCACTGCCGCCGCCCGTCCCCCGCCGGCGGCGGAGGATCCCCCCGAGCCGCCGGAGGCCCCCGAACCCCCGGTCCCGCCCGTGCCGCCCCCGGCGGGCGTCGCCTGGGCCGCTCCCGAGGCCGCCGGCGGGGAGGAGGCCTGGGCGGCCGCGCCCGAGTCCCCGGCCGGGCCGCAGCCCGTCATCAGGGCGGTGGCCGCCGCGGCCGCCGCCAGTGCCGTGGCGGTGCGCCGAAGGCCTGCTGCGTACTGCATGGGGTGCTCCCGTTGTTCTCACGACCGGTCCCGCGCCGGCACTCGCGTACAGGGTCACGCCTCACACCCCGTCCGGGTTGCGCGGGCGCGCCGCTGTGGCGGTTCCGTGACATGACCTGGACATACGTGGCACCGTGCGGGCGATCCGTCCGGCAGGGACCGGTGCGGGGATTCTTTTCGGCCCCCGGTTCCGGCCACTCGGAACATGTGACCCATCGGGCGATCTTGTAGGGGAAAGGCGGCAATGAGCCAGTGAAGCCATCTGATCGCCACCTTGCGGGGCAGAACAACAATCCCACAGGCCACGGCTGTTGACTCGGGCAACATGTCCGTCCAGAAGCCGAGACGAACTGTGCGGTAATCCAACCGGAGCCGTGCTTTGCGGATAGGTTCTGAACGTCGCCGCCGCACCCGGGACACGGGGTCCGATCGGGGAATCGCGGCGACAGGGACGTGACCACTCCCATGACAACAGCAACACGGACCAGCGCCTTCCGCGTTGACCCCTACACCCCGCACTGCCAGGTCATCGCCGGTGAGGGCGACCACGCCGTCATCGGAATCTCGCCCGGCAATTCCTACTTCTCCGCCCAGCGCGTGCACGCCCTCGCAGAATGGGCCCTTGACAACTTCCGGCAGGCCGACCTCATCTACACCGATCTGCACGTGGCCGAAATGTATGTGGCCATGGGCTATCCGGAGGACGAGGCCCGTCGTAAAACGGTCAAGAACCTACGCGGTGTACGTGCAAAAGTGACGAACGCGGTGGCCGACATAGACCCATCGGGCACCCGCCTCAGGGGAAGGCCCATGTCCTCGCTCCAGGGCATTCCCGCCTACGACCGCATGCACGCGGACCTGATGGAACGCCTCGGCACCGATCCGGCGTTCGCCCAGACCGCGAACGAACTCGTGGACATCTTCCTCTCCTCCAAGGTGCTCGGCGGCCAGCAGCCCACCGCGCACCAGCGGAAGGTGTGCCTCGACTACGTGTGCGCCGAGGCGCCCCTGTTCCTCGACACCCCCGCGATCCTCGGCGTCCCCTCGTCGCTGAACTGCTACCACCAGGCGCTGCCGATGGCGGACCTGCTCTACTCGCGCGGCGCCGGACTGCGGGCCTCCCGCAACCAGGGCCACGCCGTCGTCACCCCCGCCCCCGAAGGAGACCACCTGTGACCACCCACGCGGAGCCGATCCTCGACTTCCCGTTCACGTGGGACGGCACCCACCTGCCCGCCCAGATCGGCGAACTCGCCCCGGTGGTGAAGGTACGCACCATCGCCGGCGCCGAGGCCTGGCTGGTCTCCTCGTACGAGCTCGTCAAGCAGGTCCTGGAGGACGACCGGTTCAGCCTCAAGAACACCTCCGACCCGGGGGCGCCCCGCCAGTACGCGCTGACGATCCCGCCCGAGGTCGTCAACAACATGGGCAACATCACCGGAGCCGGCCTGCGCAAGGCCGTGATGAAGGCGATCAACCCCAAGGCCCCGGGCCTCCAGGAATGGATGGAGGGGCACGCCGCCGAGCTGGTCGAGCGGATGCTGCGGCACGGAGCCCCCGTCGACATCCGGTCCATGTTCACCGACCCCTTCTCGGAGGCGATGCACTGCCAGATCCTCGGCATACCGCACGAGGCGGCCCCGCTGCTGTCGGAGTCGCTCCCGATCGCGTTCATGAACAGCCCCCGGGAGATCCCCGCGGCCCGGCTGAACTGGGACCGCGACATCGCCTACATGACCGCCCGCCTCGACGACACCGAGCAGGGCCTCATCGGCGACCTGGCCAAGCTCCGCGGCACCGAGGGCTACGAGCACGTCAGCGACGAGATGTTCGCGACCGTCGGCGTCACCCTGTTCGGCGCGGGCGTCATCTCCACCGCCGGCTTCCTCGCCATGGCGCTGGTCACCCTCCTCACCCACCCCGAGGAGGCCGACCACCTGGCCGGCCACCCCGAGCTGATGCCCCAGGCCGTGGACGAGCTCCTGCGGATCAACCTGTCCATCGGCGACGGCCTGCCCCGCCTGGCCATGGAGGACATGACCCTCGGCGAGGTCGAGGTGAAGAAGGGCGAGCTGGTCCTCGTCCTGCCCGAGGGAGCCAACTTCGACCCCTCCGTGTTCCCCGACCCGCACCGCCTCGACTTCACGCGGGCCAACTCCTCCGCCCACTTCTCCTTCGGCGGCGGCTCCCACTACTGCCCGGCCACGGCCCTCGGCAAGAAGCACGCCGAGATCGGCCTGCGCGCCGTCCTCGCGGCGATGCCCCGGCTGCGGCTGGCCGTCCCCGTCGAACAGCTCGTGTGGCGCACCGGCTTCATGAAGCGCCTCCCCGAGCGTCTGCCCGTGATGTGGCAGCCGTCGGCGCGGTGACCGCAGGCCGCCCCCGCTGAGGGCACGCGAAGGCTCCTCACCCCGGAAGGACCGGGGTGAGGGGCCTTCGCCGTTCAGCTGCCGGCGGAGGCGTTGCCGGACAGGACCGGGATGTTGTCCAGGATGTGCGAGAGCGGCTCGTCGCCCTTGGCCTGGGTGGAGTTCTCGGTGCACTGCTGGTCCTGCGGGTTGGACAGGACGTTGATGTCCTGGACGCCGATGTTGGCCACGAGGGCGACCACGGACTGGGCGTTGACCTTCGCCGGCAGGGCGATGCAGGGCTTGTTGAGGGTGCCCTGGACCACGGAGAGCTGGGGGCTCATGTCGCCGGCGGTCTTCTGGTTGCCGTAGATCTGGGCGGCGTCGTTGCCGTTGACGGTGTTGATCCCGTTGTCGTTGCCGATGGCCATGGCCGGGGCGGCAGCGGCAGCGCCCGCGCCGATCGCGGCGGCGGTGGCTACGGCGGTGACCATCATCTTCTTCAGCATGCTCGAAAGGTTCCTTGTCTGGCGGAAGACCCGTCCCCCCGACGGGGAGGTCGCCCTGGTAACGGGGGTACGCCCGACGGGGTGACGCAAGGTCACCCGATCGCCGGTCGCGGCTTCGGCCGGCGGTGGAAGCCCCCCTTCGGGCCTGTGTCCGAATGTGACGGGGAAGCGTCATTGCGGCCATGCGGCGCCCGCGGGGAGGATGGGCGCATGCCCACCGCACACCGTGTCGTCATCGCGGTCTTCCCCGATGTCGACCTCCTCGACGTCACCGGCCCCGCAGAGGTCTTCGCGCTGGCCAACCGCGAGACCGCGGGCCGGGCCGGCTACGAGGTCCGCCTCGCCGGGGCCGCCGTCGGCGCGGTGCGCACGTCGGCGGGCGTGCGGCTGCTGACCGACGTGGCCTTCGCCGATGTCGGCGCCGGGGTGGACACCCTCCTCGTGCCGGGCGCGGTCGACATGGCCGAGGACGGGCCCGTCGCCCGGATCGACGAGGAGGTCGTCGCCTGGGTGAGGGAGACCGCCCCGCACGCCCGGCGCGTCGCCTCGGTGTGCGTGGGCGCCCATCTGCTGGCCGCCGCCGGGCTGCTCGACGGGCGGACGGCCACCACCCACTGGTCGACGGCCGCCCAGCTCGCCGCAGAACACCCCGGCGTCACGGTCGACCCGGACCCCATCTTCGTGCGGACCGACCGCGGCCGGCTGTGGACCGGGGCCGGGATCAGCGCCTGCCTCGACCTCGCGCTGGCCCTGGTGGCCGAGGACCTGGGCGAGCAGACCGCGCTCGCCGTGGCCCGGCAGCTGGTGATGTACCTCAAGCGGCAGGGCGGCCAGAGCCAGTTCTCGGTACCGCTCAGCCGCCCCGCAGCCGGGCGCCGGGAGATCGACGAGCTGCGGCTGTGGATCGCCGACCACCCCGACGCCGACCTGTCCGCACCGGCCCTGGCCGCCCGGATGTGCCTGAGCGAACGGCACTTCGCCCGCGTCTTCAAACAGGAGACGGGCACCAGCCCCGCCGCCTACGTCGAAGCGGTCCGCGTCGAACTGGCCCGGCGGCTGCTGGAGACCACCGACTGCCCGCTCGACCAGGTGGCGGCCGGCTCCGGGCTCGGCTCCGCGGAGACCCTGCACCGGGCCTTCCGGCGCCAGCTCGCCACCACTCCCGCGGCCTACCGGCGCCGCTTCCGCACCCAGACGGCCTGACGGCCTGACGGGCCGCAACACCGGCACACCCGAACACCCCGATGTCCCCCGGCGGACGGCCGGGCGGAGCGCTGCGCCCTGCCCGCTTCCGCCGACCCGCATCCCGAACGAGTACCGATCAGAACCGATGAGAGGCATCCAGTGAGCACCACGACCGCGAACACCGCCGCCACCACCGCGTCCACGACCCTGCGCGACCTGAGCGGGCTGGAGAACCGGCCGCCCCGGCTGGCCGAGTCCGTCCTGATCATGATCGACTTCCAGAACACCTACCGCACCGGCGTGATGGCCCTGGAGGGCGCCGAGGAGGCCGTCGCGGCGGGCGCCCGCCTGCTGGAGCGGGCCCGCGCCGCCGGTACCCCGGTCGTGCACGTCGTCCACGACGGCGGCGAGGGCAGCCCGTACGACGTCCGCGAGCACATCGGCGCCCTCAGCGAGGAGGTGGCCCCTGCCGACGGCGAACCCGTCGTGGTCAAGAACTTCCCCAACGCCTTCCACGCCACCGAACTGGAGAAGACCCTGACCGGCCTCGGCTTCGCCGCGGGCAGCGGCAAGGACCTCGTCCTCGCCGGGTTCATGACGCACATGTGCATCACCTTCACCGCCCAGCAGGCCTTCAACCTCGGCTACCGGCCCACCGTCGTCGCCGAGGCCACCGCCACCCGCGCCCTCGCCGCCCCCGACGGCACCGTCCTGCCCGCCGCGGCCCTCCAGAGCGCCGCCCTGACGACGATCACCGACATGTTCGGCGTCGTCGTCCCCACCGCGGCCGGCCTGCGCCCCTGACCCGGGCTCGGACCAGGGCCCTGACCCGGGCCCTGGTCCGAGCCCCGGCACGCCCCTAGGCTGCCGCCGTGAGCAGCGCGCAGACCGGACGCCGGCACCTGATCGGGGCCGGCCTCTGCGCGCTCGCGGCGGCCCTGGCCGGATGCTCCGGGAGCTCCGGCCCCGGGCCCCGGCTCCGGCTGGCGACCGGGCCGCCGGGAGGCCCGTACAACGCCTTCGGACAGGCCCTCGCCCGGGCGGTCGCCGACAGCGGGAGCCCGCTGCGGATCGTGCCCGTCCCCACCGCCGCCAGCGTGGACAACCTGCGCCGGCTGGACGAGGGCTCCGTCGACCTCGCGCTGTCCATGGCCGACGTCGCCGAGGACGCCGCCCTGGGGCGCGAGCCGTTCGCCCGCCGCGCCCCGGTGACGGCACTGGCCCGCGTCTACGTCAACTACACCCACCTCCTCGTCCCGGCCGCCGGTCCCGCCCGCTCCGTCACCGACCTCGCCGGGCGCCCGCTCGCGGCCGGCGCCGCCGGGTCCGGGGTCCAGGTCCTGGCCGGCCGCCTGCTGAGCGCCGCCGGACTGACCACGGGCCCGTCCCCGGCGGACGAACGGCAGCTGGGCCTGGCCGAGTCGGCGGCGGCGCTGCGCGCGGGCACCGTCGACGCCGTGTTCTGGTCCGGCGGGGTACCCACCCCCGCCCTGACCGGCCTGGCCCGCGAACTCCCCCTTCGCTTCCTCCCGCTGGACGGCTACACGGGAGCCCTGCGCGGCCGCTACGGGCCCGTCTACACGGCGGTCACCCTGCCCGCGGGGGCCTACGGACTGACCGCCCCCGTGGGCACGGTCGGCGTCGGCAACTACCTGCTGGCCCGCCCGGACGTGCCCCCCGCCGCCGCCCGCGACCTGCTCCGGGTGGTCTTCGACCGCCGCCACGACCTGCTGCGCGAGGTGACGGCGGGGGTGCGGCTGGAACCCCGCTTCGCCATCTCCACCGGCCTGGTCCCGCTCCACCCGGGCGCCGTCGCCCACTACCGCTCGGTGTACGGCTGACCCTCCGCGGGGCACGGCAGCCGGAACGCGAAGACCAGGCCCCGCGGATCGTTCCCGGCGACCTCGAGCCCGCCCCCGCTCAGCCGGGCGATCTCCTCGGCGATGGCCAGCCCCAGCCCGCTGCCGGGCACGTTCTGGTGCTCGGGGGCGCGGGCGAAACGCCCCAGCAGCAGCTCCCGCCGGCCGGCCGGCACCCCCGGCCCGTCGTCCGCGACCCGCACGAGGGCCTGCCCGCCCGACGGACCCGAAACGCGCACCTCCACCCGGCCACCGGACGGTACGAACTTCACCGCGTTGTCCAGCAGCGCGTCCAGGATCCGACCCGCCGCGTCCGGCAGGGCCCGTACGCGCAGCTCCCGGGGAAGGCCCTCGGCCGCGAGCTCCAGCCCCGCGGCACGGAAGACCGGCTCCCAGGCCTCCACCCGTCGCCGTACCGCCCCCGCCAGGTCCTGGTCCGCGCGCCGCGCCGTCCCGGACTCCACCCGCGCCAGCTCCAGCAGCCCGTCCAGCAGCTCCTCCAGCCGCTCCGCCTCGTCCAGCGCCCGGGCGTGCTCGGCCAGGCCCGGACCCGGCACGATGTGCGGTTCGACGTTCTCCAGCTGGAGCACCAGCGTGGCCAGGGGGTTGCGCAGCTGGTGCGAGGCGTCGGCGACGAACGCCCGCTGGCGGCCCAGGGAGTCGGCGACGGCCTCCGCCATCCCGTTGAAGTGGCGCCGCAGCCGCCGCAGTTCCGGCGGCCCGGTGTCGGAGACGGCCCGGGCCCGCAGGCTCCCGGCCGCCAGCCCCTCCACCGCCCGGTCCAGGTCGAGGACCGGGCGCAGCAGCCAGCGGGTGATCCCCGCCGCGACCAGGGCCGCCGCCGCGAACGCGGTGACCGCGCCGGCGGCGATCAGCGCCCAGCGCAGGGTCACGTCCCGGCGGGCCGCCCCGGTGGGCACGGTCATCAGCACCGCCCCGCTGACCCGTTCGTCCCGCCCCACCGGCTCGGCCAGCACCACGCGGTCCGGGCCCCAGGGGCGGACCGTCGGCAGCCGGTCGGTGGAACGCCCGGTGAGGGCCCGCCGCCGGGCCTCCGACGCCGCCGCCGGCGGGGTGCGTGCGGCGGGCCCCGCTCCCTGCGCCCGCGCCACCGTCGCCCCCGCCGCGTCGACCACGGTCACCGAGGCCCCGTACAGCTGCGCGTACCGGCCGATCTCGGCGGACAGCTCCGCCCGGTCGGCCTCGGTGCCCGTCCGGTCCGCGAGGTCGGCGAACCGGACGGCCTCCGAACGCCGCTGGAGCAGCAGGTGCTCGGTCCGCCCCCGCGCGTAGGCGTCGGCCAGGGGCACGCACAGCAGCAGCGCGGCCACCCCCATGAGCACCATCAGCACCACGAGCAGCCTGCGCCTCACCGGTCCGCGCCCCGCTCCCCGCGTACGGCCGGGTCCGCGCCGAGCTGGTAGCCGAACCCGCGCACCGTGCGCACCAGGCCCGGACGGCCCGTCTTGGCGCGGATGCCCGCCACGTGCACGTCCAGGGAGCGCGAGGCGGCGAGGAAGGCGTCGCCCCAGATGCGGTCCAGGATCTCCTCGCGGGAGTGCACTTCGTCGGGGCGGGCGGCCAGCAGTGCCAGGACGTCGAACTCCCGCCGGGTCAGCCGGACTTCACTCCCGGCCACGGTGACGGTCCGCCCGGCCGGGTCCACCTCCACGTCCCCGGCGCGCACGGCCCGGCCGCCGGCGCCGGCGGGATCGCCGCCGGGCGACCCACCGGGGACCTGCGTCCGCCGGCGTACGGTGTCGATCCGGGCGATCAGCTCCGCCATCCGGAACGGCTTGACCACGTAGTCGTCTGCGCCCGCCCGCAGCCCCTGCACCACGTCCCGCTCCTCGCAGCGCGCGGTCACCACGATCAGCGGCGCGTCGCAGACGGTGCGCAGCCGCCGCAGCAGTTCCAGCCCGTCGAGGTCGGGCAGGCCGAGGTCGAGCAGGACGAACCCGGCCTCGTGGACGTACCGCAGGGCGTCCAGCGCCCGGCTGACCCGGCGCACGGTGTGCCCCCGCCGGGCGAGGGCGGTGCCCAGGGCCCGGGCCATGCGGTCGTCGTCCTCGACCAGCAGCGCGTGCACCGCCACCTCCCCGCACCCCGGACCCCAGAACCGGCCGGCAGCCTATCGCGCCGCCCCCGCACCGGCCGGCGCCGGCTGCGTCCCCGCCTCCTCCTCGGCGCGGCTGAGCGCCGCGTTGCGGGTGTCCGGCATCAGCACGTACGTCACGAGCGAGACGAGGGCGCACCCGGACACGTACCAGAAGAACATCCCCTCGTGCCCGCCCTTCTTGAACCACAGCGCCACGTACTCCGCGGTGCCGCCGAAGAGCGCGTTGGCGATCGCGTACGGCAGCGCCACGCCCAGGGCCCGCACCCGGGTGGGGAACAGCTCGGCCTTGACCGCCGCGTTGATGGAGGTGTAGCCGGTGACGATCACCAGGGCCAGCAGGGACAGGCCGAGCGCGGACCAGTACGAGGACGCCGAACCGAGCGCCGTCATGATCGGATAGGTGCCGACGGTGCAGCCCACGGCGAAGGTGATCAGCAGCGGGCGGCGGCCGATCCGGTCGGAGAGCATCCCGGCGAAGGGCTGGAGCACCGCGAAGAGGGCGAGGGCGGTGAAACTCACCAGTGTGGCCGTGTTCTTGGCCATGCCGGCGCTGCCGACCAGGTACTTGGTGAGGTAGGTGGTGTAGGTGTAGTAGGCGACGGTGCCGCCGAGGGTGAGCGCCATGACCAGCCCCGCCTGCCGCCGGTGCTCCCACAGGGCCTTGAGCGAGCCGCGCGCACTGTCGTCGTGCGCGCCGCCCTCCTGGAACGCGTCGGTCTCCTGCAGCCGGCGCCGCAGCCAGAACACCACGACCGCGAACACCGCGCCGAGGACGAACGGGATCCGCCAGCCCCAGCTGCCCAGCTGCTCCTTGGTCAGGGTGTGCTGCATCGTGATCAGGATCCCCAGGCCGAGGAGCTGGCCGCAGGTCATGGACACGTACTGGAACGAGGAGCCCAGCCCGCGGCGGTCGCGGGCCGAGGCCTCCGTCAGGTAGGTGGCACTGGCCGCGTACTCGCCGCCGATGCTCATCCCCTGGAGCAGCCGGGCCAGCAGCAGCACGACGGCCCCGAAGTAGCCGGCCTGGCCGTAGGTCGGGGCGACGGCGATCAGCAGGGCGGCCACCGACATCATGCTGACGGTCAGCGTGAGCGCGCTCTTGCGCCCGTGCCGGTCGGCGGCCCGCCCCAGGACCCACCCGCCGACCGGACGCATCAGGAACCCGACCGCGAAGATGCCGGCCGTGTTCATCAGCTTGGTGGTCGGGTTGTCGCCGGGGAAGAAGGAGTCGGCGAAGTAGATGGCGAAGCTGGCGTAGACGAACCAGTCGTACCACTCCACCAGGTTCCCCAGGGACCCCCCGACGAGCGCGAGACGGCGCCCGCGGCGCTCCTCCCCGGGCGGCGGACCGAGTGCGACGGAGGACGAGGACATGGCGGCTCCAGAGGGAAGTCCCTGATGGGGAGGGGTGGCACCCCCGGATGCGGGGGAGTGCCCAGACTGGATCCGCCACCGCACCCGGACAAGGCCCGTCACCCAGATCTAACGTTCCGCTAAGAAAACCGCGCGTCCCCGGGCGTCCGCGCCGGGGCCAGGGGCCGCGCGGGGGTCAGCGGCCGCCGGCGCCGAGGCGTCCGGTCTCCGCGTCCACCGCGGGGAGCTCGTCCTGCCGGTCCATGAGCTCCAGCTGCTCTCGGTAGCCCACCAGAGCGGTGAACAGCAGCTGCTCCCAGCCGTGTTCCTGCGCGTGCATGCGGCGTGCGGCCGCCACCGCCTCGGCGCGCAGGGCCAGGGCTATCTGCGGCCGGTCGGCGAACTGGAGGCTGTATTCGCCCAACGCCCCGGCCAGCCGCGGCAGATAGGCCAGCGGGCTCACCTGGACCAGGACCCGGTAGGCGGCGACCTCCTGCCGCAGCGGGAGGGTTCCGGATCCGAGGAGGGCCACGCGGGCTCGCAGGACAGCGTCGTGATTGATGTGCGCCGTGGGATTCATGAGGGAGATTCTGAAAGCCGCACACACCCCCAAACAAGGGCAATGGGCTGTGCTTTCGGTCCTACGAAAACCGCCTCTGACCTGTCATGATGGATACGTCTTCACCCCTGTGCCCGGCCGGGCCCGCAGCCGCGGGAGGGCCGCGTGGCGATCAGAGGGGCCCGGTGGCAGGCTGGGACGGGAAGCCGCGGCGCTGAGGCGTCTCCACGCCGGTCGGCACACCCGACGTCCGACACCGGATGGCCGGATACCTGACACCCGACAGCCGGTGTCCGACGCCTGATTCCTGTTCGTTTCCAGCAGGAGGTGGGACCCCGTGAGCAACCACGTGAGCAGAAGACTCGCTTCACCGACCCGTATCGCCCTGACCCTGGCGACGGCCGGATGCCTCGCCGCCACGCTCGTACCGGTGGCGGCCGCGCCCGCGTCGGCCGCGTACTGCGACCCCGCCGCTTCCGCCCGCTCGCCGGGCGGCGGCGCCGACGCGGCGAGGCTCGCCGTCGCGTGCCTCATCAACGCCGAGCGCACGCAGCGCGGACTCCAGCCCCTGACCAGCAACCCGTCCCTGACGGCGGCGGCCCAGCAGCACACCGCCGCGGCCGTGCAGCTGAAGTGGTGGGGGCCGGGGAAGGACGCGCACACCAACCCGCAGACCGGCTCCACCCCGCAGAGCCGCATCAAGGCGGCCGGCTACTGCCCGAACCCCCGGTCCTGGGCCGTCGCCGAGATCGCGTACACCGGCTGGGGCACCTCTGGCACCCCGAAGGCCGCCGTCACCTGGTGGATGAACAGCCCGGGCCACCGCAACATCATCCTGGACGGCTCGCTGCGCGAGTACGGCAGCTGGGCCCAGGAGGGAGCGGCCGACCCGGCCGGAGCCGGGGCGAGCGGGGCCGGTACGTACGTGGTCACCTTCGGACGCTGCCAGCAGTGACGGCGCCGGCGGCAGTGACGGCGGTGACGTGAAGTGACGGGCCCGCGCCCAGCGGGTGCGCGGGCCGCCCGGATGGGCAAAGCTGGACGTGTGGCGGCAGCGCCGACAGCGGAGCCGACTGGCGAGGAGGGGCTCGTGGACGCTTCAGGAGACGGGCGGCGCGCCCGCCCGGCCCGGCCGCGGGGACGCAAGGCCGGACTGCTGTGCGCGGCGGCCGCCCTGGCGGCGGTGTCCGCGCCCGCGGCGGCGCAGGCCCCCGCACCGGCGGACCCGTACCCGGTGGTGGTCGTGGACTGCTTCTCCGCCGCCCAGGTGCGGCCCGAGGAGTACATCCTGGCCTGCGGTGACGGCAACAACCGCCTCGTCGGACTCCGCTGGGACACCTGGGGCGCGGGCACGGCGACCGCGACCGGCACCGACATGGTGAACGACTGCCGTCCGTACTGCGCTGCGGGCCGTTTCCGCCCCTACCCGGTGAAGGTCACCCTGAGTGCGCCCCGGCCCTGGCCCACGCACCCCGGTGTCCAGCGCTTCACCGTGATCCGGCTGCTGTACACGGACACCGCGCCGGAGCCCGTGCACAAGGACGTCACCTACAAGCTCGTGTACTGACCGAACTCACCCGGCGACGCCGGTCCCCTCCCCGGCCCCGTCCCCGGATCCCACCCGGGGCCCCTTCCCGAGCAGCTTCTCGCGGAACAGGTCCAGTACGGTGTCCAGCGCCTGCCGGGTCGGCTGCCCGGGCTCGTCGACGAGGTGCTCCGTGAGGACGGAGTGCGGCGGCATGGGGCTCTCCGGGTTGGCCGCGTCGTCCTCCAGCTCGACGGCCACGAAGGCGTCCCCGAGCGCGCGGCGCAGGAACGCGAACCGCTCGCCGGGTACCAGGCGGTCGCTCTTGAACCGCAGCCCCAGGACCTGGAGCCCCTCGCGCTCGCAGCGCCCGCGTACGACGGCCAGTTCCCGGGGGCTGATGTCGATCGAGCCGGCGCGGCCCGGCGTCCACGGCAGGGGGAGGGACGGCTGGGACAGCACGGGGGCGAGCATCCGCTCGTCGGTGGCCATGGCGAGCGCGAAGCCGCCGGTCAGGCACATCCCGACCGCGCCGACCCCGGGACCGCCGCAGCGCTCGTGCTCGGCGGCGGCGAGCGCGCGCAGCCAGCCCACCACGCGCGAACTGCGCCCGGTGGCCAGCACCGTGAACTCCCGGCTGACGCACACCTGCCCCATCGCCGAGCCCACGGCGCGGGCGGCACCCGCCCAGCCCGCGGTCGAGGGGTTCGCGTCCCGCCCGGGCGTACCGAACAGCACCGGGAGCACGGCCGTACAGCCGGCGTCCGCCACGCGTGCGGCGAACTCGAGGACCTTGGGGGTAATGCCGGGGATCTCGGCGATGACGATCACCGCCGGGCCGGTCCCGCGGCGCAGCACGCGGCGGGTGACGCCGTCGTGGGTGAACGTGCTCTTGGCGAACCCGGCCAGGTCGTGGTCAGCCACGGCCTCCCCTTCCGTCGGACTTCCTGGACGGCCTCAAGTTACCCGCACGTAGCGACCGTTGGTCAAGGTCTTGGGGTGACGCGTCGTGCGGGCGGCGCCGCCATGGCCCCGGAGCCGCAGCGGGCGAAGGCCCCGGAGGGGAGCCTTCGCCCGGCGGTGGGGCGGGCCGGGTCAGCGGCCGGTGCCGCCGCTGGTGAGGGGCCATTCGCGGTGGAGGGTGCCCAGGGGGATGCGGCGTTCCAGGACGGGGGTGCCGAACAGGGAGAGCTGGAAGTGGAGTTGGCCGCTGAGGTCGAGGCCGCCGTACAGGGCCCAGGCGCCGCTCACCGAGGTCTTGCCGTCGGTGGACGCGGACGCCTTGGCGTCGGCTTCGCCGCGCAGGTAGGGGGCGAAGTCGGCGCCGACGCCCACGGCACCGTACAGGCCGACGGAGGCCTCGGCGCCCACGGCGGCCTTGACCCGTCCGGAGGCGGCGACGGTGGCCTTCACCGGGGTGCTGTGGACGGCCGAGGTGCTGACCGGGGTCCAGCCCTTGCCCGTCGCGTAGCTGCCGCCGACGCGGAAGTCGCCCTTGACGTCCTGCTGGACGTCGAGGGTGACCTGGCCGTCGGCCTCCACCTGGATGTACGCCGTCAGGTCGAGGTTGACCACGACCGGGACCGGGCCCACCTGGATCACGGGGGCGCTGTGCAGCTTGGCGAACGGGATGCGCTTCGGCGCGCCGGTGCTCGCCGCCGCGCGGCCCTTGAGGGCCCACTGCGAGGACCAGTCGCCGCTCATGCCGAGGAAGGCCGCGCTCGGTGCGGAGCCGATCTTCGTCCCCGTGTACGAGAACTCCACCTGCGGGGCGAGCTGGACGAAGCCGGACACCGAGGCGCCGGCCGAGGCGGGGGCGTCCTTGGCGGTGTCGACGGCGGCGTTCACGTCGAGCCGGAGGCTGCCCAGCGGCAGCTTCGCGCCCTCGGCGCCGAATCGGGCGCCGTCGCCCTTGGCCCAGGAGAAGGTGACCCCCTTCAGCAGGGGTTCGACGGTCATGGAGGACGGGTCGACCTTGACCTTGCCGTCGGCCTTGGCCTCGCCGAGGGCGGCGGACAGGGTCGTGGGGGCGGTCTTCACCTCGGTGCCGCGGTCGGTCTGCCCGACGACCTCGGTGACCTTGGCCAGGAGCCCGTCGGGGGCGCCGGGCGCCGGGGCGCTGGCGATGACATCGCCGGCCGCCACCGGCTTGGCGGGGGCGGGGGAGCCGTCGGCGGGGGAATTCCGGCCGTCCTTGGGGGGCTTGGGGGCCGCGGCTATGACGGCCCGCCCGCTGCCCTTGTCGTAGGAGGCGACCCGCAGCGAGGACTTCTCGGGCCGGCCGTCGCCGGTCGCGGTACGGGCCAGCGGCGTCGGGTCGGCCGAGCCCTGGGGCGCGGCGGCCACTTCGAGCTGCTGGGAGCTGCCCGCGGCCGGGGCGCCGGGCGCGGCCGCCGGGCCGGCGGAGTCGGTGTGCGCCGGGGAGGCGCAGCCGGCGGTGGTGAGCGCCAGCGTGGTCAGGCCGGGGAGCAGGAGGCGTTGGGTGAACGTGCGCACGTGGGAAGAACCGTTCGGTAAATGGGGGGATCCGAGTGCGTTACCGAGAAGTAACGTGAGGGTCGATCATGACATGAGCAGACCGGTGCGGTCATCTCGGGTTCCGGCCAACTCGCCTGCGCCGCCTGAAGGTTGAAACTTCAAAAGCGGGGGCTGGTGGGCCGGGTGGCTGACAGCGGCGGCCCGCCCGCCACACCGGCACCGGCCCGTCGTTGAAAGGGCGGCCTCCCGCCCGCCCAGCCCGCCAGCCCATCGACCGGAGCCCCCCATGACCGCAGTCGCCCACCCCCTCCGGACGGCCGTGCCCCCCGTCTGCGGCTGCCCCTCCCGCTCCGCGACGGGCCGCGGATGCCGGGGCTGAGCGGGATCCCGGCCCGGCTGGCCCGGGTCTGCGTACGACGGCACGTGCTCGTCCTGACGGCCTGGCTGCTGCTCCTGGGCGCCGGCCTGGCCGCCGCCGGCCCGGTGACGGCCCGGCTGGACCGCCGGCCCTGGAGCGTCGCCGCACACGAATCGGTCCGGGCCAACCGGCTGCTGGAAGCGGCCCGGCCCTACGGGACGCAGATCGACGCCGTGGTCGCCGGACTCCCCGCCCGCGACCCGGCGCTGCGCCGCGAACTGACGGCCGCCCGCCGCGACCTGGCCGCGCTCCCCGCAGTCCACAGCGTCACCCCCCTCACCGGCACCGCCGCCTCCGCCGACGGGCGGGCCGTCCTGCTCTCCGTACGGCTCGGCCGGGCCCTGTCCGACCCCGCCCGCCGCCGCTGCGAACACGCCGTCGAAGCCCGGCTGCGCGCCGTCCACCGCGCCCTGCCCGCCGCCGAGGTCACCCTCGGCGGCAGCGACCGGGCCCGCGCCGAAGTGGCGGCCCGCACCGTGGCCGACACCCGCCGCGCCGAGCTGATCACCCTGCCCGTGACCCTGCTCGTGGTCTGCCTCCTCTTCGGCGGCTTCGTGGCGGCCGCCGTTCCGCTCGCCGCCGCCGTGGCCACGGTCGCCGCCGGGATGCCGTGGCTCCTGCTGCTGTCCCGCTGGTACGACCTGACCTCCCCCGTGCTGTCCACCACCACGATGGTCGGCCTCGGACTGGCCGTGGACTACTCGCTGCTGATCGTCGGCCGGCTGCGGGAGGAACTGGCCGACGGCCACGACACCGCCGACGCCGTCGTCCGGACCATGGGCAGCGCCGGCCGCTCCGTCCTGTTCGCCGCGCTGGTCATCGCCGCGGCGCTCAGCGGACTCGCCGCCTTCCCCAGCGACTTCTACGCCTCCGTCGGCCTGGCCGCCGCCGGCACCGTCCTGCTCTCCCTCGCCGCCGCCGTCACCCTCACCCCCGCACTGCTGGCCGCCTGCGGCCCGCGGATCGGCGCGCGCGGCCACCGGGACGCCGACGAGGGGGTCTTCGCCGCCCTCGCCCGCTGGACCCGCCGGCGCGCCCCGGCCGTCGCCCTCGGCGTCGGCGTCCTCCTCCTGGCCTCCGCCGCGCCCTTCCTGCACGTCCGCCTCGAAAGCCCGGTCGGCGAACGGCAGCTGCCGCCCGGCAGCGAGGCCCGGCACTTCGCCGACCTGGTCGCCGGGCGGTTCCCCCAGCACCGGGCCGACGCCGTCGTGGTCGTCGCCCGCACCGACCCCGCCCGGCTCGGGGCCTGGGCACGGGATCTGGCCCGCCTCCCCGGGGTGGAGACCGTCGGACCGGCCACCGCCGCCGGGCCCGGCGTCTCCGTCGTCCGCGTGGTCCCCGTGCACGACACGACCCCCGGCACGGCCGACCGCCTCGTCGGCGAGGTCCGGGCCGACCGCCCGGCCGGCTTCCCGGTCTGGGTGACCGGCCGCAACGCCGTGGACGCCGACTTCCGGGCGGAGGTCGTCCGCCACGCCCCGCGCGCGGCCGCCGTCATCGCCCTCGTCAGCTACGTCCTGCTCCTGCTGATGACCGGCTCGCTGCTCCTGCCGCTCAAGGCGATCCTGATGAACACCCTCTCCCTGGGGGCCTCGTTCGGCGCGCTGGTCCTGGTCTTCCAGGACGGCTGGTGCGCCCGCCTCCTGGGCGTGCACACCCTCGGCGGGCTCGGCTACTGGCTGCCGGTGGTCGTCTTCGCGCTGGCCTTCGGCCTGTCGATGGACTACGAGGTCTTCCTGCTCTCCCGCATCCAGGAGGCCTACCGGCGGGGAGCCGACAACGACCTCGCGGTGGAAGCCGGCCTCCAGCGTTCCGCCGGGGTCATCAGCTCCTCGGCCCTGCTGATGTGCATCGTCTTCACCGGGTTCGCGACGGGCCAGGTCCTGGTGATGAAGCAGCTCGCGACGGCCCTCACCCTCGTCGTCGTGGTCGACGCCACCCTGGTGCGCTGCCTGCTGGTCCCGGCCACCATGACCCTGCTCGGCCGGGCCAACTGGTGGGCTCCGGCCCCGCTGCGCAGGCCCGCCGCGGTTCAGGCGATGCCGACGGTGTAGGCGGCCCGGTAGCCGCCGCCCTCGGCCACCGGCGCCAGCGTCATGGTGCCGCCGGCCGCCCGGTACCGGTCGTCGTGCGCGTTGGGGCTGCGCGGCGCCTTGCGCCGGGCGTACGGCTGCCGGGCGTAGACCTCGTGCAGGACGTCCTCGGGGAAGAAGAACTGCGAGGTCGTCTCGGTGTGCGCGTCGGGCCGCACCTTGAAGTGGATGTGCGGTGCCAGGCCCGCGTACCAGCCGGGCACGATCGTGCGGAACACGCACCGGCCGGAGGCGTCGGTGGTCTGGACCCCGCGCAGGAAGTTCTCCCGCCCCTCCGAGTAGACCCCGGCGGCATCGGCCTGCCAGATGTCGACGGCGGCCCCGGCGAGCGGACGGCATCCCGCCGACGCCCGCACCACCGTCAGATCCAGCCGCAGGGGCACGCCCGCACGCCCGTCGGTGACGTCCGAACGGGTCCGGCCCGGCCCGGAGTAGTTCGGACCCGCCCCCGCCGTCACGGCCAGCACGCACCCGGGCGCGGTCCCCGCCGCCGGTGCGGCGGCCGGCCGGGCGCAGCCGGCGAGGGCGGCGACGGAGGCCGATCCGGCGGCCAGCAGCAGGGCACGACGACTGCTCGGGAAGCTGCCGTGGTCGGTCATGGAACCTCTCCCGCCTACGCCCGGGGCCGCCGACCCGGACGGCCGCCCACCGCAGCCCACGGTGCCGCACCCCGCCACCGCCTCCCACGACCGACACACGGCCGACCGGGCGTCGCCGGACCGCCCGCCACGGCCTACACCGGCACGCCGTCGCCCGCCTCGAACGGGGCGCCGTGTCCCGGGACGACCAGGTCCGCCACGGCCAGGACGCGCAGGCGGGCGGCGCGCAGCGCCTCGCGGTCCGGGGCGACCGGATCGTCCGCCGGGCCCTCGGCGTGCCACCACAGGTCGCCGGCGAAGGCCACCACACCCGAAGCCGTGCCCGCCAGCAGGGTGATGTCCTCCGGGCTGTGACCCGGGGTGTGGATCAGGCGCAGGGAGGGGGTGAGTTCGTAGCCCTCGGCGTCGCGGGCCGTCCACCGGTGGCCCAGGTACTCCGCCTTGTGGTCGTGGATCCTGGCCTTGGGGAACAGGCCCGCGTTCATGATGTTGTCCGGGTGGTGGTGGCTCAGCACCACGTCGGTGATGTCGTCGGCGCCGAGGCCCAGTTCGGCCAGCGGATCCAGGATGTGGCCCGGGCTCGCCACCATGCCCGGATCGAAGATCACGTGCCGGCCGCCGTCGCCGACGTAGGAGACGGTGGCGGCCACACCGGGGCCGGTGGAGCCGACGTAGCCGGTGTTCAGGACCGCGTAGACGGCGCTGCGGCCGGTCGGTGCGTCGGTGTCCGCGCCGTCCGGTGCTCCGGCCGGTGCTTCGGCCAGTGCTTCGGTCGGTACTTCGGTGAGTGCTTCAGTCAGTGCCTCGGTCATGACCCCATTCTTTTCGCCGGGCCGGCGTCCCACGAGTGGCATCGATGACACCGATCGCAGGATTCGTGCCACACCTGGCAGACTGCCTCCGTGCAGCAGCCCTTCCTCACCGTCGCCGCCTACGCCCCGCCCGGCGTCGGCATGCTCGCCGTCGGCATCGTCACCGAGGTGTTCGGGCCGAGGGGGGAGGGGATGCCGGCGTTCGACTTCGCCCTCTGCTCCGACCGGCCCGGCGCCGTGCCCACCGATCTCGGCGTGCCCCTCTCCCTCACGCACGGCCTGGACCGGCTGGCGGAGGCGGACCTCGTCATCGCCCTGCCCTGGACCGGCTTCCGCACGCCCCCCGCCCCGCCCGTCCTCGAAGCCCTGGCCGCCGCGCACCGGCGCGGCGCGCTCGTCGCCGCCCACTGCGTCGGCACCTTCGCCCTCGCCGCCGCCGGGCTCCTCGACGGCCGCCGGGCCACCACCCACTGGCGGTTCACCGGCCTGCTCGCCGAGCGCCATCCCGAGGTCAGCGTCGAACCCGACTCCCTCTACATCGACGAGGGCACCATCGCGACGGGCGCCGGAGCCGCCGCCGGATTCGACCTCTGCGTGCACCTGATCCGCCGGGAGCACGGAGCCGCCACGGCCAACGCCGTGGCACGGGACATGGTCCTGCCCTCCCACCGCGACGGCGGGCAGGCCCAGTACCTGGCGGCGCCCGTACCGGAGAACTGCCAGGACGAACGCCTCTCCGACGTGCTCGCCTGGGCCCGCGCCCACCTGCACGAACCGCTCCCCGTCGAGGAGCTGGCCCGGCGCGCCCTGATGAGCAAGCGCTCCTTCGCCCGCCGTTTCACCGCCGCCACCGGCACCACCCCGCACGCCTGGCTGCGCGGCCTGCGGCTGAGCAGCGCCGAGGAACTGCTGGAGACCACCGACCTGCCCGTCGAGGAGATCGCCCGACGGGTCGGCTATGGCAGCGCGGCCGTCCTGCGCGAGCAGTTCGTCCGCCGCCGGGGGATCCCGCCCCGCTCCTACCGCAGGTCGTTCACGAACTCGCCGTAGCAGAAGGGCGGTCGTACGGAGAGGGGTGGTGGTACGGCTCCACCGCCCCTCCCCGTACCGCGTCCGGCAGCGCCGGTCGACGGGCGGGGGGTCAGCCCTCCTGCCGGGCGGAGGTGATGTCCTGGCGGATGCCCTCCAGGATGCGCGCCGCCTCCGGGAGGCCGCGCTGCTCGCAGCGGGCCGCGCCCGCCGCGAGACGGGCCGCCGCGGCCTCGGGGCGGTCCAGGCCGTTGAGCTCGATCAGCGCCGCGATGCGCACCGCCTCCGCGCGCGCCTCCTCGCCGTGCTGTCCGCCCCCCTCGTGCGCGGCCACCGACGCCTCGGCCTCGGCCAGCGCCTCCGTGAAGCGGCCGGCGTCCGCGAGGACCAGCGCCCGCCGGTAGCGGATGCTGCCGTGCTCGAACCAGAGGGTGAACCCCTCCGCGTCCCGCGGCGCCGCCGCGCACACGGCGTCGGCCTCCGCCAGGTGGGCGAGGGAGGCCTCCACCCCTTCCGCGCCGCGGGCCGACTGGTTGAGGCGGGCGAACTCGCGCATCATCTGCGTGATCACCGAAGGGTTGGGCGCCTGCTCGTGCGTGGCGACCGCGCGGGCGTACGCGGCCCGGGCGGCGTCCCAGCGGTCGGCGGTGGCCAGCGCGACCGCCGCCTCCGAGGCCACCGAGGTCAGCACTGCCTCGCCCTCCCCGCCCCAGGCCGCGGCGGAGTCGGCCAGCCGCAGGAACTCCTCGGCGGCGGCCAGGTGTTCCTCCAGCTCCCGCAGCCCCCGGGCCAGGCTCAGCCGGCCCTGGGCGAGCAGGCGCGGATCGAGGGAGCCGGCGGCGGCGTCGGCGACCACCGACTCCAGGACGGCCACGGCCTCCGCGGCCCGGCCGGTGCCCCGGAGCAGGTCCGCGAGCTGCAGCCGCACGTCGGCCGCCTGGTCGTGGTCGCCGTCCCGGTCGAACCGGTCGGCGGCCTCGGAGAAGTGCCGTACCGCACCGGCGGTGTCACCGGTGTGCGCGGCCGCGTGGCCGAGCATCGAGTAGGCGGGCGCCAGCGGGAAGGCCGGGTCGCCGTGGCGGACCGTGAGGGCGATCGCCTGGTGCAGCAGCTCCACGGCCTCGTCGTGCCGCCCCTGCGCGATCAGGAGCTGGGCGAGGACCGCCCGCGGCCGGTTGCCCTTCCAGGGACGCTCGGAGGCGCCCGAGGCCAGCTCCTCCAGCACGGCCCGCAGCTCCCGCTCGGCGCGCTCGGTCTCCCCCAGACGCAGGGCGAGGTTCGCCGTGAACTCCAGCGCGGCAGCCGCCTGGTGGGGCGCGGACAGCCGCACGGACTGCGAACGCAGGGCGCCGGCGGCCGCCTCGAACCACTCGCGGGTGGCCGCCGACACCTCCGGCGCCTCCTCCATGGCCTGGTGGAAGGCGGCGTACGCCGGCGCGTACAGCACCGCCAGGTACCGCCGGGCGGCGATGCTTCCCGGTCCGGTCCCGGCGACGGGGGCGTCGGCCCCCGGCACGTCGTACGCGGCGTCCGCGCCGGTGCCCGCGGCGAGAAGCGCTTCCGCCTCCCGCACCAGCGCCTCCAGCCCGGCCCGTACCGCGGCCGCTCCGGAAGTACCGGCGTCACCGGCGCCCTCGTCCCCGGAGCCGGGCCGCACCGTCCACGCCAGCGCCATCGACCGGGCCGTCAGGGCGTCCCAGACCATGCCGGCCCGCTCGAACAGGGCCGCGGCCTCCGCCATGGCCTCGCAGGCCTCCCGGTCGAGGTCCCGCACCCGCAGGCCGAAGGCGCGCTGCTCGGCGAGCTCGGCACGCAGCCGGCCCTCCGGCCCGAGCCGTTCGTCGTGCACGTGGCCCTCGGCGTCCACCGCCTCCGCGATCCGTGCCCACAGCGGGGCGTCGCCCGGATGCCCGAGGGCGTCCAGCCGCCGCGCCTCCCGCACCAGTTCGACGAAGCCGGCCGGAACCTCCACAGCGCCGGCAGCGGGGACGTTCGGCGAAGGCGCAGTGGAGGACGTCCCGGTGGCGGCCGTACCGGCGGCGGCCGTACGCGTCACGGCCGTACGCAGCCCCAGCGGCAGCGGCTCGTCCAGCAGCGGCCCCCGCTCCAGCCGGGTCCGGCGCCGGTCGCCCTGCTCCGTCGTGCCGTTGCGCGCGTCGAAGGCACCGGCCAGCCGCTCCGCCTCCGCCCGTACGGTGGCCAGCAGCTCACCGGCCGTCCAGTTGCGCCCCGGCGGCCCGGCGACCGGGGTGCCCGCGTGGCCGTCCGCCACGAGCCGGGCGAGCAGCACCTCGACACCGGTCAGGAACCCGAGACGGTTCAGTGGGGCGCCGGCCGCCTCGAACAGCGGCCGGTTCTCGGCGAGGATCTCCAGGCCCCGGCCCTCGTTGCGGGTGAGCGCGCAGAACTCCAGGTGCAGCCCCACCTCCTGCTGCATCCCGGTCTTGCCGCGCACCGCCCGGTATCCGGTCAGGTGGTGCGCCCGCGCCTCGTCGGTCCGGCCCAGCCGCACCAGCGGCAGCAGGGCCCGCGCCTGGCTCGACTGCGGCTCCTCCGCGCACGAGGAGGCCCCGGTCAGCACCGGCGCCCACAGCTCCAGCGCCGCCGCGTCCTCACCCGACCGCACCCGGTGCAGCGCGTGGGTGCGGGTCTCGCAGGCCTCGCAGTCGCTCAGCCGGGTCCGGGGGCGCGTCGCCCACAGGTCGTAGGCGTCCTCGACACCGCTGCCGGTGTGGGCGGCCAGGTGGTAGCGCATCGCCGCCACCGGCTGCACGCCGTGCCCGTCCGCCTCGTACCGCTCCCGCATACGGCCGATCCACGCCTCGATCACGGCCGTCGGGACCTCGGGCACCTGCAGCAGGGAAGTGGTCACCCACTTGAACCGCCACAGGATCTGGTCCGCCTCCCACTCGCTGAACGCGCCCGGCGAGTCCTCCCACAGCTTCAGCAGCCGGGCGAACACCACCGGCGCCTTGCGGTGCTCGCCGGTGAACTCGTACGCCGTCATCAGCTCCATCAGCGCCGTGACCAGCACCTCGGGCTTCTCGAACGGCTCGGCCGCCTCGGCCAGCTCCTCGGCGGTGACGGTGCGCTGCAGCCCGTGCGGGCGGTCGTGGTTCTCACGCAACGCCTCGAACACGGCCTCCGGGGTGTCCAGCATCACGGTTCCTTCCGGGAGTCGGCGCCGGACGCGGCGCTGTCGCCGCCCCCGCCCGAGGGGTGCATGGCGTGGGTGAGCAGGCCGATGAAGGCCCGGTTGAGCAGGGCGCTCTCGCTCGCCTTGAGCGGACGGCGGCTCAGCAGCAGCGCCTGCCCGTACAGGGACTCGGCGGCGGCGACGGCGAGCCCGCGCTCCTCGATCGTGACGGCCTGGCGCACCAGCGGATTGAGGTGGTTGAGGACCAGCTGGGCGCGCGGGGTCTCACTGCGCAGCGAGCCCAGGATGTCCGCCCACAGGCCGTCGCTGTCGGCGGCCAGAGAGGAGCGGGTCCGCTCGTGGCGGGCCTCCCGGTTGTCCAGCAGCAGCGCCGGCGCCGTCACGGGCTGGAAGTCGCGCAGGACCACGTCGCAGTCCTGGGCGGCGATCACCTCCCGCGCGATGCCCAGGAACGCCGCCGCCCGGATCTCCGCCGACGGGTCCACGGCGTCCAGGTGCGCGGTGACCGTGGCCGGGTCCAGGTCCGTCACGGCCGTGCCCGGCCGGATCTCCGGCAGCCGGTGCACCAGGTCCCGGTCGTAGGTGTAACCGCCGTTGACGACGCCCAGGCCGGCCGCGGCGGCGATCGGTGCGACCTGCCGGAACTCCTCCACGCTGCGCGTGACCAGGACGGTCGCGTGGGTCCTGGCGAACTCCTCCAGGGTGACGTTGCCGTCCGTGGTCTCGAACGGCAGCCACGGCAGCACGATCCGCAGCAGCTCGTCGTCGTAACGGGCCAGCGCCTTCACCGCGAGGTGGTGGACGTCGATGAACCGGTGCAGCAGCGCCGGATCGCTCGCCGCCAGCCCGGTGAGCCAGTCCCGGATCCGCACGCCCAGCGCGTCCCGGACCGCCGACAGCGTGCCGTCCTCGTACAGCGCCTCGCGGGAGGCCGTCGGGCGCAGGCTGGAGGTGTCGATGACGCAGCGCACGAAGAACGCCCAGTCGGGCAGCAGTTCCGTCGCCCGGTCGGTGAGCAGCATGCCCTTGAGGTGCACGCGGTGGCCCGCGCGCTGCGCCGGGCTGAGCGCCGTCGGCAGGACGTAGGCGACACCGCGCAGCCCCGCCGCCGGCAGGTCGAGCTCGATCGTGTCGAGCGGCACGAAGTCGAAGACGTCACGGCAGTAGGCGGCCAGCGCCTCGCGGCGGGCCAGCGGCGAGCGGTGCTCGCGCTCCCACGGCGGGGCCGCGTCGATGCGGACGCTGTCGCCGTCCGGTCCGGCGACCGTGACCTCGTACGGCAGCAGGCTCCCGTAGTGGCGGGCCAGCTCGACGACCCGGGCGGGGGCCGTCCACTCGGCGTTGTCGGCGCGCGGGCGCAGCCGCACCGTGGTGCCGGGTGCCACCGCGGCGTCGGCCGGCAGGGTGCGGATGGTGTAGCGGCCGTCGGAGTGGCCGCGCCACTCGACGGCGGGCGCGGCGGGGTCGCCGGCGTGCCGGCTCACCACGGTGATCTCGTCAGCGACGACGAAGCAGGCGAGCAGGCCGATGCCGAACTGCCCGATGAAGTCCCCGCGCGCCGCGTCGAGCCCGGCACCGTCGAGGCCGCCGTCCGTGGTGCGCTTGGAGCTGCGGCCGATGGTGGCGAGGAAGCGGTGCACATCGGCCTCGGTCAGGCCGATGCCGCTGTCGGTGACGGTGAGCCCGTCCCCGGTGCGGACCGTGATGGTGGCGGGCGCCGAAGGATCGGCCGCGCGGCGGGCCGTGATGGCGTCCACCGCGTTCTGCAGGAGCTCGCGCAGGTAGACCCGCGGGCTGGAGTAGAGGTGGTGGGACAGCAGATCCACCAGGCCTCGCAGGTCGACCTGGAAGGTGTGGGCGGACTCGGATGGGGACACCGTGGAAGACTTTCGGTAGGCGCGCCGCACGGCGTCGGTGCCGGGCGGCGGGGCGGAGGCTCGGGTCGGTCAGGCGCCGACGGACGCGCGGTGCCGGCGGTAGGCCAGGACCGGGTCGGCGGGGTTGACGTAGTGCCAGGGGAACTCGGTGACGGTGTCCGGCGCCGCCTCGAAGCAGCGGCGCGACATCCGCGACTCCCCGGCGAGCGAGAGGGCCAGGGCGAAGCTGTTGCACACCTGCGCCCAGCCCCTGCCGCGTTCGGCGTCAGGATGCAGGACGGACCGCTCGGCGGCCTCCCGCAGCGAGGCGGCGGTCTCGTCGCGGCGCATGTACTGCCAGCCGGGCCCTTCGCCGAGGGCGATCCAGTGCTCGATGTGCGCCACCGCGACGAGCTGTCCCAGCGGGCTGCCCTCGGGCGCGCCGAGCATCGACGCGCGGGCGAAGGCGTGCATCTCCTCGTGCGAGCCGCCCCATTTCAGGCAGACCTGCTGCAGATGCTGCTGGTGGGCCCGCAGATGGTGCGGGGCACGCCGCACCACGGCCTCGAACCGCCGCCGCGCGAGGACGGGCCCGACCTCCAGACCGCGTCCGCTGACCTGGAGGAAGTGCCACGGCTCGACCCACGCCGGCTCCAGCTCCGCCGCCCGGAACAGCAGTTCCTCGGCCTGGCGCAGCCGCTCGTGGAACAGCTGGAAGCGCTCGCGCGAGACGTCCTTCGCCTGTGCCCGGGTCCGGGCCTCCCAGGCCCAGCTCACCTGGCGGGCCCCGGCGACCACCAGCGGCAGCGCCGGATCCGGCTCCGCCGCGACGGCGTCCCCGATCCACTCCTGCACGCCGGCGGTCTCGCCGACCGTCCACAGCAGCCAGGTGCGGTCCTCGCCCTCGGGGTGCGCCGCGAGCCCGTCCCGCACCCCGGCCCAGTCCGCCGCCTCGGCGGCCTCCCGGATCCGCGTCACCGCGGGATCCCCGAAGTCCTGCTCCAGCCGCTCTGCGGATCTGCCCGCCCATCGCTTCAGCGACAGCCCCGCCCCCCGGAGCAACGCCATGACCCACCCCTTGATGTGCACGTTCTCGGACAGGGGACATCCGTCTCCGCCCCCGTGGAGGTAGTGAGTATCACGGCCATCCGTGGTTCGCACAACCGTTTCCCCGCCGGGCGCTCAGCCGTCGCCGCCGAAGCCCCACGACTCGATGTCCCGGTAGTGGATCGGGCCCGGGCCGCGCCCGGTGTTGCTGCCCACCAGGTGCAGGCGCGCGGTGTGCCACGGGCGGCCGGAGAAGCCGGTGAGTCCGGCGGCGGCCTGCGGGACGCTCGCGGTGTCGCCGCGGCGGGCGCGGGCCAGCGTCAGGTGGGGGCGCAGCGGCCGGCCCTCGTAGGGGATGCCGCACTCCTGGACGAGGGAGCGGACCTCGGAAGCCAGCAGGTGCAGCCCCTCGAGGTCCCCGTCGATCCCGGTCCACAGCACCCGCTCGTCGAAGTGCCCCCCGCCGCGCAGCGCCAGCCGCAGGGGGCGGCGTATCGCGGCGAGGGCGCGGAGGGGCCCGTGCAGGCGGGGGACGAACACGACCGGGAGCTCGCCGAGGAAGGCCAGGGTGACGTGCCAGTCCTCGATCCGGTTCCACCGCATGCGCGGGTACGCCTCGTAGGCGGGCATCAGCTCCCGTTCCAGCTCCTCCTTGGCGTCGTCGGGCGGGGCGAGGGCGATGAACACGCGGACGGTCGCGCTGTGGGTCTGATGTTTCACATGGGACTTCGTACCGTGCCGGGGCCGTCAGAACCAGCTGACGGTCAGGGGGAAGGCGGCGGTGACGGTGGCGCCGGTGGAGTCGGTGGCGGTCGCGGTGACCTGCGCGGTGCCGGTGGCCCACGGCTTCCCGGTGATCCGGCCGGTGCCGGCGTCGACGGTGAGGCCGAAGGGCAGCCCGGTGGCCGCGTAGCGGACCGGGGCCTTTCCGCCGGTGGCGGTGAGCTGGACGGTGCACGACTGGTTGAACGTGCAGGTCTGCGGGCCGGGGTTGGCGAGGTGCAGACCGCCGGGGGTGGGCGTGGGTGTCGGGGTGGGGGTCGGTGTGGGTGTCGGGGTCGGTGTGGGTGTCGGGGTCGCGGAGCCGGTGAAGACCTCCGTGATCGGCTGGACGGCCGCCGCGTTGCCCGCGTGCGTGGCCGTGCCGAACAGGTCCTCCAGGGTCCGCAGCAGGTGGTGGTGGCTGTAGGCCGTGGAGTACGTGCCCGTCTTGACGTTCGCCCCGTAGAAGACCGTGGCGATCTGGTTCGAGCCCAGGTAGTTGTCCTCGTCCCAGGTCAGCACCAGCAGGCTGTTGTGGGTCTTGGCCCACTGCGCGTACGCGTCGAGGTTGTTCCTGGTCCAGGTGTCTCCCGTGCCGACCGCGCAGGAGTGCATGTCGTTGCAGAGGTTGGGGATCACGAACGACAGGCCGGGGAGGGAGGAGAAGTCGTCGCGCGGGAACTGGGCCCAGGTCTTGCCGGTGTTCAGCGGCACGTTCTTGAAGGCGAACCAGGGGTTGTGCTTCTGCGCGTACTGGCCGCTCGTACAGGCGGTGGAACCTTCGGCGGGCAGGTCCTCGTTGTACGTCGCGAAGGTCCTCCCGGCCGCGATCACCTCCTGGCCCAGGTTCGGCGCGGTCATGGACTGCGGGGTGTAGCAGCCGTCCCCGGTGATGCCCTGGGTGGCGCCGGAGTACAGGTTGAAGTAGTTGGGCTGGCTGGGGTGGGTCAGGGCCTTCATCCCGGTCAGGCTCGCGCCGCCCGAGGCGAGTTGGTTGATGTACGGGGCGCTCGCGTTGCCGATGACCTCCCCGTACTGCTTGTTCTCGAAGACGGCGACCACGACGTGGTCGTACGCCGGCAGCGCGGCCGCCGCCGGCGTCTGCGTGGTCCTGCTGTCGGCTGCCTGCGAGGTGGCGACCGTGAGGGCGCCCAGCAGGCCGAGCGCGCCGAGCGTCCCGGCGGCGGCCGTGACGGCGGACCGCCTGCGGGATCTGTGTCCGGCGCGGGGCGAATGAGTGGGCATGGGGTGTTCCTCCTCGGGGTGCGGTTCGGTTTGATGCAGTTCGGGCCGATCCGGTTCGTTCGGTTCGAGCCGGTTCGGTTCGAACCGGTGGCGTCAGTCCTCGCGCCGGGCCGCCCCGGCCACGGCGACGTTCAGGAAGCGCGGTACGGGCCGCTCCCGCGCGCGGAAGTCCTCCGTGACGGCCGCCCGCACCGCCGCCAGCCGGGACGCGGGCAGCAGGACCAGCGCGCTCCGCGCCGGTCCCGGCCCGGGCGGCCAGGCGCTCAGGGCCCCCGCCCGGCGGGCCAGTTCCACGGCCCGGGCCAGCTCCGCCGCCCGATCCGCCGGCTCCCCGCGCACGGCCACGAGCACCAGGCGGGCGTCCGAGGCGGGCGGGTCGAAGGCGCTGTAGCGGTGGGGCCGTGGCCCGGTCCCGAGCAGCAGCGCCCTGCCGGGCAGCGCGAACAGCACGGCCCGGCGCAGGGCGTCGTCCCCGTCCGGAACCGCTGCCGCCAGCAGCCGGGCCAGCCGCGCCCGGTCGGGCTCCGTCCCGCACGGAGCGTGCACGTCGGCCACCGCGAGCGCCACCGCGCAGTCGGCCGGCTCGGCCGTGGCCAGCCCGGCGGCGTCCGTGAGGGAGCCCTGCACGTGCAGGTCGCTCCCGCCCAGGCCGTGGCCGGCCCGGGCCAGCGCGCGCAGCACCGCGTACGGGCGGGCGGCCCAGGCGGGGGCGGCGGGCGCCGGCCCGGAGAGGGCCAGCGGCAGATCGCAGCTGTCGGCGGGGTGGCCGAGCGAGCTGAGCCGCACCATCCCGTCGTCCCGCGGCGCCGCGGCGGCGGCAACGGGCCAGCCGGCCGCCGCGACGAGCCCGGGGGAGCCCAGGTGGAAGGCGTGGGGCGCGCTCCAGACGGCGGCGGGCGGCCGCCCGTGCGCCGCCTCGAGGGCGTAGGCGACGAGCCGGAACAACGGGTCTGCCCCGGCCCGCCGGGCGAGGCCACCGCCGGAGCCCGGTCCGGTGCCCGCGGCGCCGGAGCCGGTCGGGCCGCCCTCGGGGGCGGGGGCGGGGTGGTCGCAGCGGCCGGGGGCGTCGTCGGGTGCGCGGGGGCTCCGGTGGCGGGCCGGTGGGGCGGGGGCGTCATCGGGTGTCCTTGCGGGCCAGCATGCGGTAGGCGTTCCCGCCGTCTGTGGCGCGGGCCGCCGCCGTGCGGAGGGCGTCGAGGACCGCCGCGGCGGCGAAGCACGGCACGGCCGCCGCGCGTACGGCCCCCGCGCGGACCCGGGCGCCGGTCGTGGCCGGGGGACCCCAGGGCCGGTCCGGATCCGGGCCCAGCCGGGTCGCGGTCAGGGCCACCGCGCCGAAGAAGTCGTTGCCCTGGTGGGCGGGGCCGTGTTCCTCCGCCAGCACCGTGAACCCCCGGTCGGCCAGCGCCTCCCGCAGGTTCGCGGCCGGCATCAGGTGCTGGTGCTGCGGCTGGAACCAGGGCAGCCAGGCCGGCCCCAGCAGCGCGGCCATCCGCGACTGCGGATCGGGGAGCTCGATCGCCAGGAAGCCGCCCGGTGTCAAGGCGATGGCCGCCGCGTCCAGTTCGGCGAGCGGATCGCGGGTGTGCTCCAGGTAGTGGTACATGCTGACGACCTCGTACCGGCCGGCCAGCTTCTGCGCGTACTCCGGGAACTGTCCCCGGAAGCCGGCCTCCACCCAGCCGCGCCGTTCCGCCTCCAGCACCCCGTCGCCCATGTCGAGCCCGTCGAACCGGGTCCCGGGCCAGACCGTCCGTGCCGCGTTGCAGAAGTGCCCGTGCCCGGTGCCGACGTCCAGCCAGGACGCCGGATCGGCGTACGGGAGGAGCATCTCGGCCCGCCGCCGGTACGTGGCACCGAGCCGCCCGAAGACCTGGCCGGCGCCCTCGCCGCCGCGCCCGTCGTAGAAGTCCCGGTAGTAGAACTCCAGCCCCTCCGGCGTCAGCCGGGGGTTCTGGAAGACGTGCCCGCAGTCACCGCACCGCTCCAGGGTGAACCGCCCGGGCTTGCCCTGGAGCAGGTCCGGCACCCGGACGCGGACCGTGAGCCGGTCCGAGCCGCACCAGGGGCAGTCCGGCCGGCGCGGTTCGAGGAACCGCTCCGTCCCGCCGGACAGGTCGGCCCGGTACGCGGCCGCCACCGTGGCAGCGGTGTCCCGTCCGTCCTCCCGTCCCTGGCCGGCTGCCGCCAGTCCCGTCCGCAGGGCGGTGCGCAGGGAGCGCACCGGCCGGGCGGCGGTGGCCCGGGCCAGGTCGGCGGGGCGCAGCGGGGAGCGGGGGCCGCCGAGCGCGAGGTACGGCTGGAGCCAGTACAGCCCGGCCGCCGCCGCCCCCCACCGGCCCTGGCGCAGGGCGACGCCGCCGAGCAGCGCCAGCCCGGCCAGCTGGGCGACGGACACGGCCCCGGGCGGCAGACCTTGCGCCCGCAACTCGGCCACACGGGCCCGGCCCGCCACTGCCCCGGTCCGGGGCGGCCCGGCCCTCCGCGTTCCGCCATCCGCCGCCCCGGCCCCCTGGTCCTCGGCGTTCCGGAGCCCGGCCCTCAGCGCCTCGGCCTTCCACCGCCCGGCCACCACCAAGGCGGCCACCAGCGCTCGGCTCTTCCGGGCCTTGGCCCAGCCAACCGCTACCCGTGGCTTGCCGAGGCCCGCCGCCCGGCCCTCGGTCGACGGATTCGCGGCTGCCAGTGCCCCGGCCGCACCGCCCCGGGGCTCCGGGGCCGCGTACGGCAGGGCCCCGGCTCCTTGGGCCCCCGCCGCCTGAGCCCCCGCCGTCTGAGCCCCCGCGGCCTGGGCTTCGGCCGGTGGTGCCGTGGTCCGCCGGGGCTGGGTCGGCCCGGGTGTTGCCGCCGGGGCCTTTGCCGTCTCAGGCCCGGCGGCCCCATGGGGTCCGGTCCCTCGGCGCCCCGGCGCCCCCGCCTCTGCCGCCACCAGCGGTGCCGTTGCGGACCCGGTGGCCTGGGACGGGCCGGGGCCTGCGGTGGGGCGGGACGACAGGCCGCAGCTCAGGCCCGGGGCGATGGCCAGGCCCGTGGCTCCGGCGGCGTACTCCTTCAAACGCCGGACCAGCGCCATGAGTTCCGCCGGCTTCGGCCGGGGGCCACCCGGCTCCACCCCTGCCCGTGCCAGCGCCTCCTCGGCGACCAGGACCGCGAACCCGGCGCCACGCCCCTCCCCGAGGCGGTCCTGCCGGTACCCGGTGGGATCCACCAGGCGCAACAGGCCCAGGACCCGTTCGGCCTCGAGATCGGCGGGCAGCAGGTCCAGCACCCGCAGCCCCTCCCGGTCCGCGTACGCGCGGGCCGCCAGGAAGGTGGCCGCGTCCGGCACCACCCCCGGGGCGGTGAGCAGCCGCCACCCGGCGGCCCCGGGCAGCCCGGCCGCCGCCGGCGGGGCGGCGGGCAGCACCGGGACCGCGCGGAGCCGCCGGCCGGCCCGTACGGTGCCCGCGCCGAGCGCGGCCAGGAGCACCGCAGAGGTCCAGCGGACCCGGGAGAGCGGGGGACTCGTCATGTCAGCTTCTCCAACCGGTCGGCCGCGGCGGCGGCTCCGCCCGCCGCGGAGAAGGAGGCCTGAATCTTCCGGGCGGCCCGGCGGGGGCCGGGCCGGTCCAGCACGGCCGTGAGCGCGTCACGCAGTTCCCCGGCCCCGGTCCGGGCGAACCGGAGCCGGACCCCGGCCCCCGCGAGGACGACCTGCCGGGCCACGATCGGCTGGTCGTCCCGGATCGGTGCCACCACCAGCGGCAGTCCGAACGCCAGCGCCTCGCAGACGGTGTTGTGTCCGCCGTGGCAGACCACCGCGTCCAGGTGCGGCAGCAACTCCAGCTGTGGCACCCGCTCCTGAAGGATCATGTGTCCGGGTGCGTCCCCCACCAGCGCGGCGGGAGCCGCCAGCACCAGCTGCACCCGTGCGGCGAGCTGCGCGGCCGCGCCCAGTACGGCCCGGTAGAACCGGGCGCCGGCCTCCTGGTTGAGGGTGCCCAGGGACACCAGCACCCGCAGCCGGTCCGGGTCCAGCCGCTGCCACGGGAACCCCGGAACGGCCGGGCGGGCCCCGAAGGCCGGCCCCACGAAGGCGTAGTGATCCGGGTACCCCTCCTGCGCGCCCACGAGTCCGGGCGTCGAGAAGACCAGCACCAGACGGTCGGAGAAGCGCGGGTCCCAGCCCCCGCCGGTGTCGCCGAACTCCGCCAGCAGCCCCGAGATCCGCTCGTCCACCCACTCCCCGACCTTCGGGAAATCGGCGAAGGGACGGGTGAGTTCGGCCGACGTGGTCGCCGAGGTCACCCACGGAATCCCGAGCCGCCGCGCGACCAGCGGCCCCGCCAGGGCCTGCTGGTCGCAGACCATCAGGTCCGGCGCGAACCCGGCGGCGGCCCGCTCCACCCCCGGCACCATCGCCCGGGCTAGCGGCACCAGCGCCTCCTCCCACAGGAACCGCAGCGCCCCGACCCCGCGCAGATCACGCCACCGCTCGTGCAGCGCCGCATAACCGCCCGCCGCGCCCCCGCCGCCCGCGTCCTCCTCCCCGGCCGGCAGGATCCGGGCCCGGCCGGGCAGCAGCCGGGCCAGCGCCGGCGCAGGCCCGGTCCACGCCACCTCGTGCCCCCGGGCGGCCAGTTCGGCCCCCACGGCGGCGGTCGGATTGACGTGCCCCGCCAGCGGGGGCACGGTGAAGAGCACCCTCATGGCACCAGAGCCCCCGCCCGCGGCCGCCGGGCCGCCGTCGCACCGAGATGGGCCAGGACGGCGCGCCGCAGCACCCCGCTGCTCTCCTTGAGCACGTCGTGCCCCAGCCCCGGCAGGATCCGCAACCTGGCACGCGCCGCGTTCCGGACCAACTCCCTGGCACCCGGAACCAGTTCGGAGTGCTCCCCGCACACGACCAGCACCGGGCAGCGCAGCCGGGCGTAGTCCGCCGGGGTGAAGGTCCGGCTGCGGGCGATGTCGTCGATCAGTGAGGTGTGGTTGAGGAGCGCCTCCGCGATGGCCGTGAGACGGGCGGCCTTGCGCAGGCGCAGCCCGAGCAGTTCCTCCGGCACCGGGCTGTCCTCCAGGCTGAGGGCGGCGGCGGACAGGGTGTCCAGCATGTTCTCCACCCAGGGCCCGCTGAGCGGCGGTTCGAGGAGGGTGAGCCCGGTGACCAGGTCGGGCCGGGCCAGGGCGGCGTGCAGGGCAAGGGTGCCGCCGTAGCTGTTGCCGACCAGGTGGAGCGGGCGCCGTCCGAGGCCGAGCGCGCCGAGCAGCCCGAGGAGGTCCGCCACGGCGGTGTGGCTGTCGTAGCCGGAGGCCGGGCGCTCGGTGCGGCCGTGGCCGCGCAGGTCGTACAGGAGGACCTCGTGCCCGGCCCGGACGGCCGGCAGGGCCAGGGGGCAGTAGAAGGAGGACAGGTTGTCGACGACGAGGCCGTGGAGGAAGACCACCAGCGGCTCGTCGGGGCCGGCCGGCACGGCGGCCGGCAGCTGTTGCACGTGTAAGCGCAGGGAACCCGCGCGGACGAAGGACACGGCGGCCTCAGCCGGCCGCGCGGGACGAGGACGACGAGGACGACGAGGACCCGGAGGGCGACGAGGACGGGGAGGGCGACGAGGACGACGAGGGCGGGGAGGCGGACGGGGTGCGCGCGAGCGAGTGATGGGTGATCCGGCCGATGTGGGTGACGAGTTCGCCCACGGACATGGCCAGGATCGCCTCCATGTCCTTCTCCGCAAGGAAGCCCATCAGGTCCACCTCCGCGCCGTAGCGGTGGTGCAGCGCCTCGGCCAGGGCGACGAACTCGACGCTCTCCAGGGCGAGGTCCTCGTTGAAGGTCGTCCGCATCGTCACCTCGTCCGCGAGGAGGTACTCGTCGCCGACGATCTCCACCAGCATGCCGGTGATCTCGGCGAGGACGTCAGATGCCATGGTGTGTCTCCGTGAGGTCGAAGGGGACGCCGGCCGCCGGGCCTTGGGCGGTCCAGGCGACGACGTGGTCGGGCGGGGCGGTGCCGGACGGGGCGGTGCCGCCCGGGTGGGTGCCGGGCGCGGCGGTGGCGGCCGGGGTGGTGGAGAGCAGGGTGGTGCGGACCGGGTACGGGTGGCCGCCGGGGGAGTGCACCAGCAGACCGCCGCCGTCCGGGCCGGCCTCCGGGTCGCCCGAGACCCGCCAGTCCCGGGGCCGGCCGCCGAGCCCGCGGCCCTCCGCCTTGGCCGCGGCCTCCTTGGCGCACCACAGGGTGGTGAGCGCGGAGGCCAGGCCCGTACCCGCCGCGGCGGCCAGGGCCTCGGCGAGGCGGAGTTCACCCGGCCCCAGCGCGATCCGGACCAGCGCGTCCGGGTCGGCGGTCACCTGCTCCACGTCGATCCCCAGCGCCCGCCCCGGCCCGGCGAGGGCGACGGCGATCCGGTCCTTGTGGGCGATCGTCAGCCGAAGGCCCCGGGTGAGCGGGCCCAGCGCCAGCGGACGGCCCGCGGGATCGTTGCCGACGGGCACCTCCACCGGGAACACCGGACCGGCGCCACCGTCCCACAGCACCTGCCGCAGGGCGTCCTTGGCCGCGATCCGCCCCAGCAGCCACGGCCCCCGGGCCCGCGGCGACAGCCGCCCGTACGCCTCCCGTTCCGCGGCGCCCAGGTAGCGGCGCATCACCAGCTCCTGGGAGGCGGGATCGCTCCAGCGCCGCCGGGCCAGGCACCAACCCCCCGGCTGGGGCTCGCCGATGCCGCACACCTCGGGGGTGAACTTCATCGGCCAGACCCGTTCGTCGGCGCCGAAGCGGCGGTACGTCCACCCCTCGATCCGGGCCCACACCCCGCCGTCGGCCCGGACCAGCTCGAGGTCCCCGCGCACGGTGACCTCCCGCACCTCGCGCACCCGGGCGGTGACGCGCAGCAGTTCGCCGGGCGCCGGCGGCGGCCCGTAGAAGCGGATCCGGCCGACGGTGGCCGGGAACACCAGCCGGTCCACCGGGAGCCGCAGCTGCATCCAGTGCCCGAACAGCTGGCCGGCGGCGTCGAGGAGGGCCCCCGGGGAGGGGAGCGCCCGCACGACCCCCTCGATGCCGTCCGCGGCCACGGTGCGCACCTCGTGCACGGCGGCGAAGCGCGGCCCGTGGAACATCCACCGGTCACGGTAGAGCGCCGCCGCGCTGACGGGGCGGGGCGCGGGTCGCGCAGGGGAGCGGCGTCGGGGGCGGGCGGCCGCTCGTACCGCTCGCCGAACAGGACGACGACGGAGGCGTACTCTCCGATCGCCACCCGGAGCCGCCCCGGCCCCTCGTCGCGGACCTCGGCCACGACGTCGAGGGCCGGTTCCACGGACAGCCAGCGCAGGGCCCGCACGTCCTCGAACCCGGTGACGGCGAGGCCGCGCGGGGCGTACCGGCGGGCGGCGTCGGCCGCGAGCTCCAGCATCGTGGTCATGGGCACGACCGGGAACCGGTCGGATTCCTCGGGCCAGCCGTCGGGCTGGAGGTACACGCAGTGGTCGCGCACGTAGGGCAACGTGGCGAGGGAGATCCGCAGGCCGAGCTTCCCCGTGGCCCTTCCCGCACCGTTGGTTACCACGGGCGCCGGGCCGACCCCCTGTCCCGGCCCCGGCGGCCGCGTGCCCGTGCCGGCGGCCGGCCCCAGCAGGCTCCCGGCGGACCCGGGGTCGGCCCCGGCGGGCGGGGCCGACGACAGGCCAGGCCGGGCCCCGTCCGGGTGGCCACGCACAGCGGCCTGTGCCGCCTGTGCCGCTTGAGCTGTCTGGGCTGCCTGCGAGACCTGACCCGCCTGAGCGGCCTGGCCTGCCGTGCCGGTGGCGTGCGACGAACCTGCCGTCGATGCCGCCGGTAGGCCGCCGAGGGCGGTCCGGGCCCCTTCGCCCAGGCGGACGAGCGGGGAACCGAGATCCAGCGGAACGGCGCGCCCCCGGGTAGCGGGCCCGGTGGCGGCCTGGGGCGGGGCCGGCCGGGAGACGGGGGCGGTGGACGGGGACGGGGACGGGGACGCGAGCCTGGCCCAGTCAGGGGTGTGGCCCTCCGCCCAGAGGGCCGCGCAGAGACGGTTCAGGGACGCCAGTCCCGTCAGCCGGGGGGAGGAGGCCGCCACCGACAGGTGGGGGCGGTCGCGCAGGGTGTCCTCGACGAACCCCGGCAGGCTGCCCGGCCCCAGTGTGACGAAGCTGCGCACGCCCTCCTCCTCGTACAGCCGCAGCGTCAGCTCGCGGAAGCGGACCGGCTCCAGGAGGTGGCGTACCACCAGCTCCCGCACCTCCCGCTCCCCGGAGGGGAACGGCGCGCAGGTGGTGGCCGACCAGACCGGCACCGCACCCGGCCGCAGCGGCAGCCGGGCGAACGCGGCCCGGACCTGCCCGAGGTACGGCTCCCACATCGGGGTGTGGAACCCCGAACGGAACGGCAGTTCCTGCCCGAGCACCCCCTCCCCGCGCAACCGCGCGACCACCGCCGCCACTTGGTCGGGCTCACCGCAGACCACCGACTGGTGCGGGCAGTTGTCGTGGCTGACCACCACCCGGTCCAGCCCGTGCAGCGCCGCCCGCGCCCGCCCGGCACCGCAGCCCAGAGCCGCGTACACGAGGTCCGGGACCTTCAGCGAGCCCGGCCGCAGCGAGTCGAGGAAGGCGTCGGCCGCCTCCTGCGGGTAGAGGCCGGCGGCGACCATCGCCGCCCACTCCCCGAGGCTGTGCCCCGCCAGCACGTCCGCCCCGATGCCGAGCGCCGGCAGCACGCGGGCGAAGAAGCGGCCCGTCGCGAGGGCGTCCAGGGCCCGCTCCACGAGCCCGTCACCGCGCCCGAGACGGGGCCGGGGCAGTGCCAGCAGGTCCGCCACGTCGTCCACCACCGGGGCGAACTCCGGCTCCAGGCCCGGGAACAGGAACGCCGTGCGCCCGCCCAGCGGCGCCGGACTGAACCACACGTCCCCGCGCCCCCGCCAGGCCCGCCCGCGCGCCACCGCCTTCGCGGCCAGCGCGAGCCGCTGCGGGCTCGGCCCGACCACCGCGAGCCGGCAGGGCCCCTCCCCTCCGGACACGGGAGCATCCGCGGCCAGCAGGGCCGCCAGCCCGGCCGGGTCCTGCGCCGCCAGCAGCAGCACGTCGCCGGGCGCGCGCGGAGTCCCCACGGGCACGGCCGGCCCCGCCGGAGGCAGGAACCTGCGCACCGGAAGCGCCGCCGGCCGGCCGGCGCCCGGAGCCTCCTCCAGCACCACGTGCGCGTTGATCCCCCCGAAGCCGAAGGCGTTGACCCCCGCCCGGCGCGGGCCGGCCCCCCGCTCCCACGGCTCGGCGGCGGTCACCGGGCGCATCCGGGTCCGGGCCAGATCCGGGTGGGGATCCTCCAGGTGCAGCGTCGGCGGCAGCACCCCCTCGTGCACCGCCAGTGCCGCCTTGATCAGTCCCGCCATGCCGGAGGCCTGCATGGTGTGCCCCAGCATGGACTTGACCGACCCCAGACCGACGCCCGGCCCGTCGCCCCGCCCCGGCGGCCCGAACACCCGGGCCAGGGTGTCCAGTTCGGCCGCGTCGCCCACCGGCGTGCCCGTGCCGTGCGCCTCCACCAGTCCCAGCGCGCCCGGCTCCCGCGGATCCAGCCCGGCCTCCCGCCAGGCCCGTTCCAGCGCCCTCACCTGGCCCGCGACCAGCGGGCTCATCAGGCTCGCCGCCCTCCCGTCCCCGTCCACCCCCGTCCCGCGGACCACCGCGTAAACCCGGTCGCCGTCCCGCCGCGCGTCCGCCAGCCGCTTCAGCAGCACCACCCCGGTCCCCTCGGACAGCAGCGTCCCGTCCGCCCGCCGGTCGAAGGGGCGGATCCGCTCGCTCGGGCTCAGCGCCCGCAGCTGTGTGAACACGCTCCACAGGGTGGCGATGTGGCAGTGGTGCACCGCCCCCGCGACCACCACGTCGCAGCGCCCGGCCGCCAGCAGCCCGACCGCCTGGTCCACGGCGAGCAGCGAGGAGGCGCAGGCCGCGTCCAGGGTGTAGGCGGGACCGCGGAAGTCCAGCCGGTTCGCGGTCCGCGCGGCGGTGAAGCTGGGAACCAGCCCGATCGACGCATCGGGCCGCTCCGGGCCCAGCGCCGCCTGGAACGCCGACCGCACCTCGGCGATCCGCCGTTCCCCGAGCTCCGGCGCCACCTCCCGCAGCGTCTGCGCCAACTGGTGTGCCGTACGCACCCGTTGGTCCAGCCGGGCGGTGGCCACCCCCATGAACCCGCCGCGCCCCAGCACCACACCGATCCGGGAGCGGTCGGCCGGCAGCCGCCCCTCACCGCCCGCGTCCGCGATCGCCTCGGCCGTCGCGTGCAGGGCCAGCAGCTGATCCGGCTCCGCCCCCTCCACGGCGGCCGGCATGATCCCGAACCGGGTCGGGTCGAACTGGGCCAGCCCGTCCACGAATCCGCCGCGCCGGCAGTAGAACCGGTCCCCGGCCGGGGGACGGCCGACGGCGGCGCCCTCCGGGTCGTAGTACACCTCCGGGTCCCACCGCTCCGGCGGAACCTCGCCGATGCAGTCCGCACCGGAGAACAGGTTGCGCCGGTACGCGGCCAGGTCGGCGGCTCCCGGGAACACCGCGCCCATCCCGACGATCGCCGCGTCGGACGGCCGCGGGCCGCGCGGCTGCCGCTCACTCATGGCCGTCCCCCTCCGCGGGCACCGGTGCCGCCGCCGTCAGGACCACCTGTACGTCGTTCCCGTAGGCGAGTTCACCGAGGAACGCGGTGGTCCCGGCGTCCGGATCGATGAGCGGGATCCCGCGCTCCGCGTACGCCCGCGCCAGCTCGGGCGTGACCATCCCGCCCGCCTCCGCCGCCCACGGACCCCAGTCCACGGACAGCACCCGGCCCGGGAAGGAATGCGCCCAGGTGTGTGCGAGGCCGTCGAGGGCGTCGTTGGCGGCGGCGTAGTCGCTCTGCCCGCGGTTGCCGTACACCCCGGCGACACTCCCGAACAGGGCCAGGAACCGGGGCGCGGGGCCGGACCCGTGGTCGGCGGCCGCGGCGGCGAGGTGACGGGCGCCGGCCACCTTGGCGGCGAACACCTCGGCGAAGTCCTCCGGCCGCTTGTCGCGCAGCAGCCCGTCCCGCAGCAGGCCCGCGCCGTGCACCAGCCCGTCGAGCCGCCCGTGCCGGGCCCGTACGTCCGCCACGACGGCCCGCACCGCGTCCTCGTCCGTGACGTCGGCGCGGTGGTAGCGGACGGACGCCGCCACACCGGCCAGGGCGGCCAGGGTCGCGCGCACCTCCCGCTCGGCGAGGATCCGGGAGGCGGCCGCCTCGATCTCGGCGGGGGTCCGCAGGCCCGAGGCGATCAGTGCGGCGCGCAGGGCCACCCGGTCCTGGGCCTGCCCGAACCCGTCGGGGGCGGCCGGGGGTTCGGGAGTCCGGCCGATCAGCTCGACGTGGCACCCGGTGGCGCGGGCCAGCGCGAGGGCCGTCCGGGCGGTGATCCCCCGGGCCCCGCCGGTGAGCAGCACCACCGAGTCCGGGCCGAGGGGCGGCGCGGGCTCGCCGGCCGCGTACAGCGGAGCGGGCACCGGGCGGCGGACGAACCGGGTGCCGTCCAGGGCGTAGCCGACGGAGACGGGCCCGTCGTCGCCGGGCGCGCAGCCGAGTTCCGCGAGCAGCCGGGCGGCGATCCGTGCGGGCTCCTCCTTCGGGTGGACCTCCACGGCACGGACCAGCGCGCCGGGGAATTCCAGGGCGGCGCTGCGGGCGAACCCGTGCAGACCGGCCCCGGCCGTACCGGGCACACCGGCGAGGACCAGCCGGCCGGCGCCGCCGACCAGGGCCCTCCGCAGCCCGGCGAAGGCCCCGGGCAGCGCGGGCTCGCCGCCGCCCCGCAGCCCGGACAGCTCGACGATCCCGTCCCAGCCGCCCTCGGCGGCATCGAGCACCCCGACCTCGGCCCCCTGATCCCGCAGCAGCCCGGCGAGGGAACCGGCCACCCCCTGCCCGTCCCCGACGACCCCGACGCGCAGCCCGCGCAGCCGCCCCGGCTCCCCGTCGGCCGCCCCCACGGGAACGCGCTCCACCCGGAGCCGCACGACCGCGCCCGGTCCAGGGGCGGCCTCAGCGCCCGGCCCCTGCCCCCGCCCCCAGCCGGGGCTGCCGTCGCCCACGCTCCTGCGGCCGGTCCGGGGTTCCCGGCCCCGGCGGCAGGCGTGGCAGCACCCGGGCCCGTGCCCGTGTCCGGGAGCGCGGCCGAGTCGGCGCCCGTGAGCGCGGCCGGGACGGGCTCCGGCGGCCGGGCCGGTTCCGCGTCGCCCGCGTGGCCGACGACCCAGTCCACGATCCCGCGCAAGGTCTTGATCCGGGACAGCTCCTCGACCGCCGTCCCCTCGGATCCTCCGGCGTCCCGGGGGAGACCGATGCGGTCGGCCAGGGCGCCGATGATCTCCACCCGCTTGATGGAGTCGATGGACAGGTCCGCCTCCAGGTCCAGCCCGGGGTCGAGCATGTCCGGGGGATAGCCGGTCCGCGTCTGGACGATCTCCAGCACCACGTCCATGACCTCCTCGGCCGTACGAGGCCCCCCGCCGCCGGAGCCCGTGGCCCCGGGCGGCACGCCCGGTCCCTCCGCCGCCCAGGGCGCGGACGCCGTGGCACCGTCCGCCCCGGCCAGGGGCGTCCAGCCGCCCCCCGTGTCCGTCGGCCCGGCCCACGGCGAGGGCGCCGCCCGGGGCGCCGGTTCCGGCATCCACCCGGTGGCGGAGTCCGCCGGCGCCACCCCGGGCAGGGCTCCGTTCAGGGTCCCCCGATCCAGGGGCCACCCGGTGGCGGGGTCTGCCGGTGCCCACCAGGGGCCGGCTTCCGCCGGGGCGCCGGCCTCCGCCTCGGCTGCGGGCGACCACCCGCCCCCGGAACCGGCCGGTGCCGCCGCGGACGCCGCTTGTGCCCAGGCGGCCGGGTCCACCGCCGGTCCAAGGCCCGTACCGACGGCGGCCACGGGCGGTTCGCCGCTCCGGGCCGCACCGGCCGGCCCGGGAAGGGCGGATGCCCCAGCCCCCAGGTACCCCAACAGCACCTCCCGCTGCGCGGCGACCAGTTCGCGGGCCCCGCGCAGGTACTCCAGCACGGCCGCGTCCCGGGGCCCGGCGGACGGGCCACCGGTCCCGTACGGCGTCGGCCCGAGGGCGGACGGGGCGGCCGCCGCCCCCGCGGGGGCGTCCCGGAGCCCGGCCGGGCGGTCCTCGGCCCGGGCCGCGGCGCTCCGGGAGCCGACGGATGGGAAACCGGCCCCGTTCAGCGGGTGGCCCGTCACCCCGTGCGGCGCCGTCCAGTGGTCGGAGGACGGGACCGCCGCCCCGTTCAGCGGGTGGCCCGTCACCCCGTGCGGCGTCGTCCGGGGGCCGGGGGACGGGACAGCCGCCGCGGGCGGAGCCGTGCGCGGGTCGGGCGGGTAGCCCGTTGCCCCGTGCGGCGTCGTGCGGTGGCCGGCCACCGGGACACCCGCCCCGGGCGGGGCCTTCCAGGGGTCGGACGGGTGGGCCGCCGTCCCGTCCGGCGTGAGCCAGGGACCGTACGGGTGGCGGGCCGCCACCGCGTCGGGCCCCGTCCCGGCTTCCGGCGCGTACACGACGCTCCCCGGCGCCATCACAGGACCCGACGGCCGAGCGCCCGGTTCGGGCCGGGCGGGGCGGTGGCCGGTCGCGGCGGGGGCCGGGGCGGGCTCGGGGGCCGCGGCCGCGAGGGGGACCCGGCGGGCCGGGTGGAGACCGCCGGGTACCGGGGCGCCGGAGGCGGTGCGGACCAGGTGGCCGTCGACCAGCCAGCCCGGGCGGTTCGGAGCCCGCTCCGGAAGGCGCCGGGTCCGGCCCCGGAACAGGGCCTCCGGGGCCACCGGTACGCCCGCGGCCACGAGTTCCGCCAGGGCCGTCACCAGCCGCACCAGGCCGTGCTCGCCCGGGACGTCCAGCGGGACCACCGTGTGCGGCCGGCCCTGGAGTATCCTGCCGACCAGCCCGGAGAGGACCCGCCCGGGGCCCGCTTCCACGAAGGTCCGCACCCCGGCCGCGTACATGGACTCCACCTGCTCCACGAACCGGACCGGTTCCGCCACCTGCCGCGCGAGCAGGGCCCGTACGGCATCCGCGCCGGCCGGATACGGCTGCGCCGTGGTGTTCGACCACACCGGCACGGCGGCCCCGCCCAGTTCCGTACCGGCCAGCTCGGCGGCGAGGGCCCCGGAGGCCCCCGCGACCACCTCGCTGTGGAAGGCGCAGGCCACCGGGATCGGCTGCGCCGACAGGCCGGCCTCCCGCAGTGCTGACACCGCCCGCTCCACCGCCGCCGCCGGGCCCGAAACCACGCACTGCCGCGGTGCGTTGTGGTTCGCCACCACGCACCCGGCCCGCTCGGCGATCTCCCGCACCTCCTCCGGGGCCGCCGACACCGCCGCCATCGTCCCCGGATCCGCCCCGGCGGCCGCCAGGATCGCCTCCGCACGGCGCACGCTCAGCCGCAGCAGCTCCGGCATGCCGTACACCCCGGCCGCCCACAGCGCGGTCAGCTCCCCGTACGAGTGCCCGGCCACGGCGTCCGGCCGTACGCCGAGCCGCCCGAGCAGCAGGTGCGCGGCCGCCCCGGCCAGGCCCAGGGCCGGCTGGGCCACCCGGGTGTCGGTGACCGCGGCCCGCCGCGCCTCCCGCCCCGCGGCGCCGAAGGCCGCCGGCGGGAACACCGCCTGGACGACGTTCGCCGGGGCCTCGTCCAGCAGTTCGCGCAGCGGGGGGAAGGCGGTGAACAACTCGCCCAACATGCCCGGGCGTTGGCTGCCCTGACCGGGGAAGAGGAACGCCGTCCGGCCCGGATCCGCCGACTCCTCCCGTACGTGCACCCCCGCGCCCGGAGTGAAGGTTCGGGCCCGCTCCAGGCGGCCCGCGAGCTCCGTCAGGTCCCCGGCCACGACCGCGACCCGCACCGGACCCGTGCCCGAGGCGGCCGCCTCCGCCGCGAGGTCCCGCAGGGCCCACGGCCGGCCGGCCGCGTCGTTCTCCTCCAGCCGCGCGGCGAGCCGTGCCATCGCCCGGCCCGCCGCCCGCCGGTCCTCGCCCCGGAAGCAGAACAGCTCGGCCGGCCACTCCTCCAGTCCGTGCGCCGGCTCCCCGGCGCCGTCGTAACCGGCCAGCACGGCGTGGTAGTTGGTGCCCCCGAAGCCGAAAGCGCTCACCCCGGCGATCCGCCGGCGCGCGGGCACGGCCCACGGCCGGGCCTCCGCGTCGAAGAAGAAGGGACTGTCCGGCTCCCGCCAGGCCGGGTTCGGCGACTCGATGTGCAGAGTGGGCGGCCGTACGCCCGCGTGGACCGCCCGGGCCGCCTTGATCAGCCCGGCCAGCCCGGCCGCGCACTTGGTGTGCCCGAGCTGGGACTTCACCGAGCCCAGCGCACACGAGCCCGGAGCCGCCCCGGAGTCGGTGAACAGCTCGGTGAGGACCGCCAGTTCGGTACTGTCCCCGACGACCGTACCGGTTCCGTGCGCCTCCACCAGCCCCACCTCGGCCGGGCTGACCCCCGCCCGGGCGTAGGCCCGTTCCAGCGCCCGGCGCTGTCCTTCCGGCCGGGGCGCGGTCAGGCCGAGCGACCGCCCGTCACTGGCCGACCCGACCGCCTTGACCACGGCGTACACCCGGTCACCGTCCCGTTCGGCGTCCGCGAGGCGCTTGAGCACCAGGACGCCGGCCCCCTCGCCGAGGGCGATCCCGTCGGCCGCCGCGTCGAAGGGCCGGCAGCGGCCACCGGGGGAGAGGGCGCGGACCGAGGAGAACATCAGGTAGTCGTTGATGCCGTTGTGCACGTCGGCGCCCCCGCACAGCACCATGTCGGCGTCCCCGTCGCGCAGGTGGCGGCAGGCGAGGTCCAGGGCGGCCAGCGAGGACGCGCAGGCCGCGTCGACCGTGCAGTTGGCGCCGCCCAGGTCGAGCCGGTTGGCCACCCGGCCGGCGATGACGTTGGCCAGGACGCCGGGGAAGGAGTCCTCGGTGAGCCGGGGCAGCTGCCCCTCCAGCCCGGCCGGTACCGCTCCCAGGTAGGACGGCAGGAGCGCGCGCAGCCCGTACGCGCCCGCCAGCTCCGTACCGGCCTCCGCGCCGAAGACCACGGCCGTCCGGGACCGGTCGAACTCCCGTCCCTTGTCGTAGCCGGCGTCGGCGAGGGCCCGCGCGGAGATCTCCAGGGCCAGCAGCTGGACGGGTTCGATCCCGGCCAGGGAGGCCGGCGGGATACCGTGCGCGAGGGCGTCGAAGGGTACCGGGCCGAGGAAGCCGCCCCACCGGGAGGGGGTGCGCTCGCCCGCCCGCGCGGGGTCGGGATCGTAGTAGAGGGCCGGGTCCCAGCGCTCGGCCGGCACCTCGGTGACCGCGTCCGTACCGTCCAGGATCCGCGCCCAGTAGGCGGCGAGGTCGGGGGAGCCGGGGTAGGCGCAGGCCATGCCGACGATGGCGACGTCCAGCGGTGCGGCGGCGTCCCGCTCGGCCTCCTGCGGGACGAGGAGTTCCCGGGCCCGCCGTTCCAGGAACCGCGTCGCGCCCTCGGTCACCTGGGCGTGCAGCTCCGCGACGGTGGTGGTGGCGTTCCGCAGGGTGGCGGCCTGCCCGAGCATGAACAGTCCGTCGGTGTACTGCTGTTCCTCGTCCACGGCCTCCAGCCGGCCCGCACCGGCGGGAACCGGCGGCCCGGCCGGGAGGGGTCCGCCGACGGCTTCCGGCCCACCGCCGGCGCCGGGCGCGGGCAGCCGCTCCGGCCCGCCGCCCGGGCCGCCCTCCGATCCGGCGATGCCTTCCGCCCCGGCCATGCCCTCAGGCCCGGCGATGCCTTCCGCCCCGGCGATGCCCTCAGGCCCGGCGGTGCCTTCCGCCCGGGCCATGCCCTCAGGCCCGGCGGTGCCTTCCGCCCGGGCCATGCCCTCAGGCCCGGCGATGCCTTCCGCCCGGGCCATGCCCTCGGCCCGGGCCATGCCCTCGGCCCGGGCCATGCCCTCGGCCCGGGCCATGCCCTCGGCCCGGGCCATGCCCTCGGCCCCGGCGATGACTTCCAGCCCGGCGACGCCCTCGGCCCCGGCGATGCCTTCCGCCCGGGTGACGCTCCCCGGCTCCCCGCTGCGTCGACGCAGTCCCTTCGCCGCGATGCGCAGGCGGCCCAGGTTGAGCCGTTCGAGCTCCTCCCACACCGCGCGCGGTTCCGCCCCGTCGTCCGTGAGCCGCTGCCGCGCGGCCTCGAAGGCGTCGGCGTACGGGGTCGGCGCGCAGCGCGTGGCGTGTCCCGGGGCGGTGTGCAGCAGGACGGTCTCCGTGCACTCGACCGCCGTCCGCTGGAAGACGGGGAGCAGCGCCCCGCAGTCCACGGCCTCCCGGGTGAACAGGTAGGCGGTGCCCATCAGGACGCCGATCCGCGCGCCCCGTCCGGTCAGCGGTGCCGCGGCCGCCACCGCCATGGCGGCGGAGCGTTCGTCGTGGATGCCGCCCGCGAACAGCACGTCCAGTTCCCGTGGTTCGGGACAGGACAGCAGGAGCTCGATCTGCTCCTCCCACAGCGGGAAGGAGGCCCGTGGCCCCACGTGCCCGCCGCACTCCAGCCCCTCGAAGACGAACCGCCGTGCCCCCTCGGCGAGATACCGCTCCAGCAGCCCCGGCGAAGGCACATGGAGGTGGGTCCGGATCCCGGCCGCCTCCAGGGGCGCCGCCTGTGCCGGGGTGCCGCCCGCGATGATCGCGTACGGGGGGCGGGCCCCGGCCACCGCCGCCAGCTGCTCCCGTCGCAGCGCCTCCGGGGCGAAGCCGAGCAGGCCCACCCCCCAGGGGCGGTCCCCCAGCCGCGAGGCGGTCTCGGCCAGCAGGGCACGGACGTCCGGGCCCTCCATCACCGCGAGCGCCAGGTACGGCAGCCCGCCCGCGGCGGCGACGGCCTCGGCGAAAGCCGCCTGATCGCTCACCCGGGTCATGGGACCCTGCGCCACGGGGAACGGACGCTCCAGCGGCCGGGCCCGTACGGCGGTCTCGAGGTGCCCGGTGACGGCCGCCCGTACGGCCTGGACCACTCCGCCGGTGGTCCGGTGACGGGCGGCCAGCCGGGCCGCCGAGGCCCCGTCCTGCCCGACGGGCAGCAGCTGCGCCCGCAGGTCCCGGGCGCCGAGCAGCGCGGGCACGGGCCCCTCGGGCGGGGTGAGATCGGGCCGGGTGAACACCCGGTGCCCGTCGGCCAGCCGGGTCTCGGACCCGTCCATGGCCCGCAGCACCGCCGCCACTTCGGCGGGCAGCGCGTCCTCGGCCTCGGAGGTCAGGGCGAGTTGTACGTCGAGCAGCACTCCGGCGGCCCCGCCCGCCACCGCGGCGGCCGCGGTGTGCGGCCCGATCCCCCCGCAGACCCGCACGGGAACCCCGGGGCCGGAGTCACCGAGCAACTGCTGCAGGAGCACGAAGGAGGTGGCCCCGCCCACCCGGCCGCCGGACTCGTGCCCCTTGGCGACGAGCCCGTCCGCTCCGGCGGCCACCGCCGCGGCCGCCTCCTGCGGGCTGGTGACCTCGGCCCAGAGCCGGGGCCGGCCGGCCGCCGAGGCCCAGGCGGCCAGCCGGTCCGGGGTGTACCGGACGGGGTCGGCCAGCAGCACGGTGTCCACCTCGGGCGGCAGCTCGTCCGGGCCGGTCGGGCAGCCCGCGGGCACCCGTACGCCGTACCGGCGGTTGCCGTTGCCGCCGCTCGCGTCACCGCCGCGGCCGAGCAGCCGGGCCAGCTCGTCGAAGGCGCGCCGTGCGGCATCCGGGTCCCGGCCGAGGTCGAGCAGCCCCAGGGCCCCGGCGCGCGCGGCCGCGCTCACGACACGGGGGTGCGGCTCCTCGAACGGGCTGACCACGACGACCAGATCGCGGATGGCGGCGGACTGCGGGGGAGGGGTCACGGACGCTCCTCTTCCAGTGCTGTGTGACATGACGCAGTGCGGGCGGAAGAACGGGGGAGAGCGGGGTGAGGCGTGCGGTGACGCAGTGAGGCGGCGGCTGCCATCACGGGGCCGCGGGGAGCACGCGGGCGGCGGGAACCCGGATGTGTACCGGATTGAACAAGGGTCAAGCTCCCGGCGCCGCGATGCATCGTGCGAGCGGCGTCGCGCACTGTCAACAGCCATGCGGAACACCCCCCTTCGCGCCCCCGGAGCCCCTGCGGGCCCTCGTGCGGGCCGCCGGCGCCGGCGGCCCGGCGCCCCTCTCCGTCTGACCAGCGGCATCGGCGGCGGGGGGCCCGTGCACCGGAGCACGCGCGGGCGTACGGAGGCGCCCCCGGCTCATGCCGCACCGGCATGCCTTGCCGCCCATCCGGTATGAACGGGCCCCGGAAATCGTGCAGTTGTTCATCCAGGCGCTCTTACGGCGGCATGCTCACGCCGTTACCGTCCGCTCATGACCCCCACGCTCGCGCAACTCCGCTACCTCGTCGCCGTCGCCGACTGCCGGTCCATCACGGGCGCCGCCGCCTCCGTCTTCGTCGCCCAGTCCGCCCTGTCAAGAGCCGTCCAGGCCATGGAGCGCGACCTGGGCGTCGAGCTGCTGGCCCGGCGGGGAAGGGGGGTGGACCTCACGCCGGAGGGGGCCCGGGTCGTCCGGCTGGCCCGTACCGTGCTCAACGCGGTGGAGGCCATCGACGACATCGGGACCCCCCAGGGCCGGGGCCCGCAGGCCGCCCTCACCCTGGTCACCACCCCCACGCTCGCCCTGGACCTCGCCACCGACCTGGTCGCGGGCTTCACCGCCGGCCGGCCCGGCGCGGAGGTCAAGGTCCAGCAGCACGACAGCAGGGAAGCGCTGGTCCAGGAACTCAGCCAGGGGCGCGCCGAGCTGGCGCTCGTGGACCTGCCGGTGGACACGGAGCTGACCTCGCACTTCATCCAGGAGCGCGAGGTGGTGCTGATCTCCCCGATCGGCACCCGCCTGCCCGACCCGGTCCCCCTGCGCATGCTCGACGGACTGCCCATGGTGCTGCCGACCCCCGGAACGGGCCGCCGCACCGAGATGGAGGCCATGTTCAGCTGCCTGGGCGTCCGGCCCGTCCCCTCCCTGGAGGTCGACGAACGCCTCGCCTGGGTGACGGGGGTGACGGACGGCCGCGGCTCCCTCATCTGGTACCGGGACGTCGTCTTACGGGCCTTCGGCTCCAGGGCGGAGATCCGCTCCTTCTCCCCGCCCCTGCTGCGCCCGGTGGGCATCGCACACCCCCGCCGCCCGCTGAGCCGCACCGCCCGCGCCTTCATCGCACACGCCGGCCGCAAGGCCCCGGTCCGCGAACCGGCGCGTTGAACGGGCTCCTTGACCGGGTGCGCTGGGCCCGGCGCGCCGAACGGCGGTATGCCCACACGGCATTGAACGATGCTCGAACGGGCGTCGCCCGCCCCTGGCGATGTCCGCCGTGCCCCACTCCCATGGTCCGCATGCCCCGACTCCTGACACCCCAACGGGCCGCCGCCCTCGCGACCGCTGCCCTGGCCACGCTCCTGCCCGCGCTGGCCTGGGCGGCCGGCGCCGACGCCGCAGCGGCGCCCGCCCCGGCCCCTGCGCCGGCCGCCGGTCCGGCGGCCGAGAAGAAGTGCACCCTGCCGCCGGGCCTGACCGAATTCAGCGGGCTCGCGATGAGCCGCCGGCACCCGGGCGTCTTCTACGCCGTCAACGACAGCGGCAACACCAACCAGGTCTTCGCGATCGACTGCACCGGCCCCACCGGCATCCTGAAGGCCACCTTCACGCTCGCCGGCGTCACCAATACCGACTGGGAAGGCCTGTCCCTGGGCAAGGACGCCGCCACCGGCTCCCCGGCCGTCCTCGTGGGAGACATCGGCGACAACTTCGCCGGCCGCGCCGAGATCACGGTCCACGGCTTTCCCGAACCCGAACAGCTCACGAACGCCACCGTCACCCCCACCACCTACCGCTTCGCCTACGCCGACGGCCGGCACGACGCGGAGTCCCTGCTCGCCGACCCGCTCACCGGCCGGATGTTCATCGCCGCCAAGCAGATCGGCGCCCCGGGCCGCCTCTACCAGGCCCCGCTCCCACCGCTGACCGGCCAGGTCAACACCCTCACCCCGGTCGGCCCGGCCCCGGTGTTCGCCACCGACGGAGCCTTCTCCCCGAGCGGCGCCTCGTACGCCCTGCGCAGCGGCGGCCCCCTGGGCGCCAACACGGCCTCCGTCTACGACACGGCGGGCACCAAACTCGCGGACGTCGCCCTCCCGTCCCAGCCCCAGGGCGAGGCGCTCACGTACGCGGACTGCACCCACCTCCTGGTCGGCTCGGAGAACGACCCCCAGATCTGGCAGGTCCCCCTCCCCCGGAAGCCACCCCCGCCTGCACCTCGACCCCCACCCCACGCCAACCCCCACCCCCACGCCAACCCCACCCCCACCCCGACCCCCGGCAACCTGGTCTTCCCCAGCCCCGGCCCCCGGAGCTGCACGTTCACCCAGCCCTGCACCATCCAGCTCACCACCACCGGCGGCACACCCCCCGTCCGCTACGCCACGACCACCCTCCCCTGGGGCCTGACCCTCGACCCCGCCTCGGGCCGCATCACCGGCAAACCCTGGAGCACCGGCACGACCCAGATCACCGCCACCGCAACGGACTCCACGGGAGCCACGGCAGGCACGTCCTTCGCCCTGACCATCACCTGGTTCTGACCCCCGGCCCCCAGCCCCCGGCGGGCGCCTCCGGGACGGTGGCGTGGCAGAATCGCCGACCGTGACCGAGCAAGAGATGTGGACCGCGCCACGCCGCGTCCGGTGCCGCCGGGAGGCGTCGTGAGCACCCGTCCGGTGCTGATCGTCGACGCCGCGAACGTCGTCGGCTCCGTGCCCGACGGGTGGTGGCGCGACCGCAAGGCGGCCGCCGAGCGGCTGCGTGACCGGCTCGCGGTGCGGGACGCCGGTGAGGAGGTCATCCTCGTCGTCGAGGGAGCCGCCCGGGGGGTCGAGTCCGTGCCGGGGGTGCGCGTCGAGTCCGCGTCCGGCAGCGGGGACGACCTCATCGTGGAGCTCGCCGCGGCCCACGCCGGCCGGCCCTGCACGGTCGTCACCGCGGACCGCGCGCTGCGCGAGCGGGTCGCCGCGTACGGCGTCGCCTGCGCGGGCCCCCGTACGGTCCGGCCCGTCTAGGGCCCACGTAGCGAAGCCCGAAGCCCGCAGCCCCGCGGGTGTCGCCCCGTCAGCCCTCGTCCGCCAGCTGGGCGGCCAGGCCGTCCAGGACGAGGCGCAGGCCCAGTTCGAAGCCGCGGTCGTCCAGGCCGGCCAGGCCGCCGGGGCGGGAGCGGGTCGCTTCGAGGGAGTCGGCGAGGGCCGGGTACCCGGGCCGGTAGTCGGCCGGGGAGCGGGTGAAGCCCGCCGTGAAGGTCTCCAGGGCGGAGCCGAGGACCAGGTAGTCCAGGGCCGCCGCCGCCTCGGCCGCTCCGTCCGGCGTGCAGCCCGCCCGGACCAGGGCGGTCAGCAGCGCGTCGTAGCTGAGGAGGGCCCGGTCGGCCTCGACCCGGCGGCGCGCCACCAGCGCGATCATGTGGGGGTTCCGGAGGTACACCCGGCGGTACCCGCGGGCGTACTCGGCGATGCCCCGGCGCCACTGCGGGTCCTGGAGCGGGCCGAGGTCGATCTCCTCGTTGAGCAGCTCCGACGCCGCGTCGAGCAGGTCCTCCTTCGACGCGACGTGGTGGTAGAGCGAAGCGCCCCGCACCCCCAGCCGGTCGGCCAGCGAGCGCATCTTCAGGGCGTCCGGGCCCTCCTCGTTGAGCAGTTCCAGTGCGGCGCGCGCGATGATCGCGCGGCTCAGCAGCGGCTGGCTCGGTCGGCCCACGGCGGCACTCCCCCTCTTCCGGCGCCAGGTTACCCGTCGGCAGGTCTTCCCAAGAGGCCGAGGGCGCGTTAACGTCCCCGCAACCCCGTTACCTAACAAGGTTAGATTTAGTTCGGGGAGCGCTCCCGGCCGTTGCCGGACGGCTCCCCCTGCCCTCCGAGGTGTCACGTGCCCGAACCCTCCACCGGCGGCAGACCCGCCACCGCCACCCCGCAGGACGCCACCGCCACCCCGCAGGACGGCGACGCCGCCCGGCTGAGCGCCCTCGGCTACGAGCAGGAGCTGCGCCGCAGCCTCGGCGTCCTGGGGAACATCGCCATGGGCTTCGCCGTGGTCTCGCCCGTGGTCGCCCTCTACGCCGTCTCCATGGTCGGCACGACCATCGCCGGACCGGCCTGGGTGTGGGCACTGCCCGTCGTCCTGCTCGGCCAGTGCCTGGTCGTCAACGTCTACTCCGAGCTGGCCTCCCAGTGGCCACTCGCCGGGGGCCCCTACCAGTGGGGGCGCCGGCTGCTGGGGCCCTCGTTCGGCTGGATGAGCGGCTGGGTGTGGCAGTTCGCCGTCATGTTCGGCAACACCACCGTCGCCTACCTGGCGGCGCCCTGGGTCTTCGCCCTGGCCGGGATCGCGCCGACGCCCGCGGCGATGGTCGCGGTGGCCGCCGCCATCCTGCTGGGCTGCATGCTGGTCAACGCCTTCGGCATCAGGATCCTCAGCCTCTTCGTCTCGCTGGGCATCGCCGCCGAGGCCGTGGCCTCGGTGCTGGTCGGCTTCAGCCTGCTGCTGTTCTTCCGCAAGCACGGCTTCTCCCTCTTCACCGAGACGCTCGGCGCCGAGCAGCTGTCGGGCGGCTCCACGGTCATGGCCTTCCTCGCCGTCCTCGCGGTCGCGGGCTGGGGCTTCATCGGCTTCGACGCCTGCGTCTCGACGGCCGAGGAGACCAAGGACGCCGGGCGGCAGGTGCCGCGCGCCATGTGGTGGGCCCTGCTGAGCGTCGGCACCGTGGTGATCCTCAACGCCATGGCGGTGGCCCTGGCCCACCCCGACCCGGCGGCCGTGGTGGCCGGGCAGGACCTCGACCCGGTGACCACCGCCGTGGTCACCTCCTTCGGCTCCTGGTCCGACAAGCCCTTCGTCTTCGTCGTGCTCGTCGGCTTCCTCGCCTGCGCCATGGCCTCCCAGGGCGGAGCGGCCCGCGGCGTCTACTCCCTCGCCCGCGACGGCGTCTTCCCCTTCTCCCGCCAGGTCCGCCGGGTCAACCGGCGCCAGGCGCCCATCGGCGGCCTGGTGGCCTCCACCGCCGTCAGCTGCTCCGCCCTGCTGCTGGGCCTGAACGCCACCGCCATCGGCAGTCTGATCGCCTTCGGCACGGCCGCCACCTTCCTGCCGTTCTTCCTGGTCTCGCTGGCCGCGCTCATCGCCCGGCTGCGCGGTACATGGGTGCCGTCCGGGCACATCCGGCTCGGCCGCAAGGGCACCTTCCTGAACGTGCTCGCGGTGCTCTGGACGGCCTTCGAGGTGGCCAACGTCTGCTGGCCCCGGGCCGTCCTGGCCCCGCCCGGCGCCCCGTGGTACCAGATCTGGGCCGGTCTGCTGGGCACCGGCGTGGTCATCACGGCCGGCCTGCTCTACCTGCTGGTCCGCCGCCCCCAGGAAAAGCTCCGGACCCTGGAGCCGCAGCCGGCGCGCCCGGACGCGGACCGCTCCGCCGAACCGGCGGCCGGGCTCTCCTGACCACCCCTCCGGGGGCCGCCCGGCTCACCGCGCCGGCCCCCGGACCGTTCGCCGCACCACCCCGCCCACCCCTCAGGAGGTATGTCATGAACTTGCCGTCGATGTCCCGGAGAGGCTTCGGAGCCGCCGCGCTCACCGCCACCGCCGCCACCCTGCTCGGCGGCCGCGCCCTGGCCGCCGGCACGGCCGCGACCGCCGACACGTCCACCGCCTCGGCGGAGAAGTACACGGCGCCCGCCGAATGGGAGGACCACTCCTGCTGCGTCATGTCCTGGCCCTGGGACCGCACCGACGGCTGGGGCTCCCTGCTGCCCGACGTCCAGGCCGAGATCGCCGGCATCGCCCGTGCCATCGCCCGCACCGAGCCGGTCCTGATGTTCGCCGGACCGGGGCACACCGACGAGGCCCGCGCCCAGTGCGGCCCCACCGTCACCGTCGTCGAATACCCCGTCAACGACTGCTGGACGCGCGACACCGGCCCCATCTTCGCCCTCAACGCCGCCAAGTCCCGCCGGATCGGACTCGACTTCGCCTTCAACGGCTGGGGCGGCAAGTACCCGTACGACAAGGACGACCTCCTGCCCGTCGGCGTCTGCGCACAGCTCGGCGTGGAGCGCCGCGACGTCCCGATGGTCCTGGAAGGCGGCTCCGTCATCACCGACGGCCAGGGCACGCTCGTCACCACGGAGGAGTGCCTGCTCAACCCCAACCGCAACCCCACGATGACCCGGGCGCAGATCGAGGCCACCCTGCTCGCCGCCTACGGGGCCACCAAGCTCATCTGGCTCCCTTACGGGCTGGCCAACGACACCATCACCAACGGGCACGTCGACCTCGTCGCCGCCTACCTCGGCCCCGCCCGGATCCTCCTGCACACCCAGCCCGACACCGCCAGCCCCAACCACGCCCGGATGGCCGCCAACAAGGCGGTCCTGCAAGCCGCCACCGACGCCTGCGGACGCCCCTTCGACCTGGTGGAGATGGAACAGCAGCCGCACTTCCGCCAGAACGGCCTGCTGGTCGAGACCTTCAGCTACACCAACTACTACCTGACCGCCACCCAGGTGATCGTCCCCCTCTCCGGGGAGGCGGCGGCCGACACCGCGGCCCTCGACCGGCTCCGCCCCCTCTTCCCCGGCCGGGAGGTCCTCGGCACCCCCGCCCGGATCCTCGCCTGGGGCGGCGGCGGGGTCCACTGCGTCACCCAGCACGTGCCGCGCACCCGCTGACCGGGGCGCACGGTTCGCGGCGCGCGCGCCCCGCGCGCCGCGAACCGGCCGGCGGACGCCGCTTGGCCCCTCCCGGACATGGGCAGGGTGGGGCGAGAGCACGCGGCCGCCGCCCCCGGCGGCGCGGCCGCGCGGGACGGCTGACGGGGAGTGGGCATGGGGTGGACGGCGGAGGAGTTCGGGGCCTCGCACGAAGGCTGGGCCGGTGCGCTCCTGGCGGACGGCACCGAACCGGGCCCGGTCTCCCTGGACCCGGGCGGCGGCCGCGACCTCCGCCAGACGCGGGAGTGGTGGGCCTACACCGGCATCCTGGACCGGCCCCGGGCCGCCGCCGCCCGCGCCGCCTGCGCCTGCGGCTGGCGCGGCGCCGCGCACTATCCGGTCGACCCTCGGCCCCAGGACCCCTCCGGCCTCTACGAGCAGGTGATCGAAGGGCCCCGCGACGACTGGGAACGCCACCTCGACGAGGTCGAGGCCCGCACCGTGCCGCTGCCCGCCGAGCTGGCCGACCTCCTCGACCGCGTCGAGGACCAGCTCAACAACCTGGCCGGACAGGCCCCGGTGGCCGCCCTCAAGGCCGTGGCCGCACTGGAGCGCATCACCAGGAGCGTGGCCCGCGACGCCGCCTACATCGCCGAGGCCGACGACCTGTCGTGGGAGTCGATCGCCACCGCCCTCGGCATATCCGAGAAGGAGGCCCGCTCCCGGCTGACCCACTACACCTGCCGGCGCTGACCGCCCGGCACCGGGCCGAAGAAGCCGCCCTCGCCGAAGGCCAGTGCGGCGAAGCGCTCGCCGATCCGCCGGTGGGTGGCCGCGTCCGGGTGCAGGGCGTCGGGCAGCGGCAGTCCGGCGGCGTCGGCTTCGCAGTAGAGCTCGCGGCCGTCGAGGTGGTACAGGTGCGGGTCCTCGTCCGCCCGCTGCCGCACGATCCGCGCCAGTTCCTCGCGGATGACGGTGAGCGTCAGCTTCCCGGCGGCGCGCTCGGCGGGGTCACCCGTCGCCCGGAAGCGCAGCTTGCCCGTACTGAGCGCGGCGGTGTCGAAAGCCGTCGGCCCCGAGGTGTCCTCGTGGATGGGGCACAGCAGCGGCGAGACGACCAGCAGCGGAGTGTCCGGGTGGCCCTCGCGGACGGTGTCGAGGAAGCCGTGGACCGCGGGGGTGAAGGCGCGCAGCCGCATCAGGTCGGTGTTGACCAGGTTGATGCCCAGCTTGACGCTGATCAGGTCGGCCGGGGCGTCGCGCAGGGCGCGCGCCGTGAACGGGTCGAGCAGTGCGCTGCCGCCCAGGCCCAGGTTGACCAGCTCCACCCCGCCGAGGGCGGCCGCGAGCGCCGGCCAGGTGCCGGTGGGGGCCGCGGCGCCGGAACCCTGGCTGATCGAACTGCCGTGGTGCGCCCACACCCTGCGGCCGCGGTCCGGCGCGGGGGTGACGGGGGCGTCGGTGCGCAGGGCGACGAGCTCGGTCGTCTCGTCGTGCGGCAGCCAGATCTCCACGTCCTTCATCCGCCCGGGCAGGCCCGCGAAGCGCAGCGTGGCGGCCGGGCCGCTGAGGTGCTCGACGCCGCCCGTCGCGGGGTCGATGGTGAGGGTGTCGCCGCCCGCCGCGGTCGCCCGCCCGGCCGGACGGCCGTCGACGAGGAGCTCGTAGACCCCGTCGGGACGGGGCGGGGCGCCCGCGTAGACCCGTTTGACGGGCAGGACGTCCAGCTCGACGACGGTCGCCGCGGTGCGCAGGGCCAGCCGTACGCCGGAGGGCTGGGACTCGGCCATGGCCAGCTGCCCGTCGGTGTTCTGGGCCCGGGCCCGGGCCGGCAGCCGGTGGGGCAGCAGGCCGCGTCCGGTGTGCTCGGTGTCGAGGGCCCCGCGCAGGAGCTCCGCGGTGACGGGCGTGGTGGTCAGGGGCCCGGCGGCGCGGGACGTCACCTCGCCGCCCGGGTGCGCAGCAGGGTGTCGAGGGCGTCGAGGGTCCATGACCAGCTCTCCTGGGAGTCGGGGGTGCTGTGGCTGAAGCTGCCGGCCAGCTCCAGGCTGACGTAGCCGTGGAAGACGCTGCCCAGCAGGCGGACGGCGTGCGTCTGGTCCGGGCCCGCCAGGTCGTAGCCCCGCAGGACCGCCCGCATCATCTCCGAGTGGCGCCGGCCGGCGCTCGCGGCGGCCTCCTCGGGGGTGAGCCGGAACCGGGACGCGTCGTAGCGGCCGGGGTGCTCGCGGGCGTAGTCGCGGTAGACGTCCGCCAGGGCGGTCAGGGCGTCCTTGCCCGCGCGTCCGGCCAGGGCCGAGGCGCCGCGCTCGGCGAGTTCCGCCAGGGCGAGCAGGGCGATCCTCGCCTTCAGGTCGCGGGAGTTGCGTACGTGCGAGTACAGGCTGGCGGTCTTGACGCCGAACCGCCGGGCGAGCGCCGAGGCGGTCACCTGCTCGAAGCCGGCCTCGTCGGCCAGCTCCGCCCCGGCCCGCACCAGGCGGTCCGTGGTCAACCCGATGCGTCCCATGCCCGTCCCTCACAGCTCCCGCGGCCGGTGGCCGCCCGCCGACTGTCCTCACCATCTACCTATGGTGATTATGCGTTTGCCTAAAGCTTTTAGGCAAATTAGCGTGCTCCTCATGAAGCCACTGACCGAGCAAGAGATCCGCGCCGCCTTCGTCAACTGCACCAAGGGCGAGGCCAAGCGGCTGACCGTCCCCCGCGACCTGGCCGACCGCCCCTGGGAGGACCTGGACTACCTCGGCTGGCGCGACCCCCAGTCGCCCGGGCGCGCCTACCTGGTGACCGAGGCCGGAGGCCGGCTCGGCGCCCTCGCCCTGCGCCGCCCCGCGGCGGGCGCCGGGCAGGGGCGGCGCAGCATGTGCAGGATCTGCCTGACCGCCCACGACGGCGGCGTCTCCCTGATGGTCGCCGCGAAGGCCGGCAAGGCCGGGCAGCAGGGCAACTCGGTCGGCGTCTACATGTGCGACGACCTCGCCTGTTCGCTGTACGTGCGCGGCATGAAGGAGGCCGGCCCGGGCGCACGGCTCCCCGAGACGCTCACGCTGGAGGAGAAGATCGAACGTACCGTGGCGAACCTCGCCGCGTTCGTCGCCAAGGTGACCGCCTGACCGGCACGACCGCGGCCGGGGCCCGCACGACCGGCGCGGAGCCCGGCTCAGGGCCCTTCGGGCGTCTCCTGGAGGGCGGCGGCGACGAGGGCGACGTCGTTGCCGATGGAGAGGATGCCCGCGGGGTCGGTGTTCGGCGTCGACGCCCCGTTCACACCCGCGTAGAACGGCTCGAAGCGGCCGCCGCCCCGGTCGAGGTACCCGGCGATCGTGATGGCCCCCACGGCCAGCCCGTTGCCCAGCGCGTCGCCGCCGACGGCCGCACCGGTCTTCGCGAACACCTTCCCGCGCGCCGGGCAGCTGCGGCAGTTCGCGGCCAGCAGGCCGTCGACGCCCAGGATGGGCAGGGCCTCCCGGAAGCGCCGGGCGTCCGGGCCGCGCTGCCAGTACGCCAGCATCTGCACCAGGGCCCGCGGGGTGGCCCGGTCGGCGGGGTTGCCGCCGCGGCCGTCCATGAGTTCCACCTGTCCGCGGTCGACGCCCGCCCGGCCGAGGAACGCGGCCAGGACCGGGAAGCCGTCCGCGCACTGCGCACTGCCGGCGGTGACGGCCATCAGGCAGATGCCCAGGTTGGCGCCCAGGTTGTGGCTGACCTTGAGGATCAGCCTGGCGTACTGCTCGTAGGGGGGTGAGGTGTACGCGGCCACCCGCGGGTCCCCCTCGTAGTCGCGCGGCAGCCGGCCGGCCGGGTTGGCCCCCGTCGCGGCGGCGCTGACCTCCACCCCGGCCCGGCCGAGCGCCTCGATGAGCGCGGTCCGGCCGAAGGCGGCCGGGTCCGTGACGGGCGAGGTCCGCAGCAGCGGCGCGGAGCCGGCGGCGATGGTGCCGGACAGCCGGATCCGGGTACCGGTCGCGTCGGCCGTCACGGTGACCGCCGTGGGCTTGCCCGCCGCCACCGTCTTCACCGCCGACGTCACCTCGTACGGGGCCACCTTCGGCCGCCAGTCCAGCCGGGCGTCGGCACCCGGGCGGTCGCCGGGCGTGGTCAGCAGGTCCACGAGGTTGTCGTTGACGATCAGCGGGGTGGGCGTGGGGTCGAGGACGGGGTCGGCGGCGAACAGCCGGCTGTCCACGACCACCTCCCCGTCCACCCGCGTGATGCCGGACCGGCGGACCTGCCGGGCCAGTTCGTCGATCCCCGCGAGGGGGTTCTCCGGGGTGAGGGTGGCGCCGGGGAAGTCGTTGGCATAGGTGTGGTCGAGGTCGGTGTAGGCGACCGTCCCGTCGGGCCGCGTCCGGCCGCCCAGGGTGAGGTCGCCCTGCGCGACGAGGTCGAGGTCCCCGGTCAGCGTGCCCCCGCTGCGCTGCCCGACGGCGTAGACGGGCGTCACGAAACGGTGGTCCGTTCCCAGCGTCCGCCAGGTGCCGGAGACGGAGAACAGCTTCGCGGTGGACCCCGGGATGAAGAACTGCTCCGGGAACATGCCGCGGACCACGGGCCCGCCCTCCGGCCCGGTCTGCAGCAGCCCCCACTGGGCATGCCGGTACTCGGGCTTGCCCATGATCTCCCTGATCTGCGGGGGCAGCCGCCCCGCGTCTCCCGGCCCGGACGAGGAGGGGGACGGCGGGGGACCGGGGGCCGCGCGGGCCGACGCCCCCGCCCCGAACACCGCCAGCAGCAGCGCGGCGCACCCGGCCCCCACACGCCGCCGCAGTACGGCACACCGGACCGGATGTCCCACAGCGCGCTCCGTTCGCCGCGGCTGCCGGGCTTCGCCGGAAGTCCGCCGGGAAGTCCGAGGCCTGCGCCCAGCCTGACACAGCCCTCCACCCCCCGCACGTCACCCGGACGGCCGTCAAGCCCCGAACTGCCGGGACGTGACGGGACGCCCCCGTCCGCGGCCCAATGGAAGCCAGGAGCCCGACCCCCCACCAGCCGAACCCCAGGCGATTTCCCCCCTGCACCCGGCACTCCTCCCAGGAGATCCCCATGAGCCAGATCTACCGCATCTCCCTCCTCGCCGCCGCCATGGAAGCCGGTGCCGTGCGCGTGGCCCCCGGCGTGTTCGCGGCCTCGCGGATGCCCGGCACCGGAAACACCGCCGTACCCCCGCGCCCCGCCCGGGCGGCGGACGGGAGGTGGAGCACCCTCGTGCGCGACGGGAAGGCGGCAGCGGTCATCGTCGTGGCCCTCTGACCGGTCACGCCGCCCCCGCCCCCGCCTCTTCCTCCACTCCCGCCCCCGACCTGGCCAGGGCCAGGACCCCGGCGCAGATCAGGGCCAGGCCGAGCAGCTGGGGGAGCAGCCACCAGTGCGCGCGCAGGTGCTCCTCGTACAGCAGTACACCCAAGGCGACGCTGACCCCGGCGTCGCCCAGCGTCAGGGCGGGCTGGGAGGCGACCAGCGGCCCGCCCTGCATCGCGTGCTCGAGGAGCAGGACGGCGCAGATGCCGGCCGCACCGAAGGCGTACGTCTCCCAGGCCGTCAGGAACGCCCCGGCCCCGCCCGCGCCCAGGATGTGCACGGCCGACTTCATCAGGGCCGCGGTCAGCGCGTAACAGACGGCGGTGGCCGCGCCCAGGCACCCGGCCCGCATCCGGCCCGGCGGCCGCCGCAGCCCCGCCACGGCCAGCACCGCCACCGCCCCCGCGCACGCCGACAGGGTCAGCACCCACCGGTCGAGCGGCACGTGCGTCCGGTTCCCCGCGGGCGAGGCGGCCACCAGCACGACACCCAGCCCGGCCACCACCGCGGCCGCGGCGAGCCACACCGCCCCCGGCAGCCGGCTCCGTGCCATCAGCGAGGCGATCAGCAGCGCGAGGGGCAGCTCCAGCACGAACAGGGGCTGCACGAGCGACAGCGCGCCCGTCGCCAGCGCCACGGCCTGCCCCACCCCGGCCGCGATCACCGCCATGATCCCCCCGATCCACAGCGGCCGCCGCAACAGGTCCAGGACCAGCCCGAACCGGAACCCCTCGCTCTGCGGCACGGTGAGCGAGGCCCGCCGCTGGAGCACCGTCGCGAGCGCGTTGCTGAACGCGGCGAACAGCGCGAAGAGAACCGGCACGACGACGCCCATACCCCCGATCCTCACCGCCCCACCCCACACCGCCACCCCGCTGTCCCCCACCCGGCCCACCCCCGGCGCGCGCCCGCCCCGGCCCCCACCGCCCCGCCTCCGCAGCCAGGGCAGCCCCGCGCCGCCTGGCTAGCTGAGCCCTGTCGGGCGAAAACCCAGACCCGCCAAGCAGCGCATGCGGGCACGTCGTTGCACACGAGCGCGGCGGGGGCAAGTCCGTACAGATGATCGAGGTTAGGGTGTCTCCGACAGCTCATGGGGGATTCGTGGACACAGACATCAAGACGTACTACGTGCGACAGAGCGCGGGCGGCGCCCGCTCGGCGGCGGAAGAGGCGCTGGACAACCTCCGGCGGTCGCTGGACTCGAGCGACACGGCAGCCGACGGCCACCACGGCTGGGCCTCCGCCGCGGCCCTGAAGCGGTGCGCGTCCGCCTGGGAGGACCACATGGTCGACCTGGGCAGGCAGATGAACACGATGGCCGACCACCTTCACACTACGGCTCGTTCCTACGACACCACGGACGCACAGGCGAGGGACGCCTTCATCCGACTCCAGCACGGCCTCGCCGACTTCGGGGGCAACTGACCTGTGGTCACCTATCACGACCTGTACGGCTGCCGGGTGGACCAGTGGCAGAAGGCGGCGGACGACTGGGTCGACCTCGCGCGGCGCTCCTCTTCCGCCGCCGACGACATCCGGGCGCAGGGGAAGAAGCCCCTGGACGACCACTGGGCGGACGCCACCGGCAAGACGGCCGGCAAGCGGCTGGAAGACCTGGCGGACCGGCTGGAGTCCGGCGGCGACATCATGAAGGGCGTCGCCATGGTCCTCGACGCGCTGACCCACTCGATGGGGTACGCCCAGCGCACACTCTTTCACGCCGTCGAACTGGCCGGCGGTTACGGGCTGAGCATTCAGGACGGTCGAGCCGTGGGCGTGTACACGGGAGCCGTACCCACGGGACCGAACGTTCCGCAGAACGTGCGCGACGCCTATGCCCGGGAGCAGGGACGCATCACCGAGGTCGACGGGCTGATAGAGGAAGCCCTCCGCGAGGCCTCCCAGGCCGACTCGAAGGCCTCTGCCGAACTGGAGAAACTCGCGGGAACCATCAACGTCTCAGATACCTCACGAGCGCACAACGAGATCCTCGTCGAGGCGTCCCACATCGAGTTCGACATCCTCAGGGCGAACATCCCCGTCGGCAAGGACCCACACCTGGTACGCGCCTGGTGGGACGGCCTGACGCCCCGGCAGCGGCAGGACCTCATGCGGGCCGATCCGGTCACCCTCGCCGACCTCAACGGCCTTCCGCCGGAGGTCGGACACGAACTCCGGGGTCCCGACGGAAAGATCGACCGGGTCGAGATGGTGCGGTACGCGCTCGACCACTGGGACAAGAAGGACGATCTCGAGTTCAAGAACAACTGCGCCAATTTCACGTCGTCGGCCCTCGAGGCCGGAGGCATGCAGAAGAAGTTCGACTTCTGGATGGGACCGCGCGGGGACAACACCTGGGGACGCGAGAGCGGCATCGGGGTTCCCTGGCTCGACCAACGGGCCTATCACTCCCGGTCGTGGTCGCAGGCCAAAGGCCTGCACGGCTTCCTCCTGCGCAACGGTGGTGAGGAAATCACGCGTTCAGAGGCGCGTCCGGGTGACGTGGTCTTCTACGAGCAGGTCGCTGCCGACCCGGACGAGCCCCAGGGAGAGATCTACCACGCGGCGGTGGTCACCTCGGTGACCCCTGACGGCGACATCAAACTGACCCAGCACACCAGCTCGTTCCAGAACGTGAGCCTGGACAGCCGCGAGCACGTGGCCACGAGGAACCACGGCCAGCAGCGTGTCCACATCGTCCGACCACACCCGAACTGGTACTGATGGAAACTCCTCCCGCGGCGCTGTCCGGCCCCGCACAGGACCGCACGGCCGTCACGCCCGGCATGGTGGTCACGGCACTGCTCGTCCCGGTGGTGGCCCTGCTCGGCGTGGTCACCTCCTGGAGCGTCCAGGGCATCGACAGCGACTGGGTGCACCGCCAGCAGGCGGCCTGCCGGCACCTGCCGTTTCCGAAGTCGGAATACCTCGTCGCGTGGTCGGGGCCGGTCCTCGGCCTGTCGGCCATGGCCGTGTGTCTCCTCCTGGCCCGGTGGATCCGCCGCCGCTCCGGCCTGCGGCTCCGGGACACCTGGCCGGGGCTGCTTGCCCTCGTGTGCGTCCTGTTCGACGGTCCGGCGGTTCTGCTGGAGTTGTTCATGCTGTGGGCGACCTACACACCCGACGGCTCGGGGCCGATCCTCGGCGACTGCGGTTAGGCTCACGGCGCAGCTCCGCCAGCACCTTGCTCGCGGTCGCCATGGCGACGCCCCACTGCCGGGTGATCTCACGGGTCGCCGGAACACGCTCGCCCGGCGCCCTCGCCCTGCGGCGGTACGACGCGGTCATGCGCCCCTACGTGACCCGGGCGCAGGAACTGCCGCCCGGCGGAGCCGCCGGGTGCGCGCCCGCGGGACGCCCGGGCATCCGGCTGCGCGACCTCGCGACGCGGTCGGTGGCCCGTTGGCCGATGCACACCCTGCCCGCCGCGCAGTTCGCCAAGGCCGGGGACATCGCCCTTGCGGAGTACGGCTGCCCGGACCCGGCGGTGACGTCGTGCCGAATCCGTCGTGACGCGACCATTGATCGATCGGCCCTCCGGCGGCCAAGGTGGTCACCGCACCCCGGAGCCGCCCGTCCGCTCCGGACGTGCTCCCCCTCGTAGCGGACCGAGGCCCCCGGCCCCGCCCGCCGCGTCCCCCGCCGGAAGAGGAGCAAGGCGCATGTCCACCACCCCCTCACTGCCCCGCCGCAAGCCCGGTGCCAGCGGACGGACCTTCGAGATGCAGGAGCCCGGCCCCGCGTCCCCGGGCCGCGCCCCGCGCGTCCGGGCCGCCGAAGGCTGGGAGCGGTTCGTGCGGCGTGCCGAGATCGACCTCGGGCAGGAGGCCGGGGGAGGGGACGCCGCGCCCTGAGCGCGGGCGCGCGCCCCCCGGGACACCTTCGGGTGACCCCTCGCACCCAGGGCTTCCGGACACCCCGTTCCTGCCGAAGACTTGGCGCTTCCCGCACCCACGGAGGCGCAGCCGGTGACCAGCAAGGACGGCAACCGCGACGGCAACAGCGACGGCGACGGCGACGGCGACGGACAGGAACGGGTCCAGGAAGAACTCGCCTTCGCGTTCGAGCGGGACAGCAGATGGGAGGCGACCAAGCTCATCACACTGCGGCACATGGCCCGGCGGCTCCCGCACCTCCTCACACGCTCCCTGAGCGTCGCCTGGCGCGTCGACCGCCGCTCGGTCGTGGTCCTGATGGCCTGCCAGGCGGTCTCCGGTGCCGCCGCCGCCACCGGCCTGCTCGCCACCACCTCGACCATCACCGCCCTGATCTCCTCCGGGGACATCACCGGCCGGCTGTGGGACGCCTGGCCCTCGGTCGCGGTCCTCGCCGCCGCGGCCGGACTCCGCGCCGGCCTGTACATCGTCGTGACCTGGCTCTCCTCCCGGCTCGCGCCCCTCATGCAGCAGGAGTGCGAGCTGATGCTGCTGGACGCGGCGACCACCTCCGAGCTCGCCGCCTACGACAGCCCCGGCTTCAAGGACCGCTGGGACAACGCCGAACGCGGCGCCGTCGTCGCCAAGGACATCATCGAAGAGGGCCAGGAACTGATCGCCGCCCTCGCCTCCCTCCTCGCCGGCGCCTTCGTCCTCGGCGCCCTCCACCCCGTCCTCATCCCCTTCCTCGTCCTCGCCGGCATCCCGCAGGGCATCGCCCAGATCCACAGCGCCCGCGTCACCTACACCGCCGGCGTGCGGATGACCGGGCACAGCCGCATGCTCGGCGTCCTGCGCTGGCACCTGTCCGACAGCCACGCCGCCGACCAGATCCGTGCCGGGACGATGGCCCCGTTCCTGCTGGGCACCTACCGCCGCATCACCGGGCGCGTCACCGAGGTCCACCGGCAGGCCGTTACCGACGGCGCCCGGATGGCCTTCCTCGGCGCGCTCGGCGGCGGCGCGGCGTCCGCGCTCGTCTGGGGCGTGCTCGTCGCCCTCCTGGCCACCGGCCACCTGTCCGTGGCGGCGGCCGGCACCGCCGTCCTCGCCCTGCGGACGGTCACCGGCTCCGTCCAGGGCGTCGTCCGGATGTCCGCCGTCATCTTCCGCACCGGCATGTACATGGACGACTGGTCACGGTTCCTGGAGGAGACCGGCGGCTACCGGCTGAAGGCGGGCGAGGTCGTCCCCGGCGCCCCCGGCGAGGTCCGCGCCGAGAAGCTCGTCTACCGGTACGAGGGCAGCGAGCGCAACGCCCTCGACGGCATCGACTTCTCCGTCCGCCGCGGCGAGATCGTCGCCCTGGTCGGAGAGAACGGCTCCGGCAAGACCACGCTGTCCAACCTCCTCACCCGGCTGCACCTGCCCACCGCCGGCACGGTCACCTGGGACGGCCACCCCACCACCGCCCTCGACCCCCACGCCGCGTGGAAGCAGGTCGCCATGGTCCCGCAGCGCTACGCCTGCTGGCCCCTGACCGCCCGCGACAACATCACCCTCGGCCAGCCGGCCGGCGGCGACGGCCGCGACGGTGACGAGGCCGGTGTGTGGGAGGCCTGCCGGGCCACCGGCGCCGACGAGGTCGTGGCCGAACTCCGCTCCGGCCTCGGCACCCTCCTGGCCCGCGAGTGGCTGGGCGGCACCGACCTGTCGGGCGGCCAGTGGCAGCGCATCGCCCTCGCCCGCGCCTTCTACCGCCCCGCCGGCCTCCTCGTGCTGGACGAACCCACCTCGGCCCTCGACCCGCGCGCCGAGCACCGCATCTTCACCCATCTGCGCCGGGCCGCCCGGGACCGCGCCGTCGTCCTCGTCACGCACCGCCTCACCAACGTGGCCGTGGCCGACCGCATCGTCGTCCTCGACCACGGCCGGGTCGTCCAGCAGGGCACGTACGGCGAACTGTCCACCGCCCCCGGCCTGTTCCGCGAACTGCTCGCCCTCCAGCACGACCGCGACGGCGCCATCCCCTCCCAGCGGGCCGCAGCGGCCGCCCCCGGGGAGCCGTGAGCGACCCGGCCGCCCGGGCAGGACGGCCCCGGGCGCCGGTGGCGCCGCCGGTCAGCGCCCGGCCGGAGTGCGGGTGAGGGCGCGCACGGCCGTCTCCTGCGAGTAGGCCAGCAGGCCGATCGTGACCGTGGCCATGACCACCGCGAAGAGGGCGTGACCGAGGGTCGAAGTGACGGCGAAGCCCAGCGCGTTGAGGGCGAAGTGGCTGCCGATCCGCAGGGCGACGAGGGCGATCGCGACCTTGCGGGTCTCCTTGCCCCGCCACAGGGCCTTGGCGAGCTTCAGGCGCCGGCGCATCATCGTCAGCGAGACGGCGATGTTGACGACCAGCAGCCCCAGCAGGACCGGCCAGGCCGAGGGGAAGGCCTTGATGATGTCGAAGGCGGCCGCGAGGACGCCCTCGAAGCCGAAGAACCAGACCGGGAGCCGGTAGTCGGCCGGAGTGAGGTTCTCGGTGCTGGTCTCTTCGGCCGGTCCGGCCGTAGTCTTCTTCTTCAGGATGTTCACTTCGGTCCCCCGTGGTCGTTGCGTCGACCGTCATCCTCACCGGGGGGAGGGGACGGGCGGCAGGGCCCGTGATCACCTGTGCGGGATGACAGATGTCATAGGACACCGACGTCACACGGATGTCGTGCGAACCGGGTCAGTCCGCCGCCCCCGGATCCTGAGCCGGCCGGGTCCGCAGCCGGCCGGCGGCCCGGCGGCGGGTGAGGCGCCGCTCCTCGCGGGCGGCCCAGCGGCGGACCCGGGCCGGTTCCAGCGGGCTGCCGTGGCCGACGTGGAGCCGGGCCGGGTCCAGGTCGAGCATCCGCTTCAGGCTGGCGAGGTTGCCCACGGGGTCGTCGTGGAAAGGGGGGTTGGCCGGTCTGCCCGGGATGAGCCCCATGAAGGAGCTGGCGATCAGATCGCCCGCGACGAGGTCGCCCCGCCCGGTGAGCACCGAGACCGATCCGGCGGTGTGTCCCGGAGTCGGCATGACGCGCGCCTCGATCCCGAAGTCGGACAGGTCCGTCTCACCCCGCAACAGCAGCTCCGGCTCCACCGGTTCGGCCCGCGCGTGCAGTTTCGCGTTGCGGGCCATCAGGCGGCCCATCGGGCCGGTGGGCAGGTACGGTTCGCGGACCCGGCCGGTACGGAACGGTCCCAGGTCGGCCACGTGGCCCGCGACCGGGGCGCCGGTCAGCCGGCTCAGTTCGGCGGCCGAGCCGAAGTGGTCGATGTGCCCGTGGGTGAGGACGATCAGCGACAGGTCGGCCGGGTCCACCCCGTGCGCGGCGATCGCGTCATGGATCTTCCGGCCGCTGCCGGGGGTGCCGGCGTCGACGACCACGGGCCTGCGGCCCAGCAGCAGGTAGGCGTTGATGTGGTGGCGGCCCAGGACGGGGATCGGGACGACTCGGGTGGCAGCGGACACGGTGAGTTCTCCATGGGAGGGGGGAAGGCGGGGTGGGCAAAGGGGGTGCCGGGGCAGGCGGGGTGAGGGGGCGTCAGCGGAAGCGGCGGCGGTATTCGGCGGGGGTGGTGCCCAGGCGGCGCCGGAAGCAGCGGTGGAGGCTCTCCACCGAGCCGAGTCCGCTCAGGGCGGCCACCTCCGGCAGGCCGTGCTCGCTGTCCTGGAGCAGCCTGCGCGCGGCTTCGAGCCGCGCGGACTCGACGTACGCGCCCGGTGTGGTGGCGGTCCGGCGGCGGAAGAGCCGCGAGAAGTGGCGCACGCTCAGGTGCAGCCGTGCGGCCAGCGCCTCCGCGGACAGGTCCTCGGTCAGGTGCTCGCCGATCCAGGCCCGCAGCTCGTCGATCCGGTCCCCGCCGGGCGCGTCCGCTACCGCGAGCGGCACGCTGAACTGGCTCTGACCGCCCGCGCGTTTGACGTACATGACCATCATCCGGGCGGTGGCCAGGGCGAGTTCGGGGCCGTGGTCCTCGGCGACCATCGCGAGCGCCATGTCCATCCCCGAGGTGATCCCCGCGCAGGTCCACAGCCGCCCGGCCCGGATGAACAGGGGGTCCGGGTCGACGGCGACGCGCGGGTGGTCGGCGGCCAGCCGGGCGGCCGTGAGCCAGTGGGTCGTGGCGGGCAGGCCGTCCAGCAGCCCGGCCGCCGCCAGCAGGTGCGCGCCCGCGCAGACCGATCCCACCCGCCCGGCCCGGGGCGCGGCCCCCCGCAGCCAGTCGACGACCGCCGCGTCGAGCACCGGCTCCACCCCGTTCTCGCCGACCTCCACCGCGCCCGACACGAGCAGGGTGTCCACGGCCCCGTCCACCTCCTCCAGTGCCAGGTCGGCCATCAGCCGCAGCCCGCTGGAGGTCACCACCGGCCCCCCGCCCGCCGTCGCGACCCGGACGGTGTACCCGGGCCGCCCGGGTCCGGCGACGCGCGTCGCGACGGAGAACACCTCGGCCGGGCCGGTGACATCGAGCAGTTCGGCGCCGGGGAAGGCGACGATGACGATCCTGTGCGGTGGGAGCATGCCCCGATCATTCCGCCCCCACCGGATGGCTGCAATGACCAGCTTCTGTCACATCCGGCCATGTCCGGGTGCCGCCCCCACCGGGCCCGCGGACGCACGGCCGGCCGGCTCAGCCCCCCGCGCGGTCCAGCCGTACCGCGCTCTCCAGCAGCAGGGCGTGCACGAACGCCTGCGGCAGGTTGCCCCGCAGCTGCCGGTTGCGCACGTCGTACTCCTCGGCGAACAGCCCGGCCTGGCCGACGGCCGTGCGGGTCCGCTCGAACCAGCGGCCCGCCTCCGCCGGCCGGCCGTGCGCCAGGCAGGCCGAGGCCATCTGGAACCCGCCCAGCAGGAAGGCGCCCTCCAGCTCGCCCAGCGGGCCGTCGCCCTGCCGGAACCGGTACACGAACCCGTCCACCGCCAGCTCCCGCGCCACCGCCTCCCGGGTGGCCACCGCCACGGACCGCGGGCCCGGCCAGTACGGCGAGGCCAGGGGCCGCAGCAGCGCCGCGTCGGGGCCGGTGTCCGTGGCGGAGCGCTGCCAGCGGCCCGAGGAGTGCAGGCAGCGGCGCCGGGTCTCCCGCAGCACCGTCCGCGCCAGCGCCGACCAGCGGTCCGCTTCCGCCCCGCCGATCTCCCGCGCGGCCGCGCGCAGTCCGGTGACCGCGGCCAGCCGCGAATGGGTCCACCAGGCCGGCTCCAGTTCCCACAGGCCCGCGTCGGGCCGGTCCCAGAACTCCTCCAGGGCCTTCCCGGCCACCACCGCCGCCCGGGCCCCGTCCCCGGGCAGGCGGTCCTCGCGGGCCGCCGCCGCCAGGAGTTCCAGCACCTCGCCGAAGGTGTCGAGCTGGAACTGGTCCCCGGCGTGGTTGCCGACCCGGTCCGTCGCCCCCGGATAGCCGCACAGCGGAAGCCGCCGCTCGGCCGGTACCGGCGAGCCGTCGGCCCGGTACGCGGGCCGCAGCCCGGGCCCGTCCGCGAGCACCCGCTCGCTGACCACGCGCACCGCCGCGTCCGCCAGCGGGTGCCAGCCGTGCACCGCCACCGCCTGGCCCGCGTAGCACTGGTCGCGCAGCCAGGCGTAGCGGTAGTCGTAGTCCCGGTCCGCGTCCGCCCGTTCGGGCAGGGACGTGGTCGCCGCCGCCACCATCGCACCCGTCCGCGGGCTGGTCAGGCCGGTGAGGACGGCGTACGCCTGGCGCACGTCCCGGGCCGCCGTCAGCCCGGAGCACGAGGGCACGGCGCCGGCCCAGAACCCCTCGGTACGCCGCCACGCGGACTCCGCGTCGACCGGCTCGCCCAGCGGCCCGTCACCCACCTCCAGCACCAGATCGCACCCACCGCCCGGCGCCACGTCCACCAGCGCGCCCAGCTCCCCGTCCGGTCCCACCCGCGCCCCCTCCGGGCCCCGCAGCCGCACCCGCAGCGATCCGCGCGCCCCCTCCCACAGCCCCTCCCCGGCCCGCCGCAGCACCGGCGCGGGCGCGCTGCCGTACTCCCCGCGCACCGCCAGCCGCACCGCCATCCGCGAGGCCCCCGACACGGCCCGGATCCGGCGCAGCAGCACCACCCGGTGCGGCTCGGCCGGGGCCGCCAGGGCCTCCCGGCACTCCACCACCGCGTCCGGCATCGTCCAGCGCGCCGTCCAGATCAGCGAGCCCTCGTGGTACGCCCCGCCCGACACCTTCCACGAGCACTCCGGACGCACCGTGAACGCGCCCGCGCCGCCGATCAGTTCGCAGAACACCGCGGGATCGTCCCAGCCGGGCACGCACAGCCACACCACGTCGCCGTCCGGCCCGGTCAGCGCGCCCCGCTCCCCGTCGGCCAGCAGCGCGTAGTCCCGCAACGGCCGCGGCACGTGCCGCGGTCCGGGACGGGGTCCGCCGCGACGCCGTTCCGTGGGGCTCACCCCCTTTCCGCTGTACGGGCGGCTACCCGGACCAGGAGGCCCCAACCCGCGCCGCCGCCGGCGCGGGCGCGGTTCAGAGCACCCGGTAGCGCTCCGCTCCCGACCGGCGCAGCGCCAGCCCGAGCCCGGGCGCCCCCGAGGCCGCCGGGCGCACCGTGCCCCCGGACGGGTCCAGCAGGCCCTCGCCCTCGAACAGCACCGGCTCCAGCCGGGCGTGGTCGTGGAACCACTCGATGTGCCGGAAGCCCGGCACCGCCGCGGCCGGGTGGGCGTGGACGTGCGGGGCGCAGTGCGCCGACAGCTCCAGCCCCTGCGACCGGGCGAGCGCGGCCACGCGCAGCCATTCGGTGATCCCGCCGCAGCGGGTGGCGTCGGCCTGCAGGCAGTCCACCGCCCCGGCCGCCGTCATCCGCGCGAAATAGGGCAGGTCGTAGCCGTACTCCCCGGCCGCCACATCGCAGTCGAGGCGGTCGCGCAGCAGCCGCAGCCCCGGCAGGTCGTCCGAGGACACCGGCTCCTCGAACCAGAGCACCCCGTACGCGGACAGCTCGCGCCCCACCCGCAGCGCCTGCCCCCGCGCGTAGGCGCCGTTGGCGTCCACGTACAGCTCGGCCCCGGGCCCGATCACCTCCCGGGCCAGCGCCACCCGCGCGAGGTCGCGGCCGACGGCCCGGCCCCGGTCCTGCCCGATCTTGATCTTCACGCGCGGGATGTGCAGCCCGTGGACCCAGCTCTCCAGCTGCGCCCGCAGCCGCTCGTCCGGCGCGGTGGTGAAGCCGCCGCTGCCGTACACGGGCACCTCCGGGCACGCCGCCCCGAGCAGGTCGGCCAGCGGGAGCCCCAGCAGGCGGGCCTTGAGGTCCCACAGGGCGATGTCCACCGCCGAGATCGCGCACGAGGCGATCCCGGGCCGTCCCGCGTTGCGCACCGCCCGGCACATGGCCTCGTTCAGCCCCGGCACCCCGAAGGCGTCACGGCCCTCGACCACCTCCGCCAGCAGCTCCCGCACCACCTCCGCGGCCGCCGCCGGGGCGTACGTCCAGCCCAGGCCCCGCACACCCCCGGCGTCCGCCTCCACCACCACCGCGGTCGTCGAATCCCAGGCCAGGGTCCCGTCCCCTTCCGGGGCATCGGTCGGCACGGTGTACGCACCGACCCCGATCCGCTCCACCGGGACGTCCCCGCACTCCTTGCGCGCACGCATCCGGGCCCTCCTCACGCCTCACGTAGGGACGCATCCGCGCCTACCCCTGCGTGCCCCCCGCAGTCCTCCCGCCGGCGCGTGTACGGGCGGGGCGGGCGGGTAGGCGCGAAGGGGACCAGTGCCACGCCGTACGGGAGGAACCGGCAGGAATATGAAGGAGCGGCGGACCGCCGCGCGGCCGGCCGGCGGTGAAAGAGCCGGCCGGGGCCGGCACGAGAGCAGGGACGAACGGGCCGACCGGCAGTGGCAGGAGCTGATGCAGGAGATCCGGGTCGCCCAGACGGGCGTGCAGATCCTCTTCGGCTTCCTGCTCACGGTCGCCTTCACCCCGCACTTCCAGGGGATCTCGGCGACCGACAAGGCGGTCTACGTCGCCACGGTGGTCACCGGCTCGCTGGCCGCGGGCGCGCTGATCGGCCCGGTCTCCTTCCACCGCATCGTCTCCGGACGCCGCATCAAACCCCAGGCGGTGGTCTGGGCCTCGCGCCTGACCTTCGCCGGCATCGTGCTGCTGCTCGCCACCTTCACCTCCGCGCTCTTCCTCGTCCTGCGGGTGGTGACCCACGGGACGCTCGTCCCCTGCCTCGTCGGCGGGGTGGTGGCCTGGTACCTGCTGTGCTGGTTCGCGCTGCCCCTGTGGGCACGGGAGCGGCACACCGACGACACCTGAGCCGACGCCGCCCGGCGCGCCGCCCACCGCACGCTGCCCCCGCCCACCGTCCGACGGCCGCCCCCAAGGAGCCCGCAGCCATGGAAACCACCCGCAGTGAGCACCCCCGCCGGCCCCGTCAGACCGTGGTCGTCACCGGAGCCAGCGCCGGAGTGGGCCGCGCCACGGCCCGCGAGTTCGCCGCGCGCGGCGCCCGGGTGGCGCTGATCGCCCGCGGCCGCGCCGGGCTCGAAGCGGCCGCGAACGAGGTGGCACAGGCGGGCGGCACCCCGCTGGTGCTGCCCGCCGACGTCTCCGACGCCGCGCAGGTCGCCGCCGCCGCGGACCGGGTGGAGGCCGTCTTCGGGCCCGTCGACGTGTGGGTCAACGTCGCCTTCACCACCGTCTTCGCCCCCTTCGAGGAGATCCGGCCCGAGGAGTTCCGGCGCGTCACCGAGGTCACCTACCTCGGCTACGTCCACGGCACGAGGGCCGCCCTGGACCGGATGCTGCCCCGCGACTCGGGCACCATCGTCCAGGTCGGATCCGTCCTCGCCGAACGCTCCATCCCCCTCCAGTCGGCGTACTGCGGCGCCAAACACGCCGTCCAGGGGTTCACCTCCTCCGTCCGCACCGAGCTGATGCACCGCGGCAGCCGGGTGAAGGTGACGGTGGTCCAGCTGCCCGCCGTCAACACCCCGCAGTTCAGCTGGGGCCTGTCGCGGCTGCCACACCGCCCCCAGCCCGTACCGCCGATCTACCAGCCGGAGGTGGCCGCCCGGGCCATCGTCCACGCGGCCGACCACCCCGGACGGCGCGTCTACTGCGTGGGCGGCCGGGCCCTGGCCACCGTGATCGCCAACCGGCTGGTGCCGGGCCTGCTGGACCGCTACCTCGCCCGCACCGGCTTCGCCTCCCAGCAGACCGCCGAGCCCGACCCCGGACCGCGCCCGCACAACCTGTGGAACCCCCTCGACGGCGACGACGGCCGGGACTTCGGGGCGCACGGCACCTTCGACGACCGCTCCCACCCGCATTCCCCCGAGGCCTGGGCGGCCCGCCGCCCGCGCCTGCTGTGGACCGGCGCGGCGACGGCGGCGACCCTCGCCCTGGCGGCCCTGCGCCACCACCGGACCGCACACCGCTGAGGCACCAAGCCGAGGCTCACGCGTGAGGCACCCCGCCGAGGCTCACGCGTGAGGTACCCCGCCGAGGCTCACGCGTGAGGTACCCCGCCGAGGCTCACGCGTGAGGTACCAAGCCGGGGCTCACGCCTGGGGCGTCACGCCGAAGCTCACGCGGGCCCACGGGGCGCCCGGCTGTGCGACCGCCCGGCCTCCGCCCGCCGATGCCCCCGCCCGACCCCGCGCCCGGCCCCCGGCGCGGCCCGCTCCGGACGGTCGCCGGGCGGCGGGCCGTCCAGGGCCAGGGCCAGGGCCAGGGCCTCCGCCAGGTGCAGGGCCCGGCGACCGGTGCCCGCCTGCTCGATCTGCGTCCGGCAGCTGAAGCCGTCCGCCAGCACGAAGGCGTCGGCGGCCGTGGCGCGGACGGCGGGCAGGACGCCCTGCTCGGCGATGGCCATCGACAGCTCGTAGTGGCCGCGCTCGAAGCCGAAGTTGCCCGCCAGACCACAGCAGCCCGCATCCAGTACGTCCGCGTCCAGCCCGGCCCGGCGCATCAGCTCGCGGTCCGCCCCGGTGCCCAGCTTGGCGTACTGGTGGCAGTGGGTCTGCACCGTCGCCGCCCGCCCGGCCCGCGGCGCCCGCCAGGCGTCCGGGGCGTGGTGGACCAGCTGCTCGGCGAACGTCCGCGTCTGCGCCGCCAGCCGCCGGGCGTCCTCGTCCCCGGCCAGGAGCTCCGTCGCGTCGGAGCGCAGCGCGGCCGCGCAGGACGGCTCCAGCGCGACGACCGGCGTACCCGCCTCCAGCCACGGGCGCAGCGTCCGCGTGGTGCGCTCCAGCACCCGGCGCGCGATACCCAGCTGACCGGTGGAGATCCAGGTCAGCCCGCAGCACACCGTCGCATCCGGCACCGTCACACGGAACCCTGCGTCCTCCAGGACCCGCACGGCGGCCCCGGCGACCTGCGGATGGAAGTGGTTGGTGAAGGTGTCCGGCCACAGCAGCACCGTGCGCGGGTCCTCGGGCCGGGGCTCGGGACGGCGCGAGCGCCGCCAGGCCTCCTGGAAGGACACCGCCGCGAACGGCGGAGCGGCCCGCCGCGGATCCACGCCCGCCGCCAGCTTCCCCAGCCGGCCCAGCACCGGCGCCCGCAGCGCGGCGTTCGCCACCCCCGGGGTGGGGCGCGCGAGCCGCGCCCACAGCGGGAGCCAGCCCAGCGAGTAGTGCGCGGGCGGCCTCGGCCGCCACCGGTAGTGCTGGGCGAGGAACTCGGCCTTGTACGTGGCCATGTCCACCCCCACCGGGCAGTCGGACGCACAGCCCTTGCACGACAGGCACAGGTCGAGCGCGTCGCGCACCTCGGTGGAGCGCCAGCCGTCGCCGACGGGGGAGTCCCCGTGCCCGTCCAGCATCTCGAACAGCAGCCGCGCCCGGCCCCGGGTGGAGTGCTCCTCCTCCAGGGTGGCCCGGTACGAGGGACACATCACCCCGCCCTCGTGCGCACGGCAGTTGCCGATGCCCACGCACCGCTGCACGGCCCGGGTGAAGTCGTGGCCGTCCCCGGAGTACGCGAAGAAGGTCCTCCGCTCCGGCCGCGGCCGCCAGCCGGGCCCCAGGCGCAGGTCCGCGTCCAGCGGACGGGGGTCGACCACCTTGCCGGGGTTCATCCGGTTCTCGGGGTCGAAGAGCGCCTTGACCTCGCCCATCGCCCCCACGAGGGCCGGACCGAACATGCGGGGGAGCAGCTCGCCCCGGGCCTGCCCGTCGCCGTGCTCGCCCGACAGCGACCCGCCGTAGGAGGACACCAGGTCCGCCGCCTCCTCCAGGAACGCCCGGAACGCCTCCACGCCCTTGGCGTCGCGCAGCCCGAACGGGATCCGCGTGTGCACGCAGCCCTGGCCGAAGTGCCCGTACAGGGAGGCCTGCTGGTAGCCGTACCGTTCGTACAGCCGCTCCAGGTCGCGCAGGTAGCCGCCCAGCCGCTCCGGGGCCACGGCCGAGTCCTCCCAGCCCTCCCAGGTCTCCGAGCCGTCCGGCGGCCGGGCGGTCACCCCGAGCCCCGCCTCGCGGGCCTTGAGGAACTCCTGCTCCCGCGGCGGGTCGTCGGAGAACGCCACCGAGGCGTCGTCCTCGCCGCGTCCGACGGCCCGCAGCAGCTCGTACGCCTGCCGGTCCGCCTCCTCCTTGCTCTCACCGGTGAACTGGACGAGGAGCCAGGCGTCGCCCTCCGGCAGCAGCTCCAGGGAGTGCAGGTGGACCCGCTCCTCCCGCATCAGCTGCGCCATCCGCCCGTCGACGGCTTCGAGCTGGGCCGGCCGGCTGTGCTCCAGCAGGGCGGGAACGGCGTCCGCCGCCGCGTACACGTCCTCGTAGCCCAGGACCAGCAGGGCCTCCGCCGCCGGGACCTCGACCAGGGCGAGCTCCGCCCGCAGCACGGTCACCAGCGTGCCCTCGCTGCCCACCAGGGCCCGGGCCACGTCGAAGCCGTTCTCCGGGAGCAGGGAGTCCAGGTTGTAGCCCGACACCCGCCGGGGGATCTTCGGGTAGCCGCGGCGGATCTCGGCGAGGTGCCGGTCGGCGATGTCCTTCAGCCCCCGGTGGATCCGGGCGCGCCCGCCGCCCGCGGCGACGATCCGCTCGTACTCCTCCGGGCCCGTGGGACCGGCCCAGAACCGGTCGCCGCCGTAGGTGAGGACCTCCAGCCGCCGGACGTTGTCGACGGTCTTGCCGTACGCCTGGGCAGAGGCCCCGCAGCTGTTGTTGCCGATCATCCCGCCCAGCGTGCAGTGGCTGTGCGTGGCCGGCTTCGGACCGAACTTCAGGCCGTACGGCTCCAGTTGCCGGTTGAGCTCGTCCAGGGCGATGCCCGGTTCGACCACGCAGCCGCGCGCCGCCGGATCCACCGAGACCAGGCGGTTGCAGTACTTGGTCCAGTCGATCACGACGGCCGTGTTCGTGCACTGGCCGCCCAGGCTCGTCCCGCCGCCCCGCGACAGGACGGGCGCGTGCAGGCGCGCGCAGACGGAGACCGCCCGCGCACCCGCCTCCACCGTCCGGGGGACGACCACGCCGAGGGGGACCTGCCGGTAGTTGGAGCCGTCGGTGGAGTACGCGCCCCGGCTGCCCGCGTCGAAACGGACCTCCCCGTCCACCTCGGCCCGCAGCGCGCGTTCCAGCCCGGCCACATCCACCGGGGCGGGGCCGGCCGCCATCAGCCCGCCCCGCCGGGCAGGAAGTCCTGCGCCTTCGCCTTCAGCCCCTGGCGCACCACGTTGCCGCGGTCGCTGTCCCCGTGCAGCACCGCCGAGGCGGAGGCCTTGATCTGCTCCCACGTGGCGTGCGGCGGGATCGGCGGCACCGCCGGGTCTGTCCGGAAGTCGATGACGAACGGCCGGTCCGCCTCCAGGGCCTGACGCCAGGCCGGCCCCACGTCCTCGGGCCGCTCCACCCGCACCCCGCCGAGACCGAACAGGGCGGCCACGTCGGCGTAGCGGACGTCGGGGATGGACTGCGAGTCCTCGAACTGCGGGGCGCCCTGCATGGCGCGCATCTCCCAGGTGACCTGGTTGAGGTCCTGGTTGTTCAGCACGGCCACCACCAGCCGCGGATCCGACCACTGCGGATAGTACTTCGCGGCCGTGATCAGCTCCGCCATCCCGTTCATCTGCATGGCGCCGTCACCGACGATCGCGATACCGGGCCGGTCGGGGTGCGCGAACTTCGCGCCGATCAGGTACGGCACCCCGGGCCCCATCGTCGCCAGGGTGCCGGAGAGCGAACCGCGCATGCCGTCGCGCATCCGCAGGTGCCGGGCATACCAGTTGGCCGCCGAACCGGAGTCCGCGGTGATGATCGCGTCCTGCGGCAGCAGCCCGTCCAGCTCGTGGACCACGTACTCGGGGTTGACGGGGTGCGCGGGCACTGCGGCCCGCCGCTCCATCACCTCCCACCAGCGCTCGGTCCCCGCCTCGATGCCGTCGCGCCAGGCCCCGTCCCGGTGCGGGTCCAGCAGCGGCAGCAGCCGGCGCAGCGTCTCGGCGGCGTCGCCCACGACGTTGAGCTCGAACGGGTAGCGCAGCCCGACCATCGTCGGCTCGATGTCGATCTGCACCGCGCGGGCCTGCCCGAACTCCGGCAGGAACTGGGTGTAGGGGAAGCTGGACCCCACCACGAGCAGGGTGTCGCAGTCCCGCATCATCTCGTACGAGGGCCGCGTCCCCAGCAGACCGATCGACCCGGTGACGTACGGCAGCGTGTCGGGCAGCACGTCCTTGCCCAGCAGGGCCTTGGCGACCCCGGCGCCCAGGACTTCGGCGACCTGCTCCACCTCCGCGCGGGCGTGCCGGGCACCCTGCCCGACCAGGATGGCGGGCCTTTCACCGGCGTTGAGGATCCGCGCGGCACGCTGCAGCTCCTCCTCGGCGGGAACGGGGGCGTACCGGGACACGCCCAGACTGGAGGGGACCTGCTTGAACGCGTGGGCCGGCGGCTCGTAGCCGAGCTCCTGCACGTCGGCGGGGATGATCACGGCCGTCACGGTGCGGCGGGTCGCGGCGATGCGCAGGGCCCGGTCCAGGACGTTCGGCAGCTGCTCGGGCACCGTGACCATCTGGCAGTACTCGCTCGCCACGTCCTTGTAGAGGGACAGCAGGTCCACCTCCTGCTGGTACGAGCCGCCCATGGCGCTGCGGTCCGTCTGACCGACGACCGCCACCACCGGGACGTGGTCGAGCTTCGCGTCGTACAGACCGTTGAGCAGGTGGATCGCCCCGGGCCCGGACGTCGCCGCGCAGACCCCGGTCCGGCCGGAGAACTTCGCGTAGCCGACGGCCTCGAAGGCGGCCATCTCCTCGTGCCGGGCCTGGATGAACCGGGGCGCTTCCTTCGCCCGCCCCCAGGCGGCGAGCAGCCCGTTGATCCCGTCGCCGGGATAGGCGAAGACGTGCTCGACGTCCCACTCCCGCAGGCGCTGCAACACGTAGTCGGCTACCTTCATCGTCCTGTTCCCTCCTGCTCGCTGCTTGTTGCCGCTCTCCGGGCCCGAAGCCGACGGCACTCACACCGGGTTCCCCGGCCCGGTCCGGCCGGTCGGGCTCCTGGTCCGCCCCGAACCCCCGGGCCGCCCCGCGCGGCACCGCCCCGCGCGGCACCGCACCGTGCGCGGCCACCAGCCCCACGGGACCGGCCCCGGACACCGCCGCCGTGCCGCCCGGCCGCACCCCCGCCGGGCCGGCCGGCCTCTGGCTGCGCCTGCCCGGGCCCGCACACCCGAAACGCCGCCGTCCGCGCCGCCCCGCCGCACCGTTTGGCCGGCGGGGCCCGGGGAAGGCGCGCAGACGACGTTCGCGCGCCGGCGGCCGCCCACCCCCGCGGCGGCACGGCCGCGCGCGCACGAGCGCAAAGGACCGGGCCCACCATGACCACCAGCACCGACCACCGGCCGCGAGCGGCCCTCTTCGACCTCGACGGCACCCTCGTCGACACCAACTACCTGCACGCGCTGACCTGGTGGCAGGCCCTGCACCAGAACGGCCACGACGTCCCCATGGCCCGCATCCACCGGGCCATCGGCATGGGCGGCGACCGGATCCTGGAACACCTCCTCGGCAGCGCACACGACCACCGCCAGGACCAGCGCCTCCGGGACGCCCACCACGCCCTCTACGCCGCCTGGTTCGACTCCCTCCCCGTCCTGGACCGGGCCGCCGACCTGCTGCGCGCCATCGCCGCACGCGGGCTGCGCATCGTCCTGGCGAGCTCCGCCTCCGCCGACGAGGTCGACGCCATCCGCGCCGCCCTCGACGTCGACGAGGTGATCTCCGGAGCCACCTCCGCCGACGACGTCGACCGGTCCAAACCCGCCCCCGACCTGGTCCACCAGGCCCTCGCCCTCAGCGACTCCGCACCCGAGGACGCCGTCTTCGTCGGCGACACCGTCTGGGACGTCCAGGCCGCCGCCCGCGCCGGCGTCCCCTGCATCGGCCTCCTCACCGGCGGCATCTCCGAGGCCGAACTCACCGCCGCGGGCCCGGTCACCGTCTACGGCGGCCCGCCGGACCTGCTGCGCTCCCTCGACTCCAGCCCCCTGGCCAGGAAGGCCCCGCGGACCGGGGGATGAGGCGAACACGCCCCGTTCCGCCGGGCCCCGCAGGCCCGGCGGCCCGGATCAGGCCCGGCGCCCCGCCCCCGACGCCCGTTCCGCCTCCGCCTCCGCATCGGCCGCGTCCGCCACGTCCGCCGCGTGCGGGGCACGGTCCCCGGCCAGCGGCGGGGTGGGCAGCCCGGCGCCCTCGCGCAGCCCCCGCAGGAAGGCCGTCATGGCCTCCGCCGACGAGTACCGCGGCTCCCACCCCAGGTCCCGGCGCGCCCGCGCCGAGCTCAGCAGGGGCAGCCGCAGCAGGGCGTCCAGCAGCCCGGGCGGGGCCGGCACCAGGTGCAGCCGCCAGGCCGCCGACAGCGCCGCCCGCGCCGGCCCCAGCGGCAGCCGCACCACCCGGGCCTCCAGCAGCCGGGCCAGCGCGGCCACGTCCAGCACGGGCTCCGCCGCCAGGTTGAACGCCCCGCGCACCGGCAGCCGTACGGCGGCGGCGTACGCCTGCGCCGCGTCATCGGTGTGCAGCGCCTGGAACCGCAGCCCCGGCAGGTCGGGCAGCACCGGCAGCAGACCGGGCCGCACCAGCCGCCCCGGCAGCAGCGGACCGGCGAAGATCCGCCTCTGCTCGGACGCCGCCACCTCCTTGAAGAGGAACGCGGGACGCATCCGCACCACCCGCATGTCCGGATGCCCGGCCTCGAACCCGTCCAGACACCGCTCCAGATAGGCCTTCTCCCGGGTGTAGGCGGCCGCCGGCCAGCCGTGGGTCGGCCAGGACTCGTCCACCGGACGGTCGTACGGCGGCCCCGGCGCGTACGCACCCACCGACGAGGCGTACACCAGGGCCGGCACCCCCGCCGCCGCGGCCTCCTCGAAGACCCGCAGCGAACCGAGCACGTTCGTCCGCCAGGTCTCCACCGGATCGTGCGTCGGCTGGAACTTCCACGCCAGGTGGACCACCGCCCCCGCACCCGCGAAGAGCGGGCCCAGGGGCGTGCCGCCCGGGTCGACGTCGGCCGCGGCCCACCGGACGCCCGGCTGCCGCCACCGGGGCACCCGCCGGGCCAGCCCCAGGACCTCCGTCACGTGCGGATCGGCGGCCAGGCGGCACACCACACTGGTGCCGGCGTTGCCGGTGGCCCCGGTGACGACGACCTTCATGGCTCAGGCCACCCTGTCGTCCTTGCCGCGCCCCGTGAGCAGGTCACGAGCCCGGTCGACCAGCCCCAGCCCCGGCCCCAGCAGCTTGTTCGCCGGCGGCGTGGACGGCGAGCCCGGGTGCGGACGGGTCGGAGCCGTCTTCTTGGCCCGGCGGACCTTGTCGCCCAGGCCGTCCAGGACCTCCTGGCCGCAGGCGTGCCGCAGCGCCGGGAAGAGGTTCTCCTCCTCGTCGTGGATGTGGGCCAGGACGTCCGCCTCCAGCTCGCGCAGCACGGAGGTGAACCGGGTCCCGGCCGCGTCCTCCTCCTGGAGCTGCTTCATCAGCCGCTCCGCCCGCCCGTGGTCGGCGATCTCCTTGTCGGCGATCAGGTCGCCGTCCTGGAGGTGTTCGCGCACCGCCGGATACAGGTACTGCTCCTCGGCGACCGAGTGGCGTACCAGTTCGATCGTGAGGAGATCGGCGAGGTTGCGCCGCTCCTCCGCCGAGGCGGTCCGGCCCAGCCGCTGGAAGTACTCCTTGACCTCGTCGTGGTCCGTCGTCAGTTCCGCCACCACATCGCCGCCGTGTCCCATGGCCCGGCATCCTTCCGTTCGTCGGTCGTCTCCCGTTCGGGTCCCTGCGCGCCTGCCCCTCGCCGGCCCGTCCATGCCTGGCCCCCCGCGGGCGGGGCGGCCGGTGTCCGACGGGCTTCAGTCCGGGGGCTCGGCCGGCGGGGGAGTGGCCGGGACGGCGCCGCCGGCGTCGCCTGGCGCTTCCTCCCCGGCCGCGGCCCGCTCGGCCCGCTCGGCCTCCTCGGCCCGCTCACGCCCGGCCCGGTCCGCTTCCTCGCGCTCACCCGCCTCCCCGGGGCCCCGCGCCGGGAGGTCCGGGGTCTTCGCTCCGCGAGCCGGCCGGTCCTGCGGACCGTCCGCCCCGCCTGCCGCGCTCGTCCGTGTCATCGGGGGCCTCCTTCCGGGGCCGGGCACGTTCCCCGGGGCGGCTGCCCGGATCCGTCCGGCGCAAACGAGCCGTTTCCCCGCCGACGGTGGACGGTGGAGGTGCGGGGTAGACGACGACCGGGAGGAAGGGAGGCGGTGCGATGTCCAGGTCAAGTGCCGAGGTGTTCGGGGCGCCGGTCTGCGTGAGCCTGGCCACCCATGACCTCGACGCGGCCGAGGGGTTCTACGGGGACGTCCTGGGCTGGCGGTTCCGCCGCAGCCGGCTCGGGGAGGAGTTCCGGGTGGCGTGCGCCGACGACATCCCGGTGGCCGGGATCGCCGCCGTCGTGCCACGGCTGGGCGTGCCCATGGCCTGGACCCCGTACTTCGCCGTCGCGGACGCGGACGAGACGGCGTCCCGGATCCGCGAGCGCGGCGCCACCACGGCCGTCGGCCCCCTGGCCTTCGCCACCGGACGGGCCGCGCTCGCGGCCGACCGGGACGGCGCGGTCTTCGGGTTCTGGGAGGGCGAGATCGGGCCCGAGCGGTGGCCGGACCGCGACGGCCCCGTAGGGGTCGAGCTGAAGGCGCGCGACGCGTTCGCCGCCGCCGTCTTCTACGGCGAGGTACTCGACTGGGCCGCCGAGCGGCCCGGGTCCCTCGACGTCGCCTACGAGCAGGACCACGTGGTGGTCCGCCACCACAACCGCACCGTCGCCAGGATCGACGCCGGGGCCGTGGAGGCGGCCCCCGACCCCCGGACCCGGCCGCGCTGGGAGGTCCACTTCGCCGTCCCCGACCTGGACGAGGCCGCGGACCGGGCCGTCCGGGGCGGCGGCGCGATCGCCGGCCCCGTCAGCACCTCGCCCACGGAGCGCCGGGTGACCCTGAACGACTGGGCCGGAACCCCCTTCACCGTCACCGAGGCCACCACCACACGCCCCTGAGCCCGGCCCCGGCCGCCCCCCGTACGGGTGAGCAGGGGACGGACTCCGCTCCGCGGACACGCGGACGTGCCCCCCACGACCGGGCCGCGCACCGCCGTACAGCCGCTCGGCGAAACCCCGCCCCCCGGGGCCAGGGTGTCCCGGCACGCGGCAGCCCTGGGGCCCGTACGGACCGCAAGCGGTCCCCGGCCCATGGGGGCACCGCCCTGCCCCGGCCGTAGGGAGCCGGCGGGCGGGGGGCCTCATTGCGCGAGGGCGCGGGCCGCCACCTCCAGGTCGGCCACCAGCCCCCGGTACGCCGCGTCCCGGTCCCGGGCGCGCAGCACCGCCGAAGGGTGCACCGTCACCAGCACCCGGGCCTCCGGCAGGGCCGGCCCGCCCGCCGAGGCCTCCTCCGCGGGCAGCGGCTCCAGCAGACCGCGGTGGTCACCGACCCGGAAAGGGCCGCCCAGCAGCACCCGCCCGGCCGTCGCCCCCAGGGCCACGACCAGCCGGGGCCGGACCGCCGCCAGCTCCGCCACCAGCCACGGCCGGCAGGCCGCCATCTCGCGCAGGTCAGGAGCCTTGTGGATCCGCCGCTTGCCCGTCTCGGGCACCGTGAACTTGAAGTGCTTCACCGCATTGGTGAAGTACGCCGAAGACGCGTCGAGGCCGGCCTCGGCCAGCGCCCGGCGCAGCAGCGTACCGGCGGGACCGACGAACGGCTCCCCCTCCCGGTCCTCGCGGTCCCCGGGCTGCTCGCCCACCAGGACCAGCGGCGCCCGGGCCGGCCCCGAACCGAACACGGTCTGCGTCGCGGCCGCGTGCAGCGGGCAGCCGCGGCAGGAGGCAGCCGCCCGGCCCAGCTCGGCGAGGTCGCCGGTGTCCGGGACATAGGGTCCGGCGTCGTACCGTGCGCCGCTGCCGGCCCGCTCCCGCGTGCGCTGTGCCACACCGCTCACCTCCCACACGTTCCCCGGGACGTACGGCCCGGGACCCACCCCGCGTCTTCACCCGGGACCACGGCGGCAAACCCGGCCGTTCGGCGGCGGATCCCGCGCGGGAGCCGCCCCCGTGAGGCCCGCCGCCGAGGCATGATCCGCTCGCGGCCGGGCAGGCGGTCCGGCGAACGAACGGCGCCGGGCCCGGCACGGCCGCCGCCCCGTGCGCCGCACCGGTGCACCCGGCCCGCGGACCGCGGGCCGCGGTGTGTGAGGCGGTGGCACCCGGACGGCCCCGGCTGGGCAGCGCCCCGCACACCACGGACATCGGCGCGGGCAACGCGTTCTGCTTCGACGAGACCTTCTACCACCGGCTGCACGCCGTACGCGAAGCCGGGCCGACCGTCACCGTCCACGTGTTCGCCATGCCCGACGGGCCGGCGTCCGAGCGCGACGGTCCCGCCTTCCCGGCGCTGCGGCTGGGCCTGCCCTGAGACCGCGTCCTACGCGGCCCTACGCGCCCTCGTCGTAGGTGCCCGCCTCGACCTCCAGGGCGAGTTCCTGCAGCACCTCGATGGAGGACACGTCCGTACGCCCGCTGTCGTGCGCGATTGCGAGGCTGGTGAACGCCAGGCTGAACCCGGACACCATCGTGTGCAGCGCCGGGCCCAGGGCCTCGGCGACCAGGGCCGCGACCTGCTGGGGTGTGGCGTCGGCGGGGACCCGGATCGAGGGCAGCATCTCGTTCAGCAGCAGCGTGGCCACGCCGGGGGCTTCCTGCGGACCCGCGTCATCGTCGTCGTCCCGGCCGTTCTCCACGGCCCGGCGGATGTCCTGGGCCTCGGTGAGGATCCCGATCACCCGCTTGAGTATCTCTGCGCGTTCCATTCTGCGGAGCGTAGCCCCGCGGCGCGGGGAGCGCTGCGGGAAACGCGGGGCCGGACCCAGGCTCCGCCCGTCAGTCCGGCGGCAGCAGTGGCCCGAGGGGGCCCAGGTCCAGGTTGAGGTCGGCGAGGCGGTAGCCGTGCCGGTCGCACAGTTCGTCCATCCGGTCGTGGAGGGCGAGCAGCGTGGCCCCGAGTTCCTCCTCCTGCGCCTCGCTGAGACCGCCGGCCTCGACGCGCCGCAGCGCCTGGCGCTCGATGAGCTGGCGCAGCAGTTCCACCAGGGTCAGGACGAGCTTGACCAGGTCCTCGGCCGCGCTGTCGGGGCCGGTACGCAACCGTCTGGCGGGGGTGCCGCGGCCGGCCGTCTCGGCGGGGGTGGCGGGCAGCAGGCGCAGGGCCTCGGCCATCGCGTCACCGACGCCGCCCAGGCCGGGCGGGGCGGGGCGGGGGGCGCAGGGGTCGTCAGCGGCCATCGTGCTCACCGCCCGGGGGGCCGGGGGAGTCGGCGGTGGCGACGGAGCAGACGAGGGCCCGCAGGGAGATCCGTACGAGGTCGATGTCGGCGATCGACAGCACGAGGTCCCCGGCGATGACGACCCCGCCCGCCAGGAGCCGGTCGAGCAGGTCGACGAGGGCCACCTGCCGTCCGGGCAGGACGGCCCCGCGGCGGTCGGCGGGGGGCCCGGCCTCCGCGCCGCTCACGGTGTCGGCGGCATCGGCGCCATTCACGGCGTTCACGGCATCCATGGCGTTCATGGCGTTCACGGCGCTGCGGGCGCGGGCGGAGGGGCGGCGAAGGAGTAGGGCGCCCACGGGCCGGTGACCTCCACGCGGACCCCCGCAAGGTCCTGGGCCGCACCGGCCACGGCCGACAGGAAGGCTTCCGCCTGGGCGTCGGGCACCAGGTAGGCGTCGTTGAGGACGTTCTCCTCCGGCGACGCGGCGGCCAGCGGCCCGCTCTGCACGGGGTGGCCGACCCGGTCCGCGGCGAAGCGCCGGGCGACGGCGGCGACGCGTTCGGTGGCCAGTCCGGCCTGCCGGTAGTGGTCCTCGTGGGCGTGCCGCTGGGCCCGCCGGGCCTGGAGGTAGGCCCGGCCGGGGCTCGCCGCGGCGGCCGGCGCGCCGGCCTCCGGGGGAGGGGCGGGCCGGACGTAGACCTTGACGCCGTACTCGGTGTGCCCGCTGAGGCGGGCCAGCCGCGTGGCGAAGGCCTGCCCCTGCGCGCGCAGGGCCTCCAGCGCGCCGGCGTGGTCCTCGTAGAGGGTGGCCAGGCGCAGGGGCAGGACGGTGGTGTGCGCGGCGAGGGCCTCGATCACGCGGTGGTGGGAGCGCGCGGCGTCCTCCAGCCACCGCAGGTCCTCGAAGCGGGCCTTGAGGGCGTCCTCGTCCCATTCGGGTCGCGGGACGTCGCTGATCACGAACGCGACGGGTCCCGGATCGTCACCGGGAGCGTGCAGCAGCCCGACGGGACGGCACCCTACACCGGTGAGCGAGGGCAGCAGCAGCCGCACCGCCGGCGCCGGGGGCGTGACGGCGTAGACGTACGTGAGCAGGGCCTCGCGCGGGGCGCTCATGACGGCGGCCTGCGCTTCGCGGTGTCACGGGCGGGGGCCGCCTCCTCGCGGCGCACGGCCCGGCCGGGCCCTTCCTGCGCCCTTTCCTGCGCCCCGGGCAGGGAGGCCTGCGCCCCGGGCAGGGAGGCGCGGCGCAGTTCGGCCAGCTCGGCCCGCAGCCGTTCGTTCTCGGCGGCCAGCGACCGGTCCTCCTGGCGGGAGGAGAGCGAGGCGTCGTGCTCCCACCAGTCGATGCCCATCTCCTTCGCCTTGTCGACGGAGGCGATCAGGATGCGCAGTTTGATGGTCAGCAGCTCGATGTCGAGGAGGTTGATGCGGATGTCGCCCGCGATCACGATGCCCTTGTCGAGCACCCGCTCCAGGATGTCGGCCAGGCTGGCCGAGGAGGACGCGGGCGGGTATCCGCTCATGGCGGGACCCGGACCGAACCTGCGGGCCATCGGCTCCGTCACCGTGCTCACCTCCACCGGGTCGGGTCGGCTCCGGTCACCGGCCGGGGCCGCGGAACTCCTCGATCTCCCTCAGGCGGTCGAGCAGCGCGTCCTCCTCGCGGTCGAACGTCTCCTCGTCGATCTCCCCCTCGACCAGCCGGCGTTCGAGTGCGGCGAGTTCGGCCCAGACGGGGGCGGGGTCGTAGTACAGGGCCTCCGCCTCCTCGGCCACCCGCTCCGCCACCCACAGCGCGGCGCGCACCGGGAGGAGGGGCGCGGTGATCAGCGAAGTGAGCAGTCCCATGGACGACGCTCCTCACGGCACGAAGCTGTACGGGGGGAGCGGCCCGGCCAGCCGGGTCCGGACCCCGGGGCCGGCGTCCCGGCTGAGTCCGGCGTGCGCGTCGAGGAAGGGGCGTTCGCCGTCCCGGGGGACCAGCAGGGAGAGGTTGAGGAAGTCCTCACCGGTCGGTGGGTGCACGACGTACGCGCGGGCCAGCGGGGCCAGGGCCCGGATGAGCGCCGCGGACGCGTCCGAGCGCCGCAGGTCCACCTCGGCGGAGACCAGCTGTCCCAGCTCCAGCGGCAGCCGGGGATCCGTGTCCCCGGCGAGGATCTCCTCGTTGAGGCTGCTCGCGCGCGGTGAGCCGTCCAGGATGCTGCGCAGCAGCACGTCCTCCTCCTGGCCGGCCTTGACGTTGTACTCGGCGCACCCCCGCACAGCGGCCAGGGCGTCGAGGTAGCCTTCCGCGCGTTCGTCGAGGGCCCGTCGTACGGTCTCGTCGTCGGGCGCGATGTAACCGAACTGCAGCGGCAGCGGGGTCCCGTCGGCCATCAGCCGGTCCAGGACCGCCTGATGGGCGATGACGTCCCGCCGTTTGGGCCGGATCTCACCGGCCACGTCGCTGACCACGGCCCGCAGCTTCCCGCTCTCCAGCGTGCGCACGGCGGGCGCGTCCGAGCCGACGCCGGTGAGCCCGTCGAGGTGACAGGGGTGATCGTGCCCGGTCACGGCGTACACGTAGACGGCCATGGGTCACTCCCTCTCACGGCGTGCCGGGCGGCGTGCGGTCCTGCGGCGCCGGACGGGCTGCTCTTCCTCTTCCGGCTCCTCGCGCTCTTCCGGCTCCTCGCGCTCCTCGTCCTCCGGCTCCTCCCACTCCTGCGCGTCCTCGGTCTCGTCGTCCCCGCCGGTGAGGGACTGCTTCACGGCCTCGACGGCGCCCCCGAGAGCGCCCTTGGTCTTGCCCCGGCTGCCGCCCTCGAGCATGTCGCCGACGACCTCCGGCAGCTGCGCTGGGGCCTTGCGGCCGGCTTCCAGATCGAGGCGGTTGCACGCCTCGGCGAAGCGCAGATAGGTGTCCACGCTGGCGACCACGATGCGCGCGTCTATCTTCACCAGCTCGATTCCGACCAGCGAGACGCGTACGAAGACGTCGATCACCAAGCCGCGGTCGAGGATGAGTTCCAGGACGTCGTAGAGGCTGCTGGTGGCGCCGCCTGCGCCGTCACCCCTGACGGTCGTGCCCGCTCCCTGCGGCATCATGGTCATGGCGTCGCTTCCCTTCCCCGCCGGCCCGCCTCAGCGGCCCGGCCGGTCGACCGTGCCCCGGCTGTACCTCCGGGTCCTCTCGTAGGAGATCAGTTCGCCTTCCTCGTCCAGGGCGACGGTGTAACTGCCCATCACGCTGGTGGTGTCGGGGATGCGCTCCAGCTCGACCACCTCCACGACCGCCTCCCAGCCGTCCTCCGTGGGTTTCACGGAGGACACCGAATCGGGCGGGCGTCCCAGGAGCTCGGCCAGCTGCTCGGCGGCGGCCCGGATCACCGCGGCCGCACCGGGCGCACCGCGCCTGTGGGCAGGTCGTCGCGTGGCCATGTGCTCCCCTCGTGAACGAAATCTCCATGGACTAGCGCCCCTCCCCCAGAGCGTGCCCGCCACACCTCATATGGGGAAGTTTTTTGGCATATGCCGCATATTCCCGGCCAGTGCGAGCAGGGGCCTGTAGGTATCGCGCGGCGCCGGAAGACCGTCGGCACGGCGCGCCGACCATTCACTTCCGAAGGGACCAGGCTGATGGACGACGCGAGCAAGATCGCCCTGGCTGCCGCCATCGCGGGGGGCTACGTACTGGGCCGGGCGAAGAAGGGCCGCATGGCCCTGTCCCTGGCCACCTACCTCGCGGGCCGCAGATTCGGCCTCGAGCCGGGCCAGCTCATGACCCAGGGCCTGAAGAAGCTCGGAGAGATGCCCCAGGTCGCAGAAATCGGTGACCAGCTGCGCGGCGAAGCGTTCGCGGCGGGCCGCAAGGCCCTCGCGGCGGCCGCCAACCGCCAGCTCTCCGGCCTGGCCGACACACTGCACGAGCGCACCCTCGAGCTCACCCGGGGCCCCGGGGACAAGCAGAAGGACGAGGACGAGGACCGGGACTACGAGGACGAGGAGCCCTACGAGGAGGAATACGAGGAGGAGGACGAAGAACGGGCCGAGCCGGATCAGAGCGACGAACCGGAGGAAGACGAGGAAGACGAGGAAGACGAAGGAGAAGAGCGGGACGAGGGCGAGGAGGAAGAGGAAGAGGAGGAGGAGAAGCCGCGCCGCGCACGGGCGGCACCGCGCCCGCGCCGCGCCTCGTCGGGCTCCGCGCGTCCCTCGGCCTCCGCACGTTCCTCGGCCTCCACACGTTCTTCGGGTACCGCGCGTTCCTCGGGTACCTCGCGTTCCTCCACGTCGGCCCGGGCGCCCTCGCGCCCCTCCCCGGCCCGCAAGAAGGCCGAACCGGCGAAGAAGACCGCCTCGCGCGCCAAGCCGGCCAAGAAGACGGCCGCCAAGCCCGTCAAGAAGACGGCCGCACCCGCGAAGAAGGCCCCTTCCCCGAGGCGCGCCCCGACGAAGAAGGCCGCGTCGGGCAGGCCGTCCGCCAAACCGCCCGCGAAGAAGACGGCGGCCAAGCGGGCTCCTGCGAAGAAGACCGCTTCCGGCCGTACGACCCGGAGCGGTACGGCCAGGAAGACCGCCGCACCGGCGAAGAAGACGTCCGCCCGCAAGCCGTCGACCCGGAGGTAGCGCCATGGCCACCACCGAACGCTCCCGCTCCGGGAACAAGGCGTCCCCCCTGGACCAACTGCTCGGAGAACTCGGCGACTACCTCACCGCGCAGGCCGAGAACCTGGCCGACAAGGCCGCCGACAAGATCGACGACCTCACCGACCAGCTCTACGACGTGGCGGACAACGGAGGGTCCCTCGCCGGCATCGGCGGCCGGCTGCTCCAGGGCGACTCGCCCCTCAAAGCCGCCGCGGGCGGCACGATCGGCAACCTCGTCGACAAGGTCAAGGAGACGGGCAGCGGACTGCTGGGCGGCGGCAAGGGCAAGAGCCGCAAGGGCGGCTCCAAACCCACCCACATCGCCGAGTCCGTCGACATCGGAGTGCCGTTGCGCACCGCCTACGACCACTGGACCCAGTTCGAGGACTTCAGCAGCTTCGCCAAGGGCGTGCGCAGCGTCTCCCAGGACGACGACACCACGTCCGCGTGGAAGGTCAAGGTGGGCCCCTCCACCCGCAGCTGGAAGGCCACGGTCCAGGAACAGATCCCCGACGACCGGATCGTGTGGACCTCGGACGGACCCAAGGGGACCACGCGCGGCTGCGTCAGCTTCCACGAACTGGCCCCCTCCCTCACCCGCGTGCTGCTGGTGGTCGAGTACTACCCCTCCGGCCTGTTCGAGCGGACCGGCAACCTCTGGCGGGCCCAGGGCCGCCGTATGCGCCTGGACCTGAAGAACTTCCTGCGCCACGTCACCCTCTCCGGCGACGAGGAGCCCGAAGGATGGCGCGGCGAGATCCGCGACGGCGAGGTCGTGACCACGCACGAGGAGGCCCTCGAGCGGGAGGGCGCCGACGAGGGCGAGGACGAGGAGTACGACGACGAATACGCGGAGGAGGAAGAGGAGCCCGACGCCGAGGAGGACGGCGACACGGAAGAGGACGAGGAGGGCGAAGCGGACGAGGACGAGGAGGAAGGCGAGGAGGACGAAGAACCGGAATACGAAGAGGAAGAAGAGGAAGAGGAGGAAGAGCGGCGCCCGCGCCGGGCGCGCCGTCGCTGACCACGCCCCCGGCTCGTGGTGAGGCCGCCATCCCCGAGGATGGCGGCCTCACCACGAGCCGGGTAGTGGGTGCCGGCTAGTGCTTCAGGGCGTCCTTGGCCTTCTGACCGGCCTGCTTCGCGTCGGCCGTCGCCTGCTCGGCCCGCCCCTTCGCTTCGAGGCTCTCGTTGCCGAGGGCCTTGCCGGTGGTCTCCTTGACCTTGCCCTTGGCGTCCTTGCCGATGTTCTTGGCCTTCTTGCCCGCTGCCATACGTGCTCACCTCCTGGACGAAGCTTTCTCTCTCGCCGCCTGCCCGCCCGGACCCCGGATATGCGCCGGCCCCCGACCTTTTTCGCGCCTGCTGCCGGGGGCTCCGAACAGGGCGACACCGCGCCGCACCGGGGCGCCCGGCCCGCGGCGCCCTCCGCAGCCCCGTCGCGACGGCCGCCCGCGACCTCGCCGTGCGCGCGACCCCCGCCCGTCTGGCCCTACGGGGCCTGGACGACCTCTTCAACGGCTTCCGCCTCCCGCGGTGACCGCGCGGCCGCCCGCGCCGCCGGCCGTCCCCCGGCGCCGGGCGACCCGCGCCGCCCCAGGTCCAGCAGGCTCAGCCCGAACATCAGGACCCCCAGCGGCACGTGGACGGCTGGGACGTGCGCGATGCCCAGCACCACCTGCACGGAGGCGAGCACGAGGAACCCGGAGGCGTACAGGACGGGCCGGGGCGATCCGCCCCCCGGCCGCCAGGCCAGGACCGCCGCCAGCACGTACAGCATCGACGCGCCGTACATCACCCGCGCGCCGACGCCGTGCAGCAGCTCCCCGTAGGAGGTGGACAGCAACAGCCCGGCGGTGACGGCCTGGAAGAAGATGGCCAGGGTCTGCACGGCTGTCGCCGCCCGCACGAACGCGGCTCCCCGCCGGTCGGCCGCCGTCTCGATCGTCGTCATGGAAGGGCCCCTTGTCCGCCTCGCGGCGCTGGTCGGTACTGTCTCGCTGATCCGACGACGCGGCACCGCGAAATGTGAGGCGCGAACGCCGGTGGAACGAAACGACCAGCCCCGAGGAGCCGACGCGGCCATGAGCAACCCGCCCGAGCCGGAGCCGAGCGTCATCGCCGGCGAGCGGCGCCACCTGACCAACCTCGCCTACCGGCTGCTCGGTTCACTCACCGAGGCCGAGGACGCGGTCCAGGAGGGCTACGCCCGCTGGTACGCGATGCCCCGGCCGCAGCGGGCGGCCATCGGGTCCCCGGGCGCCTGGCTGACGACCGTCGTCAGCCGCATCTGCCTGGACGTGCTCGGCTCGGCGCGCGTCCGCCGCGAACGGTACGTGGGCGAATGGATCCCCGAACCCCTGCCCGACCGCACCGAATGGCCGGGAAGGCCGCAGTCGGCGACCGACCCGGCGGACCGGGTCACCCTCGACGATTCCGTGCACATGGCCTTCCTCGTCGTCCTCGAGTCGATGACCCCGGCCGAGCGCGTGGCGTTCGTCCTGCACGACGTCTTCCGCTACCCCTTCCCCGAGATAGCACGGATCGTCGACCGCACCCCGGCGGCCTGCCGCCAGCTCGCCGCATCGGCCCGCCGCCGCGTCACCAAGGCCGCCGCCCCGGCCACCCCCAGCCGCCAACAGGCCGCCCTCCTGCGCGACTTCAAGGAGGCCTGGCAGTCGTCCGACATCCGGGCCCTGGTCACCCTCCTGGACCCGGACGCCACGATGGCCGCCGACGGCGGCGGACTGGTCAGCACGGTCCGGCGCACCATCGAGGGCAGCCGGGACATCGCCGCCTACCTGATGCACATCGCAGCCCTGTCCCCCGGCCTCACCCTCCTCCAGCGCACGGTCAACGGCCGTCCCGGCCTGGTGGCCCAACGCGGCGGCGTCACGGTCACGGTGGCGGCCTTCCACCTCACGGAAGGCCGCATCACCCACATCTGGGCGGTCCGCAACCCGGAGAAACTCCACCCCTGGACCACGCTCACCCCCACCCCGGCCCCACCCGCCGCCGACGAGGCGCACAGCGGGGCGGAGTCCTGAGGCCCCCGCGATACCGGCCACCCTGACGAAGGCCCCCGCCGCACCGCGGACCCCTTCCTCCCGCCCCCGCACCCGCACCGTCGCGGTAGCCGGCGCTCAGCCGGTCAGCGCCCGGTACCGGGCGAACGCCTCCACCGAGTCCGGGACGAACGGCCACCGCGCCATCAGCCCGGGCAAGGACTTCTCCTCCACCCACCCCCACCAGGCGATCTCCCTGCGGTCCGGCGACGGCGTCCCCGTGATCAGCGCCTCGTGCACCCCCAGCCAGTACGGCGAGATGGCGCCCTCGCACAGGAACTTGAACCTGAAGCGCACCGGCGCGGCCGTCCCGAGCTCCTCCGCCAGCTCGCGCCCGGCGGCGGCGACGTACCCCTCACCGGCCTCCACACCCCCGCCGAGCAGCCAGTTGTAGGCGCCCGGGAACCGCGAGCTGTCCTCGGGCCTGCGGTGTACGAGCACCCGGCCCCCGGCGTCACGGCACACCACCGTCGCCACCCGGTGCAGCCATCGCCGCTCGATGGCCTCACCGCGTTCCACCACGCCCAGCACCCGGTCGTGCTCGTCGACCCTCTCCACCCACTCGGCCATCCCCGAACCCCCGTGCCGTACCGCCCGGCCGGACGCCGGGCACGGCCTCCAGCAGTACAGGAGCCCCGCACGGCCCGTGCGGGCGGGGCCGGTTCCGCAGCGCCGACGGCCGCCCGCCGCTCTCCCGCGGGATCCGCGTCGTCCCGCTCCCGGCGAACGGGTGGCGGGCCCGCCTCAGTGCGGTCCGCACCCCGACGGCTCGGCGGGCTCCTCGTCCGCCACCCGCCGCCGCACCTGGTCCTCCTGGGCCAGGCGCCGCAGCAGCTCGAACACCGGGGCGCAGATCGCGAAGACGATGACCGCCCGCTCCGCCAGCGCCACCGGGTCGTCCAGGCACTCCGCCCGTTCCAGGTCCAGCCGGGCCACCGACTCGGCCAGCCGCGCGTACGCGGCCAGCTCGCCCGGCGCGTACCGGGCGTCCAGCCGGTGCAGCTCGCCCAGGGCCGTCGTCAGCCCCTGGACGTGCGGCGAGGTGGCGGGCGCCCGCCAGTCGAGGGCCGCCAGCAGCTCCGCCACCTCGGCCCCGGCGGCCTCCTCGGCCTCCTTCGCCGCCGCATCCCCGTCCCCGTCCTCGTCCGTTCCGCCCGGGGAGGAGGAGGCCACCGGCACCGGGAGGGCGTAGCTGATCGCCCCGAGCGCGCCCTCCGTGGTGTGGGCCTGGTCGACCGCGCCGAGCACCTCGCGGGTGGCGGCGATGGACAGTCCGCCGAGCGTGGTCAGCGCCTTGATCAGCCGCAGCCGTTCCGCGTGCTCCTCCCCGTACTCGGCGAGGGTCGCGGCGGTCGCCCGGCCCGCGGGCAGCAGGCCCTGGCGCCGGAAGTACTTGATGCTGGCGACCGGCACGCCGGTCCGCCGGCTGAGCTCCGAGATCTTCATACGGCCTCCCTGCCGGTCATCCGGTCCGGTTTGCCTCACCGGCGATCGCGGCGATTGGACACCACAACAAGATACTGCCAGTATCCAGTAGCTGGATACCAGAAGTATCCAGTTGAGGAACGCGGCCGAAGCAGCAGCCCGCCGCAGCCGCACCGGAAGATCCCGGAGAGTCGATGCCCCACCCCCCGTCCCGTTCCGTGCTCCGCCGACCCCAGCTGTGGATCGGAACGGGGCTCATCGCCGCAGTGGTCTCGATGCTGTTCGCCCTGCTCTACGTGGGCGGCAACGTCAACCCCAGAGGCAACCTGCGTGACCTGCCCGTGGCCCTGGTCAACGCCGACGCCGGCGCCGACGCGGGCGGCCGCCACGTCAAGCTGGGCGAACAGGTCGTCGCCGGCATACGCAAGGCCGCCGAGAACGACAAGAGCATCGACTGGCAGCTGGTCAGCCGCGAGGAGGCCGACAAGCGCCTGGGCAGCGGCAAGGTCTTCGGCGCCCTGGTCATCCCGCAGGACTTCAGCGCGACGGTCACCGCCCTCGGCGCCCCGCAGCCCGCGCCCCAGGGCAAGCAGCCCGTCCCGCCGACGCTGAGCGTGCTGACCAACCAGTCCGCCGGCAGCATCGGCTCCTCGATGTCCTCCCAGGCCGCCCAGAAGGCCGCCCACGCCGCCTCCGCCCAGATCGGCCAGGAACTCCTCAAGCAGGCCGCCGCCCAGAAGGCCCAGCTGCCGACGGCCGCCCAGCTCCAGCTCGCCGACCCGGTCACCGTGACCGTCACCGACGGCCACCCGCTCGGCGCCCGCAGCGCCATGGGCCTGAGCGCGTTCTACTACGCCCTGGTCCTGGTCGTCTGCGGCATGCTCGGCGCCAACCTGGTCAACTCCCAGGTCGACACCGCGCTCGGCTACCTGCACACCGACTTCGGCCCCTTCCGCAAGCGCGAGCCCGTCCAGCACACCAGCCGCGTGCGCACCCTGGCCATCGGCATCGCGCTGATGCTCGGCCTGTCCCTCGTGATGGGCTCCCTCGTCGAGGCCGCCACCGTCGGGATCCTCGACATGGACGCCTCCCACCTGGGCCACCTGTGGCTCTACTCGGTCTGCACCATCGCCGTCGTCGGCATCGGCAGCCTCGCCCTCTTCGCCGCCTTCGGCACCCCCGGCATGCTGCTGGCCACCATCGTCTTCGTCGCCATGGCCGTCCCCTCCTCCGGCGCCACCGTCCCCCTCCAGGCACTCCCCGGCTTCTTCCGCGGGCTCTCCGAGTTCGAGCCGCTGCGCCAGATCACCGAGGGCATGCGCTCCCTGCTCTACTACGGCGCCCAGGCCGACGCGGGCCTGACCCGGGCCTGGACCTCCCTGGGCATCGCCCTCGTCGCCGCACTGGCCTTCGGCTTCGCCGTCACCGCCTTCTACGACCGCCGGGGCCTGCACCGCATCCCGCGGCCCGAAGGGGAGAACGACACCCCGGCCGCTCCCGCCACGGCGGAGCCCGCCACGGCCTGAGCCGCCCGCCGCGCCACACGTTCCGGAGCGCCGGCCCGCCGTCGAAGAGACGGGGGCCGGCGCTCCGGCGTACCCGGGGAAGGGGCCCTTCAGGGCAACGGGCCGTCCCGCACCGCCCGGATCCTTGGAATGAACGGTTCCGCACGGTACCCCTGGCAGGGCGTACGCGCGCACCCCCAGGCCCCCGGCCCGGCCGGACCGTCAGCGGGGCCCGCGCGCCCCACCCACGGCAGGAGCGCCCCATGACCACAGGCTGGAACCCCCACCCGCCGCAGCCCGGCCTGCCGCCGGCCGAACACCTGCCGGAGCTCGACGTCCCGCCGCCCGGCCGCCAGCGGCGCTGGACGGTCCTGCTGCGCTTCCTCCTGCTCCTGCCCCAGTTCATCGTCACGGCCCTCCTCGGCATCGCCGCCTTCTTCGTGACGGTCGTCGGCTGGTTCGCCGCCCTGTTCACGGGCCGCCTCCCGGCCGGCATCGCGGACTTCCTCGGCGGCTACCTGGCGTACGAGACCCGGGTGACCGCGAGTGCGATGCTGCTGGTCGACCACTACCCGCCCTTCTCCTTCGACGGGCAGGGCCACCCCGCCCGGATCGAACTGCGCCCCGGTGAGCTCAACCGGCTGGCCGTGCTGTTCCGGATCGTCCTGATGATTCCGGCGGCGATCGTGACCAGCCTCCTGCAGTACGGCCTGGCCGCCGTCTCCTGGGTGTTCTGGCTGATCACACTGGTGCTGGGGCGCATGCCCGTACCCGTCTTCGGTGCCGTCGCCGCGGTGGTGCGCTTCCGCATGCGCTACCAGGCGTACGTGATGATGCTGACCTCCGCCTACCCCAAGCGCCTCTTCGGCGACGGTCCGCCCGCGGGACAGCCCCTCACCCCGGGCCCGGCCCAGGCCCCGGTCGCGCCCTCGGCCCCGGCCGCGCCCTCGGCCACCCGGCCCCTGCTCCTCGGCACACCGGCCAAGGTGCTGGTCGTCCTCATGCTGGTCCTCGGCCTCCTCGGGACGGGCGTCTCCCAGACGGTCCAGCTCCGCCAGGAGCGCTGGGACTCCGGAGCCGCGGCCGCGGCCGCAGCAGCCGTACGGGGAGCCGCAACCGCGCCGATCCGGACAAGCTGAATGGCCTCCAGGTGTACGCGCGGTGCGCACCCCCAGGTCAGCGGCCCCGCCCGCGCGGCCGAAGCGGTGATCACACCCCGTTCCCGACCGGACACGGAGCGAGCGCACCCCGGCTGAGCTGCCCGAACACCCCCGCGCTATCCGATATTCGAACAGGCTGTCCGTAAATAGGTCATGGACATGCGCCCTACCTTCGCATCCGACAGACTCGGCCCCATCGAGGCGCGGCAACGCAACCAAATGCCGCGCAAAACCTTCGTATCGAAAGCGAGTCTTGTCGTGCGCTACCGCTTCGCTGCTGTCCCCGCCGCCGCCCTCCTGTGCCTGGCCGGCGCCACCGGCATGGCGGAGGCAAAGCCGACCAGCCTGTACGCCCCCTCCGCCATGGTCTTCTCCATCACCCAGGGCGACGACGCCGCCGGCGCCACGGTCCTGCGCGCCGCCACCCTCAGCTGCATGCCGTCGGCGCAGGGCACGCACCCCGACCCCAAGGCCGCCTGTACCGCCCTGAACTCCACCGGCGGCTCCTTCGACCGCCTCCTCGCCGCCCCGGACACCGGCCGCGCCTGCCCGATGCACTACGCCCCGGTGACCGTCACCGCCGACGGCGTCTGGCAGGGCAGCCGCGTCTCCTGGAAGCACACCTTCTCCAACACCTGCGCCATGTCCGCGACCCTCAACGGCAACGCCGTCTTCGCGTTCTGACCCGCGCCGCAGAACCCGTCCGGCCGTCGCCGTGCCCCGCGCGACGGCCGGGCACGGCGACGGCCGCCACCCGTCACGCCCGGTGGTACCGGTGGACGTGCGCGAGTTCCAGGAAGCGGTGGAGGTCGTACGCCGCCTCCAGCGCACACACGCTGGTCGCCGCCAGCAGGACCGCCGCCGAGGCCAGCAGCAGGGGCCGGCTCCGGGGCGCGGGGGCGAGGAGGGCGGCCACACGCCGCGGCACCATGCCGGGCCCCGGCCGGCGCCCCAGGATCCCCAGGGCCGCGGAGGGGATCCGGCGCGCGGCGCGGCCGCGCTTGGCGGCGACGGCCGCGCGGGCGACCGTCTCGGCGACCGCGCGGCGGCTGCCGCACCGCTGCGCGGCGTGCTCGTCGGCCCACCGCTCGACGGTGTAGGCGACGGCGCCCGCCAGGGGGCGCAGCAGCGGGTTGGCGGCCGCGGCCAGCTGCGTGAGGGAGACGAACGCGTAGTGGTGGTGGCGCAGATGGGCCTGCTCGTGGCTGAGGAGGATCTCGCGCCCGGCCGGGTCGAGGGCGTCGAGCATCCCGTGGGAGATGACGATCCGCCCCGGCAGCCCCGGCACGGCATACGCGTCTGCCCCCGGGTCGTCCGTGACGACGACCGGCCCCGGGCCCGGCATGCAGGCCGCTTCGAGCGCCGCGGCCCACAGCGCGCCCGCCCGCCGCGCGGCCAGCCGGACGGCGGCCAGGACGGCGAGGGCCAGCAGGACGGCGCCCGCGAGCGCTGCGGGCCACCCGGCGGGATCCTGCCGGGCGATCACCTGCGGCGAGTAGCCCTTCAGGGCGTCGACCAGCGGGATGCGCACCAGCCCGGCCAGTGCCAGCAGACCCAGGACCAGCGTGCTGGAGGCGGCCAGCACCAGACCGGCCGCGGTCAGCAGCCAGGTCGCCAGCCGGGGCTCCAGGCGGCGGGCCAGCGGCTGAGCGCTCAGTCCCGCCAGGGCGGGGAAGAGCAGGGGGAGGTAGACGGCCAGGTGCATCGCTGGGGACCGCTCCTATCCCTCGGGGCCCAGCAGGCGGCGCAGCAGTTCCTCGTCGTCGTCCGACAGCTCGTCGACGAAACGGGTCAGCACCGAGGCGCGGTCGCTGCCGCCCTCCATGACCCGGTGCATCTGCCGGGCGGTCAGCCCGGGCTCGTCCGTGACCGGCGCGTAGGCGTAGCTGCGCCCCCGCGGGGTGCGCTCCAGGACACCGCGCGCGTGCAGCCGCGCCAGGGTGGTGGCCACCGTGGTGTGGGCGGGGGCGGCCGTGAGCCGTCCGGCCACCTCGCCGGGGGTGAGGGCCCGGCCCGCGCCGTGCAGGACGGCGATGACCTCGCTCTCCAGGGCCCCGTTCGCCCGCCGTGCGCCGCCGCCCCGGCCCGCGGGCTCCTCGCGCGTGCCCACCGTCGCTTCCTTCCGTCCGCCTGTCGTCCGTCCGCCTGTCGTCCGTCGTCCGTCGTCGGTCGTCCGGCGTCCGGGATCCAGAGTAACTTCTATTCGCGAATAGAAGTTACTCTGTCCGTCGCGTGCGTCCGGACAGGATGCCCGATGCCCCGTTGAACCCAACCGAAGGTGAAGGCACGTGAGCGCGATCAGTGTGGGCCAGGCCGTAGTCCTGGGCGTCGTGGAGGGGGTGACGGAGTTCCTGCCGGTCTCCTCCACCGGCCACCTCAAGATCACCGAAGGGCTGATGGACATCCCCGTCGACGACAAGTCCGTCGTCGCCTTCACCGCCGTGATCCAGGTCGGCGCCATCGCGGCCGTCCTGACCTACTTCTCCAAGGACATCGCGCGGATCGTCACCGCCTGGGGGCGCGGGCTCGTCAACCGCGAGGAGCGCTACCACCACGACTACAAGTTCGCCTGGTGGGTCATCTACGCCACCATCCCGATCGTCGTCGTCGGCCTCGCCGCCAAACCCCTCATCGAGGGGCCGCTGGCCTCCCTGTGGGTGGTCGCCGGCTCGCTCATCGCCGGCAGCGGCCTGATGTGGGCGGCCGACCAGATGGGCCGCCACAAGCGCGGCGAGGACGACACCTCCCTCAAGGACGCCATGCTCGTCGGCTCCTCACAGATCCTCGCCCTCCTCTTCCCCGGCTTCTCCCGCTCCGGCGCCACCATGTCCACCGGCCTGATCCTGGACCTGGAACGCGTCGCGGCCACCCGCCTGTCCTTCTTCCTGGGCATCCCGGCCCTCACCGGGGCGGGCCTGTACGAACTCAAGGACGCCCTCGGCGCCGGCGTGGACACCCTCCCGCTGGTCGTCGGCACCGTCGTGTCCTTCGTCGTCGCCTACGCCTCGATCGCCTGGCTGCTGAAGTTCGTCGCCAAGCACTCCTTCAACGCCTTCGTCGCCTACCGGATCGTCATCGGCCTGCTCCTCTTCGGCCTCCTGGGCACAGGAGTCCTGACCGCCTGAACCCCGCCCCCGTCGCCCGCCCCACCGCCCCCGGCCGCCCGCGCGACCGGGGGCGGCGGACGTCCCGGGCGGGGAGGCCACGGCGCGGCGGACCGCCGCCATCCGGCCCATGGGCGCGACCGGGAGCCCGGCACCCACAGGTGCCCGTCGGAGCGCCTAGTTCCGCAAGTACGCCGCTTCCGAGATGATGTGCGCTCGTCATCCCCGGCGGAAAGGAAGGCACATGGCCACCGTGTGGTCAGGGCAGGGCGCATTCCGTCGCAAGCCGATCGAGCACATCGAAGAGCCCGAAGGCGCACCCAGCGAGCGCCTCACCCGCACCCTCGGCCTGTGGCAGCTCACGGCCATCGGCGTCGGCGGCATCATCGGCGCCGGCATCTTCACCCTCGCCGGAACGGTCGCCAACGGCGTCGCCGGACCGGCCGTGCTCGTCTCCTTCCTCATTGCCGGCATCGCCAGTGCCGCCGCCGCGTTCTCCTACGCGGAGTTCGCCGGCCTGATCCCCAAGGCCGGCTCCGCCTACACCTACGGATACGCCGTCCTCGGCGAACTGGCCGGCTGGTTCATCGGCTGGGACCTGCTCCTGGAGTACACGGCCATCGTCGCCGTGGTCGCCATCGGCATCTCCGGCTACTTCAACTTCCTCCTGGAGGAGACCGGCGCCTCCCTGCCCACCTGGATGCTCGGAGCCCCGGGCACCGGCGAAGGACACCGCTTCGACCTCATCGCGGCCGTCCTGTGCCTGTTCACGGCCTACCTGCTCACCCTGGGCATCAAGAACGCGGCCCGCTTCGAGACGGTCGTGGTCGGCCTCAAGGTGCTGGTGGTGCTCCTCGTCATCATCGTCGGCTTCTTCCACATCAAGGCCGGCAACTACACCCCCTTCTTCCCCTTCGGCGTGGGCGGCGCCTTCACCGGAGCCGCCACCGTCTTCTTCGCCGTCTTCGGCTACGACGCGATGAGCACGGCCGCCGAGGAGTCCAAGGACGCGCAACGGCACATGCCCCGGGCGATCATCTACTCCCTCGCCATCGCCATGGTGCTGTACGTCCTCGCCTGCCTGGTCCTGACGGGCATGCAGAAGTACACCGACATCGACCCGGAGAGCGGCTTCTCCAGCGCCTTCAAAGCGGCCGGACTGCCCGTCGTCGCCGACATCATCGCCGTCGGCGCCATCATCGGCATCCTCACCGTGATGTTCACCTTCATGCTCGGCGTGACCCGCGTGTGGTTCTCGATGAGCCGTGACGGACTGCTGCCGCGCTGGTTCGCCAAGACCCACCCGACCCGCCACGTCCCCACCCGCGTCACCTGGATCGTCGGCGTGGCCTCCGCCGTCATCGCGGGCTTCGTCCCGATCGGCGAAGCCGCCGAACTCACCAACATCGGCATCCTGCTCGCCTTCGCCGTCGTGTGCACCTCGGTCATCGTCCTGCGCTACCGGCGCCCCGATCTGCCCCGCTCCTTCCGCACCCCGCTGATGCCCGTCCTGCCCGCCGTCGGCGTCATCGCCTCGATCTGGCTCATCACCTACCTGCGCGTGGAGACCTGGATCCGCTTCGTGGTCTGGTTCCTCGTCGGTCTCGTCATCTACTTCGGCTACTCCTACCGCAACTCGCGCCTGGCCCGGCCCACGGGCACGCCCGGCAGCGGGGGCCTGCCCGAATAGGACACGCGCCCCCGGCCGCCCCACCCCTCAGAGGCTGATGGAGCGGAACTCCTCCAGCACGGTGAACCCGGTGCTGTCGTACAGGCCCATCGCGACCTCGTTGCCACCGAAGACGTTGAACATCAGCGCCTCGTCACCGCCCTGCCGGGCGGCCCACTCGCCCACGGCCATCGCGGCCCGGCCGTAGCCCCTGCCACGGTGCTCCTCGTACACCTCCAGGGAGAAACCGAAGGTGACGCCCGGCAGGTAGCCGTGGTTGACCCAGCCGCTGCCGACCGCCTCACCGCCGGCCTCCAGCACGTAGAACGCGTGCCCCGGCGTCAGGTAGCCCTGCGGCAGCTGTTCGGCGAAGTCCCGGTCGGACTTCTCCTGGGCCTGCTGCGGCGTCAGCGCCCCGGCCCGGACGATGTCGGCCACGTACGAGGCCGCCTCGCGCGCGTACCAGTGGGGATACTCCTCCTCGCGCAGCCGCCGGACCGTCAGACCAGGCGGCAGTACGGGCCGTTCGGCCACCGCGCGGATCCGGTTCTGCCCCCGTACGGGGTAGTCGGCGAAGGCTCCCGGCCCACCCGTGAGCCGGACGACCACCCGCTCGGCCCCCTGCTCCGCACACCACCGCTCGGCCCACGCCCGGCCCTGCGCCGCCGTCAGGTCGTGTATCCGCCCCACTCTGGCCCCGTCCTCGTCGGTCACCCCGACGGCCACCCACCCCGTGCCGTCCGTGGCCAGCGTCCAGTCCTCGACGCCCCTCACGGCCCGTTCCAGCAGGGCCTGGGCCAGGGGCTGCGAGCACCCCGCGTCCCGGTAGGCGGCCAGCAGCCGCTCCTCGAACCCGCCCCGCCACTCGCCCTGTTCGGCGACGATCTCCATCTCGGTCATCCGTCCAGCCTAGCCAGCGGCACCGACAGAGCCCCCGGGGCCGGCGGACGTGGACGACGGCCCCGCCCGGACGTGGTGCTCGCCGGACGGGACCGTCTGAACGGCCGGGGGCCGCGTGGATCAGGCGTTGACGCAGGTGTTGCCCGCCGCCGGGTTGAGCAGGCCGATCACGTTGATCGTGTTGCCGCACACGTTGATCGGGATGTGGATCGGAACCTGGACGACGTTCCCGGACAGCACGCCCGGGGAGCCGATGGCGGCACCGTTGGCGTTGGCGTCGGCAACGGCGGAACCGGTGGCGCCGAGGATGCCGACAGCAGCCAGCACGGTGGCGGCGAACGCAGTGCGAATACGCATGTCACTCCAAAGTCGATGACGGACGTCGAACCAGGATCACACCGCCTACGCGGCCCTTTCGCCCGGCATTCACCTGACCAACGGCGTGTCACGGTGAATCCGCGACACGCCGCCGCCGATCCGCACACTTCTGCGCGGAACGACCGTTCGACAGGGCGGGCCGGCCGCAGCGGGCGATTTCCGGCGATGCCCGCGGCAATTGCATTCGGGTGGCAATCATCCGTTCTCCCGCTCGTTCATTCACCTTGGCAGGCGGAATTGACGGCCGGGCCGGGAGGGTGTGCGGGGGGTGGCGGGAGCTCCGCAGCACCGATACTCTTTTACAGCACGCCCATAGAGCTCGGGATTTCCGGGAGCCTCTATCGGGTGGCGTTAATTGGCCCGGCTATAGCGGGCGGTGCCCGTCCAGATGCGTTCCAGCCGGACGCGGGTGCCGGGTCGGGGAGCGTGCCAGATCTTGTCGTGGCCCGCATAGATGCCGACGTGGCTCATGGTTCCCCCGGTGGGGAAGAAGACCAGATCTCCTGGTGCGCGCTGGGTGCGCGAGATGTGGTCGGTGCTCTCGTACTGGGCCTCCGCGGTGCGGGGGAGTACCCGGCCGGCCACGCGGAAGGCGTAGAGAGTGAGGCCCGAACAGTCGAATTCGGCGGGCCCGGTGGCGCCGTAGACGTAGGGTGCGCCCTTCTTGGACGCGGCGACGGAGACGGCCTTTATGCCGTAGAGGGAGGCGGCCTGTGCGGGGGTGGCCGGGGTGAACAGGGCGGCGGTTACGGACACTGCGAGGAAGAGGGCCCGAGAGCGATGACTCTCCCTGTGTTTTGTTGTCTTGGGCAATCGTGATACCTCCGCATTCAGATACAGGAACAAACCATGATGGTGACTGTTCTCGGTGACTGCGTTACGGCTCCCGACGACGGCCCATTTTGCACGAAATGTTCATGTGTGAGGTGTCGGACACGGCAGGAAATATCTCGGTTGGGCAAAGCAATCCGAGATGATATTCCTTCACTTTGTCCGACCATTGCCCCGGCCGGCGCGGCCGCGCAGACGCACCGAAGCGCGCGTCAGCGACGCGAAACCCCCGGCCACCAGCCGGACCAACCGGCCGGGAAGAGAGAAACAGCCGCCCCGCCCCCGCCGCCCCCTCACCGCCCCAACGCCAGAGCACCCCCGCGCCCCCCCGCCGCCGCGCCCCCTACGCCCCCCGCCCGCCCGTCCTCACGGCGCGAACGGCGGAGCCGGACGCCCCTTGCGGTGGGGCGACAGGAACTCCCGGAACACCCGCGCCGAGCGCGGGTTCTCACCGCACTGCCACACACCGTGCGGGCAGTAGTCCGTGATGCTGTGGTACACCGGCCGGTGATCGGCGATCCACGCCAGCATCCGCCGCATGTACTCCGGGTTGTCACCGTTGCGGAACAGCCCCCACTCCGGGTACGAGATCCGCTTGTGGTGCGCCTTCGCGAACTCGACCTGCTGCCGCAGCCCGTACGGCTGCTCCACCATCTCGTCGAACGAATCCCCCGGAGGCTGGTCGTAGGAGTCCATGCCGACGATGTCCACCACGTCGTCCCCCGGATAGCACTTGGTCCACTCGATCGCGTCCCTGCCCCGGTTGGGAGCGAAGTCGAAGCGGAACCGCTGCCCCTCAGCGGAGCGCATGGCGGCCACGATGCGCCGCCAGTACCGCTTCCAGTTCCCGGGGTCGGGCCGGCACCGGTGGGTGTAGTTGAAACCGTTCATCTCCCACCCCAGCACGATCACGGTGTCCGGCACCCCCAGCCCGACCAGACGCTTGCCCAGCCGCCGGAAATGCTGGTCGAACTCGCCCTCCGCCCCGGAACGGATCAACTCGGCCACCCGCTCGTCCGGCACGTCCGCCTCGTTGCCCTCGAACATCGGCACGTTCAGCACGAACAGCCGATCGTGCCGCTCACCCCGCCACCGCGCCCAGCTGCGCAGGGACTCCGGCGCGCCCTCGATGTTCTCCCAGGTGTCACCGGGCAGATACGTGTGCCCCGCCCGCACCTCCGTCCCCCCGAGCCACCGGGAAAGCCCCTGCATCCGGTCCACCCCCGGCGTGCCGTAGTGGAGGTAGGCGCCCACCGCGACCCCCGGCCCACTGCTGCCGGACGCCCCCCGCGGCGCCGGAGCGCCACCCCCTCCACCGCCGCCGGCGAGCAGCCCCACAACGGCCACGCCCGCGCAGGCGCCGGCCATCCACCGCCCTCTACGGGACATGTCGTCTCCACAAGCCTCGGGAACCGATGTACGTGACAACGACGCTAGACACCCCCACGCACCCCGGCCCGCCCGAGGCCCCGATCCTGCGCCATTCGCGGGACCGGGCCGCCGCGCCCGGATCCGACCGGGTGAACACACCCGACGGCGCGTCCCTTCGGGTGACCGGCGGCCACGGACGGAACCACCACGGCGTCCGACCGCTCCCCTGAGACATGAACGCGAATGAGATCACCATCGAGATCCGGGGCCTGGAATCCGCGGCCGTCAAAGCGGCCGAACAGATCTCCGCCCTGTTCCCCACCACCGTCCCCGCCCCGCCGAGCCCCCTGCGCGCCGGGAACGAGGTACTCGTCCGCATCCGGGCCGACCTCGGCCCCGCCCCCGACGCCGGAGGCTACACGGACACCTGCGCCTGACACCCTCGCGAGCGCGACCCCGAGGCCCGGCCACCGGACCCCGCCGGCCCGCCCCGCAAACCGGCCGCGCAGTGAGACGGGCGGTTCACGGAGCCTCCCGCACGGCGGCCGGGGAGGGCAGGGCAGCCCAGAAAGCACACAGGTGGTCGGCGGCGAAAGAGGCCGAAGGCCCCGTGCGGCCCGGCCCGAGGGTCAGGACCGTGTACCGGCCGGGACGGACCACCGGCCACGCAACCTCACCGGGAAGGAACGGGCTGCCAGTGCGGGCGAACGCCCCCCAGCGCCGTTTCAGACCGTCCGCGAAAGCGCTCTGGGCGGCGGTGAGAGGACGCCCGGCCATGGTGAAGTCGTGCAGGTACGCCAGCTCGGCGCTGTGCGCGTTGGCCATGTCCAGGCCCGGCGGCTGCGCCCCGGCGAGGGTGGGGGAGTCCGGGTCGTCGAACTCGTACGCGTACGTGGGCACCTGCGCGGCGAAGACGCTCGCCGTTTCGTTCGAGGGTGCGGCAGGCGAACCCGGAGTCGGTGAGCACCGCCGACAGCACCTCGAACGGCGTGGACCGTCCCGTCACCGGACAGCGGGCCGGCACCTGCGGCGCCGCCGGCCCGAACAGGGCGGCGATCCGGCCGGTGTACTCCCGTTCCGTCAGGTACGGCTGGGTGCCCGCGACGAAGAACCGTGCCTCGGCCCGGGTACTGCCGATCAGCACCGGCACCTTGTGCCACCGGCCGGCCGCGATCGCCTCGGACGGCTGCGCCGGGAGCAGGCCGTCCCCGAAGGCGGGCCCGGGCACCGGACGGGCGCGGGCTGCCGAGACCAGGGCCGCGACCGGAGCCGCACGCAGGCACCCGGCGCGGGTGGCCGCGTCAGGACAGCCGGCCGCGGCCGCGAACCCCACCGCCGCGTCGGCCGCCTGACCGGAACCGGGGGGCGCCGAGCAGCGAGCAGGGCCCGCTCTGGAGGATGGCGCGCGAGAACAGCCCCGCCGTGTGCGCGGAGGCGAGCATCGCACAGACGGACCCACTGCCGGCGGACTGCCCCCACACGGTGACGTTCGCGGGGTCGCCGCCGAACGCGGCGATGTTCTCGTGCGTCCACCGGCGGCGCGGCGTACGGGACGCCCAGGAACTCCTCCGCCGGCCCTTCGACCCGCCCGGCGAGCCGGCCCTCGCCGATGGCGACGAACGGCGGCGCCGGGGCGACGGCCCCGGCCGCCGGCGGTGCGGACAGGGCCGAGACCGCCGACAGGACGAGGAGAAGGGCCAGAACCTTCGACAGCGGCTTCATGAACGGCGTGAACGGCATGAACGACCTGGGCGTCATGGGCGTCATGGGCGCAGACCTTTCAGCAGCGCCGCGGCCGCGGCGCTGTCCGCCGTCCCGCCGTTCCAGTCGGGGGTGATGGGAGTGACGGACACCCGGTCGGCGCCGACCGCCTCCACATCGCCGCCCCTGCCGGCCGGTGCCGGCACCAGCGCCACGTCCACCTTCCAGGTCCCGTCACCGGAGTCGGTGTAGCGCGCCCCGAGACCCAGCTGCGGATCCTGAGTCGTGACCGACACCCCGCGCGCCGTACCGGTACCGTCCGCGCCGACCACCGGGTGGTTGACGTTCAGGCCGACGTGCTCGGGCAGCAGGCGGCCGCCCCGCGCCCGGTCCCGGAGCCGGTCGATGAGCTTGACCGCGAAGTCCCCGGGGGGCCGCATGGCGTTCAGGATCTGCTGCGGGACGGGGACGGCCAGCTCGCCCGTACTCACCGCGAGGGCGGGCACCCCCCGTTCCAGGGCGGCGACGGCACCGCCGACCGTGCCCGAATGGGTCGCCAGAGCGGCCACGTTGGGACCGAAGTTGGTGCCGGACACCACCAGGTCGCGCGCACGGTCACGGAACACGGCGGCCAGGCCGAAGGACACCGCGTCGCCGGGGGTGCCGTCCACGGCCCACACCCTCGGCTCGGGGTGCTCCACCCGGACGGCCGGGCCACTCATCAGCTTCGTCCCCGCGCCGCTCTGGTTGGTGAGTGGGGCGACGATCGTCACCTCGTGCCCCGCGGCCGTCAGCCGGTCGAACAGCATCCGGATGCCGGGCGCGTCATAGCCGTCGTCATTGGTCAGCAGGATGCGCAGCGGGCCGGACCGGCCGACGGGCCCGGGCAGCGCAGCGGCACTCGCCGGCACCGTGCCGGTCAGGGCCGGAACGCACAGGAGCAGGGCGGCCAGGGGCAGAACTCGCTTACGGCTCACGGATGATCCTTCGATGAGGGAGGGGACGGTGAGGGAAAGGGAGGACAGGAGCGGGACCGGCGTCGTGGGACGGGACGGCGCTGGACGGACGGGCCCGTCAGCGCACCTTGCGGATCGGGACGATGGCCAGCGCACCCAGCAGGGACAGGGCGCCGCCGATGAGGAACAGCGGGCCGTAGCCGCCGAGCGCGGTGACGATGGCGGAGGCGACGAACGGGGCGATGATCTGCGGCCCGGCGTTGGCGATGTTCAGCACACCCATGTCGCGGGCGGCGTCCTCCGCCCGCGGCAGGACCAGCGTGACCACCGCGGTGTCCACCGCCATGAAGCAGCCGAAGGCGAGCCCGTTGAGGGCACTGAACACCAGCATCCCGGTCCAGGTCGGACTGATCACGGGGATCACCATCACGGCCCCGGCGAGGGCCGCGGACACGCCGACGAAGACCTTCCGCCGGTTCCACCGGTCGGACAGCACCCCGCCGAGCACCGTCGACAGCGCCATCGCCCCCATCGACAGCGGCGTCAGCACCGCGATCGCCTCGGCGGGCTCCAGCCCGTCGGGCAGGGCGATGTGGTCGTCGAGGATGTACAGCTGGTAGCCGATGACGGAGAAATAGCCGAGCACCATCAGCGCCCGTCCGATGAACGCCCACCGGAAGTCGTGATCGGCGAGGGCGGACAGGAAGACGGCGATCTTCTCGCGGCGCGAGACCGAGGGCGCGGGCTCGCGCCGCGCCGGCACGTCCCGGCACAGCGCCGTCAGCAGCAGCGCCGCGCCGGCTGCGACCCCGCCGAGGACCAGGTAGCCGGCCGTCAGCCGGCCCGCGGTCTGCGAGGCGATCATCACCCCGACGGTCCCGCCGACGGGCAGCGCCAGTCCCACCACGGCAGACGCGGTACCGCGGCGGGAAACGGGGACGCGGTCGGGCACGATCGCGGTGACGGCGGCCTGGTAGACGTTCATCGTCGCCTGCACCAGGCACCACCCGATGCCCACCCACAGCGCGGTCCGCGCACCGCCGAGGAACGCCATGCCGGCGAGCGAGGCCAGCGCGCCACCGAGGATCCAGGGGTTCCGGCGGCCGGTCCGGTCGGACAGCGCGCCGGCGATGGGGTTGAACACGGTGCCGAAAACCGCGCTCGCACCGCCACCGCCCCGAGGATGGCGACCTTGTGCGCCGGGTCGATGTCCGCGATCTGCGTGGGGAGCAGCACGGAGCCGACGCCCATGTACAGGGCGAACATGGAGGAGTTCGCGAGCAGGAGCAGCAGCAGGAGGCCGCGCCCGCGGCTCTCCGGAGCCGCCGGGGGCGCCTCCGGCTGCATCAGTTCATCAGCTGTCACGGTGACCACCGGGGGAGAGGGGCGCGTGGAGCGCACGGCGGGGGACTGGGGGGAGCGCCGGGACGACGGACGTGTTCGCGCTACGGCGGCCGCAGGCCGAAAAGCGGCATACCAGGCCTACGGAACGCCATTGAGTTACACGTGTTATCACTGGCTTGCTGCATTGTGTAGCAGCCGTGGCAGGCTGTTGGATAGGCCCAGTAACCATTAGAATGACGACCGTGACCGACGGAATGTGGCCCATCTCGTTACACGTGTACCTACTCGCGGGTCGCACTTGCATCCGCCACTCCGACGGTCCAGGGTGGCCGGAAATAGCCGCGCCGCAGCCGCCATGCGCAACGCCCGGCGGGCCGGGCGGCCGCCGCCCAGGCCGCCCCCGTGTCCGCTTCCCAGCTCCCTTCCCGGAGGTCAGCCGTGCCCCCGTCCCCCCGTGTACACCCACGACGCCACCCGCTCCCGGCTGCCGCAGCCGGCGTCGCCGTCGTGGCGGCCGCCCTGCCTGCCGGGTTCGCCACCCGCGCCGAGGAGACCGGCCTTCCAGGGGCTCGGCGACCACTGCATGAGCGCCTGATACACGCTTCACCGCAGGAAGTGGTGAGCGGGTCCACCCGCGCCCCGGACGTCCTGGGCGGCCCCTTGGGCGTAGTCGTGCCCATGGTCCTGCCGAGCCCTCGCCATCCTGGCCATCCGGGTTACTCGTGTCCTCGGGGGTATGCGGCCTCAACGTCCCCGCGGTCCACCATGTCGAGGACTGCGAGGCCGCGGCGGTGCATGTATCGAATGATTGACGATCGTAGAATTTCCTACATACCCTAAACGTCCCGTGCGGGGCGCCGACACCCGGCACACCCCACCGAGGAGGACGCACATGACGGACGTACCGGGTCAGGCCCCACCCGTCGTACAACTGCCGGCCGGACGGCTGCGCGGGAGCGACGAGGGCGGGATCTGGGTGTTCAAGGGGGTGCCCTACGCGGAACCGCCGGTGGGAGACCTGCGCTGGCGTGCCGCGCGCCCGCACCCGGGCTGGAGTGGCACGCGGGACGCGACGGCCTTCGGACCGGCTTCGCCCCAGCCGTTCCTCGAGGGCGGGGACCCGGTCCTGGGCGGTCACGGCACCCCGCCGTTCGACGAGGACTGCCTCACGCTGAACGTGTGGACACCGGCTCCGGACGACGCCCGGCGGCCCGTGCTCGTCTGGATCCACGGCGGCGGATTCGTCTCCGGATCCGGGGCGTTGCCCATCTACTCCGGAGAAACCTTCGCCCGAAATGGCGACTTGGTGGTCGTCACCCTCAACTACCGTCTCGGCCCCCTCGGTTACCTCTCCTTCGAAGAGGACCGAAACGAGAAGGCGGCCCAAGCGGAGCCGGCCAACCTCTGGTTCACCGACCAGCTGGCCGCCCTCCGCTGGGTCCACGAGAACATCGCCCGCTTCGGTGGGGACCCCGGCAACGTCACGGTCGCCGGCCAGTCGGGCGGAGCCGTCTCGACCGCCGCCCTCGCCGGCCACCCCGAAGCGCGACGGATGTTCCGGCGGGTCATCCTGCAGAGCCCCCCGTTCGGGCTGAACATCCCCACCCGCGACGAATACCGCGAACGCGTCGACGCGTACCGGCGGTACGCAGGGGCCAAAAGCCTGAAGGAACTGCGCGGCCTCCCCTGGGAACGGCTGGCCGAAGCCACCGGGGTGCTCTTCGCGCACACCGCCCGCTGGGGCCACTGGTCCACCCCCTTCCTCCCCGTGCGAGACGGAGTGACGCTCCGGCGGCACCCCGCGCAGACCCTCCTCGAGGAGGCGGCCGCGGACATCGACGTGCTCATCGGCTGGACCCGCGAGGAGGCCAACTTCGCCTTCGCCCTCGACCCGGGCTACGCCGCCATCACGCGGGGCCAGGCACTGGACCGGATCGCACAGGGCTTCGGGCAGGAGGAGGCGGCCGACGTGTACGCCGAGTACGCGCGCACCCGGCCCGGCGCCCGCCCGGTCGGCGTCCTCATGGACCTGATCACGGACGAACTGTTCCGCGTCCCCTCCCTGCAACTGGCCGAGGCCCGGGCTGCCGCGGGGCGGCCCGTCTGGGCCTACCAGTTCGACCTCCCGGCGCCGACCTACGACGGCAGGCTCGCCGCCGCGCACTGCCTCGAACTCCCCTTCGTCTTCGACAACTTCGACAGCTGGTCGCACGCCCCGCTGGTCGCCGGGATCGATCCGGCCCTGGGGAAGGGACTGACGCGCTCCATGCACCGGGCCTGGATCGCCTTCGCCCGCACAGGCGACCCGAACCACGCCGACCTGCCGACATGGCACCGGTATCGGACGGACGCGCGCACCACCATGCGCTTCGACTCCGTCACCCTCCCGGTGGACGACCTGGCCGGCCACGCGCGCCGCCTGCACACCCGGCGGAACGCCGCGGCCGTCGGGTAACGACCGCTACCGAAATCCGGCACGCGACCAGACCTACCCTCCTAGCGCATTACACGTGTAACCTACGAGAGGCCGAGCGCGAGGGCACGGCCCGCCGGCCCCGAGCTCTTGACGGCTCGGGGCCGGCCCCTCGCCCCCTCCGCCCGCTCATCTCAAGCGTGTTGGCCGCCTCAGCCCGGCCCCACCGCGTTCTGCTCCATGAGCTAGGTTCTGTCTCTTTGGTCATCGTCGTGCCCAGATGAGGATGGCGGCGAGATGGAGTGCGGCCTGGTAGGCGATGGCGAGCTTGTCCCTTCGCATGGCCAGGACGCGCCACTGCTTGAACCGGTTGATGCATCGCTTGACCGCGTTGCGCTGCTTGTATGCCTCGGCGTCGACAGCGGGCGGGCGGCCGCCGGTGCGGCCTCGCCGCAGACGGTGACCGCCCTCGTCGGACGGCTGAGGAATGACAGCGCGGGTCCCGCGGCGGCGCATGTGCTTCCGGATCGCGCGGGAGGAATAGGCGCGGTCCGCCAGGACGGCCTCCGGCCGAGTCCTCGGTCTCCCGGGACCGCTACGCGGAAGACGGATGCCTGCCATGACGGTCTCGAAGGCTGGCGCGTCACCCCGCCTGGCCTCCGGTGACGTGGAGGGCCAGAGGCCGTGCACGGCTGTCCCCGGCGAGGTGGACTTTCGTGCTCAGGCCGCCGCGGGACCGCCCGAGCGCGTGGTTGTCAGGCTCGGCCCGGCCCTGCGCCCCTTTTTCCTGGCGCCGGCGGCGTGCTGGTGAGCGCGGCAGACAGTGGAGTCCACCGACACGGTCCAGCCGATGTCGTCAGTGTCGTCGGCTACCGTCAGGAGCGCAGTCAGGATCTGTTCCCAGGTGCCCTCCACGGCCCACCTGATCAGTCGCTTGTGAGCGGTCCGGAACGGGCCCAGCTCGTCCGGAAGGTCCCTCCACCGCGAGCAGGTTCGGTACTTCCGCGCGATGGCCTCAAGGGTGCGGCGGTGGTCGGCCCACCGCTGACCGCGGACCGGATTGGCCGGCATCAGCGGCTTGATCCGGTCCCACATCGCATCAGTGATCATTAAGTGCGTCCGTCAGTAGGTGCTGGTAGCAGGGCAGGCACGGTTCACCCGATCATGGTGTTCTCTTCGCTTCATGATCAGTGGGTGATCCGTGCCTGCGGTCCCATCGTGCATTCTCGACCCGATCCGCAACCAGTTCCTCGCGCTCCTTCCCGTGCGCGAGGACCGGCACCCGCTGGGCTGCCACAACCCCCGGATCAGCGATGCCGTCGTCTTCGACCGGCTGGTACAGGTCCTGGTCTTCGGCTGCTGGTACGAACGCGTCGGCGACGATCACTGCTCGGCCACCACCTTGCGCCGACGCCGCGACGAGTGGATCGCCGCCGGCGTGATGGAGAACCTGCGGCTGCTCGCACTCGCCGCCTACGACCGTATGATCGGCCTCGAACTCGACCGCCTGAGCACCGACGGCTGCATCACCAAGACGCCCTAAATAGCTGCCGGAGGCCGGGTAGTTGCTCGTCAACGTGGCCCTCCCCGCGCATATTGCGCCAGTCCCGGGCATTGGGGCACTATCGTGTTCGTCATGACCGGTGCGTGTGGGGCCACGGAGGCTCCGGCCCGGCCAACGCCCACCGGATCTCCTCACTTTCCATACGATCGACTACGGGCTCCGTCACGGTCACGCGGCGAATCTCTTGACAGCACAACGCCGTCAACACATCCGTGACACCTTGCCCGTACGGAGGTGGGGACCGACCGGGAGCGCGCGGGCCAGGCCTGCCCGGCTACGGTCGGACGATCGGGGGAGAGCACAAGTGCTCGACGAGGAAAGCGCGTTGCGGCTCGCCGCGGCGTGCACGCACGAGTCCGAGATTCGCCAGCGGCTCCGCGGCAGCGCGCTGGCGGCGGCGACGCCGCTGGACGCCGTCCTGACGCAGGACCGGGATGAACGGGAGCTGGCGGGCCTGCTCGACGCGCTGCACCGGGCGCTGCGGGCCACCGGCGACCGGCACGGGCTGGACGCCTACACCCGCGCGGGCCTGACGAACGAGCGGGGTCTGTTCACGGTGGGTGTCGACCACGCCGTACCGGTCGAACCCATGCTGCTGTGCCCGCTGCACCGCTGCCTGCGCCACGAGTCGCCCGACGCCCCCGCCGGGGCGCCCCGGTGCGCCGTGAACGGCGCGCCGCTGCTGCGCCGCGAGGACTGAGGGGGCCGGCGGCGTGCTTGCGGAACTGGGGAAGAAACTCGCCGAGAAGTGGCTCACCTTGCTGGTCCTGCCGGGCGCGCTCTACCTGGCCGTCGGAGTGGCGGCGGGCCGGCTCGGACACACGCACCCGTTCGACGCCGCCCGGCTGGCCGATCGGGTGGGCGCCTGGGCGAAAACCCCCGCGCTCGGCGCCTTCGGCGGCCAAGCGGTGCTGCTCGCCGCCGTGGGCGTCGCGGCCGCCGGGGTCGGGGTGGTCGCGCAGGCGCTTGGCTCCCTGGTCGAACGGCTGCACCTGGCCGCCGACTGGCGCGGCTGGCCCGCCGGAGCCCGCACCTGGGCGGACCTCGCCACCCGGCGGCGGCGCGCCCGCTGGCAGCACCGTCGCGAACTGGTCGGCCGGGCCCGGGCCCGGGCCCACATCGCCGGCCCCGGCTCCCGCCCGGCCGCCCTGGAAGCCGCAGCCGAGGCGCGCGCGGCCGCCCACCGCGTCAGCACCGAGGAACCCGTGCGGCCCACCTGGAGCGGGGACCGCGTCCACCTCACCGCGCTGCGCGTCCGACGCGACTTCGGGCTCGACCTGGCCGCGCTCTGGCCGCACCTGTGGCTGACCCTCCCCGACCCGCCGCGCGCCGAGGTCACCGCCGCCCGGCAGGCCCTGGCCCGCGCGGCGATGCTCACCGCCTGGGCCTTGCTGTACCTGCCGCTGGCCCTGTGGTGGTGGCCCGCGCTGATCGTCGCGGCCGCACTTGCCCTCACCGGGCACCACCGCTTCCGGGCCGCCGCCGACACCTACGCCACCCTCCTGGAGGCCGTCGTCCGGCTGCACGCGGGCGACCTGGCGCGCCGGCTCGGCCTCGACTGCCCGGGCCCGCTCACCGCCGCCGACGGCGCGCGCCTCGCCGGGCTCCTGGTCCCCCGGCCGCTCTCGTCCGCGTCCCCGAGTGGTACCGCGCCGACGCTCCCGGCCTGACCCCGCACGACCCGAACCGACCCGGCGCGGCGCGTCCGCCGCGGACCGGTCCGAACGTTCCCGGTCCCGTGGGACCGCCCTCACGGAGGATGAGTGAACAGCGACATGACGCGTGCGGCACGACTGGCGGCGGTGTGGACCCGGATCAACCGGATCGCCCAGGAGGAGAGCACGGCCCCGCTGCTGGAGCCCGCGGCGCTCGACGAAGCCCGGGCGCTGACCGAGGACTTCGCGGACGGTGACACCGAAGCGGCGTACGTGCTCGGCTGGTTCCACTGGCTCCGCTACCAAGCCCTGCCCGAGGGCGAGGACGAGGAGGACTTCGCGGCAGCCCATGACGCCTTCGGACTGTGCTTCGTGCTGGGCGTGGCCGGCTTACCCGAGATCATGCTGCCGAACCTCGCCAAGGCCGCCGTCCCGGACGCCACCGAACTGCTGGAGCGCTCGCAGTTCTCCCCCGACCCCGGCGTGCTCTCCCACGCCGTGCGGCTGTGGCAGCGCATCGTCCAGGCCACCCCGGCCGACCACCCCTACCGCGCCGACCGGCTGTTCAACCTCGGGATCGCCCTGGAGGACCGCTACGAACGGCTCGACGACCCGGCGGACCTGGACGCCATCATCACGGTGGGACGGGACGCGGGGACCGCCGGCCCCGCCGACCACCCCGACCGGGCGCGGCGGCTGGGCAACCTGGGGAACGCCCTGCGGCGGCGCTTCGAGCGGCAGGGGAAAGCGGAGGACGCGGAGGAGGCGATCCGCGTCCTGCGCCTGGCCGCCGACGTCTCGATCGACGCCCTCGACCGCTCGGTCATGCTGCTCAACCTGGCGCTGGCGCTACGCAGCAGGTTCGCCTGGGCGGGCGCGGCGGCCGACCTGGACGCGGCGATCGCGCACGTGGACGAGGCGGCGGCCATCGCCGCCCCCGACCACCCCGAGCGGCCCAAGATCCTCTCCCTCCGGCAGGAGCTGTCCGAGCACCGGTCCGGGGACCGGGAGGCGCGAGCGGGCACGCACGACCTGGTCGAGCGCTTCGCGGTCGCGGTGGACGCCGCGACCAACGCCGCCGACCGCGCGGAGCGCCTGTTCGACCTCGGTGAGGCCCTGCGCCTCCGCTTCCTGCATACGGGCGTGGTGGCGGACGTGGATGCCGCGATCGGCCGTTTCCGGGAGGCCGTGGCGGCGACCCCGCCCGGTCACCCCGACCGGGCCAGGAGGCTGTGCCACCTCGGTGAGGTCCTGCGCCTCCGCTACATCAGGACGGACCGGCCGTCCGACCTGGACGCGGCGATCGACCGCTTTGACGAGGCGGTGGCCGCCGCCGTCGACCCGGACGAGCGCGCCACGCAGCGGTTCCACCTCGGCGGCGCGCTCATCCAGCGCGCCCTGGACCGGCGGGCGCTCGCGGACGTGGACAGCGCGATCGGCTGCCTGCGGCAGGCCGTGGACGCCGTTCCGAGCGACGCCCCTGGGCAGGCCGGCCCCCCTGACCGTCCCGACCGTCCCGACCGGACGACGCGGCTGGTCCGGCTCACCCAGGCGCTGCATGTCCGCTTCGAGCTGACCGGTGGAATGGCGGACCTGGACGCCGTGATCAACCAGACCCGCGCGGCAGCGTCCACCACTCCACCGGACCACCCCGGGCGGGCCTCGCTGTTCATCTCGCTCGGCGGCGCGCTGGGCAAGCGGAGCGAGCTGATGGGGACGCTGGCGGACACGGACGCCGCCATCGGGTACTTGACGGAGCTGCTGGAGTCCACGCCGCCCGAGCTGCTGCACCAGGTCGGCGTCCTGAACAACCTCGGCATGGCGCTGCGGGCCCGCTTCGACCGCACGGGAGCGCTGGAGGACCTGGACGCCGCAGTCGACCACTTCCGGGCGGCGGAGGAGGCCGCCGAGGACGACGACGAGCGCTCGGTCCCGCTGACCAACCTCGGCAACGCGCTGCGACACCGGAGCGAGCGGCTGGCCACGGCGGGGGACGCGGACGCCGCCGTGGCCAGCCTGACCCGGGCGGTCACCCTCACCCCTGCCGGCCACCCCCAGCGCGCGGTGCGGCTGTCCAAGCTCGGAATGGCACTGCGCTCCCGCTACGACCGGACGAACCGCGTCGCGGACCTGGACGGCGCGATCAACTGCTTCACGGAGGCGGCGTCCCACGCCGGGGGCACGCCCGGCCTGGCCGGCATCCTGACCAACCTGGGCGGCGCGCTCCAGCGCAGGTTCGAGCTGACGCGGTCGCCCGCCGACCTGGACGCGGCGATCGACCGCCTGGCCAAGGCGGTGGCCGCCGCCCCGGCGGACAGCCTCGAACGGGTCGCGATGCTGAACAACCTGGGCGGCGCGCTCCAGCGCAGGTTCGAGCTGACGGAGTCGCCCGCCGACCTGGACGCGGCGATCGACCACCTGACGGAGACGGTCAGCGCCGTCCCCGCCCACCACCCCGACTACGCGCTGGGGCTGTCCAACCTCGCCGGCAGCCTGCTGACCCGCTACCAGCGCACGCAGCAGCCCGCTGACCTGCGCGAGGCGATCTCCTGCCGGCTGGCGGCCTCGAAGGTGCGGTCCGCCACGCCCGGCCGGCGGATCATGGAGGCGGCCCAGGCGGCGGGCCTGCTCGCCGCGTCGGGCGACCCGGCCGCCGCGGCGAACGCGGCGGAGAGCGCGGTCCTGCTGCTGCCGCAGGTGGCGCCCCGGCGCCTGGAGCGCGGCGACCAGCAGTACGCCATGGCCCATTTCTCCGGACTGGTGGGCGACGCCGCCGCCCTGGCCCTCGCCGCCCCGGGCGGAACCCCCGCCGGACGGGCCGAACGCGCCCTGGGCCTGTTGGAGACCGGCCGGGCCGTTCTGCTCAGCCAGGCCCTGGAGACCCGCAACGACCTGACCGACCTGCGCAAGCACCACCGTGAACTCGCCGAGCGCTTCAGCGACCTGCGGGAACGGCTCGACAGCCCCGCCGACGCCGCCGCACCCGGCAGCGCCGTCCCCGGGCCGACCAGCCGCGGAACGGCGACGGACGGGCCGGCCGCGGACGGACCGCCGCGCGAACGGCACCTGCTCGCACGGGACTTCGCCGACCTGCTGACGGAGATCCGCGCACTGGACCGCTTCCAGAACTTCGGGCTGCCACCCGCCCCGGCCGAACTCCGCGACGAGGCGACCGACGGTCCCGTCGTGGTGTTCAACACCAGCGCGTACCGCAGTGACGCGCTGCTGGTCACCGAGCGCGGCATCCGGACCCTGAACCTGCCAAACCTGGCCCTTCAGCCCCTGGCCGAACGGATCGACACCTTCCTGCGGGCGCAGCGGGATACGTCGAGCCCGGACCAGGCCGAGCGGGTCGCGGCCGAGGCCGTCATGTCCGAGGTCCTGCGGTGGCTGTGGGACGCGGCCACGGGCCCGGTGCTGCACGCGCTGGGGTTCCACGGGCAGCCCGGCGACACGAAGGACTGGCCGCGGGTGTGGTGGGTGCCGGGCGGCCTGCTGGGGCTGCTCCCCTTGCACGCCGCGGGCCACCACGACGACCCGCGCGACCGTCCAGACCGGCGCACGGTGATGGACCGGGTCGTCTCCTCCTACACCCCGACGATCCGCGCGCTGCGCCACGCTCGTGAACGCGCCCGGACCGCCGCGGCGGCCGGGCCGGCGCGCAGCCTGGTCGTGGCGATGCCGACCACGCCCGGCCTGCCCCGCGACGGACGGCTGAGGCACGTCGGGAAGGAGGCGGCGGTCCTGCTCGAACGGCTGCCAGCCCCGGTGCTGTTGCGGGAGCCGGGCCCCGGCGAGGATCCGGCCGGCCGGGGGTTGCCGGTGCCGACAAAGGCCGCCGTCCTGGAGCAGCTGCCGGACTGCTCGATCGCGCACTTCTGCTGTCACGGTTCGAGCAACCCCGCCGACCCCTCCCGGAGCCTGCTCCTGCTGCACGACCACGCGGACGACCCGCTGACCGTCGCGGGCCTCGCCGCCGTCGAACTGGGACGGGCCCGGCTGGCCTACCTCTCGGCCTGCCGGACGGCGGCCGTCGACACCGCCGAGCTGCTCGACGAGGCCATCCACCTCACCTCGGCCTTCCAGCTCGTCGGGTTCCCCCACGTGATCGGCACACTGTGGGAGATCGACGACGAACTCGCGGTCACCGTCGCCGAGTTGTTCTACGACGCGCTGGGAAACGGGACTGGGGGCCTGGACCCGGACCGCTCGGCGTACGCGCTCCACCGGGCCGTCCGCCTGATCCGCGACGGCTACGACCTCCCCGCCTCGATGGACCTGAGCGGATTGCCCTCACTCTGGGCCGCGTACCTACATTCGGGCGCCTGAGTGAGCGTTTTGGCATCGTTTACCTGTAAGGGCGTCTGCCGGCAGTTCATCGGTTGCGTGGGCTCCGAGGGCGGTGAAGCGGTCGGGGGTGGCGGGTAGCAGAGTGTGGTCGCGGGTGTTGGCGGGTGCCGGCTCGGTGAGCAGGGGTGTGCCGGTACCGTCGGTCAACTGCAAGCGTTTCAGCCCGAGTTGGGCGCGGTCGAATGGGCTCCTGGCGGTGCATTCACCGCCGGAGGGCGTCTTGGTGATGCAGCCGTCGGTGCTCAGGCGGTCGAGTTCGAGGCCGATCATACGGTCGTAGGCGGCGAGTGCGAGCAGCCGCAGGTTCTCCATCACGCCGGCGGCGATCCACTCGTCGCGGCGTCGGCGCAAGGTGGTGGCCGAGCAGTGATCGTCGCCGACGCGTTCGTACCAGCAGCCGAAGACCAGGACCTGTACCAGCCGGTCGAAGACGACGGCATCGCTGATCCGGGGGTTGTGGCAGCCCAGCGGGTGCCGGTCCTCGCGCACGGGAAGGAGCGCGAGGAACTGGTTGCGGATCGGGTCGAGAATGCACGATGGGACCGCAGGCACGGATCACCCACTGATCATGAAGCGAAGAGAACACCATGATCGGGTGAACCGTGCCTGCCCTGCTACCAGCACCTACTGACGGACGCACTAAGCGGACAGACATATCCGATCAACTGACCAACCGATCAAAGGGGCACGCTCTAGGGGACGGGGCACGCTTGGCCGAGTATGCCCCCGAACGAGCCGTCTCTTCAGGCCGTGCCTAGATGGGGAGGGGGAGGCCCAGCAGACCGCCACCCCCACGAGACTTGGCGGCCGCGCCGCCGCCGAGCAAGCCGCCGAGCAGGGGAATCGTGGACGACGGGCTGCTGGGCGGCTCCGGGAGCGCGGCTGCAACGCCTCCGGGCTTGCCGTCAGCCACTGGTGCGGCCTTGGTGGTCGTCTCGGCGTGTGCGGAATCCCGCCCCTGCACTGCACGGACGGAGGGCATCCAGGCCGGACCCCTTGTGACCAAGGATCCGAACGGACTCTGGCCGCACTGTACGTCGAGACCGACAACAAGGCCGGGCAAACAGGATGCCCCGGCAGCCTCCACTGCTCAGCGGCTCAGATCCGGTCTGTCTCGCCGTGGTCGAGCTCCATCCGCACCGTCTTGGACGCCCGGACCGCGAACGCAACCTCCGGCCCCAGGGTCAACCCCTCCGGGACTGATGACCCGGGGTGCTGGATGGATCGGCCGACGCCGTGGGAAGGCGGCGACGAGTTGTGGGCGGTGCGTGCTGGTGCGCCGTGGAGAGCGTAAAAGCGTAGACAGCACCCCTCGGCACCCGGCACATTGGCCGACCGTGACGAGCAGCGAACTGTGGACCCGTGCGACCGCCGACCGCTACGACGCCGAGGAGGCCGAGGCGTCCTCGGCTGCCGTTCTCGAACCGACTCTCGCCTTCCTCGCCGAACTCGCCGGAGACGGACGGGCACTGGAGTTCGCCATCGGAACCGGACGAGTGGGAGTCCCGCTCCGGGAACGCGGCGTGCCGGTCGTGGGCATCGAACTCTCCGAGCACATGGCAGCGGTGCTGCGACGCAAGATCGACGAGAACACGCTCCCGGTAGTCATCGGGGACATGGCCACCACCGTCGTGCCCGGAGAGTTCACCCTGGTCTACCTCGTCTACAACACCATCACGAATCTGCTCACTCAGGACGAGCAGGTCGAGTGCTTCCGCAACGCCGCACGGCATCTGGCGCCGGGCGGCCGATTCGTCATCGAGCTGGGCGTGCCACCACTGCGGTTCCTGCCGCCCGGCCAGGTCGCGGTGCCGTTCGATGTCTCCGAGCAGCATCTCGGCTTCGACACCTTCGACCTGGTCGAGCAGATTCTTGTCTCACACCACTTCACCCGCGACGGCGACGACAGCCACTACCGCCGCGACAACTCCCGGCACCGGTACGCCTGGCCGGCAGAGCTCGACCTGATGGCACGGATCGCTGGACTCGAGCTGGAACGCCGTGTCGCCGACTGGGACGAGACTCCGTTCACCCAGGACTCCGCGAAGCACATCTCCGTGTGGCGCAAGCCAATCTGAGGTAGGCCAGCGCGCTGTCAAGGTAGGCCGTGCCTGTCGTGAAACTCCCGTCGGGAGTCCAGGCGTCGCGTCGCCGGGAGATTTGTCGTGGTCGTAGCCGCGGTCGCGCCCAGCACCCTCCACGAACTCCTGCGCTGCCAGGTCCGTGAACGTGCCGCCGATCAGAGGACCCGACCCTGATGGTGCTGGACACCAAGAGTGTCCAGGCGGCCGCCGGGGTCCCCTCCTCCACGACCGGCCGGGACCCGGCGAAGAAGGGCCGGGCCGCAAGCGAGGACTGGCCGTGGACGTGCTCGGCTTGTCATCGCGGTGATCGTGCCGGCCGCGAACACCCACGACAGCGCCGCGGGCGTCGCCCTGCTGGACCAAGCCGCCGAGCGCACCGGCGGCACAGCCGAGAAGGCTCTGGTCCACCAGGGCTTCAAGAACCAGGTCCTTGCGCATGGAGCCGGCCTGGGCATCCACCTCGAGATCGCCGAACGCAAGCCGCAGGAGAAGGCATGCGTCTCAGCCGAAGCGGTGGAGGTCGAGCGGACCTACGGAATCCTGATACTCCACCGGCGTCTGGTCCGCGACCACGAGCACCGCCCGTCCCATCCGCTTCCCGCGTCTGCTGGGCGATGCCCCAAGTCATGGCCCGCCGCCTCACCGGCGCGAACACCCCCATGAAACGTCTGTCAAGCTCCACATCCTCACGGAGGTCGACGTCGGCAGCTTCACCATAAGGCAGTAGCCGCCAAGAACCGCGACCAGCAGTCCCACACCAGCCTCATCGGGAAACGGCCATCGCCTCACGAACCGCCCTCCGAGTGGGCACCATGAGGGCGATCCAAGGGGTGGCTGCGGCGGTCAGCGCCAGCAGCCACCCCACCAGTGGGGGAGGCAGCGCCAGCGCGACGTATGCGGAAAGCCCGGTGCCGACCAGCAGGAGCCCGATGGCGGGCAGGTGCACAGCGGGACGGAAGCGCCGCCATTGGTGGACCCGGCGGCGTTGGCCGGCGAGTATTGCCGGGCAGAAGACCAGACCGGCGACGGCGAGACCCAGGATCCACGGCAGCATGAAACCACTGAGCGAGGTGTGTTCGTACGGCCGGACGCCCAGGCCGGGGGCGGTGGGCGCGTACTGAACCGATATCTCCTCGCCGATGAGCGCCGGGCCCGGGGTCTCGACGTCCACAGTGACCGTGCGCGGACCGTCCACGAAGGGCACCGAGAGGTCGACCGCTGTGCGGTAGATGTTCGATCTGTTGACCCTGGCGAGCCTGCGGGGCTCCGAACGAAGTGCGAGGATCTTCACGTCGCGTTCGACGGCGCCGGCCTGGTGGATGCTCCGCAGCTGGCGGCCGTCCGCACCGTCCGGGCCACTGGCCTGCACCAACGCTGCGGCGGAGGTGAGCACCACCGTGATGCCGAGCACGATCGGGAGGATGCGCGAGGGGCGCGGCTCCCAGAGCCAGCTCGCCGTCCTCGGCCGGGCGGCGACGGAGGCGGTCAGCCAGGCCGTCCCGCACAGGATCGCGATGCCGGTCGGGAGCAGCCGTTCGGCGGTGGTCGCGCCGAGGCCGGACGGCAGGATCGCGATGAGCAGGCTGTGCACAGCCGCGTACAAGCCTGCCAGCAGCGTCAGCCAGCCGGTGAGCCGGGTCCACAAGGTCGACATCTTTCCCCCTTGCCAGGAGAAGACCACACCTGGCACCTGGTGATCAAGAGGCGGGCGTGCGGTAGTGGTTGTTCTCGTGGCCGACGGGCAGGAGGCGCCAGGCTCACCGTGGAGTCGTCGGTGGTCGCATCAGCCGGACGGACCAGCCCTGTACTTCGCGGGTCGTTGAATCGGATGGAGTTGAGGGCTCGACGGTGTCCGGCGTGGGGCTGCGGGCGTTATCTGGGTGTCTCGATGACTTCCCGGTCCCCGCGGCCTCGGTCCCAGCGTCAGCGCCTTGAGTGCGTGGTGACGTCTGTGGTGGAGAAGCGTCTGGGCGCTCTGCCCGTCGCTGCCGAGTTTCTGCGCCGCCTTGATGTGGCCGGGATCGTCGACGGGCTGTGCCCGGGTGGTGGGAGCGCGCACCTGACGCACGGCCAGGTGATCGAGGCGCTGGTGGCGAACGGCTGACCTCGCCCGCGCCGTTGATTCGGGTCGCCGACCGGGGCCGGACCTGGGCGGTGGAGGAAGTCCTGGGTATCGAGGCCGGCCAGCAGTAATGGAAGCGCGCCGGATCCTGGTCCACTCCACCGGCAACGCCGCAGGCCAGCAAGCGGCCCGTGTCAAACACCTCGCCCGTGCGACCGAGGACCTGGACAAGGTCAGGAACGGAGCCGGCGGGAAGTGCTGCAACACCGAGAAGAAGATCGCCGAACGGATCGGGGTGATCACCAGAACCCGCCGGGTCGCCTCCTGCCTACGCACCGACATTGGCCGGGACGATACCGGGCGACCCACCCTGGCCTGGCACTTCGACCAACAGGTCCTGGACGACGAGGCCGCGGCCGACGGCTGGTACGCGCTGCTGACCGCGCTGACACCCGAGCAGGCCGACCCGGGCCAGGTCCTGGTCCAGTACAAAGGGCAGGGCTCGGTCGAGCGCCGGTGCGCGGAATTCAGGGGACCCCTGGCGGTCACACCGCTGTTCGTGCAGCACAACCACCGCGTCGCCGCGCTGATCCAGGTGATCTGCCTGGCCCTGCTGGTGTTCTGCCTGATCGAACGCCAGGTCAGACAAGCCCTGGGGCCCGAGCAGACGATGGGCGGCCTCTACCCGGACAACCGCCGGGTGCGGCCCACCGGCCGGATGATCCTCTACCACCTCGGCGAACTCACCTTGCGGATCGGCAAGGTCACCGACGCGCCCACCGTCCAGATCACCCGCGGCGTCCAACTCCACCTCCTCGACCTCCTCGGCATCGAAGTCACCCGAACCCGCCGGCCACAGACTTGAAACGGCGACCCCTGCAGTGCAGGCACTGCCCTCGGGGCCAGCACCGTAGGATCGGGGGCCGTGATCACGACCAGGGCCGACGGCCTAACCCTCGACACCGACCCCGCGCGCATCGACCTCGACCGCGTGCACCACTGGCTTTCCACCGACGCCTTCTGGGCCCTGGGCCGGAGCCGCGAGACCGTGGCGCGCTCGATCGAGCACTCGCTCGTCTTCGGTGTCTACGTCCCGGACACCGCCGAGCAACTCGCCTTCGCCCGAGTCGTCACGGACTACGCCACCTTCGGCTGGCTCTGCGACGTCTACGTCGCCCGCGAGGCACGTGGCCAGGGCATCGGCACCTGGCTGGCCGAGTCGGTCGTCGCGGCACTGGAGCCCTACCGACTGAAGCGGCTGATGCTCTCCACGTTGGACGCCCATGAGGTCTACGCACATGCCGGCTTCTCAGCCGTGTCCGAACCAGAGAAGCTGATGATGATCACACAGGCACCTTCGACGGCTCCGGCCGACCCGGCGACCGGAGCCGTAAAGCCACTGGCCACAGACCTGAAACGGTGACCCGCGAAGTACGGGACTAGCAGGCGCGAACGCGGCGTCGGACTGAGTCTTCCATGGTCGTCGGCGCTTGGTCAGCTCGGTCTCGGTCCTGTATCGGGACCGCCTCGCCACCTTAGGCCTCTTGCGCCCCGGCGCCAGGCGGCGCGTCCATCCTGAGCGACTTACTTCCGGGCGGCGCAATGGCCTCCGAGGTCTCTCGAAGCGAAGGGCAGAGGGCAGAGGCCAGGGAGCGGCCACGTCGACGGCCGGCGGCCGCTCACGTCGGGGGGATCGCGGAGGCACGCCGCTGAATGACCGGCGTCCTCACTGCGGCCAGGCGTCACCCTGGACACGCGCATGCAGATGTTCGTCATGCCAGCCGTCCGAGTGCAGCAGGGCGCTTCGCATCTTGCCTTCGAGGGTGAATCCCGCTTTCGTCGCCACGCGGCAGGAGGCGGTGTTGGCTACGGAGTGGGTGATCCGCAGGCGGTGCAGACCGAGGTCGTCCAAGGCCCAGCGGCTGACACGGACAACGGCGTCGGCCATGGCCCCGTGACCCCGGCCGGCGGGAAGCAGCCAGTAGAGGAACTCGGCACTGCCTCCGGCAAGGTCGAGGTCGCCGAGACCGACGAGGCCCACGGGGCTGCCGCCTTGAGGCTCGGCGATCGCCCAGATCGCTGCCTCCTCGGTCTGCCATCGCTTCCCCCATCGCGCGATCCTGTCCCGGGCGTCATCCACCGACAGGTGGCCCGGCCGGTTCCAGTGCTGCACGTCCGGATCCTGGCACGAGCCCGCGAGGACCACGGCGTCATCGGCAGCCCATGGCCGCAGCTCGAGGCCTCCGGCCAGGCCGATCACGGGCTGGCCTGTCCCGCTCATCCGGCCCGCGGGAACAACATCAGGTATCGGAAGGGTCATCCGATCATGATGCCGCAGTCCCGCCAGGATGACGGCCGCCCCGCGCAACCTCGTGACACCGTGGAGATCTGCACAACTGCCGGACACCTCCGGCGGGCACTCCTCACCCGCGGACATCCCCGGCCTGACTGACGGTCCCGTGTTCGCCCTGAGCGGGACTCAGCAGGCGGCGGGCGTCGACCTGTTGGTCGAGCCGCCAGGTGTGTCCGCCGTCGGCCGACCGTTCGTTGCGCCAGTGGAATGTGTCGGCGGTGAAGTCGGCGAAGGTCCAGCGGATGAGGTCGCCGCCGGCCGCGCGTTCCATGACGATCTCTTCGTCGATCCGGCGGGCGTACATGTGCACGAGGTCGCCGCGGGCGGTGCCGTGGAAGGTGAACCGCCACAGTTGCAGGCGCGGATCCCAGATCCGCACGCACAGCCCGCATTCCTGGTCCGGAGCGCGACCTGCGGCGGGGAGTTCCGCGCGCCCGGGCCATCGCCAGACGTCCAGGACCGCTCTGCCCTCCAGGGCGTAGCCGAACTCCCATTCGCCGCTGACGTGGCGGACCGGTGAGCCGTCGGCGGGGTAGTAGGTGATCCGGGTCGCCCAGTGTCCGGACAGGCGACCGAACTGCTCCATCTCGGTCGCGTACAGGTCGTCGGGGCCGTCGGCGAGCAGCGTCTTCATGCGTGCGTCTCCTCGGTCGTCTCCTCGGTTGCAAGCGGGGCCAGGGCTGAGGCGAGGCAGTCGACGATGGGGGCGGCGTACGCACGGTCCGGGTCGAGGTCCGGATCGTAGACGGCAACGTCGAGCCCCACCACCCGGCCGGTGCCGGCCAGGGCCGAGACGAGGGCGGTGAGCTGGGCGAAGTCCAGGCCGGGACGGCCCGGGGAGTCCACTGCGGGCAGGACACGTTCGTCGAGTACGTCGAGGTCGAGGTGGAGCCAGACGCGGTCCAGCTCGCGCCGTTCCAGGTGGCGGATGACCTGCCGGCTCAGAGCGCTGATGCCGATCCGCTGGATCTCCTGCGCGCTGAACCGGGTGACCGGGGGTGCCCCCTCGTCCTCCCGGTCGCCGATCTGGACCACGTCCTCGTCGGCGACCAGCGGTCGGCCCACCTGTGGCCAGTGGGTGAGCAGCAGTTCGCCGCGGCCGGTGGCCAGGGCCAGATCCATCCCGGCCGCCGAGCCGAGGGCCGAACCGGCGTCGTAGTTGCCGGGGTGGCGGAAGTCGCTGTGCCCGTCGAGGTGAACCAGGCCGCAGCGTCCGTGGCGCCGGGCCCCCGACAGGCACCCCAGCAGGATGCTGCAGTCGCCGCCCAGGACGACCGGGAACCGGGAGGCGGCGAGTGCGGCGTGGACTGCCTCGCCGAGCCGCAGCGCGTGCTCGCGGATGGTCACCCCGTTGCGGATGCGGGTCGCCGACTGCGCGTCGAACTCATAGGGAGGACGGTCGAGTTCTACCACTTCGGCGGGCCGCAGACGTACTGCCAGCCCTGCCGACAGCAGTGCCTGCGGCGCCCGCCACGTGCCGGGCTCGCGCCCCGGCTCGGGCGGTCGCAGGCCGAGATTCCAGGGGGCCGAGATGAGCTGGACACCGCCAGCCATGGGTGTCTCCTATCAGTCGGGAGGTATTCCAACCAGATAACATCAGTACACTGGTTGGACGAACCGAGGCAAGCGATGAAAGGCGGTCCACGCGTGACGAAAGCCGTCCGGCCCCACACCTTCAGGCGCCGCGACCTGGTCGGCGGGCACGTCGCCATCGACCTGGTGAACACGGTGACGGCACGTGACGCGGAGCCGACCGACTGGCTCGACGGCTACCCGCGCCTGCTGGAATGGGCCGCCCTCACCGGTCACTTCGCCGCCGCCGACCTCACGGAACTGCTGCGGCTGGCCGAAAGCGAGCCCGGCAGCGCCGAGCAGGCCCTGGACCGCATCCGCGAGCTGCGCGAAGCCCTGCACGACCTGATCGCGGCGCTGATCCAGCCAGGCGGGCCGGTTCCCGCGGAAGCGGTCGACCAGGTCGGTGACCACTGGAAGCGCGCGGTCGCCAGCGCGCGTCTCACTGTCAGCGGGAACCTGCCGCAGCTTCAGGCCGGCATCGGGGCATCGGGGCTTGACTACCTCCACCACGAACTCGCCCTGCAGGCGTTCGACCTGCTTCGGTCGCTGCCGCTGGATCGCACCCGCGTCTGCCCGGGCCTTCGATGCGGCTGGATGTTCATCGACAGCTCCCGGGGCGGCCGCCGCCGCTGGTGCTCCATGGCCACGTGCGGGAGCTCGGCCAAGGGCCGGACCCACTACCGGCGCAAACGAGCCCACGACCCGGGCGCGGGCGGTCCCTGAGGGCACTCCCGGGGGGATCGGTTCGCGTCGCGGCCGAAACCCGGGACGGACGGTTCGGCCCGAGACCAACCGCCGCGCGCCGGGGAGCGCATCAGGTCGTGATCAAAGGCCCCTTCCGGACCACCCTTGGTCCCAGCTGAACATGACCAGATGCACGCCGGTCAGTCGACCCTTGCACCAGCAGGATCGCCGACAGGGCTGAGCTCAGCCGGGCGTGTTCTCGCGGGCGGTGGCCGCCGCTTGCCCGGTGGCTTCGGCGGCCAGGGCGGCGGCATGGGCTGCGCGCCGCTCGTCAGGATGCCCAGCCCCCTGCTACAAGGTGGAGGTTCGAACGCGGCCCCTCATCGTCGTGATGACGGGGCGCCTTCCCCGAACTCCAGCAGGCTCGCCGTCCTCGCTACGAGCCAGGGCGGCGCGAAAAGTGCGCCTGCGGGTGTGGGAGCGGAAGCGGTCGAAGGCGGCCGCGACGTCATCCGAGTTCTCACACCGCTCGATCGTCACGTCCTCCCTGCCGGCTTGCACGGGCCTCGCCCCTGACCTGACTTGGCTCGTCCACCGCGCCGCCGCAGGCGCACTCGACCCGCAGATCTCATGGCGCGGCAGCTGGGACGGAGCCGCCGACGCCATTGCCGCCCTTCTTCAGCGACGACTTCACGGCAAGGCGGTCCTGGAGGTCTCCTGAGAGAGCGGTTCGTGAGGTGTTGACCGTTTCCCGGTTGGGTCGAAGCCCGCTGGTTGTCACATCAGCAGACTTCTTGGCACCTGCGAGGCTTTGACGCCGCAGGCCGTTCGTTTCAATTCTTGACGGCCTCCGCGATCTGCAGGGCGGCCTGGGCAGGCGTGAGGTGTGTGGTGTCGACGACCTCGGCCTCTTCATGCAGCCATGTGCGGGCCGCCTCGGCGTAGGGCCCGAGGTATCGCAGACGGAACGGGGAGTCGGGGCCAACAACAGTGTCGCCCGCGATACGCCCGCGGAGAGTGTCCTGGTCGGCGTGGAGGACGAAGTGCCGGAACGGAATGGCATGCTGAGCAAGGCCCGAGCTGATCTCGCGCCAGTACTGCTCGACCAGGACGGTCATGGGAATCACCAGAGTGCCGCCGGTGTAGTCGAGAACGCGTCGGGCGGTCTCGACCACAAGAGGTCGCCATGGCGGCCAGTGCTGGAAGTTGTCCGTAGCGGGCAACCCCGGTGTGATGTCCATGAGCGTCTCGCCGACCTTCTCGGCGTCGAACACCCGCGAATCCGGGATCAGCTGCTGCACGAGCGCACTGGTCGTCGTCTTGCCCGCGCCGTGGGTGCCGTTGAGCCATACGATCATGAGACTCGACGCTAGCGTCGTGCGGTCCGCAGGAACAGACACAGCAGAAATCGGCTCACTGATGAGGCTGGTGTGGGGCTGCTCGTCGCGGTTCTCGGCGGCTACTGCTGCTTGGCGCGGGTGCCTTCGACGTTCTTCGACGGCAGTTCGTGGTCGAGGGCTTCGCAGACGTCCCGGGCGCGAAGTGGTCCGGTCGCGTCGTTGAAGACACCGAGGATGCGGAGGCAGTTCGGGTGCTCGGGCAGGTGCGGCAGGGCGGCCGGGAGCCGGTCGGCGAGGGCGGTGACGGTCTTCCGCGTGATCGCGAGGTGTTCGAGGTGGGACTGCATCCTGCATCCTGCAGCCGGAAGTGCAGTCTTTCGATCTGGGTGCGCAGGTCGTCGGCCAGCGCCCGAAGGGCGTCCTCCTGGACGCCGAGCACGTCAAGGAGGGATTGGATCTTCACGTGCTCACCGCCTGCTCATCGCGCCAGGTGGGGGTGTTCGCGCCGGTGAGGCGGCGGGCCATGACGTGAGTCATCGCCCAGTAGACGCGGGAGGCGGAGGAGGTCGGCGTCCTGCTTCTTGAAGCCCTGGCCGACCAGCGCCTTCTCCACGGTGCCGCCGATGCGCTCGGCGGCTTGGTCCAGCCGGGCGATGCCCGCGGCGTTGTCGTGGGTGTTCGCGGCCGGCACGATCACCGCGATGACGAGCCCGAGCACGCCCACGGCCAGTCCTCGCTTGCGGCCCGGCACCTTCTTCGCCGGGTACCTTGCCGGTCGTGGAGGAGGGGAGGGGACCCCTGCGGCCGCCTGGACACCCTTACTGTCCAGCACCACCAGAGTCGGGTCCCTAGGGCGGCGAGCGTCCCAAGGTCACCTTCCATGCGCCCGTTTGTTACTCACCTGTCTTGCGCTCCGAACAATCCATGGCCAGAGGCTCGTTGTAAGTGATCGCGATCGGGGCGTTCGCCTCCGCCCGTCCGCGGTCGGAAGCCGCCACGACCTCCTCGTAGGTCCATTCCTTGTACAGACGCTCTCCGTGGGCATCAGTAATGTCGATGACTAGGCGGGTCCATTCCCCGGCAGGCTGTTCGGGGACAAGTCCCAGTTCATACGTGGCGTCCTGGAGGAGGGATTCGGTGACGCGTATGCCGGTGAGTCTCTCGGCCAGAGCCAGGACCGCCGCCTTCCCGTCGACGACCGGGGCGCTCTCGTCGTGCTCTCCCTCGGGAGTCAGAGGGAAGCCGACTTCCCGCAACAGGGGAACCAGTTCATCGGGGCTGTTGCCGTCGCGCACCGAGGGACCCTCGAATGTCGTACGGAGCTCACCGCCCTCGAACCAGTGGAAGAGGTGGATGGGCTTGCCGCCATTGCTCGAGTGCGCCACGACCCGGCCGCCCTCCGACAGCGTCTCCACGCACGGCACCCCAAGGCCACCGTCGAAGCCGAGCACAACTGTCCAGTCACCGTTCTCGCCCGGGGCCTTGAAGGCGCCCGCGACGTAGGACTCGTCCCAGTAGTCGTAACCCGCCTCGGCACGGTGAGCCTCGTCCGCCTCGATCAGCCCGCCGGTTCCTTCCCCGGTGCCGCACGGTTCCGCCCCCATCGCGCGCAGCACCTCCTGCGGGCTCCGCTCCTGTATCAGTGTCAAGGTGTATCCGCTCTCCATCATGTGGCGGAAGAGCGGCGAGGTGCGGATCCAGGCGTAGTCGTGCGCGGTCACCAAGTTCATAAGGCGCAGTGTGCCTGAGGCCTCTGACAGTGCCCGATGTAAGCCGGTTCTTTCAGCTGGTGCTGGTAGCCGGGCCGCGCCCTGCCCCTGCCGGCAATGTGATCGTGTTACGAGCTTCAAGCCTTGATTGGTGCGGCCGACCTGGCGGCCCGCTCGATCGTGGCGCGGTGGGCTGCACGGGCTTCCTCGTCGATTTCCTTCTCGTGTTCGGCGCGCAACCCGGTCCGGCCGTCGAGGCCTTCGCGCAGGATATCGGCGTGCCCGGCATGCCGGATGGACTCGCCGAGGACATGGACCATGATGGCGAACAGGTTGGTGTCGCCATAAGGCTCCGGCCACCACGGCACGTGGCCGGGGGCGTCGAGGGGAAGCTCGTTGATCGTCGCGTCCGAGTGTTCCCACGTGCGCCGGTAGAACCCGATGATCTGTTCGCGGGTCTCGTCCTCGGTCGCCCACAGATCGCTGCCGTCGGAGTCCTGCCACCGGGGCAGCGGTTCCGGGGAAGGGCGGTCGAAGACCTCGCCGAAGTACCTGGCCTCGACGGTGGCCACGTGCTTGACCAGGCCGAGGAGGTTGGTTCCGGTCGCTGTCAAAGGCCGGCGGGCGTCGTATTCGGACAAGCCGTCGAGTTTCCAGAGCAGCGCTGTGCGGTCCCGGCGCAGTCTCCCGTGCAGGGTGTCTTTCGCGAATTCGTCGATCATGCGGCATGAGCCTGCCATGGGGTGCTCCTGGTCTCAAGATCCCTTGCGTGGTCCGCAACGACCGCAGAGCCGAGGCCTGGCCATGGCCCGCCCCGACCTGCCTCACGAAGCTCGCGAAACCTGCCACGTGAGGACAACTTCATAACCAGAGGAAGCGACCTTTTAGCCGCCCTCCGGGGTCCGGCGAACTCGTGCTCAGTCGGTCTTCAACATGCATGGGCTGGGACACGGAACCCGATCTCACCGATGCTGGAAGTGCCGGCCCTTATGAGCCCGCGGACAGCCTCGTGGAGCGCTGCACTGGCCCGAGAGGGCTCCTCGGTCCTCGGCCGAGTCCTCCTGCTCTTCGGTAACGCGTGTAACCTGGGAAGAGAATTGTCAGTCGGCCCCCGAGGGCCGAGGTGTGGGAGCGGGGCAAGGACCGTCATGGGCAAGGAGCCGACCGCGCCGGCCGTCGTCACGAGCGCGGACGTCGCGCGTCTGGCCGGGGTGTCGAGAGCGACCGTGTCCTTCGTCCTCAACAACACCCAGGCCCACCGGGTCAGCGACACCACGCGTGCCCGGGTCCTCGAGGCCGCCCAGCAGCTCGGCTATGTACCGCATGCCGCGGCCCGCTCGCTGCGCGCCGGCCGCAGCAACCTCGTGCTCATGCCGGCGTCCGTCTCGGCGGCCGGAAGGCTGGTCGCCACCTGGGTCGACGACCTGGAGAGCGAGCTGGAGCGCCACGGCTATGTTCTCGTGCTGCACGCCGGACGGTTCCCCGACCCGGTGAGCGCCGCCCGTGCCTGGGCCGAACTCCGGCCCGCGGCGGTCGTGGCGCTGGACGGCGACAGCCTGTCCGGCCAGGCGGTGGACGTGCTGAGCCGCGCCGGCGTCCGCGGAGTACTGGCTTTCGGCTCCCGTGAGGTGGCGGGCGCCCACACCATCGATCTCGATCAGGAGCGGATCGGCGCGATGGCCGCGATGCACCTGCTCTCCCGGGGGTGCCGCAGCCTCGGCGTGATCATGCCGCGGGAACGCGGTCTGGCCACCTTCGCCGGCCCGCGGCTGGCCGGAGCCGAAGGCGTCGCCGCCCGCAGCACGGCCACCGTCAGCGCGCTGGAGCTGTCCTTCACCCACGAGTCCGCCGCCGAACTCGCGGGGAACTGGCGTGAGGTGGGTCTGGACGGGGTGTTCGCCTACAACGACGAGTACGCCGCGCTGCTGATGCACGCCCTGCGCGCCGCCGGAGTCTCCGTTCCGGGGGACGTCGCCATTGTCGGTTGTGACGACCTGGTGCTGTCCGCGTTGCAGGAGCCCCCGTTGACCTCCGTACGGCTCGACCTTCCCACGCCCGCCGAGGTGGCCGACGCGCTCCATGACCTCGTGGAGCATGGGGTACCGCCGCAAGTGCGGGGCGTGCAGCCCGTCCTGGTTCACCGCCGCTCCTCATGAGCGTTCAGGCCATGAGGCCTGGCCGCCCTGTCTGGTAGGAACCGATACACGTGTAACCGCCCCTCGGTCAGGCACGGTCTGCAGGCCCACCGCAGGGCGAGGTGCGGTCCCGGCTCCCGTCGCGGCACCGGCGATAACGTGCCGTGTGGTCCGCCCGCACCAGGGGATCGGCGGGGTGTGGCCGGTCAACCGGTAGCTTCAGCGCCTGGACGACCAGGAGATTGCCGATCAGGTGCGTGGTGAGCAGGCAGAGCACGACGGCCAGCGCCTGTGGGCGTCAGGAGCACCAGAAACCCCGCAGGTGCCGCCGCCCCCGTCGGCCTGCCGAGCCGGTCGAGCGCCGAGGCGGCCACCGGGTACGGGCCGCGGTATGGGCCGCCCGTGCACCGCGACCGGGCGTCGTCGAGGCCGTGGAAGGGCGGCCGACTGGGGCTGCGGGCAGCGTGTCGGTCAGCGTGCTGGGGATCAGGAGGAAGAAGGAAGAAGGCTCCGGTCATCAGCCGTCTGGGGGAGGGGAGGCCGGTCATGGTTGTGGGTCGCGGGTGTGGTGAGCGTGGGGCGCCGTCATGACGTGCCCCACGCGGGGCGTGCGTCGGCTGTGCGGTCGTCGGCCGGGTTCACGCCGCCAGGTGGCGGGCGAGGAAGGCGATGCTCTGGGTGACGAGCGGTGTTACGTCGGGGCTGCCGAGGAAGATGTGGTCGGCGCCTTCCACCGGCACCAGGGTGACCTCGCCGCCCGCTCCCTTGAGGGCCGCCGCGAGGCTTTCGCTCTGGCTGTACGGCAGCAGGCGGTCCTCGGTCCCGTGGAGGAGGAGGAACGGCGGCGGGGTGGCGCCGCCCGCGTAGGTGACCGGGCTGGCGGTGCGGGCGAGTTCCGGCCACTGCTGCGGGGTGCCGCCCAGCAAGGAGGCGAACGGGTCGGGGAACACGGTGCCGTCCGGGGCGGGCGGCATTGGCAGCGGCTGCCCGAGCAGCGCCCCGAGGTCCGTGGCCGGGTACCAGCAGACGGCGGCCCGCACGCTGCTGTCCTCGCCCTGGACGCCCACACCGCCCTCCAGTGCGGCGGCCGCGTCGCCGCCGTCCGGCTGGACGAGGCCGGCGAGCGCTGCCAGGTGTCCGCCCGCCGACTCGCCCATGACGCCGATCCGGTGCGGGTCGATGCCGAGCTCGGCGGCGTGGCGGCGGACGTAGCGGATGGCGGCCTTCACATCGTGCAGCTGGGCCGGGAACGGTGCCTCCAGGCTGTGCCGGTAGTCGATGCACACCAGCGCGAGCCCCGCCCCCAGGACGGTGCCGTGCAGGAGCTCGGCCGGGACGGTCGGCGGCGGATAGCGTCGGTCGCCCTCCAGCCAGCCGCCGCCGTGGATCCACACGACCGCGGCAACCGGGCCCGCGGCCGCGGGGACCCGCACGTCGAGCAGGCACGGCCGGTAGCCGAGGGTGCTCGCGTAGGTGACGCCGTCGAAGTGGCGGGTGCCGTCCTGGCCGACCCGGGGCGGGCCCGGGGCCCGGAAGGGGGGCGGCGGCCAGGCTGCGAGATCGAGGTCGAAGGTCTGCTGGCCGGCAGGGGCTCCGGGAGGTGCTTGGGTCATTTCCCGCTCCTTCTGTGGGCGTACGGGTCCGTACGGGGTTCCTGCGGGTGGTGCCGGGTACGCCGGGCCGGCGCCCTGGAGCGCCGGGCTTTCGGATGAATGTCCGAAATGCCTTGTGCTCTTGAAGGGTCCGCCCTAGCGTTGTTACACGTGTAACACATCCTGCGCGGCGTAGTAAACGCCTCCGGCGCCGAATGGTTCGATTGGGAGGGCGCTGAGGTTACACGAGACATCGCTCTCTCGTTGCGTCGCCCGTCCCGCCCGGGAGTCCCATGTCCAGCCCCATGCCGATCGTGGCCGCCGTCCCCCCGTCCGTCCCGCGCCCCACGACGCCCGCGGCCGCCGCCCCGTCCGCCCTTCCCCAGGGCCGCCGCCTCGCCCGCTGGACTGTGGAGCCGACGGCGTCCGGGGTCCCGCTGGTGCGAGCGTCCATGCGCCGCGCGCTCCAGGGCTGGGGCGTCGAGCCCGAACGGGCCGGGATCCTGCTGCTCGCCGCCACGGAGCTGCTGTCCAACGCCGTCCGGCACACGGGAGGCGGCGGCGCCCAGGTGTGCGTGACCGTCGCCCTCCGGCGCGGCCGCCTGTACCTGGACGTCGCCGACGGAGACCCGTTCCTTCCGTGTGTCGGTCCGGACGCGGGAGGGGCCACGGCCGCGGACGTCGGCATGGACGCGGAGGGTGGTCGCGGACTGCTGATCGTGAACTGCCTGGTGGGCGAGGCCGACGGCCGGCTCACGGCGTTCCGCGTCCCGTCCGGGAAGGTCGTCGGAGTCCGCATCCCGGCGGCCCCCGCCTGAAGCTCCGTCACAAAAATCCATCTCGCGCTAACTCGACCTCGCCCGTCTGACCGGCACCCATCCCCGCGGCCTCGCCACCCTCCTGCGCTACCTGGAAATGCTCGGCGCCGTGACCCGCGAGGAGCGCCCGGAGCAACGCCAGGTGGAGCGCCCGGAGCAGCGTCCGGAGGAGGGTTTCCGCCTCACCGCACTCGGCGCCCTGCTGCGCGCGGACGAGCCCGCGTCGATGCGTCCCCTGGCCCTCATGTACGGCGGCCCCTTCTACCGTTCCTTCGGCGAACTCGACCACGCCGTACGGACCGGGCAGCCGGGCTTCGACCACCTCCACGGCGAGAACCACTTCGACCACTTCGCCCGCGACCCCGAACTCGCCGACCTCTTCGACCGTTCGATGGCCGCGAGTGCGCGCATGTTCCGGCCGCTGCCCGCCCATCCGGTCCTCACCACGGCGGCCCAGGCGCCCGCGCCCGCCACGGTCGTGGACGTGGCCGGAGGCAACGGGGAACTGCTCCGCCCGGTCCTCACCGCCCACCCGGGCCTGCGCGGCGTCCTGCTCGAACGCCCGCACGCCGTCGCCACGGCCCGCCGCCTGCTCGACGCCGCGGGCTGCGGCGCACGCTGCTCGTACCGGGCGGGCGACTTCGCCGACGTCCCCGCCGGAGGCGACGTGTACGTCCTGGCCCGGGTCCTGCACGACTGGGACGACGACCGCTGCCGGGAGATCCTCGGCCACTGCGCCCGCGCGATGCCCGCCCACGCCGACCTGCTGATCGTGGAACGCCTCCTGCCCGCCGACGGTTCCCCCTCGCCGGCGACCGCCTGGGACCTGCACATGCTGTGCAACGTCGGAGGCCGCGAACGCCGGGAGGACCACTACGCCCGCCTGCTGGCCGACGCGGGCCTGCGCCTCGACGGCCGGACCCCGCTGCCCCTGGGCGCCCACGTCCTCCACGCCCGCAAGGCCCCGCTGCCGGAGCCCGCACGCGCCTGACCACGGGTCGGTCACCAGTTTTCCTTAATACCCGCCCACCAACACACCACTTCTGCTGATCACCGGGGATCGACAGAGTGGGGGCATGCAAAGGATCTGCGTCATCGGCGGAAGCCGGTACTTCGGAAAGCTCCTGGTCCAGCGGTTGCGGACGGCCGGCCACCAGGTCACGGTGATCAACCGCGGCTCCGGCCGCCCGCCCGCCGGTGTCGAGCACCTCGTCGTCGACCGCGACGACGAGGCAGCCCTCCTCGCCGCCCTCGGCCCCCGCACCTTCGACGTGGTGGTGGACCAGGTCTGCTACACGCCCGTGCAGGCCGCGATCGCCGCCCGGGTCTTCGCCGGCCGCACCCGCCGGTACGTGATGACCTCCACCATCGAGGTCTACGACCCGGCGACCACCGCCCTGCCGCCCGTACCGGCGGACACCCCGGTGCCGGAGGAGACCGTCGACCCGGCCGCCTGGCCGGTGGACCTGGAACTGCCCTGGCACGACGGGGCCTACCTGGAGGCCCATTACGCCGAGGGCAAGCGCCAGGCGGAGGCCGTCCTCGCCCGCGCCGGCGGATTCACCTTCGCCTCCGTCCGCAGCGCGCACGTACTGGGCGGCGGCACACGGGAGTTCACCGGCCGCCTCGCCCACTACACCCGGCGCGCCACCACCGGCGAACCGGTCACCGTGCACGCCCGCCCCCTGCCGACGGTGTTCATCCACTGGGCGGAACTGGCGGAGCTGCTGCGCTGGGCCGCCACCGAAGCGGACTTCGCCGGCCCCCTCAACGCCTGCTCCGACGGCCCGCTCGACGTCCACGCCCTCACCGCGGCCATCGCCGCGCAGACCGGCCGGGAGCCCCGCCACCAGCCGGCCACCGCCACCACGCCCGCCTCTCCGTTCTCCTTCGACCGCCACTACGCCATGAGCAACGCCCGTGCGAAGGAACTGGGCTTCGCCTTCTCCCACACGGCCGACTGGCTCCCGGACGCCGTCACCGAAGCCCTCGCCGAAGCCGCCGTCCCCACCGCCTGAGGAACACCCACCACCATGCCGAACCCGTACCGCACCCTCGCGGGCACCACCGTCGGCGCCATCGGCCTGGGCGCCATGCCGCTGTCGATCGAGCACCGCCCGGACGAGAGCCGCGCCGTCGCCACCGTCCACGCCGCCCTCGACGCCGGTGTCACCCTCATCGACACCGCCGACAGCTACCACTGGCACGCCGGCGAAGAGGGCCACAACGAGCGGCTGGTGGCCCGCGCCCTGGCCCGCTACGGAGGCGACACCTCCGGCGTCCTGATCGCCACGAAGGGCGGCCGCGGCCGCCCCGGTGACGGCAGCTGGACCGTCACCGGCACCCCGGAGCACCTCAAGCGCGCCGCGCAGGCTTCCGCCGGGCGGCTGGGCGTGGACGCGATCGGCCTGTACCAGCTGCACAAGCCGGACCCGGCCGTCCCCTGGGCGGAGTCCGTGGGCGCCCTGCGCGAGCTCCTGGACGCCGGCACGATCCGCGCCGCCGGCATCTCCAACGTCACCACCGCCCAGATCCGCGAGGCGCACGCGATCCTCGGCGACGGCCTCGTCTCGGTGCAGAACCAGTACTCGCCCGCCGTCCGCGACAGCGAGCCCCAGCTGCGGCTGTGCACGGAACTGGGCCTGGCGTTCCTGCCCTGGAGCCCCCTCGGCGGCATCTCCCGCAGCTCCCTGGACGGCCCCTCGGGCCCGACCTCCACCGGCACCGCCTTCCACCGCGTCGCGGCCGCCCACGGGGTCAGCCCCCAGCGGGTCGCCCTGGCCTGGCTCCTCTCCCGCTCCCCGTCCGTCATCCCCCTGCCCGGCGCCAGCCGCCCGGCCTCCATCACCGACTCGGCCGGGGCCGCCCGGCTGGAGCTCACCGAGGCGGAGCTGGCGGAACTCGGCGCGTCCCTGCCCCCGCAGACGGACTAGGCAGGAAGACAAGGCGACGGCGGAAGGAGACCGTGCGGCGGGTCGGGCGGAGCTGGCCGGATTCGAACCGGCGTCCTCGCGGTGTTGGAGACCGCGCGCGTCGACCTCTGCGCTACGGCTCCGCCCGGCCGCATCCTACGCAGTGCGTCCCGTGGCCCGTAGGGCTGCCTCCCGGGCCTGGCCGACGGGCGCAACGGCGCCTCTCGGGGCCCCGGCGGATCTGCGCGGTGCCGCCTCCCCGGGCGCGGCCGACGGTTCCGGTACTGCCCTCCCGCGCCCGGCCGGTGCCGGTGCGGCCGTCCCGGGCATGTCCGATGAGTTCCGGCCACGCCGCCGGTCTACCCTGCAGACCCGTTCGCTGCGCAGGGAGCCCCGGATGACCGGCACGACGACCTTCGACCTCGGACCGCAGGCGGCCATCGTGGCCCGCCTCGTCAGCGGCGTCCCCGACGGCCTGCTGGCCGGGCCCACGCCCTGCCCGGCGTACGCGGTCGGCGACCTGCTGGGCCACCTTGCGGGCCTGGCCGTCGCCTTCCGTGACGCCGCCCGCAAGGTGCTCGGCCCCACGACCGCCACGCCCCCGGACGCGGCCCCGCCCCGGCTGCCCGCCGACTGGCGCGAGCGGATCCCGCAGGCCCTCGGCGAACTGGCCGGGGCCTGGGAGGACCCCGCCGCCTGGACCGGGATGACCCGCGCGGGCGGTGTGGACCTGCCAGGTGCCGTCGCGGCCGCGGTGGCGGCGGACGAGCTGGTGGTCCACGGCTGGGACCTGGCCCGGGCCACCGGCCAGGAGTACGTCCCGGACGCCGCCGCGCTGCACGCCTCCCACTCCTTCCTGTGGGCGGCGGCCCAGGAATCCGGCGGCGGCGTGGGCGTCTTCGGCCCCGTCGTGCCGGTACCGGACGGGGCGCCCCTGCTGGACCGCACGGTCGGGCTCAGCGGACGCGACCCCGGCTGGACGCCGTGACGGGCTCACGGCACCGGGAAGCCGCTCAGGGGTGCCGCGGACCGGCCGGTTCCACCGTCGTGGCTCCCCAGACCGGCCCCTGTACGGCCGGCCGCCGCCGACGGGCCACCAGCCAGAGGACGCCCAGGACGGCGAACGCCAGCAGGGCCAGGAGGCCGACGATGATCAGCGAGCCGAAGAGGACGGCGGTCCGCCGGGTCTCCTCGTCGGAAAGGGCCACCCCGAGCACGTGGGCGACCGGTGCGGTGCCGCCGGGCGTCGTGCGCATGCGGTAGCGGGAGTCCGCCGAGTTGCCGCGGTTGTCGCCGAGGAGGAAGACGCGCCCCTGCGGCACGGACACCGAGAACGGGCCGGCCGAACCCGCCGTCGGGGCGCCGTCCTTCACGTACGGCTCGTCCAGGGGCCGGCCGCCCAGCGTCAGGCGGGAGGCGCCCGGCTCGTACGCGATGGTGTCGCCGCCCACGGCCACGACCCGTTCGACCACCGGGCCCCCGGGGCCCTCGCCGCCGTCCATGGGGCCCACCGTCACCAGCACCACGTCCCCGCGCCGGACCTCGGCCGGGTCCTTGCGGAACAGCAGCAGGTCGCCCTTGGCGTACGTGGGTTCCATCGCCGACGCCGAGTACGACACGGCCCGGTACAGCAGCCTGGGTGCCAGCGCGCCCCCGCCCGCCATCAGCAATCCGGCCGTGAGCATCACGAGAGCCGCGATCCCCAGTCCCCGCCCTGGCCTGCGCATTCTGTTCCCCGTTCGCTCTGCTTCCACCGGCCGGAATCGTACGGTGCGCGGGGGGAGTCGTCATGGGCCGGGTGCGCGGGGTTCAGCTCATGATCACCTTGCATTCTTATGTCATGTGAAATATCACATGACATAAGACCTGTCCGGGTGGGCATCCGGGCAGCGATCCATGACCATTCCCCTGGGGAGAATCCCGATGAACCGCTTAGCCCTCCTGACCGCCGGCGCCGCCGCCCTCACCGTCCTGACGGCCGCCCCCGCGTTCGCCGACACCCCTGCGACCCCCGCCGAGACGGTCACCTCCTGCGGACCCTCCGGTCTCCAGGCGGGCCTGTCCACCCGGGTGTGCGCCGAAGTCACCGGCACCACCGTCGAGTTCTACGGCACGGTCGGACTCGCCGGCCCGCCCTCTCCCGGCAGCCCGGCCCCGGCGCCGAAGCAGCTGTTCACGACCCTGTCCGTCGAGGTCGTCGGCGAGGGCGCGCCCGTCACACGGCAATGGCCGGTCGTCTTCACCTCCTCGACCGTCGAGGTCCTGGGACAGATCGCCTCCGCCCCCTGCGGATCGACCGTGCGCGCCGCCTTCGCTGTCGCCTCGTTCCCCTGGACCGCCAGGCCCGTCGTCCACGAGGTCACCCTCGGCTGCTGAGAGCCGCGCCGCCGTAAAGGCGTGAAGTGGCCTTCCCCGAAGTGCCCTTCCCCGCCGGTGACGGACACCCCGGCACCGGCGGGCGGGCGGGCGGGCGGTACGGGGACCGGCGGAGTCAGGACTCGCGCTCCATGACCCGCCGGGCCGCCTCCGCCTCGGCGGCGGGCGGGGACAGCTCGTCGAGGGTGTCGAGCTCGTCGCCCACCCCCAGCTCCTCCTCCCAGGCCGCCGCGAGGCGCTCCTGCTCCTCGCGCGGCCTGGCCGCGACGGCCTCCCGGTGCCCGGGGTCCAGAGCCGTCAGGAACCGTCCGACCGAGTCCGTCGGCATGCCGTTCTCCTTGTCACCGTGCGGGAGGCCGGCCGTCGTCCCGCTGCCGCGCCCGGCCCAGCATCGCGAACCCCTGCCGGTGCCGGGCGCCCGACACGTCCGGCCACCACCCGAAGGGCGGCGTGATCCGGCCACGCCCGGCGCTTCAACCGGAATCCCCGCACCGCCGCACTACGCTGATGGGCTGTCCGGCGCCGGAACGCAGCGCCCCGCGCTCCGGACGCTTCCGGAACGAGACGCGAGGGCCGATGGCAATCACACCAGGGCACGGGGAACTCGATCTGCTCGACGAGGACGGGGAGCGGCCCGGAGCCGGGGAACGGGCCGGGGAAGGAGGCGGGGCCGCGCCGGCGGACCCCGGCCCCCGCCCGGCCGGGGCCCCCGACGGGGCCTCTTCCAAGTCCGCCCGGTTCTCCGCCGGGCCCCCCGCCCCGCCCCGCACCCTCGTCGACGTCTTCGCCGCCTCCGTGCGCGCCCACCCCGACGAACCGGCCCTCGACGACGGCACCGCCCGCCTGACCTACCGGGCCCTGGCCGCCGAGGTCGAGCGCAGGCGGCGGGTCCTGGCCGCCTGCGGGATCGGGCTCGGAGACCGCGTCGGCGTACGGGTACCCTCCGGGACCAACGACCTCTACGCCTCCGTCCTCGCCGTCCTCGCCGCCGGGGCCGCCTACGTGCCGGTCGACGCGGAGGACCCCGACGAGCGGGCCGCACTCGTCTTCGCCGAGGCCGGGGTCCGGGCCGTCCTCGGCGCCGGTCCCGGCATCGAGCTCACCGGCCCCCGCGCCCACGACCGGGTCCGCTCCGCCCCGCCCGCACCCGAGCACGACGCCTGGATCATCTTCACCTCCGGCTCCACCGGCCGCCCCAAGGGCGTCGCCGTCACCCACCGCAGCGCCGCCGCCTTCGTCGACGCCGAGGCCGCGCTCTTCCTCGCCGACGATCCCCTCGGCCCCGGGGACCGGGTCATGGCCGGCCTGTCCGTGGCCTTCGACGCCTCCTGCGAGGAGATGTGGCTGGCCTGGCGCCACGGCGCCTGCCTGGTGCCCGTCCCGCGCTCGCAGGTGCGCGGCGGCGCCGACCTCGGGCCCTGGCTGGTGGACCAGGAGATCAGCGTCGTCTCCACCGTCCCGACCCTGGCCGCGCTCTGGGAGCCCGAAAGCCTCGACGAGGTCCGGCTGCTGGTCTTCGGCGGCGAGGCCTGCCCGCCCGAGCTGAGCCGGCGTCTGGTCACCGAGGGACGCGAGGTCTGGAACACCTACGGCCCCACCGAAGCCACCGTCGTCGCCTGCGCCGCGCTCCTGACCGGCGAGGAACCGGTCCGCATCGGGCTGCCCCTGGCCGGCTGGGAACTCGCCGTCGTCGACGGATCGGGCGAACCGGTACCCATGGGCGGCAGCGGCCAGCTCGTCATCGGCGGCGTCGGACTGGCCCGCTACCTCGACCCCGGCAAGGACGCCGAGAAGTACGCCCCGCTCCCCTCCCTCGGCTGGCCGCGCGCCTACCGCAGCGGCGACCTGGTGCGCGCGGAACCGGAAGGCCTGGTCTTCCTCGGGCGCGGCGACGAACAGGTCAAACTGGGCGGCCGCCGCATCGAACTCGGCGAGGTGGACGCCGCCCTCCAGGCCCTGCCCGGTGTCTCCGCAGCGGCCGCCGCCGTACGCACCGCACGCGGCGGCAACCAGCTCCTCGTCGGCTACCTCGTCACCCAGGACGGCTGGGACCACGCGGCCGCCCTCGCCCGGCTGCGCGCCGAACTGCCCGCCGCGCTCGTCCCGCTGCTCGCCCCCGTCGACGCACTCCCGACCCGCACCTCCGGCAAGGTCGACCGCGACGCCCTGCCCTGGCCCCTGCCCGCAGCCGCGGCCACCGCGCCCGCCGAACGGCTCCACGGCACCGAGGCCTGGCTCGCCGAACAGTGGACCGAGGCCCTGGGCGTGCCCGTCACCGGCGCCGGCGACGACTTCTTCGCCATCGGCGGCGGCAGCCTCGCCGCCGCCCGGCTCGCCACCCTGCTGCGCACCCGCTACCCCCGAGCGGCCGTCCTCGACGTCTACCAGCAGCCCGTCCTGCGCAAGCTGGCCCGGCGGCTGGAGAAATCCGTACGGGAGGACGAGGCACCCCGGACCGTCGTCCCGGTCCCGCTCCGCTCCCGGATCCTCCAGACGCTGCTGCTGCTCCCGCTGTTCACCCTGGCCGGCCTGCGCTGGACGGTGGTGCTGTTCGCCCTGGGCAACGTCCTGCACCGGCTCGGCCCCTACCCGTGGGCGCCCGCCGCCTCCTGGTGGCTCGTGGGGGCCGGGGCGGTGCTGCTGCTGAGCCCGCCCGGCCGCCTCGCGATCGCGGCGGGCGGCGCACGCCTGCTGCTGCGCGGGGTGACGGCGGGACGGCATCCGCGGGGCGGCAGCGTGCACCTGAGGCTGTGGACCGCCGAGCGGCTCGCCGAGTGCGCCGGCGCGACCTCCCTCACCGGGGCCTGGCTGGAACGCTACGCGCGGGCCCTCGGCGCCCGGGTCGGCCCCGAGGTCGACCTGCACTCCCTGCCGCCGGTCACCGGCATGCTCCGGCTCGGCCGCGGCTGCGCCGTGGAGGCCGAGGTGGACCTGCGCGGGCACTGGCTGGACGGGGACCGGCTCGTGATCGGCCCCGTCCGGGTCGGCGCGGGCGCGGTCGTCGGCACCCGCAGCCTGCTCTTCCCCGGCGCGCGGGTCGGCAAGCGGGCCGAGGTGGCCCCCGGGTCCGCCGTCGTCGGACACGTCCCGACCGGCCAGCGGTGGGCCGGAGCCCCCGCCGTCAAACTCGGCCGGGCCAAACACGACTGGCCCCGGCAGCGCCCGCCGCGCCCGTTCCTGTGGCGCACGATGTACGGGGCGACCGGCGTGGGCCTCACCGCCCTGCCCCTGCTCGCCGCCCTGCCGGCCCTCCTCGTGGCGGGCCGGTTCGTCCCCGCCGGCGCCGGCGCGGGCAGGGCCCTGCGCGGGGCGCTGCTCGCGGTGGTGCCCGGGGCGCTCGCCTACGGGCTCGCCTACGCCCTGCTGGTGCTGGTCTGCGTGCGCGCGCTCAGCCTCGGACTGCGCACGGGCAGCCACCCCACGCACAGCCGGACCGGCTGGCAGGCCTGGGCGGTCACCCAGCTGATGGACCTCGCCCGGGACACGCTCTTCCCGCTGTACGCGGCGCTGGCCACCCCCGTGTGGCTGCGGCTGCTCGGCATGCGCGTCGGCCGCCGCGCGGAGGTCTCCACCGTCCTCGGACTGCCCAGCCTGACCACCGTCGGCGACGGCGCGTTCCTCGCCGACGACACCCTGACCGCCCCCTGCGAACTCGGCGGCGGCTGGGTGCGGATCGGGCAGTCGAGGATCGGCCGCCGCGCCTTCCTCGGCAACTCCGGCATGACCGCCCCCGGCCGCAGGGTCCCCGACGACGGGCTGGTCGCGGTGCTGTCCGCGACGCCCAAGAAGGCCAAGAAGGGCGGCTCCTACCTGGGCCTGCCGCCGGTCCGGCTGCCCCGCTCCGCGGCCGCCGCCGACCAGGGCCGCACCTACGATCCGCCGGCGCGGCTGCTGTGGGCGCGCGGCCTGGTCGAACTCTGCCGGCTCGTCCCGGTGTTCTGCTCGGCCGCCCTGGCCGTTCTCAGCGGGGCGGCGCTCAGCGCCCTGGCGCGTCCGCTGGGCCCCTGGGGCGCCGCGCTGCTGTCCGGAGCGGTCCTGCTCACCGCCGGGGCCGCCGCCTGCGCGCTCACCGTGGCCGCCAAGTGGCTGCTGGTGGGCCGGCACCGGGTGGGGCAGCACCCGCTGTGGAGCGCCTTCGTCTGGCGCAACGAGCTCGCCGACACCTTCGTGGAGGTCCTCGCCGTGCCCTGGCTGGCCGGATCGGTGCCCGGCACCCCGCTGCTGACCCTGTGGCTGCGCGGGCTCGGCGCCCGGATCGGACGCGGGGTGTGGTGCGAGAGCCACTGGCTGCCCGAGACGGACCTGGTGGCCCTCGGCGACGCGGTCACCGTCAACCGGGGCTGCGTGTTGCAGACGCATCTCTTCCACGACCGGATCCTGCGGACCGATACTGTGGTGCTGCGCGAGGGCGCCACCCTGGGCCCGGGCGGGATCGTCCTGCCCGGGAGCACGATCGGAGCCCGCGCCGCGGTGGGCCCCGCCTCCCTCGTGATGGCCGGGGAATCCGTTCCCGACGACACCCGCTGGCTGGGCAACCCGATCGAGGCGTGGCGCTGACGAACCCGCCTTCCGCGGCCGGCGGCGGGACGGCACACCGGCACCCCCGACGAGCACGGCGCAGGGAGCGGACACGGCAGTGAGCGGCCAGCAGACACCGGCACCGGACCCGTACTTCCCGCAGAACGGCGACCCGCGCTACCGCGCGCACCGCTACGAACTCGCCCTGGAGTACCGCCCGGGACCCAACCGGCTCACCGGCCGGGCCCGGATCAGCGCGATCGCCGGCCCGGCGGCCCTGCCCGAGTTCCAGCTCAACCTCGCCGACTTCAAGGTGGGCCGGGTCCTGGTCGACGGCCGGGCCGCGCACTACACCCACCGCGCGGGCCGGCTGCGGATCCGGCCCGCCAAAGCGCTGCCCGCGGCCGCGGCCTTCACCGTGGAGGTGCACTGGTCGGGCAACCCCCGGCCGGTGCGCAGCCCGTGGGGCGGTCTCGGCTGGGAGGAGCTGACCGACGGCGCGCTGGTGGCCAGCCAGCCGGTCGGCGCCCCCTCCTGGTACCCGTGCAACGACCGGCCCGCCGACAAGGCCTCCTACCACATCTCCCTCAACACGCCCTCCGCCTACACGGTCGCGGCCGGCGGCCGGCTGCTGACCCGCACCACCGGGGCCAGCACCACCACCTGGGTGTACGAGCAGCCCGCGCCCACCTCCAGCTACCTCGTCGGCCTGTCCGTCGGCATGTACCAGACGGTCCCGCTCGACGGCGCCGGACCCGGCGGCGTCCCCCAGAGCGCCCACGTACCCGTGCACCTGCTGCCCCGGTTCTCCCACGACTTCGCCCGCCAGCCCGCCATGATGCGCCTGTTCGAGGAGCTGTTCGGGCCCTACCCCTTCGGCGAGTACACGGTGGTCGTCGCCGACGAGGAACTCGACGTGCCGGTGGAGGCCCAGGGGCTGTCCACGTTCGGCACCAACCACGTCGACGGCGCCCGCGGCGCGGAACGGCTCATCGCCCACGAGCTCGCCCACCAGTGGTTCGGCAACAGCGTGACCATCGCCGACTGGCGGCACATCTGGCTCAACGAGGGCTTCGCCAAGTACGCCGAATGGCTCTGGTCGGAACGCTCCGGCGGCCGCACCGCACACGAACTGGCCGCCGCCGCGCACCGGCTGCTCGCGTCCCGGCCGCAGGACCTGCGCCTGTCCGACCCGGGCCGCAAGCTGATGTTCGACGACCGCCTCTACCAGCGCGGCGGCCTCACCGTGCACGCGCTGCGCTGCGAACTGGGCGACGGGGCCTTCTTCCGCATGCTCCGCGACTGGGCGACGCGGCACCGCCACGGCGTGGTGACCACGTCCGCCTTCACCGCGCACGTGGCCCGCCACGCGGACGCTCCGACGGACGCCCTGTGCGCGTCCTGGCTGGACGAACCGGCCCTGCCCCCGCTGCCCCGGCCCCCGCACGGCCCCTGAGCGGCGGGTCCGCCGCCCCGCCCCGACGCGCTGTCAGACCCGGGCCCTAGGCTGGGGGCAGTTCGGTGATCAAGGAGTGGGCTGTGCGGATAGAGCGTCATCAGGTGGACGAAGCGGCTGTTTCGGCGGCCCTGGAGGACTTCGAGAACCGGATCGGGGGGCAGGTCCGCACGATGTCGCGGGGAGGGCCGATGGCCACCTACGAGTGGCAGCGGCTCGCGGAGGAACTCCTCGACCATCTGGGCGCGCTGTCCGTGGGGACGCCCGCCCTCGACACCCCGGAGGCGGAGGCGGTCCTGAAGGACGCCGCCGCGGCCGCGGCCGGCGCGGTCGCGTACGCCGCGTACCACACGTACGAGTCCTTCCACGTCTTCCTCGACCACGTGAACTTCGGGATGAGTTACCGGCCTGGTGGCGAGCGCGACGAGCTGGACGGCGTCACCCCCTCGGAGTGGATCGACGCGTTCTGCCTCACGATCCTCGCCGACAAGGTCGCGGACAACGGCGAGGCGTTCCACTTCGCCCGCCAGGACTGGGCCGAGAACGCTCCGGGCAACCCCGCCACGGAGCTCGTCAAGGGCCTCATGGCCGAGGTCGTCGGGGACACCGGGGACGAGGAGGTGGAGCCTGCGCCGGGCGTCCGGGCGGAGCTCGCCGCCATCGACGCCGGGCTGGAGCGGATGCGCGCGCGGGCCGCGGACGGCGAGGGCGCTCTCCTCGACCGGCCGCACGCCATGGGGTTGCGCGTGCTGCGCGCCCTGTCCGCCGGTGACCGCGAGGCCTTCGACTCCGGGCTCGCCGCACTCCTGTCGGCCCACAGCGCCCAGCCGGGCCCCGGCGTCCGGCCGCGCAGTCTCCTGCCGCTGCTGCCGCTCGCCCTGGCCGCGCTGGCGTACCGGAGCCACGGCTGGACACCCGCGGCCGACACGGACTACCTGCCGCTCGCCCTGGTCACCGGCTTCGCAACGGTCTGAGGCCGCGCGCGCCGGACGGCTGCCCGCCGCAGCCGCCCGGCGCGGCGCGTCAGGCGCCGTCGACCAGGCGCTGGAGGCCGGGCGCGTACAGGTCGGCCAGGTGCTCGGCGCTCGCCTGCGCGCCCGCCCCGTCGGGGCGGTGCAGGCTCAGGGTGGCGCCCAGCCCCAGCAGCTGGCCGGCGATCAGCTCGGCGCGCAGTGCGGCGTCCGGTCCCGGCAGGCTCCGGGCCAGCCGGTCGGTGACCTGCTCGCGGAATCGCGCCCGCAGCAGGGTGCGTTCGTCCTCGATGCCGAGGGAGAACACCACCCGCAGCAGCGGGTCCCCGCCGAAGCGGTCACGGAGTGCGACCATGGTCAGGACCAGGTGCCGGCCGAGCTGCGGGAGCGGGGCGGCGAACAGGGCGTCGGCGGCCGCCCCGAAGTCGGCGACCGTGTTGAACAGGGCCTCCTTGGTGCCGAACCGCTTCACGATCAGCGAGGGGCTGACCCCGGCCGCGGCGGCGATGCCGCGCAGGGTGACCTCGGCGTACGGCCGCAGCGTGAACGCCCGGCGCGCGGCCCGCACGATGGCGTCCCGCCCGCTCCCGGCGCCCGCCTCGCCCGCCTCGCCCGAGGCGGGCGTGGTGCCCGCGCCGGTCGCGGGGGCGGTTCCGTCGGTGGTGCTCATGCGCTCTCCCGGGCGGCGGTCACGGACGCTGTCACCGTGACCGTACCCCCCTTCGCTCCCCGGCCGCGCGGACGGTCCGACGGCAGGAACAGCGTGGCGGCCAGCGCGGCGAGCGCGGCTCCGGCGGCGATCAGGAAGATCAGCAGGTACGCGTGCAGGGTCGGGGCGGTGCGCCCGCCCGCCCTGAACGTCAGATGGGCCAGCACGGCGGCGACCACCGCGCTGCAGCAGGCCTGGCCGACGGACCGCATCAGGGTGTTCAGACCGTTGGCCGCGGCCGTCTCGCCCACCGGCACCGCCCGCATGACCAGGGCGGGCAGTGCCGAGTACGCGATCGCCGTGCCCGAGGAGACGACGGTGGCGCCGGCCACGATCATCCAGAGGCTGTGGCTGGTGTAGAAGCGGACCACGTAGCCGACGGCCATCACGACGGCGGCGAGCGCGAGGGCCGTGCGGGGCCCGTACGCGGCGGAGATCCGCGCCGAGACGGGGGAGAGGGCGACCATCGCGAGGCCCCCGGGCAGCAGGCACAGGCCGCTGACCACGATGGACGTCCCGAGCCCGTACCCCGTACTGGTGGGCTCCTGCACCATCTGCCCGGTGACGAGGGAGTTGGCGTAGAAGGCGAAACCGATCAGCAGGGCCGCCACGTTGGTCAGCAGCACGGCGGGCCGCGCCGAGACCCGCAGGTCCACCATGGGCGAGCGGGTGCGCAGTTCGTAGCGGCCCCACAGCAGGCCCACGGCCGCGGACGTGCCGAGCAGGCCGAGGGTGCGCGCGGAGGTCCAGCCCCAGTCGGCGCCCTGGGTGATGGCGAGCAGCAGCCCGACGAGGCAGCCGGCCAGGCCGAGGGTCCCCAGGAGGTCGAAGCGGCCCCGGGAGCGTACGGGGGACTCCGGGACGATCCACAGCACCAGGAGCAGGTCGGTCAGGCCGAGCGCGGCCGAGGCCCAGAACATCGTGTGCCAGTCGGAGTTCTCCATGACCACCGCGGCCACCGGCAGGCCGATCGCCGCCCCGATGCCGAGGGTCGAGCTCATCAGGGCGATCGAGGGCAGCACCCGCTCGGGAGGCAGTTCGTCGCGGATGATGCTGATGCCCAGCGGGATCACCGCGAGGGCCGCGCCCTGCAGGGCCCGGCCGGTGATCAGCACCCCGATGTCGGAGCTGACCGCGCACAGCACCGAGCCGAGGGTCAGCACGCCGAGCGAGGCCAGCAGGACCCGCCGCTTGCCGTACATGTCCCCGACGCGCCCGAGCACCGGGGTGAAGACCGCCCCGGTGAGGAGGGTGATGGTCACCAGCCAGCCGGCGGCCCCGGGGCTCGCGCCCGTCAGGGCGGGCACGTGCGGCAGCAGCGGGACCACCAGGGTCTGCATCACGGCGACGACCATGCCGCAGAAGGCGAGGACGGGGACGACGAGCCGGGCGTGGGCGCGCGGGCGGCCGGAGGCCGGTATCGCGGAGGGCATGCTGCTCCAGACGGGGGAGGAGAGCGGGACACCAAGGGGGTGCACGATTGTTCACCCCCAGGGTAAACGACTGTGCACCCCGCTGTCCGCACCCGTGCGGGCCCTCACCCCGCAGGCGCCGCAGGGCCCTCCGCGCCCGCCGGACGGCAGTAGCGCCGCACCAGCTCCTCGTGCTGCGGAAACAGCGCCGCCAGCTCCTGCGGCCGGCCCAGGGTCATGTCGGCGAAGTCGAACCCCGGCGCGACGGCCTCGCTGATCAGGGCGTGGTCCCCGGCCGTGAGGTGGGAGGCCTTCCACACGCCGCCCGGCACGGCCAGGGTCAGCACCTCGCCCCGCCCCGGGTCCTGTCCGAGCACGGCGGTCTCGTGCCGGCCGTCCGGATGCAGCAGGTGGTAGGTGAGCGGATCGCCGTGGTGGTGGAAATGCAGGATGTCGGAGCGGTTCAGGTGCCAGTGCCCCACCGGGGACCAGTGGGTGAGCAGATAGTGGATCGACGTCAGGGTGAACCGGTCACCCGCGTCGGTCGCGATCAAAGGGCGGTGGTCCGCCTGGAAGGTCCGCCGGAAATACCCGCCCTCCACGTGCGGTTCCAGGGCGAGGGCGTCGATCCAGTCGTGTGCCGTGGGCACGGTTTTCCTCCTCGGGTGGGCACCAGGTCGCTCGAGTATCGGACGCCCGCCCCCGGCCGCCCCGTGGTTCCAGGCGGATTCGAGGGCGGTTCCACCCGTAATGCGGTGGACATTTCCGGAACGACCGTAATCTCATTCCCGTGCCCCGCCGCACGTCTCACCTGCGGGGCGCTCGACGGAGCGTCACCGAATCCATTCGGAAATGACGGGCGATCCCCTTGTCGGAAACTCATTGAATTCGAGCGGGTGGAACGGATGGGAATTCCTGTGGACCGAGAATCGAATACCCTGACCGCCCCGCGCCCGGACCACCGCACCGGCCGGCCCGCCGGCGGCCCGGTCCCCTTCGCGGCGACCGCGGTCGAGGTGGCCGGCGACCCCGAGGACGGCCCGCACCTCCTGTACCGCGCCGCCCGCCGCCTGTGCGAGGCCGCCGGGCCGGACGCCGTGCTCACCCATGCCGGAGGGGAACTCACCGCCCGCCTCGAACCCGGCCTGCACGCGGCGATGTACGTCTCCACCGAGATGCGCCGCGACGGCGCCGGATCGCCCCTGCTGCGGCTGAACCTGCGCCTGGCGGGCCAGGGCAGGACCCCCTCGCCGGCCTCGCTGGAGCACTGGGCCGAGATCTGGCACCGCCAGCCCCTCTCCCCGCACGAGGTGGTGCGCGTCGCGGGCGAGCTGCCGCTGATGAGCGCCGCCGTCGAACGCCTGCGCCCCGGCCGGCCCCTCGAGGGCTTCGCGGTGCTGGTCACCGGCCACTTCCTCACCGACCTCGTCCACCTCGTCGGCTGCCTCGCCGAACTCGGCGCCCCGCTGGACGCGATGACGGTCCTGCGCAAGGACTACGCGTACCAGTGGCGCCACCGCGTCCACGGCCACCTCGTCGAACAGGGCGTGCGCGTCGTCGACGCCGGAGACCCGGCCGCGGTGCGCGAGCACACCGAGCGGGCCCGCCGCAGGGGCCTGCGCTGCCTGGCCCTGGACGACGGCGGATACGTCGCGCCGGCCCTGCTGGACCGGGCCCGCGCCGGGGAGCCCGCGCCGGCCGGGGCGGGGGAGTGGGCAGGGGTGGTGGAGCAGACCATGTCCGGGATCTACAAGCTCCAGGGCCGCGAACCCGAGCTGCCCTTCCCGGTGTTCTCGGTGGCCCAGTCCCGCCTCAAGGGGCGCATCGAGTCGTACTGGATCGCCGAGAAAGCCGTCACCACGGCCCTGGAACTGCTGCCCGCCGTCAAGATCGAGGGCCAGCCGGCGCTGGTCGTCGGCTACGGCAACGTCGGCGCGCACATCGCCGCCCTGCTCACCCAGCGCCGGATGCGGGTCGCCGTCCACGACGCCGACATCCTCCAGCTCATCGACGCGCACGAGAGCGGCTACGTCACCGACCGGGACCTGCCCGCCCTGCTGGACCGGCACGAGCCGCTGCTCGTCTTCGGCGTCACCGGCCGCACCAGCATGTCCACCCGGGAGTTCCGCTCCCTCAGACGCCCCGCCTACCTGGCCAGCGTCAGCAGCCGCGACATCGAGTTCGACCTCCCCGCCCTCGAGGCCCTGGCCGAGGGCGATCCCGTGGAACGCCCCTGCTCGCGCACCCACGTGCTGCCCGGCGGCGTCGACGTCACGGTGCTGGCCGGCGGCCGGCCCGTCAACTTCCACGAGACGGACAGCATCAGCAACCTCCACTCCGACCTCGTCTACGCGGGCATGCTCACCGGAGCCTGCGCCGTCGCCACCCGCCCCGCACCCCCCGGCCTGGACCGTGCCTGGGCCGACGCCGTCCTGGAGGAGTCCGGTCTGCTCCAGGACTACTACGACCGCTACGGCCCCCACGCACGCGTCACTGTACGGACCACCGGCTCGGCGGCCCGCACAGCTCGTTGACGCCCGGCCGTTCAGCCGCAGTCGTCGTACCCTCCGCCCCAGTCGTCATCGTCGTCGTCGTACCAGCCGTGGCCGTGACCGTATCCGTCGTCGTCCCATCCGCCGCCACCGTGGCTGTAGGTGACCGCGTGGGTGGGCGCTGCGGCGGAGGCCGTGCCCGCCGCGCCGAGGGCGGCGCCGCCGGCCAGGAGGACTCCGATCGCGGAGGCCGCGAAGAGCCGCTTCACTCTCAGTGCTTGCATGGTTTCCCAACCCTTCTCGTACTGCGCCGCACACGGCGCTGAGCGGATTTCTCCTCCTTTCGCCAACAGAACGGAGTTTCTGCCCTTGCCCGATACACGTGGGGGGCGCATCCGCCGTCAACGTGGCCGATCGGGCCACGGACCCATGGGCTGGACCGCTCATTCACCGGGCCGTCTGCATCACCGCAGGTGATTCACCCGTTCGCACGGTGGCGGCCCTCTTCTGACCATGCTAGTCACCTACCTGTGAGTCGTCACCTCGGGCGGCCCGCAAGCGAGCCCGGATTCCCGAGAAGGGTGTGCCCCCGTGGAACAGGAACGCACGACGTGCTGCGTGGTGGGAGGGGGGCCGGCCGGCATGGTGCTGGGGCTGCTGCTGGCCCGGGCCGGGGTCGAGGTGACGGTCCTGGAGAAACACGGGGACTTCCTGCGGGACTTCCGCGGCGACACCGTGCACCCGTCGACCCTCTCGCTCCTGGACGACATCGGCCTCGCCGAACGCTTCGCCCGGCTGCCGCAACGCCGGGTCTCCTCCGTCCAGCTGCCCATCGGACCCGACCGCTCCCTCGTCACGGTGGGCAACCTCGCGGCCCTGCACGGCACGTACAACTACATCGCGATGGTGCCCCAGTGGGACCTCCTCGACCTCCTCGCCGACGAGGCGGGCAAGGAACCGTCCTTCCGGCTGCGCATGGACACCGGCGCGACCTCGTTCCTCATGGAACGCGGCCGGGTCACGGGCGTGCGCTACCGCACCGCCGACGGCCGCACCGGCGAGCTGCGGGCCACCCTCACCGTGGCCTGCGACGGCCGCAGCTCGCTCGCCCGGACCCTGCCGGAACTCGGCCTGGAGGGCTTCGCCTGCCCCATGGACGCCTGGTGGTTCCGCCTGCCGCGCCACGAGGACGACCCCAGCGGGCTCGTCGGCGGGCTCGGCGACCGCTTCTTCACCGCCCTCATCGACCGGGGCGACTACTGGCAGTGCGCCGCCCTCATCCCCAAGGGCACGGACGCCGAGCGCCGCGCCGAGGGGCTGGAGCGCTTCATGACCCGCTTCACGCAGGCCGCGCCCTGGCTGGCCGACCGCGCCGGCTCCGTCACCTCCTGGGACGAGGTCAAACTCCTCGACGTCCGGCTCGACCGGCTGCGCCGCTGGCACCGGCCGGGACTGCTGTGCATCGGTGACGCCGCCCACGCGATGTCGCCCGTCTTCGGCATCGGCATCAACCTGGCCGTCCAGGACGCCGTGGCCGCCGCCCGCCACCTGGTGCACCCGCTGCGCGCGGGCACCGTCGGCCTGCACGACGTGCGCCGCGTCCAACTGCGCCGCTGGCCCACCACGGTGGCGACGCAGGGCCTCCAGCGCCTGGCCCACGCCCAGGTCATCGAACCGCTGCTGGCCGGCCGGGCCGCCTTCGGCAACCCCCGGCGCGCCCAGCGGATGACGGAACTGGTCACGGAATCCCGCTGGCTCAATCGCATCCCCGCCCACTTCATCGGCTACGGAGCCCTCCGCGAGCGCCCCCCGAAGGAGTCCCTGCGCTGACCCTCCGGACGGCCCGCGGCCGGCCCCCCGGCGCGCTGCCGCACACCCGCGTGGAAGTAGGGTCTCCGTTTATTCGGACTGGCTGGATATGATCGGCATCCCCACCCCACAGGGCCGTGTCGGCAGTTCCCCCCTGCCCGCGTCCAGGCCCGTCTCCGCCGCTCCCGAGGACCGATGTCTGCGATGGCACCCGAAGGCCCACCGAGCCCGCCGCCCGTCCGGCGCCGCCGCACCGTACGCCTGCGTACCCTGCTGGTCTGCCTGGCCGTCGTCCCCACCGTGGCGATGGGTACCCAGACCGCCGTCACCGCCCAGCGCCTGCTGGCTCAGTCGGAGCACCTGCGCGCCGACGTGGAGGCCGGCGAGCGGATCGGGGTACCGCTGGTCAAGCTGATGAACGAACTGCAGGCCGAGCGGGCGATGACGGCGGCCCGGTGGGCGGGCTCGCCCGTCACCGACGAGGCCCTGCGCGACAAAAGGGCAGAAACCGACCGGGCGGCCGCGGAGTTCCGCCGCATATCGGGCACCGGCAGCGACCCCGCGCAGGGCTCGGAACACAGCCCCGACGGCCCCGGCGAGGGACGCCTGGACACCGTGAGCGGGCGGCTCGACCCGCTGGCCTCCTACCGCAGGCGCGTGGACGCCCACACCGGCAGCGCCGAGCAGGCGGTCGGCTACTACACCGGCGTCATCGACGACATCATCCGCGCCTACCAGGACGAATTCAGCCACCCTCAGGATGCCGACCTCGGCCAGGAGAGCCGCCCGGCCGTCTCCCTGTTCTCGGCCACCGAGATGGTCGCCCGCGAGGACACCGCTCTCGCTCTGGCCGGTCCCTCCCGTGAGCTCGCGGCCACCGGTTTCTCCCAGTTCCTCGACGCCGTCGGCACCCACCGGTACCTGTACGACACCTGGATCGTGCCGTACCTGCCGCCCGCCGAACGCGCCTCGTACGACAAGCTCATCGCCTCGCAGGCCTGGCAGACCAAGCTGCGCATCGAGAACGCGGTCATCGCCAACCACAAGGACACCGCCACCGGCGTGAAGCTGCCGGCCGACGTCGCCGAGTGGCCCGACGCCTACCGGGCGTTCGCACCGGCCCTCGCCGCCCTCAACACCGCCCGCGCCCGCAGCGTGTTCGACGACGCCGACGCGAGGGCCTCCGAACTCCAGGCCGAGGTCTCCTGGCTGATCGCGGCCAGCGGCGGCGCCCTGCTGCTCGTCACCGCCGTCGTGGTGCTCACCACGCGGTCGGTGCTGCGCCGGCTGAACCGGCTGCACACCCGTACCGTCGCCATCGCCGAGAAGACCCTGCCCGACGTGGTGGCACGCCTCCAGCGCGGCGAGCCCGTCGACGAGGACGCCCTGCCCGCCGTCCGCGGCCGCCAGGACGAGGTCGGCCAGATAGCCGACGCCTTCGCCCGGGTGGTCGCCGCCTCCGTCGACGGGCACCGGCAGCTCGCCGCCGAACGGCACGGCTTCGGCCTGTTCGCCTCCGGCATCGCCTCGCGCACCGGAAACCTCGTCAGCCGGCAGCTCAGCCTGACCGAGGACCTCCAGGACACCTTCGGCCACGACGAGGCGCTCCTGGCCCAGTTGATGCGCTCCGACCAGCTGACGGTGGGCATGCGGCGCCAGATCGAGAACCTGCTCATCCTCGCCGGCGGCGAGATCCCCGACCCGCACACCGAGCCCATGCGCGTCGCCGACCTGCTGCGCGAGGCCGCCGCCGAGGTCGAGGACTTCCGCCGCATCGAACGGCAGGCCCTGGACGAGGCCAGCGTGCAGCCGCACGCCATCAGCCAGATCAGCCACCTGCTGGCGGAACTCCTGGACAACGCGACCCGGTTCTCGCCGCCCCGCTCGAAGGTGGTCGTCCGCGCCGAACTCGTGGCGGACGGGCTGTCCGTGGAGATCGAGGACCGCGGACCGCGCGTGTCCCCGGCGGGCTACGAGGCCATGAACGAGCGCCTGCACTCGGCGCCGCCGTACTCCGTCCTCGCCGAGAACGCCCACCGGCTGGGCCTGTTCGTCGTGGGCCACCTCGCCGACCAGCTCCAGGCCCGCGTCACCCTGCGCCGCTCGGTCTACGGCGGGACGGCCGCCGTGGTGATCCTGCCGAGCGCGCTGCTGGCACCCGCCGCAGGGGAACCGGAGCCCCGGCGGCGGCCCGCGCCACAGCCCCGGCCCGCCCCCGTACCCGACCCCGTACGCCTGCCCGTCCGCGAACGGGCGGCCGAGACCGGGCCCGAGGCCGGGGACCCGCCGGCCGGCGCCACCGCGACCGCCGCACCCGCGCCGCTGCCGGCACCGCGCGGGCCGGCGCTGCCGACCCGCGCCACGGCCCCCGCCGACCCGCGGCCGGCCCTGCCCGAGCGCGTCCCGCAGACCCACCTCACCCGGCAACTGCGCGGCCCCCGCGCCCCGGAGCCGGACGCCGGCCGGGACGCGGCGACACCCGAAGAGGTGGCCGACGCCTGGGCGGACTACGAAGAGGGGACCAAGAAAGTGGAAGCAGAGCTCGGAGCGGACCAGCCATGACGACGACATCCAGCGACATGATCTACGGCATCCTGGACAACAACCTGAGCCGGATCGCCGGCATCCAGGGAGCCGTGCTCCTGTCCAACGACGGCATCAAACTCAGCGCCTACCTGCTGGAGCGGGACCAGGCCGAGCGCATCGCGGCCGCCTCCTCCGGCATCGCCGCCACCATGAAGGCGATATCCCGGGAGATCGACGGCGGGCGGGTCATCCGCCAGCTGGTCGAGATGGACGACCGCTACCTGTGCGTCGTCGGCTGCGGGGAGGGCAGCACGCTCATCGTGGTCACCTCCCGCAAGGCGCGGCTCGGCGAACTGGGCGGCGAGGCCGTACGGACCGCCCAGGCGCTCGGCGAGTGGCTGGGAACCCCCGAGCGCACCTCCGCGCCGACCGCGTAATGCCCGACGAGCCGCAGCGCCGAAGCCCCCGCCGGACCCGGCTGTACGCGCTCACCGACGGCCGCACGTCCGCCGCCCCGCAGACCGTCCTCACGATGGACACCACCATCGTGGCGGCGGTCCCCGCGGACGACGACGACCCCGGCCTGGCCACCGAATGGCGGGCCGTCCTGGCCCTGTGCGCGCCGCCCGCCGGGATGGCGGTCGCCGAGATCGCCGCCCGCATGCACATGCGCCTGACGCCGATGACGCTCCTGCTGGGCGAACTCGCGGACCGCGGGCTGATCGACCACCGGCCGCCCCTGGAGGGCGCCGAGACCACCAATGTCCACCTGCTCATGAAAATCAGGGACAACCTTGCCCGGATATGACACCTCCGTCGCCCCCGCCGCCCGGGAAGCGTCCCCGGTCAAGATCCTCATCGCCGGCGGCTTCGGAGTCGGCAAGACCACCCTGGTCGAGGCGGTCTCCGAGATCGAACCGCTGCGTACGGAGGAACGCCTGACGAGTGCCGGGGTCGGTGTCGACGACCTCGACGGCATCGAGTCCAAGACCCTCACCACCGTCGCGATGGACTTCGGCAGGATCACCCTCACCGAAGCCGGGGTCGTCCTCTACCTGTTCGGCACGCCCGGCCAGGAGCGGTTCTGGTTCATGTGGGACGACCTGCTCAGCGGGGCTCTGGGGGCGCTCGTGCTCGTCGACACCCGCCGCCTGGACCGGGGATTCCCGGCGATCGACTTCTTCGAGAGCCGGGGGCTGCCGTTCGTCGTCGGGGCGAACTGCTTCCACGGCGAACAGCCCTACACGGCCGAGGAGATCGCCGCCGCCCTGCACCTGAGGGACCCCGCCACCCCGGTGCTCCTGCTGGACGCCCGCTCCCGCGCGGACGCGCGCGACTGCCTGCTGGCCCTGCTCGACCTGGTCATCGCCCGGGCGGGGGCTCCCGCGGGAGCCCCGGCAGGAGGCCCGGCGCGGATCTGACCGGCGCCCGCGCGCCGGTGCTACCGGGGCGCGGGGCGGCGGGCGGCCGCGGCCCCGCTCTCCTCCAGCAGGATCCGCAGGGCGTACTCGGCGGCCCGCCGGCGCAGGAACACCTGGGCGCGGGTGCCGGAGGCGAGCCCGCGGGCCGCGGCGGCGCCCTCGCGCGTCGCGTCGTCCCGGGTCTCGCGCCAGCCGTGCGCGGTACGCCGCACGGTGCCGTCCCAGGCGGTGTGGCGGGCCATCCAGAACCATCCGGCCCCGGCGGGGCAGCAGCCCCACACCACCGCGTCGAGGCAGGCGTCCTGCCTGTCCTGCCCGTGCGCCTGTGTCTCCCGCGTCACGTGCGTCCCCCCGGTTTGCGTCCTGGCTCGGACCGCAGGCTAGGTCAGGGCGCGGGGCACGAGGGAGTCCGGGTTTCGGCCAACCTGGAAGGCGCCGGCGGCACGGACTCCCGGGCGCGGCTCAGGAGCGGCCCGGCTGCGGCGCGGCGGGAGCCGGGCTCACGGACGGGGCCGGGCTCTGCGAGGGGGCCGGGCTCTGCGACGGGGCCGGGCTCTGCGAGGGGGGCGGGCTCTGCGAGGGGGTCGCGGCGCAGACGACCTCGTCGCGCGGGGTGTAGTGGGTGCGGAACGTCTCCCGCCCGACCTCCCGGCCCTGGTGGACGAACACGCGGTCGACCGCCACGTCGAACCCCTCGAGCGGGGTCTGCGCCTGGCAGTCGGGGCCGGAGGCCTCGCGCTTGGCGGGCGGGACGACGTTCGTGCGGGGCCCCTGGGTGGCGCGTACCGCGTCGTACTGCCGCGTGCCGATCAGGGTGATGGTCACCGAGGTGTCGGTGGACTCGGCCCGGATGGTCAGGGGGTGGCTGGAGTCGTTCCTCCAGCGCAGGTCGAGGGTGCCCCAGGCGACGGTGGCCTCGCGGCCCTCGGGGTAGCGCTCGATGTAGAAGGAGTGGGCGCCGTGCTCCACGAACGGGGCGCCCGAGAAGAACACGGCGTTGTACACGGCCGTCGCCACGCTGGAGACACCGCCGCCCGGCGCCTTCACGTAGCGGCCGTCGTTGATCATGACTCCGTCGACGAAACCGTTCTCCTTGGTGCGCTCGCCGACGGTCCGGTTGAAGCTCCAGGTCTGGCCCGGGGCGACCACCGAACCGTCGATCAGCTGGACGGCCCGCCCGATGTTGGTGGTGCGGTACGGGGCGGCGGGGAAGTTCACCGTGAACGAGGACACCACCTGACGGCCCTCCGCCGCACCGCCCACCCGGCCGGCCACCGCCCCGGCCGCCTGCCCGGCCACCGGCGGCACCTCGGCGCCGGAGGCGTGACCGGCCGGGATCAGCAGGGTGAGGCCGAGGCCGAGTGCGGCGGCCCCCGCCATCGCGGGCAGTCCGAACCGCCGGTGGTCGGTCAGGCGGTGTGCGCGTCGCATGTCTCTCCTGGGGGCGGGGCTCGGGGGCTCGGGGATTCCGGGTGCTCCGGGGTACGACCGCAGACAAGGATCCAGCCATCTTGGCCAAAAAGGACAAAAATGTGCCGGTTCTCACGCACAACGGAAGCCCGCCCTCCGCTCGCACAGCACCCCTCCGGGGGCGGTCCACCTCGCCCGGGACGCGGAGGATAGCGTTTTGGCCATGTACGAGATCAAGGGCGTGAACGCCGCACCGGGCGGGCGGCGCACCGTCCGGTTCCACGACCACGGCTACGCCGTCACCCCGGACCGGCGCGCCGCCTCCTTCGCCGACACCTTCCTCGGTGAGGGGGCCGGCTGCGTCACCGCCCTGGTGCTGCTCGCCCTGACCGGCCTCTACAGCCTGCTCCGCACGACCGGCGCGCCGGAGGCCGCCCTCACGGCCTGCATCGTGCTGTTCCTCGTCGCGCTCTGCTACGGGGCCCTGATCGCGCTGGTGCACTGGGCGAGCGGCGTGGTCGCGGACGTCCTGATCGTCCTGCTCGCCGTGCTGACGCTGCCGGGCCTGCTGTTCCCGGCCTACCGGCGGGCGCTGCGGCGCCGACTGGGCGGCGGGGGTCCCGAGACCCGGCGCGGCTGGGTACCCGCCACGGCCCTCGCCGGAGTCTGGTACCAGTGCGACCCCCGGGGCGGCGACGTGGTGACGGTCCGGCTCACCGACGGCTCCGTCACCGCCTACGTCCCCCCGCCGGAGCGGGGCCGCGACCTGTACGACCGCTTCGACGCCCTGCTCCGCGGCACCCGGCCCGAGCAGCCGGCGCAGCCCCAGCCCTGGCAGGGCTACGAGCCCTACCCGCCGCACCAGCCCCACCAGCACCCGGGCCACCCCCGCCCCTGACATGGGCTCCGCCCCTGCCACCGGCTCCGGTGCGGACCTGTGCTCCGCGCCGGCTACAGGGCGGCGATGAGCGCGGGCAGTTCGCGCATGTCGTGGAAGACGGTGGTGTCCGGGCCCTCGAGGCGCCCGGCGGGGGTCAGCCCGCCGGCGTAGCCGAGGGAGCGCATCCCGGCGGCCCGGGCGGCGTGGACGCCGGGCCGGCTGTCCTCGACCACGACGCAGGCCGCCGGGTCGACGCCCATGCTCCGGGCCGCGTGCAGGAACAGGTCGGGGGCCGGCTTGCCGCGGGAGACCTCGCTCGCGCTGTAGATGCGCCCGGCGAAACGTGCGTGGAGTCCGGTCCGGCCGAGGGTGTGCCGCATCTTGTCGTGGGAGCCGCTGGAGGCGACGCAGGACGGCAGGGCGAGCGCGTCGAGTGCGTCCAGGGCCTCGGGCAGGCCGTCGACGGGCGCGAGTCCCGCGTCGACGGCCTCCCGGTGGAGCTCCTCGAACCGCTGCGACCAGACCGCGGCCACGTCCTGGCCGAGCCGGCCGGCGATCTGCTCCCGGATGGCGGCGTGCGAGCGTCCGATGAACCGGTCCACGACCTCGTCCTCGGTCAGCGGCCAGCCCAGCTCGGCTCCGAGGGCCACCTGCACGCGTGCGGCGATGCGCTCGCTGTCGACCAGCACGCCGTCGCAGTCGAATATGACGAGTTCGATGGGCTTGATCATCCCCGCAGCATAGGGCCCCGCCCCCACCGCTCAGCCGGCGGGCAGGCGCATGCCGAGGCGGGTGCCCAGGGCGCGGGCGGTGGTGCGCACCTCCTCACCGGTCTCGCCCTCGGCGACGGCGCCGAGCACGGCGAGCGCGAGCACGGCCTCGCGGTAGGTGAGCATCGGCAGCCGCTCGGGCCCGGCGTCGGCGTCCGCGTCGACTTCCTCGGCCACGATGTCGGTGTAGAGATCGTCAAGTGTCACACGGGACCCAACGCCGCGGCCGTCCCCCGGTTACGGCACCGGCCCGCCTGCCCTTCCCCCCTCAGTCCCGGGGATGGAGCGGCACCGGAAGCCGGTCGAGCACGATGCCGAACTCCGCGCGGTAGACGGCCCGTACCTCCTCGTCGCTCGCCAGCCCCTTTTCCGTGCGGTCGCCGTCGGCCGAGGTGGTGATGAGCGTGTGGTCCCGCAGCGTGATCCGCCCGCCGTCCCGGGTGAGCCGGGAGCATGACGAATCACGGAAAGAAGACGGCCGGGCTCTGGACGCTGCCGTTCGCGGTGGTGCTCCTGCTGGCGGCGGGGTGCGGCACGCAGCGGGCCGGCGTGGCCCCCGGCGCGTCCCTCTCCTCGGGCCCCACACCCGTCGGCACCCCGGTGGCCGCCCCGAGCGCACCGGCGGACTTCCCCTGCCCGGGCGAGAGTTCCGCACCGCCGGCGCCCACGGCCGCCACCGGTTCCGGGCCGGACGCTTCGCCCCCCGACCACTACGCCGAGAACCACGCCTTCAGGATTCCGCTCCGCCTGCACGGCCAGAGCCGCTGCGACGGCCTCGCGGCCGAGGGGCGCGTCAAGGGCGCCCTCGAACCGCTGCGCCGGCGCGGCGACTTCACCCCCGGCCACGTCCACGGCGCACTCACCGGCCTCGGCTATCCCGCGGGAAAGGTGCGGACCTACCAGAACGGTCCCACCGTGGTCGGGTTCCTCATCGACATCGGCGCCTCCCCCTGGTGCGTGGAAGGGATGCTGAACAGCGGGTCCACCACGGCGGAGGCCTTCGGCGGATACCCCGACGGCACCGGCTGCGAGCCGCCGAGGGGCGGGCACTGAACCAGGCGGCGACCGCTTGCCTCACCTATCGACATTCGATAGATTCCCATCGTGAGTCGATGGAAGGGTGAGTCGTCATGGGAAAGCTGACAGTGGGTGCGCTCCGCGCCGTGCTCGTGGTCGTGCTCGCCGGCACGGTGTTCGTACAGGCGGGGATGGTGTGGGCGCTGGCCACCGACCCCGAGGACGGGTCGCTCCCGCTGACCCCGCTGCGCCTGGTCACGATCCTCGGCATGGTGGCGGCCCAGGTAACCGTGGTCTGCGTATGGCGGCTGGTGACCATGGTGCGGCGGGGAACCGTGTTCTCCCACGCCGCGTTCCGTTACGTGGACGGTGTGATCGGCGCGATCGGCGCGGCCGCCCTCGTGTGGTTCGCCGTCACGGCCCTGAACGCACCGGGCCAGCGGGAGGACCCGGGTGTCACCGTCATCATGGGCGGGGTGGGCGTGGCCATCCTGGGGGTCGCGCTGATCGTGCTCGTGCTGCGGATGCTGCTCGCCCAGGCGGTGGCCCGCTACGCCGAAGCGGACCAGTTGCAGGCCGAGCTGGACGAGGTGATCTGATGCCGATCGCCGTCGACATCGACGTGATGCTGGCCAGGCGGAAGATGTCGGTGGGTGAACTGGCCGACCGCGTGGGCATCACTCCCGCCAACCTTGCGGTGCTCAAGAACGGCCGCGCCAAGGCGGTCCGCTTCGCCACGCTCGCCGCCCTCTGCGAGGCCCTCGAATGCCAGCCGGGCGACCTCCTCCGCTGGGAGTCCGAGAACCCCCCGGCCGGCTGAGACTCCCCTCGCCGCCCCGTCCGGCCCGCTGACGCGTACTCGATCCCCGTACGAGGAGTTCTCCTTTCCCCCGTGACAGCGTCGTTGCTCCAGGCTCCACCGGGACGAAGGGACAGACCGAATGACCAAGGCAGGGCGCAGGTTCGGCATCGGTGCCGTGGCGGCGGCGATGGTGGCCGCGACGATCACCTTCACGGGACCGCAGGGTGCCAGCGCGCAGGACCAGGCCCGCCGGGGCTGGGACCACTTCGGGTTCGGGGTGCCGTGGGAGGAGTCCTACGGGTACTCGCAGGGCATCAGGGCCGGGGACACCGTCTACATCTCGGGGCAGGTGTCGCATGACGCGGCCGGGAACTTCGTGGGCGCCGGCGACTTCGAGAAGCAGGTCCGCACGGCGTTCGACAACCTGGACAAGGTCCTCGCGCACTACCGGGTCCCGCGCAGCCAGATCATCAGCATGAAGATCTTCACCAAGGACCTGCGCAAGAACTTCGACACGGCCGCGCGGCTGCACAAGGAGTACGTCGGCAACCACCGCACGACCGACACCATCGTCGGAGTCAGCGACATGTCCGTCCCCGAGCAGCTCGTGGAGATCGAGGCCATCGTCCAGGTCTCCCCGCGCTCCTGACCGGCCCTCGCTCCGAGGCCGCCCTTCGCCGGGGCGCCGCCCCGTGTCCGGCCGTCCGCCCCTGTGGCCCGGCTGTGGACGCGCTGTACAGTGCCGACGACTTTACGCATCGGTAATCGGACGGCAGTGCGGGCAAGGGGGCGGAAGAGGGATGAGAGCGCGCATACCGGAACGGCCAGGCGAGCCCCGCCGCCTGGCCGTCCTGGACGGCATACGGGTCCTGGCCGCCCTGGCCGTCGTCTTCTACCACTACGTGGCCTTGGCAAGTGCCTGGGGCGAACCGACCACGGACGTCTTCCCGCTGGCCCGCCGCTTCGCCGTCTACGGCTGGCTGGGTGTCGAGATCTTCTTCCTCGTCAGCGGGTTCGTCATCTGCATGAGCGCCTGGGGCCGCGGCCTGGGCGACTTCGCGGCCTCCCGCGTCGCCCGCCTCTTCCCCGCCTACTGGGCGGGCGTGGTGTTCACCTCGCTGGTGCTGCTGCTCTGGCCCGAGGTGCGGCCGGGCGTCAAGTACACCGACGTCGTGGTGAACCTGTCGATGCTGCAGGGCGGCCTCGGGGTCCCGAACGTCGACGACGCGTACTGGACCCTCTTCGTGGAGCTCAAGTTCTACGCGCTGTTCGCGCTCGTCGTCCTGCGCGGGCTGACCTACCGCAACTGCGTGCTCTTCTGCGGGACGTGGACCCTGGCCGGGGTGGTGGCCCCGACCGCCGACGAAGGGGTGCTCTCCTTCTTCGCCATGCCGTCCGCCTCCCCGTACTTCATCGCCGGCATCGCCTTCCACCTGATGCGCCGCTTCGGGCCGAACGCCGTCCTGTGGGTCATCGTCGGCATCCAGTTCCTGCTCGCGCAGCACTACGTGTACGGCCGCATGACCTCGAGCCTCGGCGCGGCCGTCACCGAGCGGACGCCCCTGTGGCCGGCCCACCTGGTCATCCTGCTGGGCTTCGCCGTCATGGCCGCCCTCGCGCTTGGCACCCTGGACGGCATCCGGTGGCGCTGGCTCCCGCACGCCGGCGCGCTCAGCTACCCGCTCTACCTGATCCACATGATGGCCGGGCTGACGCTCATCCACCACTTCCGGGACCGCGTCGCTCCCGTGCCCCTGGCCCTCGGCACCACCGCCTCCATGCTGCTGTCGGCCTGGGCCCTCCACCGCCTCGTCGAACGCCCGCTGGGCCGGCGGCTGGGCGCCGCGCTGCGCCGCGGGATCCAGGACATCCGGGTGGCGGCGGCCCCGCCCCGGCCGGAGCCGGGCGGCCTGCCCGGGCAGCCGGCCGTGCCGGGGACGGACCGTGTCCCCGCCGGACGGCAGGGCGTCTCCTAGCGCCGGCCCCGCCGCCCCGGCGGCAGGCGGGCGGCGCACGCACGGGTGCCCGGAGCCTCGAAGGCTCCGGGCACCCGTGTTCGGATCACGGCCGGTCGGCCGCGGGTCAGAAGGTGAGCTTGAAGTCGGTGATCGTGCCGGTGTCGGCAGCGGCCTTGTCCTGGACCTTCAGCTTCCAGGTGCCGTTGGCCGCCACGGCCGAGGCGTTCACCGTGTACGTCTTGTCCAGGTTGGCCGTGGAGTCCGACGAGGAGTTCTGCAGGCGGAACGTGGTCCCGTTCGGGGCCACGAGGTCGATCTGCAGGTCACCGACGTAGGTGTGGGTGATCTTCACGCCGACCTTGAGGGTGCTCGGCGCGTTCCCGGTGATCCCGGTGACGGCGACCGACGAGGTGACCGCCGGGCCGGGGGAGTCCGGGATGGCCACCTGCGTGGTGCTCTCGAAGACGTTCCCCGGGTTCGGGTTGCCGCCGCCCGAACGGGCGCCGACGTTGACGGCGGCCCAGGCGTCGGTGACGGCGTTGACCTCGGCGCTGCCCGCGCCGTACAGCTCGGTCGCCGCGGCGATCGTGCCCGCGCGGGCACCCGCGTAGTCCGTGGTGGAGTTGAACTTGGTGGTGAGGGCCTTGTACCAGATCAGCTGGGCCTTGTCCCGGCCGATGCCGGTGACGGGCAGGCCGTCGGAGGTCGGCGAGTTGTAGTTCACGCCGTTGATCGTCTTGGCGCCGGAGCCCTCGGAGGCCAGGTAGAACCAGTGGTTGGCCGGGCCCGAGGAGTAGTGGACGTCGAGGTTGCCGACGCCGGAGTACCAGGCGTCGGCGGAGCCGCCGTCCTTGCTCGGCTTGTCCATGTAGCGCAGCGGGGTGCCGTCGCCGTTGATGTCGATCTTCTCGCCGATGAGGTAGTCGCCCGGGTCGCTGGGGTTGTTGGCGTAGAACTCGACGGAGGTGCCCATGATGTCGGAGGTGGCCTCGTTCAGGCCGCCCGACTCGTTGCTGTACTCCAGGCCCGCGGTGGCGGCGGTGACGCCGTGCGACATCTCGTGGCCGGCGACGTCCAGCGAGGTCAGCGGGTCGTTGTTGCCGGCTCCGTCGCCGTAGGTCATGCAGAAGCAGCTGTCGTCCCAGAACGCGTTGACGTAGGCGTTCCCGTAGTGGACGCGGGAGTAGGCGGCGACGCCGTCGCCGCGGATCCCGGAGCGGCCGAAGACGTTCTTGTAGAAGTCCCACGTGACCCCGGCGCCGTAGGCGGCGTCGGCGCCCGCGGTGGCGGCGTTGGAGTTGGCCCCATTGCCCCAGGTGTCGGTGGCCTGGCTGAAGAGCGAGCCCGTGCCCGAGGTGCCGTGGTTCAGGTTGTAGGTCTTGTGACCGCCGCGGCCCGTGTCGTTCATGGTGAAGTTCGTGCCGGACTTCGACGTGCCGAGGGTGACCTGGCCGCTGTAGTGCGTGTTGCCGACACCGGTCTCGATGCCCTGCCACTGGTGCAGCTTCGCGCCGGTCTTGGCGTCGGTGATGACGTGGAGCTGGTTGGGGGTGCCGTCGTCCTGGAGCCCGCCGATGACGGTCTCGTAGGCCAGGGTCGGCACGCCGTTGGCCATCCACACGACCTTGCGGGGCGCGATGTCGGCCTTGTCGGCCTTGGAGCCGACGGCCTTCGCGGCGTCCAGGGCCTTGGCGGAGGCGGTCGCCGGAGCGTCGGCCGGGGCGGAGGTGGAGACGCCCTGCAGCTGGGCGTTGGACGCCTTGCTCACGCTCTGCGTGCGGTCGGCGGAGGTGCGGTTGACGACCAGGTCGCCGCCGAGGACGGGGAGTCCCTCGTAGGTGCGCTCGTAGCGGGTGTGGGTGGTACCGTCCTGGTCCTTGACCACGTCGCGGACGAGGAGCTTCTCCTGGGCGCCCAGGCCGAGCTCCTTGGCCGTGGCGGCCGTGGTGCTCTGCGCCTTGGCGATGAGCTCGGCGCGCTGGGACGGGGTGAGCTGCGCGGGCAGCGCGCCCGGGTTGCGGGGCTGGCCCTTGGCGGCGGCCGGGTTCGCGGAACCGCCGGGCTGCGCGCTGGCGCTGCCCGCCTGGACGCCGACGGTGAGCAGGGCTGCGGCGGCGAGCAGGGCGCCGGTGGCGGTGGCGTTCCGCCGGTGCGTGGAATTCACGCGGGGACTCCTTCGGAGTGGTGGGGGGTGGAACCGGCGGCCGGGATGGGCCGGCCGGGTGCAGCGTGTCGATCAACTCCAGCTGGGGATGGGGAGAGGTTGCCAGCGATCTCCATGATCGCCATGGACACGTCAGGTATTGGCCGAAAGGCGTCCGGATTTCGCCGGTGCGCGTCCGCTGAGCGGACACCGTGGCGTGGTGCGAATGGGGCGACACCCGCTCAACTCGGCTGATCCAGGGCGGGACTTGGTCCAGTCTTGGTACTCGGCGACGTGTCCCGCATTCAGGTAAAGCGTTCGATATCAAGCGTCAAACAGCCTTGTTCTGCTCAGGACTTGGCGGGTGTGATCGCGGGAGCCGCCTCGAGCGGCGCCACCCCCCAAGGGAGTCCGCCATGCATCCAGTCCGTCGTACGTGGCCGCGCGTCGCGCTCACCACGGCCGCCGTCGCCGGCCTCGCGCTCACCGCCGCGGCGGCCGCCCCGGTGGCCGGGACCGTCACCGCCTCCGGGCACGGATCCACCCTCCCGCGCACCGTGGCGCGTCCGGCCGTCGCCGGGCACCAGCTGGTCCGCGCCGTGGGGAGCCCGCTCTCCGTGGAGGAGTGCCGGGCCAAGTGGAAGATCGCCTGCTACACCCCGCTGCAGTACCGCGAGGCCTACGACCTGGGCCCGCTGTACAAGGCGGGCATCACCGGCAAGGGCCGCACGATCGTCATCGTGGACTCCTTCGGCTCGCCCACCGTCCAGCACGACCTGGACGTCTACAGCAGGCAGTTCGGGATACCCAGCACCAAGGTGCAGGTGGTCAAGTGGGGCAACGTCCCCGCCTGGGACCCGAAGAACGCCGACATGCTGGGCTGGGCCGGCGAGACCACCCTCGACGTGGAGATGGCGCACGCGGTGGCACCCGACGCGAAGATCGTCCTGGTGGAGACCGCGGTCGCCGAGACCGAGGGCACCACCGGACTGCCGGAGATGATGGACGCCGAGAAGGCCCTGATCGACCACGGCATCGGCGACGTGATCACCCAGAGCTTCGGCGCCACGGAGAACACCTTCCCCGGCTTCGACCAGGGCGACTTCTCCAGCATCAAGAAGCTCCGCTACGCCTTCGAGGCCGCCGCCCGCAACCACGTCACCGTCCTGGCTTCCTCCGGCGACGGCGGCGCCACCGACAACACCGCCGACGGCACGGGCTACTACCACGAGCGCGTCAACTCCTGGCCCTCCTCCGACCCCCTCGTCACCTCCGTCGGCGGAACCCAGCTCCACCTGGACGACACGGGCAGGCGCACCGCCCCCGAGAGCGTCTACAACGACCACGGCGCGGGCGGCGGCGGCCAGTCCCACGTCTTCACCCGCCCCTCCTTCCAGAACGGCGTCAAGAACACCGTCGGCCCGCGCCGCGGCACCCCGGACATCTCCATGGCCGCCGCGGTCGACGGCGGCGCGTGGCTCTACTCCAGCTACGACCCGGCGGCCACGGGCTGGGACGTCTCCGGCGGCACCAGTGAGTCCAGCCCCCTGTTCGCCGGCATCGTCGCCCTGGCCGACCAGGCCGCGGGCAAGCGCCTGGGCGACATCCACGAGGCGCTGTACCGCCTGTACGGCCGCTCCGCGTACGACCGGTCCACCGGCATCGTCGACGTCAACGACGGCACGGACAACAGCTACCAGGGCGTCACCGGCTACCGGGCGGTGGACGGCTACGACATGGCCACCGGCGTCGGCACCCTGGACGCGGCCCGCTTCGTCCCCGCCCTGGCCCGCGAAGGCCGCCGCGGCTGACGCTCCGGGCCGGTCCCCCGCCGGCGGTGACGGCCTGTTCGCGTCCTTGTGGCGGGCGGCCCGGAACAGGAGGATCCCCCCGACCCGACAGGCAGGCGCAGCAGAAGGGATCCGCGATGGGATTATGGGGGGTTCTCGGCAGGGCCGGGCTGGTACTGGCCCTGGCCGGGGCCGGACCGGCCGTGGTCGGGGCGGCGGCGCAGGCGCGTCCGGCGACCCCGCAGCTGGTGGTGCAGCGGACCGGCGGGCTGCTCGACGGGGACGTCGTCGGCTTCTCGGTCAAGGGCGGCCCGCCCAAGGCGTACGTGTGGGTGGAGCTGTGCGCCCCGGACACGGTGGCGGGGGCCTGTGACGAGGACACCGGACGGCAGTTCCGCGTGCTGCCGGACGGCACCCTGGCGAAGTCGCCCAAGAAGCTCTACGCGCAACTCGTCACCGGCGCGGGCACCTTCGACTGCCGCACCGCCACCGCGGCGCACCCGTGCCGGCTGGCCCTGACGGACAACACCGGTGCCGTCCTGACCACCGTCGCGCTGGGCTTCCGGCCCCACGGCGCGCTCGAAGCGGCTCCCACCGTGGGGGCGGACCCGTCCGAGGGGCTGGTGGACGGCCAGTCCGTACACGTCACCGGGCGCGGCTACGAGCCGCAGTACCACTCGCTGGTCATGGAATGCGCGGCCGGCTCCACCGAGGCCACCGGCTGCCGCACCCGGGGCCGCCCGCCCGCCACCACCGACCAGGGGCGGCTGGACGAGGAGGTCGTGCTGTCGGCGTCCTTCACCACCGTCGACGGGCGCACCGTCGACTGCCGGGTCGCCCCGGGCTGCGAGGTGGTCGTGTTCGGGACCCGGGTCCGCGGCCCCCACTCGGTGTCCCACCCCGTCCGCTTCGCCCCGGCCAGCGCCCCGGCCGGCGGCTGACGGCACCCCGCCGCGACGCCTCGGCCCCGCTCCCGTCAGGCGATCGGCACCGGCGGCCGGGAGGTCCGGCGGCGGGCACCCTCCGTCCGCCCGTCCGCCCGTCCGCCCGTCCGTCCGGGCGGCGGGCGGACGGACGCCTGCCGCCCGCCGCCCGCCCCTGCGTCACTCCCCGGGTGACAGGTGGGCGTTGGGCGCCCGGCCCGCCTCCGCGTACTCGGGGAGCTCCACCACGGTGACGCCCCGCTCCCGGAGCCGCTCGGTGCCGTTCGCGCCCGGCACGAAGGTGTCGGGCTCCCGCCAGCCCGTGACCACGCGCCGCACCCCGGCCCCGGCGATCAGTTCCGCGCACGGGTGCGGGTACGAGGCGCGATGCCCGCAGGGTTCGAGGCTGCTGTAGACGGTGGCTCCGGCCAGGCCGGAACCGCCGCGCACCTTGGCGAGCGCGGCCTGCTCCGCGTGGACGCGGGCGTCGCCCCCTTCGCGGGAGTGGCCCCGGGCGAGCTCGCGGCCGTCGGCGGCGACGACGATCGCCCCGACCGAGAAGGCCGTCGTGGAGGGCGGGCAGGCCGCGGCCAGTGCGCAGGCCTCCCCGAGCCAGACCGCGTCGGCGGCGGTGGCCCGCGCGCCGGTGCCCGGGCGGCGGTGGGTGGCGTAGCGCAGCAGGGTCACATCGCCGATCCGCCGCGACTCGGCGAGCGCCAGCCGGTGTTGCGGACCGCCCGGGTAGCCGCCCGCGCCGAACATCCGGGGTGCGTCCGCCCCGCCCACGATGACCGGGGCGATGACCAGCTGGAGTTCGTCCGCCAGCCCCTGCCGCAGGAACTGGGTGTGGACCGAGCCGCCGCCTTCGACCATCAGCCGGCGTACGCCGAGGCCGTGCAGGTGGTCGAGGACCTGAGGCCACACGTCGTCCTGCGCCACCTGGTGGACCGTGGCCAGGCCGCCGAGGGCCGCCACCGCCCTGTCCCGGGCGGCGCGGCCCACCGCGTAGACGACCTTGGTGCCCCCGTGGTGCCAGAACCGCCGGCCCGGGTCGAGGTCGCCGCTGCGCGTGACGGTGGCCTTGACGGGGTGCGGGGGGAGGCCGGCGCCGGCGCGGGCCGCGCGCCGGCCGGCGGAGGCCACCTGGACGCGGGGGTCGTCGGCCCGCAGCGTGCCGGCTCCGAGGAGGACCGCGTCACAGGAGGCGCGCACGGAGTCGACGCGGTCGAAGTCCTCCTCGTTGGACAGCAGCAGCCGCGGCTGCCCGGGAGGGGTGTCGAGGCAGCCGTCCAGCGAGACGGCGGCCGAGAGCAGGACGTAGGGACGGGGCATGCGAAGGCTCCTCGAGGCGGGGGACAGGGCGACTGCACCACGGCTGTAGCGCGACTGCACCGGCCGGAGAACAGGGTTGGCCTGACGCCGGGCGATTGGTACAGTCCAATGCGTGCCGTCGATCTTGGAGCCCACCGGTCTCGACGGCCGAGTCGATCTGCGTACCCGCCCTCTGCGGGACCCTCCACCGGATGAGATCCGGTGCACCGTCGGACCAACCTACAGCTGGAACCTGACAGTCGTTCACGGAGGAGTCACCTTGTCCCGGTCCACCACGCAAGAGCGCAAACCGTTATCCCCGCCGCTGTCCGTGCCGGGGCACCGATGACCGACATCCTGGTCCCCACCTGGCCGTTGCGCCCCTACGCGGCGGCCCCGCCGCCGCCGCACTGGCGGCCCGCCCGGCGCCTCACCCTCCTGATGCCGTTCCACCGCGAGACCGCCGCGACGTTCGCCCGCTCGGCCCGGGCCGTGGCCGCACTGCAATACCCGGCGGAACTGCTCCAGGTGCTGTGGCTCGTCGCCGACGGCCCCGAGCACGCGCAGGAGGCGGAGCGGGCCGAGGACGCCCGGGCCGCCGCCGGCCGCCCCGAACTGGACTGGCGGATCCTGCGCCTGCCGGGCATGAGCCCCAAGGGCACCGCCCTCAACCACGCCTTCCCGCACGCGGACGGCGAGGTCGTCGCCGTCGTCGACGCCGACGTCGTGCCCGATCCCGGCCAGCCGGCGGAAGCGGTGTGGGCCCTGGAGCAGGGCTACGCCCTGGTCCAGGCCGAGGAGGTCGCGGAGCCCGGCCCGCGGCTGACCTCACGCGTGAAGACCGCCGAGGACGCGGTGTGGCACGCGTCGGTGCGCGGACTGGCCCGGGCCGCCGACGTCCACGTCGTCGCGGGCAGTTCGGTCTACGCCTGGAGCGCCACCTGGGACACCCTCCGCCCGATCCGCTCGGACGACGTCGAGGAGTCCTACCACTGGTCCCTGCGGCTGATGAGCCAGGGCGCCTCCACCGGCTTCCTGCGGCGGCCGTCGCGGGTCAGCTCGACCGACCGGACCGCAGCGGCCCTGCGCCAGCGTGCCCGGTGGGCCCGGGGACAGCTGCGGGCCGTGGTGGTGAACTGGCCCGAACTCTCCCCGCGCGGACGCCTGCTGGGCGCGGTCACGGTGGGCAGCCTGGCGGCCAGGGCCGCGATGCCGGCCCTCCTCGCCGCCGCGGCCGTCTCGCCCCGGGCGCGCAAGGCGGCGGCCGCCGTGGTGGTGGCGGACGCGGCCTGCGTCCTGGGCGCCCGGCGCAGCCCCGAGTACCGCGACCGGGTCGACGGCCTGGCCTGGGCCCTGGTCGTGCCCTGGCACCTGGTCGGCGCCCTCGCCGTCTACCGCGCCGTATGGGAATGGGCACGCGGCGACCGGGGCTGGCACAGCGTCCGGGAGACGGCCGACTCCGTGGCCGCCGCCCCGCAACCCGGGGAAGAGGCGTCCCGTTGAGCCCCGCCACCGGGCGCGCACCCGTGATCAGCGCGGCCGTCATGGCCCATCCCCGGCGCCTGGAGGAGGCGGCCCGGCTGGCCGGCGCCCTGCGGCCCTGGCAGGCCGTGACCGCCGTCGACCCCGAGCCGGACGGGCCGCCCACCACCTTGCGCACGGCCCGGGAGGCCTGGTCCCGGATCCGCCCCGGAGCCACCCACCACCTCGTGCTCCAGGACGACGTCGAGCTGTGCCGGGACTTCCTGCGGCGCGTGGAGACGGCCGTCCGGGAGCACCCGGACACACCGCTCGCCTTCTACGCAAACTGGAACTCGTGGAACGGCGCCGCGACCCGCGCCGCCGCCCTCCAGGGCGCCTCCTGGGTGCCCGCCGTGCCGGGGGAGTGGGTCCCCACCCTGGCGCTGCTGCTGCCCCGCAGCGATGTGACGGCACTGCTGTCGGCGGTGCCCCGGCAGGGCGCCCCGGCGGAACCCGACGACGTGGTGCTGGCCCGCGAGCTGGCCGCGCGCCGCCGCAGGGTGCTGATCTCGGTCCCGCACCTGGTGGAACACACCGGAACGGCCAGCATCGTCGGCAACGACCGCTACGGGCCCCGGCATTCGGCCTGTTTCGCCGACGACGTCGAGGCCCCGGCGGTCGCACGGCCGGGCCCCGCCGGCACCCTGCCGCAGCCCCCGCCGGTGCTCGTCCACCGCCCGCACGGCCACGCCCACGTGATCCTCACCGCCCCCGGCGGCGCGGACGGCGAGCCGCTGTTCCTGTCGCGGGAGGCGTACCTGCGCGGCACACCCGCCGCGGAGCGCGCCGGGCGACGGTGGGAGCGCGCCCGGGCCGGCCTGGCGGGCCTGCGCGTACCGGACGAACTGCTGTGGCTGTGCGAGGAGATCTGGCACGGCGGCCACCTGCTCGGCCTGCACACCCCGCCCACCGAACGGCCGCCGTCCTCCGCCCTGATCCGTGTCGCCCTGCGCAGCTGGATCCTCGGCGGCTCGGCCGGGGACCCCGGCCACCGGCTGTGGATCGAACAGCGGGTGGCCCGCCTCACCGGCCTCGCCGAAGAGGCCTTCGCCGCCGGACGCGACGACCGGCGCGTTCACGGGCCGCTACCCGCCTTCCCGAGCGAGCGGCTGGCCGGGCTGCCCGCCGCCCGGCACATCTGGCGCGACCCCCAACTCGCCCTGTCCACCTGATCCCACCGCGCGACCCGCGCCCAGCGCGGCATCCTGCTGCGGCCCCGGACCGCGCCGCCCGGCGGCATCCCCCTGCCCGGACGCGGCCCCGCCCGTCGCCGCACACCCCCACGGAACCACACAGCACGAACGCACGAAGGGTGTTGAATACCGATGGCCACGGCCTTTCCCGTAGACGAGAGCCCTGAATTCGAAGTCCCCCTCTGCGAGATCCGCGCGGAGGTCCCCGTTCCCATCGAGGCGGGCGGACGCACGCTGACCGCCCGCATGGTCACCTTCTCCGGACTGATCGACGGCCGCGAACACCTGGCCCTCGTCTTCGGCGAGGAGATCGCCCCCGTACCCCTGGTGCGCCTGCACTCGGAGTGCCTCACCGGTGACGTCTTCGGTTCCGCCCGCTGCGACTGCGGGCCCCAACTCCGCGAGGCCACCGACCGGTTGGCCGAAGGCGGCGTCCTGCTGTACCTCCGCCAGGAGGGACGCGGCATAGGCCTCTACAACAAGCTGGACGCGTACGTGCTCCAGGACCAGGGGCTCGACACCTTCGAGGCGAACCGCCGGCTGAGCTTCGCGGACGACGAGCGGGACTACCGGGTCGCGGCGCAGATGCTCCGGGCGCTGGGCGTCGACGGCATCCGCCTGCTCACCAACAACCCCGACAAGGCGGCACAGTTGGCCGCCTCGGGCATCGAGGTGCACGACTCGGTGAGCACCGGGGTGTTCCTCGGCGCCGGCAACCGGCGGTACATCGAGGCCAAGGTCGTGCACGCCGGCCACCGCATCGCCCTGACCGGGGTGGCACCGGCGTGAACCGGCCGACACCGCCGGCGCCGGCCGCCCCCGCGAGGTGGCGCCGCGCCCTGGGGGTTCCGGACCTGTCGGGCCAGGGCAGGATCGTGGCCGCCACGGCGCTGGACACCTTCGGCGCGGGCATGTTCACCCCGCTGTCCTTCCTGTTCTTCCTGATGACCACCGACCTGACGGTGGCCCAGGTGGGGCTGGGGACCAGCGTGGCGACGCTGCTGTCGATACCGCTGACCCCGATCGCGGGCATGGCCGTCGACCGGTGGGGCCCCCGCGTGTCCCTGATCTCCAACAACCTGCTCGCCGCCACGGGGTACCTCTGCTACCTCCTGGTCGACTCGCTCCCCGCCCTGGTGGCGAGCATGCTCGTGGTGCTGGGCGCGGACCGCATGTACTGGGCCGCCTGGCCGGCCTTCGTCGCCGACCTGGCCGAGGGCGCCGAACTCGACCGGTGGTACGCGTTCACGGCGGCGGGCAAGAACGCCAGCGTGGCCGTCGGCGGGGTCGTCGGCGGACTGCTGCTGGCCGGCGGCTGGTCCGGCGCCGCGGCGCTGATCGTCGTCCTCAACGCCTCCACCAGCGTGGTCACCGCCCTGCTGTTCTGGAAGCCCGTACGCCCCGTACGCCCCGTACACCCCGTGCACCCCGCGGCGCCGGCCGGGCCCGAGCGACCGGACGACACGAGCGCGCCGGAACCGGCGGCGGACCGGGCGCAGGCACAGGCGGCGGGACCGGGGCCGGCAGCGGGCCGGTCCGGCTGGCGGGCCGTCTTCGCCGACCGGATCCTGCTCTGCGTCCTCGCCTCCCAGACCGCGCTCGCCTTCGGCTGGCTGATCCCGACCCTGATCCTGCCGGTCTACCTCGTCAAGGTGCGGGACCTGCCGGCCTGGCTGCCGTCGACCGCCCTCACCGTCAACGCGCTCCTCATCGTCGCCGCGCAGTCCACCCTGACGGCCCGGCTCGCCACCATCGCACGCAGCCGGGTGATCTCCTGGGCGGCGGTGCTGATCCTGGCCGCCGTGGGACTGCTCGCCCTGCTCCCGCTCACCGCCGGAGCGGTCTCGATCGCCCTCGTGCTGGGCGCCGTGCTCGCGTTCACCACCGGGCAGATGACCGCCACCCCGGCCGTCGTGGCGCTCTCCGCGACCCTCGCCCCGGCAGGGGCCCGCGGCCGCTTCCTGTCGCTGTTCAACCTCACCTGGACGGTGTCCGCGACGACCGGGCCCGCACTCGTCGGGGCGCTCGTCGAACGGCAGGCGGCGCTCCTGTGGGTGGTGCTCGCCTGTCTCGTGGCCCTGGGCGGCCTCGGCTACCGGTTCACCGGCGGCCTGGCACCCCACCGGCTCGGCAGCCCGCGCGCACGGTCCGCCGACGCCTGACGGCCGACGCCCTCCCGGACCACCCGCACCGGCCCCCACACATCCACGCATCCATGTCCGCCATTTCGCACGACATCCCGAGGGAGACACTCACGTGATCCGTCACCACGGCCCGATCAGCGGCGTCGCCGCCCACGGCACCCGGTACGTGGCCACCGCCGGCTACGACAACCAGCTGATCCTCTGGGACGCCGCCCGCAAGCAGGCACTCGCCCGGGCCACCCACGACCACCTCACCAACCAGACGGCGTTCAGCCCCGACGGCCGCCACCTGGTCAGCTCCTCCAGCGACTACTCGGCCCGCCTGTGGACGGTCCCCGAGCTCCGGCTGGCCGCCGTGCTCGCCGACCACAAGGACGACGTCGAGATGTCCGTCTTCCACCCCGTCAAGCAGCTCATCGCCACCGCCTCACGCGACCACCACGTGCGCGTGTTCGACTTCACCGGCGCGCTCCAGGCCACCTTCACCGGCCACACGGCGGACGTGATCTCCGTGGAGTGGGTCACCGGCACCGACGAGCTGGTCTCCTCCAGCGACGACGGCACCATCAAGCGGTGGTCCCTGGAGACCGGCGGCATGCTCGCCGAGATCGACCTCGACGGCGTGGAGACCGACACGGTCGCCATCACCCGCTCCGGCGCCATCTACGCCGGCAACGACGAGGGCGAGATCATCGTCATCGCCGACGGCACGACCGTCACCCACCCGGCCCACGAGGCGGGCATCAAGCGGCTCGTCTACAACGCCGACCGGGAACTGCTGGTCAGCCTCAGCTACGACCGCACCCTGCGCGTGTGGGACACCTCCGGCCCGCTCGCCCCCGTGGCCACCTCCTCCCTGCCGCCGCAGGTCTGGCCGCGCTCCTGCGCCTTCCTCGACAGCGACACCCTGGCCTTCGCCACCTTCGGCTCCTCCTACGCCACCTACCGCATCGCGGCCGAGGAGTGGAACCTCGAAGGCATCGAAGGCACCCCGTGCGTGAACGCGGTGCTCGTGGACGACACGGGCCGCACCCTGACCATCGGCGACGCCGGAGTGCTGTGGGCCGACGGCACCCCGCACAGCGAGACCGGCAGCCTGTGCAACTTCCTCACCCCCGTCGGCGGCCGCGTCGTCACCGGCGGCCAGATGGGCACGGTCTTCGACGCCCTGACCGGCGAGGTGCTCCACCAGCACCGCTCGCCGCTCAACTGCGGCGCCGCCTTCACACGCGACGGCGTCCCGCACGTGATCGTCGGCTCCTACACCGGCGAGGGCATCGTCTTCTCCGTGGCCGCCGACGGCACCTTCCGGCACGAGACGACCCTGCGGCTCCACGGCAACGCCGTCAAGGGCATCGCCGTGTCGGGCGACCGGATCTTCTCCGTCTGCGCCGACGGCAGCGCCACCTGGTTCTCGGTGGCCACCCTCACCGAACTCCACCACCTCGACGGCGCCCACGACCGTATCGCCAACGGCTGCGCGGCCCTCCCCGACGGAGACTTCGCCAGCGTCAGCCGCGACTACAAGCTGCGGCTGTGGCGCGGCTTCGAACCCACCGTCGTCACCACCCCGCACGACCACTCGATCAAGTCCGTCGCCGCGACCCCCGACGGGCGGTTCGTCGCCACCGGCTCCTACCACGGCCTGGTCGCCGTCTACGACGTGACCCGCGGCACCTGGGCCACCACCCGGGTGACCACCGCCGGCATCTCCTCCCTCACCCACGACCCCGGGACGGGCCGCTTCCTCGCCGGCTCGTACGACGGCCACGTCTACCCCGTCTCCCCCTGACGCCCCGCCCCACCGCCACGGAGCACGCCCCGTCCGCGCCACCCGCCGGCCTCGCCACCCGCAGGCCGGCGGGACCCGGCACACCACTGGCTCCGAGGCCGCACCGCACCCCGACCGCCCGAACCCACGAGAGGAACGACATGCCACGACGTCTGCGACACGCCGCGGCCCTCCTCGCCGGCCTCCTCCTGCTCCTGACCCCGGCGACGGCGGCGAACGCCGCGGCCACCCCGGCCGGACCGGCCCGCGAACTCACCGTCTGGCTGATGTGGGGCTCCGTCCCCCAGCCCGAACTGGAGCGGCTCACCGTCGAGTTCGAGCAGACCCACCCCGGCGTCACCGTGAACGTGCGGATGCAGGGATGGCCGGGGATCGACGAACGGCTGGAAGCGGCCCTGAACTCCGACGAGGCACCGGACGTCGTGGAGACCGGGACCACCACGACCCCGTACTTCGCCGCCAGGGGACTGCTGAAGGACCTCTCCGACCAGTCCGGCCCGCTCGGCGCCCAGGAATGGATCCCCTCCCTGCGCGAGTCGGGGAACTGGCAGGGCCGCCAGTACGGCGTGCCGCTGTACGCCGCCTCACGCGTGGTGATCTACCGCAAGGACCTCTTCGAGGAAGCGGGACTCACCCCGCCGCGCGACCAGAGGGAATGGCTGCGCACCACGCGGGCCCTCTCCCGGGCCCACCGCGCGGAGCCCGGGTTCCAGCCCGTCTACCTCCCGGGCCAGAACTGGTACGTGCTCTCCGGATTCCTCCACGACCGCGGCGGGCGCATCGCGCAGTACGACGGCGCCCGCTGGCGCGGCGGCCTGAGCACGCGCCCCGCCGCCGAGGCCCTGGAGTACTACCGCGCGCTCCAGTCCTTCTCCCAGGCCCCCAAGGACCAGGACGAAGCACACCCCTTCCAGTACGAGGTGCTGGCCAAGGGCCAGGTCGCCCAGATGATCGGCCTGCCCTGGGAGGTCGCCGACGCCGAACGCATCAACCCCGAACTGCGCGGCAAACTCGGCATGTTCCCCGTCCCCGGCACCTCCGCGGACCGCCCCGGCAGCGTCTTCCTCGGCGGATCGCACCTGGCCGTCGCCGGGCGCGCCCGGCAGCCCGCCCTCGCGGCCGACTGGGTCGCCCTGCTGACCGGCCCCGCCTTCCAGCAGCGCCTGGCCACCGCGAACGGGGTCCTCCCCAACCGGCTCGCCCTCGCCCAGGCCATCGACGACCCCGGCGTCCGGGTCCAGGCACAGGCCGCGGCCAACGGGCACACCACCCCGGTCGACCCCCGCTGGCCCACCGTCGAGGCCGCACCCAACCCGCTCAAGACCCTGCTCACCGACGTCCTGACGGGCCGCTCGCCCCGCGCCGCCGGCCACCGGGCCGACACCGTGCTGGAAGAACGCCTCAACGCCGCCGCGCCGCCGGCAGGGAACACCACCCCGCAGAGCACCCACCCGTAGCACGGCCCGGCAGACCCGTACGGCGGCGCGTGCGCGCCCGGCCCTCGGGCCCGCACCGCCCGCCACCCACCCACCGCCCACACGGCCCGCACCACCCCCTTCGCACCCCCTCCTTCCCAAGGACCCCCATGCCCGACCAGCGCCACCGCGAACTCACCCGCCTCGCCAACTCCGTGCTCCAGCCGGGCTTCGTGGGCACCACCGCGCCCGACTGGGTGCTCCGCAGGATCGCCGACGGCCTGACCTCCGTCGTCCTGTTCGGGCGCAACATCCAGACACCGGAACAACTCGCCACGCTCACCGCCCAGTTGCGCGCCGAGAACCCGGACCTCGTCATCGCCGTCGACGAAGAGGCCGGCGACGTCACCCGCCTGGAGCGGCACACCGGCTCCTCCCGGCCCGGCAACCTCGCCCTGGGCACCGTCGACGACCCCGACCTCACCTTCCAGGTCGCCCACGAGCTCGGACGCGAACTGCGCGCGGCCGGCGTCTCCCTGAACTACGCCCCGAGCGCCGACGTGAACTCCAACCCGCTCAACCCGGTCATCGGCGTCCGCTCCTTCGGCGCCCGCACCGAGACCGTGGCCCGCCACACCGCCGCCTGGATCCAGGGCCTGCAGTCCGCGGGCGTCGCCGCCTGCGCCAAACACTTCCCCGGCCACGGCGACACCACCGTCGACTCCCACCACGGCCTGCCCCGCATCGACGCCGACGCCGAGACGATCGCCCGCGTCGCCCTGCCCCCGTTCCGGGCGGCCGTCGAAGCGGGCGTGCGCAGCGTGATGACCGCCCACATCCTCATCCCGGCGTACGACGACACGCTCCCGGCCACCCTCAGCCCCAGGATCGTCGGCGGGCTCCTGCGCGAGGAACTCGCCTTCACCGGCCTGGTGATCACCGACGCCATCGAGATGGGAGCCGTGTCCGAGCTCTACGGGATCACCGGCGCGACCGTCAGGGCCGTCGCCGCCGGCGCGGACGCCGTGTGCGTCGGAGGCGAGAGCGCCGACGAGTCCACCACCGTCGCACTCGCGGAAGCCCTCGCCCGCGCCGTGCAGGACGGCACCCTCCCGCAGGAGCGGCTGGCCGAAGCCTCGGCCCGCGTCGCCGAGTTCGCCCGCTGGTCCAGCCGGCTCCCGCAGAGCGGACCGGAGCACGGCGCGGACGGCCGTGACACGGGCCTGGCCGCGGCCCGGCGCGCCGTCCGGGTCCACCACCGGCCGGACGCCCGCACCACCCTGCCGCTGGCGGGCGCCCCCCACGTCGTGGAGCTGGCCCCCACGACCCACCTCGCCATCGACGGCGGCACCCCCTGGGGCGTGGCCGACCCGCTGCGCGCACTGCGCCCGGACACCACCTCCGTACGCCTCGGGGAATCCGACCTGGCACACCACGACGCCCTCGACCGGGCGGCGCTGGCCCCCGCCGTGGGACGCGCCCTGGTCGTCGTCGTGCGCGACGCGGCCAGGCACGCCTGGATGGAGCGGGCCCTGGACGGCCTGGTGCGCAGCCGCCCCGACGCGGTGGTGGTCGAGATGGGCGTCCCGTCCGACGCCGCCCCGGCGGCCGTGCAGCTGAACACGCACGGAGCCACCCGCGTCTGCGGCATCGCCGCGGCCGAGGTGCTGCTCGGCGCCGTCTGAGCCGGACCAGCGAGAAGCGACCGACCACGACACGGGAGACCCGGGGCAGCGGCCCGTCCGCCCGCCCCGGACCGTGCGAAGCCTGGAGCATGGCATGCCGACCCCCGACACCCTCGAACCCACCGTCCCCCGCGAACGTCCCGGCCACCTGTACCGCGCGGCCTCGGACCGCCCCTACTTCAGCGCGGACGGCGAGACCTACCTCTCGCCGGTCCGGCTCCGGGACCTGCGCAAGACCCGCCCCCTGCGCGTCCTGTCCGCACAGGACTTCGCCGCCTGGCAGACCTACGGCTACGTGATCGTCAGGAACGCCATATCCGCCGACGCCGCCCGGCGCCTGCTGGAGTTCGCCTGGGAGTTCCAGGGCCTGGACCCCGCCCGGCCGCAGGACTGGTACGCGCAGCGCGAGTTCCGTTCGGAACTGGACCGGCACCTCTACATCTACGGATTCGTGGAGGCCTACCACCACCAGCTCATCTGGGACAGCCGGCAGACACGGCGCGTCTACGACGCCTTCGTCGACGTCTGGGACTGCGAGGAGCTGTGGGTGACCCTCGACCGCCTCAACCTCAACCCGCCCAACGTGCGGAACCGCGACCGCGCCCTCATCGAACCGGCCGACCGGGGCTTCGACATCGACCTCCACTGGGACGTGGACACCACGCTCGGCGTGCCGCCCCAGCGGGTCCAGGGGATCATCGCGCTGGACGACACGCACCCGGATACCGGGGGGTTCCAGTGCGCGCCGGAGCTGTTCCGCCGGTTCGACCAGTGGCAGGCGGCCCAGCCCGCCGACCGGGACCCGGTCAGGCCCGCGATCGACCGCGCCGAGTTCCCCGTGATCCGGCCCGAACTCGCCGCCGGCGACCTGCTGATCTTCAACGGGCACCTGGCCCACGGCGTCGCACCCAACACCTCCGCCGACCGCGTCAGAGCCGTCCAGTACCTGTCCATGATGCCCGCGCTCGAGGAACACACCCGGCTGCGCGCCTCCCGCGTCGACTCCTGGCGCCGGCTCACCACCCCCGACTGGAACAAGACCCTGGTCGGCGACGCCACCCGGCACGAATCCCTCCGCTACGGCCGGGCCGCCCTGGACGACCTCGGCAGCAGGCTGCTGGGCCTGAGGTCCTGGGACGACGATCGGACACCGGCGCGGTGAACAGGAGAAACGACGTGGACAAGATCTGCCTGACCCTCCCCACGAACCGGGCCTGCGCCGACACCATCGAAGCCGTAGGCCGCGAGGCCGCCCACGCCGCACGCCGCTTCGGGGCCGAAGTCCACCTGCTGGTCCTCGACTCCGCCGACCGGCTTTCGTTCGCACGCCATGCCCGGGCCGTCCGCGCGGCCGGAATCGCACCGGGTGTCGTCGCCCACCACCTGGACGAAGCCGGGCAACGGGCCTTCCTGCGCGCGGTGATCGACCGGGCCGGTCTCGGCGCGGCCGACCGGGTGCTCGGCCTCATGCTGCCGTCCGCGGTCTCCTACGGTGCCTGCACCAACCGCGCCTTCCTCATCGCCGCGGCACTCGGCTGCCGTTCGGTGCACCGCCGGGACTCCGACAGCCGCTACCAGGAGCTGGACGGCGAGCCCGTCTTCCCCATCACTCACGAACTGGCCTTCCTGGGGCGGAAGGCGGCCGACGTGACCGCCTCCGTCTCCGAGATCAGAGAGATCACCAAGGTCACCGAGGGCCCGCAGGCCGTGGAGCACGCCGACAGGACGGTGGCCATGGTCGGGGGCTCCTTCGTGGGGGTGCCCTCCGTCGACCTCACCGACCTCCAGCTCCGTGCCCCCGACGTCCACCGCGAGGTCGTCGGCCTGTGGGCGCCCGCCGCCTGGTCCGGACAGGAACGGGACCGGCTGGTGGACGAGTCGTTCAAGGGAGCGGGCACCGAGCCGTTCACCCACGACCACACGGTCCTCGGTCCCGTCGACCCCATGCGGGTCGACATGTGCAACATCGCCTTCCAGCACGAGGTCCACGAACGCGTCCCGCTGCCCCCGGCCACCGACACCATCGGCAGCGACTACTTCCTCTTCCACCTGCTGTACCACGCCGGCCTGCCCGGCGTCCTGCACAACCGCCACATCGTCAACTTCCACACCGACGAACGCAAGACCGGCCCGGGCTTCACCGCCTACCAGACCCGCTACGCCAAGTTCGTGCTGTCCATGCTCCACTTCCGCTTCCTCCACGCACGCATGGCGCAGCTGGGCGACTCGCTCCTGGACGACCGCCACCGGCTCCGCGCGGACGTCGTGTCCGGACTCGTCCGGGAGAGCACCGCCCTGGACGACACGGAGAACGTCCACCGCCTGGACACCCTCACCCGCTCCTACCGCACCCTGGGCGGCGCCTACGCGCAGACGGCCGAACGCCTGCGCCGCCAGGGCCCGCGGCTCCTCGCCGAGGCGCGCGCGGACATGGAGGACTTCGCGCACCTCATCGACGCATGGCCGGCCCTGGTGCAGGCCGCGCGGACCACACCGCTCCACGGGAAGGCGCAGCCATGACCGCCGGCACGGACACCGGGACCGGATCCGCCACCCGGATACGAGGCATCTCGCCCGCCGACTGGGACGCCGTCGCGGCACTGGAGGCCGCCGTGTACGGCCCCCGGGGGCTCTCGGAGGGGAGGGCCGCCCTGGAAGCGAGGGGCGAGGCCTCGCCGTCCACCTGCTTCGCCCTCCACCACGAACTGCGCCTGGCCGGCTACCTCCTCGCCTTCCCCTACCCCCCGGGCCGCTGCCCGGACCTCCTGCGGCCCGAACGCACCGCCCACCGCTCGGACAACCTGCACCTGCACGACATCGCCGTCGCCGAGGACCTCCGCGGCAAGGGATACGGCCGGACCCTCCTGCACCACCTCTCGGACGCCGCGCGGGCAGCGGGATACCGGCGGATCTCCCTGGTCGCCGTCTCCGGCATGGACACCTTCTGGGCCGCACTCGGCTACCGCCCCCAGCCCGGGGTCACACCACCACCCCACTACGGCGGCGACGCCGTCTACATGTCCAAGACGATCCGGGAGGGCCGACCCCACGGTGCGCAGAATCCGAGAGCCCCGCATGACACCCACCACTGACCCGATCCCCTTCCACCGCGCCCAGCCCGGCATCGCGGCGGTGTTCGCCCTCCTCGGATTCCAGTACGCCACCTGGGCGTCCAGGCTTCCGGCCCTCACCGCACGTCTGGACCTGTCCGAGGCACGCCTCGGCCTGCTGCTCATGGCCTGCGGGGCGAGCGCGGCCGCCTCCTTCCCGCTCGTGACCGCCCTGATGGCACGACTGGGCTCCCGCCGCCTCGTGCTGCTGTCGGCCACCGTCCTGGCGCTGCTCCTGCCCGTCCTGGCGCTGGCCCCGAACTACCCGGCCGCCGTGGTGGTCCTGTGCTGTGACGGAGTCGCGGTGGGCTGTCTGAACGTCGCCATGAACGCGCAGGGAGCCGCCCTGGAAGTGACCCACGGCCGCACGGCCATGGCACGGCTGCACGCCGCCTTCAGCGGCGGAGGCCTCGGCGCGGCGCTCCTCGCCTCCGCCGTCACCGCCCTCACCCCGGACCTGGCGGCCCACTTCGCACTGGCCTGCCTGCTCCTGCTGCTGTCACTGGCCTGGGCCCGGCCCCGGCTGCTGCCGGACGAGGCCGGCCGCGCCGGGGAGAAGACCGGCACGTCCCGGGCGGTGGTGTCGGCCGCCGCCCTGTGGATGGGGGCGGCGATGGCCTTCGCGACCGTGACCGAAGGAGCCATGAACGACTGGTCGGCGCTCTACCTGGACACGGTGGCCGGAGCCTCCGAGCAGGTCGCGCCACTGGGCATCGCCGTCGTCTCCGTGACCATGGTGGGCGCCCGCCTCTTCGCGGACGGCCTGCGCAGCCGCTGGGGCGACGGCCGCGTCGTGCGGGCCGGGAGCGCCCTCGCCGGCACCGGTCTGGCGCTCGCGCTGCCGGCGGGCGGAATCGCGGCGACCCTGACCGGCTTCGCCTGCGTCGGCCTCGGGGCGGCCGCCGTGACCCCGTGCGTCTACGTGGCCGCGGCACGCAAGGGCCCGAACGCCCTCGCCCTGGTCGCCGCCATGGGGACCACCGGCCTGCTGGCCGGCCCCGCCCTGATTGGCTTCATCGCGAGCGCCGGCAACCTCGTCTGGGGCATGGCAGCGGTCGCCGCCTCGGCCCTCCTGGTCACCCTGTGCGCCACCCGCATCGCCTGGCAGCCCCCCACCCCCGGCTGATCCCCACCTCCCATCCCGTCCCGGCACCAGTCCGCCGATGCGCGGTGAAGCACAATGCGCTGGACGCGATCGGGGAGGCGGCACCAGGATGGCCGCATGACCGTTTCCTCTGCTCTCGCCTCGTTCGCCGTGGTGGCGGGCATGCTGACCATCATGCCGGGACTGGACACCGCCCTGGTGCTGCGTTCCGCCATCACCCAGGGCCGGCGCCGGGCCTTCGCGACGGCCCTCGGGATCCTCTGCGGGGTGCTCGTCTGGGGCATGGCCGCGGCGGTCGGCGCCTCGGCCGTGCTCACGGCGTCCCACCTCCTCTACGACGCGCTCCGCGTGGCCGGCGCCGTATACCTGGGCTGGCTGGGCATCGGCATGCTCCGCCGCACCCTCGCGGAGCGCCGCCGGCCCGCGTCGCAGGCCACGGCGGACGCGGGAGGCGCGGCGACCGCGGAGGAGACCTGGGCCCGCTCCTGGGCACGCGGACTGGGCACCAGCCTGCTCAACCCGAAGAACGGCGTCTTCTACATGGCGATGCTGCCCCAGTTCATCCCCGCCGGGGCCCCGCACCTCCTGATGGGCGTCGTCCTGGCGGCCCTCCACGACCTGGAAGGCCTCGTCTGGTTCAGCGCGCTGATCTTCGGCACCCAACTCGTCCGCCGCTGGCTCGACCGGGCCTCGGTGCGACGGGCCATCGACGCGATCACCGGCACGGTACTCGTCGGCTTCGGCATCAAACTGGCCCTCGCCGACAACTGACCCCCGCCACAGCCCTACTCGACCACCACTGGACTCCCACCCCAGACCAACCGCCCCGACGGCGCCGGGGCCGGGTACGGCTACAGTGCGAGCCGGTCAGCTCGGTCCACTCGTCGCCAGGGGCTTCTCACGTGTCCATGCGTTCTTTCACCGTCCTGTCGGCGGCCGCCGGCTGCCTCCTGCTCACCGCCTGCTCCGGTGGCGCCGCGGGAGCCGCGAGTGCGCAGCCCGCGGCCGTGCGGACCGATCCGTCGCGTTCCCCGTCCGCTGGGTTGCCGCAGCAGCGGGCGGCCGGTGAGGTGCCGGATACCGCGCGGCTGCGGGAGTTGGTGCTGCGGCCGGGGGAGGACGCCGGAGTTCCGGACCCCGCGTACGGGATCCGGGACGTGCATCCGTCCGAGTTCGGGCTCGTGCCCGGCGGCGACGCCTACCCGGCCGCCTGCCGCACCATGTGGGCCCTGATCGGCCACAAGGGCGCGCAGGCGGCCATCGCGCAGACCTTCACCTCGAAGCGTCCCGGCGAACCGAGCGTCAACTTCCTCGCGTCCCACGCGGGCACGGGTGCCACGACGGCCTTCGCGCAGCTGCGCGAAGCCGCCTCGGCCTGCCCGCAGCACGGCTCCGACGGCCGCACGGCGACCGTGGCGACCGAGGACCTGCACGGCGCCGGGTTCCCCGAGGACGCGATCCGGATCAGGATCACCGTCCACGAGGAGGGCTCCAGCGAGCCCGACGACATCTCCGACCGCATCGTGGCCCGGGTCGGTGCGTGCATTGTCGACATGTCGGGTCTGTGGTCGCAGCCCCAGACCCGCCTCGCCGAAGCGCCTGTTCTCCGGCAGATCGAACGGCTCCGGGCAGGCGGCCAGGGACTGTGAACCCGAACCCGTCCCCTCAGCACCCCGACCCCTACGCGGAGTACGCGGCGCACGCGGCCGCGCGGTCCGCCGGCCCGGTGCAGTGCGTCCCCGCCGGGCCCGCAGGACACCCCGCCTACCTGGTCACCGGCTACGCGGAGGCCCGCGAAGCCCTCGGCGACCCCCGTCTGTCCAAGGACACGGGCGCCTTCTTCGCGGGCAAGGAGTCACGCCGCCGCCTGCACCCGGCCGTGGCCCGCTCCATGCTGGCCACCGACCCGCCCGGGCACACCCGGCTGCGCAAGCTGGTCACCGGGGCCTTCACCACCGGGGCCGTCAGGGAGCTGCGCCCCTTCATCGCCCGGGCCACCGACGCACTGCTGGCGCAGTGGCCCGAAGGAGAACCGTTCGACTTCGTGGCCGGTCTGGCGGTGCCCCTGCCCGTCAGCGTGATCTGCGAGCTCCTCGGGGTACCGCGGGCCGACCGGTCCGCCGTCCAGCACTGGTCGGCAGGGCTGTTCGCGGCGGGGGAGCCCGAGGCCATCGACGAGGCCTCGCACGCACTGGCCGGCTATATGACCGACCTCATCGCCGCCAGGCGCCTGGCCCCCGGCAGCTCCCTGCTGGACCGGCTCATCGCGGCCCGGGACGGGCAGGACCGCCTGAGCGAGGAGGAACTGGTCTCCCTGGCCGTGCTCCTGCTCGTGGCCGGACACGAGACCACCACCCATGCCCTCGGCAACGCCCTGCTGGCACTGCTCCGGCACCCGGCCGTGCTGGACCGCCTCCGGGAGCATCCGGACGAGATCCCCGCCGCCCTGGACGAACTGCTCCGCTTCGACTCGCCGGTGAGCACCGCCACCTTCCGGTTCACCACGCAGGCCGTCACCCTCGGCGGTACCGAGATCCCGGCCGGTGTCCCGGTCCTGGTCGCGCTGGGGGCGGCCAACCGGGACCCGGCCCGGTTCCCGGGGCCCGACCACCTCGACCCGGACCGGGACGCGGCGGCCCATCTCGCGTTCGGCCACGGCATCCACCGCTGCGTCGGCGCCCCCTTGGCCCTGGCCGAGGCCGAGATCGCCCTGCGGGCGGTGGTCACCCGGTTCCCCGGCATCCGCCTCGCCGTACCGCCCGATCAGCTGCGGTGGCGGAGCACCCGTCTCGTCCGCGGCCTGGCCTCGCTCCCCGTCCTGGCGTAGGCGTGGACCGTGCGGCACCGCACACCGACGCCCTGTACCTCCGCATCCGCATTCGGTTAGGCTTACCTTCCTTAGATGGGTGGCCGCAGGTGCGTGACAGCCCAGGGAACGAACGGAACGGAACGGGAGCCGGGGATGAGGCGTCGTGGATAGGATCGCGCTCACGGCCGGAGCCCTGTACGCCATCGTCCTGCTCCGCGCCGGAGGGACGTTCGCCGTCGGGTGGCTCGCCGGCGCCGGGGCCCGGCGCAGCAGGTTCGCCGGCCGGATCTCCTCGGCGAAGTTCCAGCGTGCCGAGCGGGCGATCCACCGCTGGGGCGCGCCCGTGGTGGCGGCCTCCTTCCTCACCGTCGGGCTCCAGACCGCCGCCAACTTCCTCGCGGGCAGCATGCGCATGCCGTTGCCGCGCTACCTCCCCGCCCTGTTCGTGGGCGGAGCGGCCTGGGCGCTGATCTACGCGACCGCGGGGATCGGCGTGCTCGAGGTGCTGGGCAGGCTCTTCGCCGAGCGGACGGCCCTCGGGGTGTCCGGCGTGGCGGTGCTCCTGCTCGCGGTGTGCGCGGCGGTGGTATATCGCAGGAGGAGGGCGTCGGCCCCGTCCTCCGCAGGAGCCGTGCCCGAGGAGTCCTGAGCCCCTTCCCCGCGCGGGAGGGGGCGCCACGGCGGGTGACGCCACGTTTTCGATCACCCGCCCGAGCCCGTGCCGGGCCGGCAACACCGCCGTGACGGAATCCGTTTGGCGGGCCGCCGAACCCCTGCTACCTTTCCGGAAGCCGTGCAAGAGAACGAGGAGGTGGTACCCGTGAACGCAGTATCGACATGGGTGCTCCCCTCCGGGGTCACGGTCGGGCGATAGGTCGTCCGGGAGCGCCGTTCGCGAGCATTCCCGAAAGGCACGACCATGCACTTCACTTCCGAACAGCGCCTCGACGACGACGTCATCGAGCGCGAGTTCACCCTCGGCGAGATCCCCGGCATCCTCTGGACGCCCGCCTCCGCCCCCGCATCCACGCCGACGCCGCTGATCCTGCTCGGCCACCCCCCGCTCGGGCTGCGCAAGATGTACCCCCGGATGGTGGGCCGGGCCCGGCAGGCCGTGGCAGACGGCTTCGCCGCAGCCACCATAGAGCTCCCCGGAAGCGGCGAACGGCCCCGGTTGGACGCCCTCGAACAGGCCCGCGCCGACCTGCGCCGGGCCGTTCAGGCCGGCGAGCCGGTCAGCGAGGAGATCATCGACGCCCTCGTCCTCCCGCTCGTCGAACAAGCGGTCCCGGAGTGGCAGGCCGCCCTCGACGCCCTCCTGGCCGTGCCCGGGATCGGCGGCCCGGTCGGGTACTCGGGCGGAGTGATCTCCATCGGCATCCGCCTCGCGGTGGTCGAGCCGCGCATCAAGGCCGCCGGGCTCTTCGCCGGCAGTTTCGTGCCCCGCGCCATGTTCGAGGAGGCCCGCCGGGTCACCATTCCCCTGCACGTCCTGCTGCAGTGGGACGACGAGGGGAACGACCGGCAGGCGGCCCTGGACCTGTTCGACGCCTTCGGCTCCGAGGAGAAGTCCCTCTACGCCAACATGGGCGGGCACACCGGTGTGCCTCAGTTCGCGGGAGACGACGCGGCCCGGTTCTTCCACCGGCACCTGAAGTGACGACGGGCCGTCAGGCCACAGACACGGAGCGGTGAACCGGGTCGACCGCGGTACCCCCCGGCACGGACGCGTCCGTTCGCCCTCCGTCCACGAAAGGCACCCCGGCCGATGCTCCCCACCCCGCTCCGCGCCATCAACGAAGGCCTGGCCTTCCTCCTGGAGCTGGCCGGGCTGGCACTGCTGGCCTGGTGGGGGTGGTCCACCGGCCACAACACGCTGACGCGGATCCTGCAGGCCGTGGGCGTCGCCTTCGCCGCGGTGGCCGTCGTCAACACCGCCCTCGCGGAACGGGACCGCCGGCACCGACGCTGACCGCGGACGGCTACTGGGCCAGGTAACCGCCGTCGACGGGGAGGACCGCGCCGGTGATGAAGGAGGCGGCGTCGGAAGCGAGGAAGGCGATGGCGCGGGCCACTTCCTCGGGCTCACCGAGGCGGCCGAGCGGGTGCAGCGCCGTGACGTGGTCGAGGTACTCCGGGCCCCCGGGCTCGTCGGCGAGGCGCCGCACGCGTTCGGTGCGAATGGTGCCGGGGGCCACCGCGTTCACCCGGATGCCGCGCCCGGCCCACTCCACCGCGAGGTGCTTGGTGAGCCCGGAGGCGACGAACTTGGCGGGCCCGTAGGCGGCTTGGCGGGCCTGCCCGGCCACTCCGGAGATCGAGGAGACGCACACGACGGACCCGCCCGACTCCTGCTCGGCCATCCGCGCGACGGCGTATTTGCAGGAGAGGAACATCCCGCGGCCGTCGACGGCCATCACCCGGTCCCAGTCCTCGGCGCTGGTCTCCAGCAGGCCCGACAGCGGCAGGATCCCCGCGTTGGCGACCAGCACGTCCAGCCCGCCCCCCGCCGTCACCGCCGCGCCCGTCATCCGCTCGGCGTCCTCCGGCCGGGAGACGTCCCCGGTCACCACGGTCACCCCGTGCGCGTCACCCCGGTCGGCACAGTCGCGGCGCAGCGCGGTCAGTCCCGCCGTGTCCAGGTCGGCGGCGGTGACCCGGGCGCCGAGCCGGGAGAAGAGGGCCGCGGTGGCCCGCCCGATGCCACTGGCCGCGCCCGTCACCAGGCACGACCTGCCGGTCAGATCGACCAGTCCGCCAGCCCGCACGGCGCACCGCCTCCGCTCGCCCGCACCGGGTCCCTCCCGGCCACCGGCCTCCCCAACGAGCGCCGGGCGGCCCCGGTTACGCCCGCCCTCCGCGGCGGGCTCCGGGGCGGGCTACGCGGCGGGCTCCGGGGCGAGGGCGACGAAGTCCTCGTAGGTGCGGACCCTGACCCCGGGCCGGTCCTCGGCCAGTGCGGCGATCATCGCCGCCGCCAGCCGTCCGGCCGGCACGGGCCGGTACGCGCGGGCGGGCCCGGCGAGCAGCGGGGCCAGCACCGTCGCCGCCGAGCTGCCGAGGCCCTCACCGCGGCGGTGCGTGGGGCGGCGGCCGAGGATGAAGGAGGGCCGGAAGAACTCGGTCTGCCGGAAGCCCAGGGCCGTCACGTCCGCCTCCATGTCCCCCTTGACCCGCAGGTAGAAGGCCCGGGAGCCGGAACCGGCACCGACCGAGGAGACCACGGCGATCCGCTCGGCGCCCGCGTCCCGGGCCAGCGCGGCCACCCGCACCGTGTGGTGCTGGTCCACCTCGCGGAAGGCCTCCTGCGAGCCGGCCTGCCGGATGGTGGTGCCCAGCGCCCCGTACACGTCGGCCCCGGCCGGCACGTCGTCGGCCCCGAGCCCCGCGAAGTCCACCACCCGGACGTCCAGCCGCGGGTGTTCGAGACCCAGCGGCCGGCGGGCCAGCACGGTGACGCGCCCGTAGCGCGGGTCGCGCAGCAGTCGCGCCAGCAGTTGTCCGCCGACCAGTCCGGTGGCTCCGGCCAGGAGCGCGCTGCGGGCCACGGGGTTCCCTTCCGCCGCCGACGGCCGACCCGCCGGAACCTCCCGCAGGATGCCACATCCCCACCCGCCCGCCGGCGAGGCCCGGAAGGCCGCGCCCGGTCGCGCCCGGCCCCGAGCGCGGGGCCCCTCCGGGCGGCGCGGCTCAGACCAGTGGTGGCGTGTAGCCGCGGGAGCGGACGAGGTCGCGGGTGATGTCGGTGAAGGCGCGGGCGGCGGCGCTCTGGTAGGCGCCTTCGCGGTGCAGGAGGGTGACGGTGCGCGTGGGCAGGGGCGGGTCGAGGGGGACGGGGGTGAGGTGGGGGTGGTCGTCCGTGATGGCGTCGGGCAGGACGGTGGCGAGGGCCGTGCGCCGGACGATTTCGGTGAGCGCCTGGACGGAGTTGGCCTCGACCGTGATGCGCGGCCGGACCCGGTGGCGGGCGAGGTAGGCGTCGATGTGGCTGCGGGTGGCGAAGTCACCGCTGAGCAGCGCGAGTTGTTCGTCCTCGAGCGCCCGCACCGGTAGGGGATCGGGCCCCACCGGGCCGCGCGCGCCGCCGGTGACGAGGCCGAGGGTCTCCGTGAACAAGGCGGTGGCGGTGAGGGAGGGCAGGTGGGGGCCGGCGAAGGCGATGCCGAGGTCGAGGCCGTCGGCGAGCAGGGCCGCCTCGATGCGGTCCTGGGGCATCTCCCTCAGGGTGAGGCCGATGCCGGGGTGGCGGCGGTGGAGCTCGGCGGTGAGCGGGCCGATCAGGTAGGCGGTGAAGGTGGGGGTGGCGCCCAGGCGCAGGTGGCCGCGGGAGAGGTCCTTGACGTCGTGGACGGCGCGCTCGGCGGCGGCCAGGTCACGCAGTGCGCGGCGCGCGTGGTCGGCGTAGACGGCGCCGGCGTCGGTGAGCCGTACCGTGCGGCCGGTGCGGTCCAGCAACTGCGTGCCCACGGTCCGCTCCAGCTGCTTGACCTGCTGGGAGAGCGTGGGCTGCGAGATGTGCAGCTCCTCGGCGGCGCGGGTGAAGTTGCCGTGTTCGGCCACGGCGAGCAGATAGCGCAGGTGACGCAGTTCGAGAGCAGCCATGGAACCAACCATAGATGCGACCACTGACTTTTATGGATAACAGCTCTTGGACGCTATAGCGCCAGGTCATGCACAGTGGATTTCACCAGCCCACAGGGCACCCCCCCCGAAGGGAGTAACCGCAACCGTGACCGCGACTGTGACCGTGAGCGCGCAGGACCTCACCGAGGGCGTGGCCCGTTTCCAGAGGGACGTCTTCCCGGCCAAGGCGGAGCTCTTCGCCCGTCTGGCCACGCACCACGGCCCGCACACGCTGTTCATCAGCTGCTCGGACGCCCGCGTCGTCCCCGAGCTGATCACCGGCACCGAGCCGGGCGACCTCTTCGTCATCCGCACCGCCGGCAACCTGGTCCCCGCCTACGCCCCCGGGGCCGACGGGGTCGCGGCGAGCATCGAGTACGCGGTCGCCGTCCTGGGCGTGAAGCACATCGTCGTCTGCGGCCACTCCGCGTGCGGCGCGATGACCGCCCTCGCCCAGGACCACGACCTCAGCGGCGCCCCGGCGGTCGCCGACTGGCTGAGGCTCGCCGCCGCCTCGGTGGCCCGTACCGCCACCGCCGGCGACGTACCGGCCCTGGTGCGGCAGAACGTCCTCGCCCAGCTGGCGAACCTCGCCACCCACCCCTCGGTCGCCAGTGCCCTGGCGAAGGGCGGCCTCGCCCTGCACGGCTGGGTCTACGACATCCCCACCGGCCACATCGACGACCTCACCGCCATCGCACCAGCGGCCTGACCCCGCCCCTCCCACCTCCCACCCCCCCCTCCTCCCTCCCCGAAAGGACGTACCACCCATGATTCAGGCACAGTTCACGCAGACCGCCCGCGAGTCCCTGGCCGCCAAGGCCGTCGAGGCCAAGACCGCCAGGAATCTGTCCTGGAAGCAGATCGCCGAGGCCTCGGGCCTGTCGGTGGCCTTCACCACCGCCGCCGTCCTCGGCCAGCACCCGCTGCCGGAGGACTCCGCGAAGGCGGTGGCCGAACTGCTGGGCCTGGACACGGACGCGGCGCTGCTGCTGCAGACCATCCCGGTCCGCGGCTCGATGCCGAACCGGATCCCGACCGACCCGACCATGTACCGCTTCTACGAGATGCTCCAGGTCTACGGCACGACGCTGAAGGCCCTGGTCCACGAGGAGTTCGGCGACGGCATCATCTCCGCCATCAACTTCCGCCTCGACGTGAAGAAGGTCGCCGACCCCGAGGGCGGCGAGCGAGCCGTCATCACCCTCGACGGCAAATACCTCCCGACCAAGCCCTTCTGACCACCCCCCCGCCGACCCCTGCGCCCCCACCCCTCCGGCCGGGCGCAGGGGCCCTCCCCGCCCTCCCCGAACTCCCGGAGCAGGGCGCCCCGTAGAGCACCGCGCGCGCACGCGCCGCCACAAACCACCTGCAGCCAGTCGTCCCCCGGCTCCAGCGGGACGGCCCCCGGCCTCTCACGGCAGGGGCCCGTCCGCCTCGAGCGGTACCATCCGGCAGATGACTGCCCCCGACTGGCTCCCGGCCCCGCTCTCCGAGGTCGTCGAGCTGTTTTCCCCGCTGGCCACTGAGTGGTGGGTCGCCGGAGGCCATGCCATCGAGCTCGCGGTCGGTCGTCCCCTCCGCCCCCACGCCGACATCGACGTCCTCGTCCTGCGTGAACACCAGCACGCCGTACAACGGGCCCTGTCCGGCTGGGAGTGGTGGGTAGCCGACCCGCCGGGCACCCTGCGGCCCTGGCAGCCGGGGGAGTACCTGCCGCTGGGCGTGCACGACGTGTGGTGTCGTCCCGGTCCCGACCAGCCCTGGCGCATCCAGGTCATGCTGGACGAGTCCCACGAGGACCTGTGGGTCTCCCGCCGCAGCCTGCTCGTGCACCGTCCCATCGCCGAGCTGGGTGCCGTATCTGCCGACGGCATCCCCTACCTCGCCCCGGAGGTCCAGCTGTTCTACAAGGCCAAGGAACCACGCCCGAAGGACGAGCAGGACTTCGCCGCGGCACTCCCCCTGCTGGGGCCGGCGCAGCGCAACTGGCTCGCCAAGGCCATCCGTGATGCGTACGGTCCGCCGCCCTGGAGTCCGTACGACGGCGGCCCCGAGTTCGTGGTCCACGGCCCCGCCCACCCCTGGAACGTGAGGCTGACCGGGAATTGAGGAACACCGCCCTGCCACGGAGCACCGGGGCTGTCAGACCTCGCTGTTAGGGTCGCCGGCATGGCAAACCGTTCATATCTCTACTCCGCCGATTCGATGCCGACCGAGGACGACATCCCCCAGTCGATCCGGTGCGTATCGCAGCACAACTGGGCTGTCCCGCTGGCCCACAAGCTGCTGACCGGGTACGGCACGACGATCGTCCCCTCCATGATCTGGAGTCCCCGGATCGGCATCGCCGCGGACTACGACAGGGGCGCGACTCTGCTGCGCAACGTCCTGAAGGCGGTCGGGCAGGGACTCGAGGAGGACGACGAGTTCGTCCAGTGCATGGAGAAGACCGCGTCCCACCTCGAAAGGCAGCGGGCGGCGTACTTCGTCCTGGAGACCGGGGAGATGATCTCCCTCTCGGACGAGGATCCGGTGGCGGCGGTCCAGCGGCTGGTATCCGCCGACATCCCCGCCGCCGTGGCCCAGGCCGAGGCGGCTGTCTTGGGTGAGAACGACGAATGGCTCGCCTCGGTTCGTGCCGGCTGGCAGGAGCACCTGGGGTCCTTCTACAGCAGCGCGCTCTACTACTCGTTCCCCGCATAGACGGTTCCCCGGAGCGGCTGGCACCCGCCGAGGGGCCCATCTCGGCTGGACCCCCGACTCGACGCGGAGGGCGACACCCGGTGCGGTCGCGCGCTACTGCGGGATGTCGCCCCGGTAGCTGCTGCGGCACTCGTTGATCTCGTCCCTGCTGTGAGTGCTCAGGTAGTCCCGGGCCGCCTGCTTCTTCTCCTGGACGGAGACGTTCGGGTCGGAGATCAGGCTGATGAGCGCCGCACAGTCCCCGCCGGGCTGGACCGGCACGGCCTGAGCCGGCCCGGCGGCGGCGGGAGGAAGTACGGCGACAACCGCCGCGGCGAGAGCGGCGAAGGCGAGTCGTCCCTTCATCGGTATGTCCTCTCCGGACGGCGGAGCGCATCACCGTACGCGCGCTCCTCGATCGGGCGGATCCCGCGCAGGGGTCCCTGTGAACGTACCGCTCCGGAACCGGATCCGCATGCCGGCCGATCACCGCCCGCCGCGCTACGCCCCACTGCGGCGGCTAGATGGGTCATTCCGAAGTGATCAGTGGTCGTAGGCGATCAGGGACCGTGTGCTTGGCTGTCCGGTCTTGTGGTTGTGCCAGATTGCTGCGGCCAGCGCGAGGACGCGTTGGGCGACGCGGACGGCGACACCCTCAAAGGTCCGGCCGCCGTGTTGTTCCAGGTCGAGCTGGCCTTTGAGGGTGTCGTTCACCGACTCGATCAGTTGCCGCACCGATTTCAGCAGTGACTCGCCCTTGCGGCGCTTCTCCCGCTTGAACGAGGGCCGCAGCAGCTCTGCCCCGCGCATGGCCAGATCGGTCTCGAATTCCTTGGAGGCGAAGCCCTTGTCCGTGATCACCAGCAGTCCGGGGCGGTCGGTGACTGTGTCCGGCTCACGATTCAACATCGCCGTCAGCACCTCGCGCTCGTCCAGCTTCGGGTTCGCAAGGGACCACAAGATCGGCATACCGGTTGGGGTGCACACCAGGTATAGCCGCAGGCCCCAGAAGAATCGGGAATGGCTGGCGCAGTACCCGTATCCGGCCCAGCCGGCCAGGTCCGACACCGCTTCACGGTGGGGCGTGACCGGCCGCACTCGACCGGGGTGGAGTCGATGATCCAGTGTTTGTCGAACCAGAAGTCGGTGTCCGTCGCAAGGAGCCGTACAGCCCGCTTGACCAGCGACAGCGCAGCCCGCAGCCGCTTGTTCCAGCCCGGCTGCTTCGGCACGAAGGTCCCGACCCCGTGCCGTGTTCATGCCATCGATGTCATAATCGGACGTTGTGTGGACAACGCTTGCGCCGCTCATCGGCGTCCTACTCGGCGGGCTCATGTCGATGCTGGCCCAACGCTCGGCAGGACGCGCCTTGGAACGCGGCGAGGCGCGCCGCAGTGTCCGTGAACTTGCCGAGGCGCGCCGCAACGAGCGGCTCACGCACCTCATCGCATTTCTGTCTGCGGTGCAGGAAGCAGAACGAGTCGCGGTGGATCGGTATCACCACAACCTGGCTGACGAGCAGTGGCAGGCCCGGGCAAGGCAGGTCATTGACAGGGTGTGGGTGACGCAGAAGACGATCCACGTACTGTGCGCGTCCGAGGTCAGCGAAGCGGCACGCAGCCTCGCGTGGGCAGTACAGGAGGTGATCAGGAAGGGCCCCGAAGACTCGGGAGAGCCACAGGATGAGAAGGTCTGGGCGCACATCCATCCGAGCCGACAGGCATTCCTTGATCTCGTGCGCGACCAGCTAAGTTGAAGCCCCGGGGAGGGATTCGGCAGCTGCCGTGAGCGGCCCGGGACAAGCAGGACCAGCTCCGGCCCCCCTGGTGCGGCGAGCGTCATCTGCTTCGCCGGCTTCTCGAGGGACGCAAAGCCCGCCTTGGCGCAGGCAGCATGCATGTCCACGGGCCAGCAGCACGCCATCGAATGGCCCCTTGGCCCATCGGCAAGCTGAGCACGATCACTTCGGAATGACTCGTCTAGGCGGTGGGGAGGAGGCCGGCGACGAGGGCGGCGAATTCCTCGGGGCCGAGGATGCGGATGCCCAGTTCTTCGGCCTTGGCGCGCTTGGAGCCGGCCTTCTCGCCCGCCACCAGGAGGGTGGTGCGCTTGGACACCGACGACGACGCCTTTCCTCCGGCCCGCTCGATCAGCTCGTTCATCTCGTTACGGGACAGTTCCGCAAGCGGGCCGGTCATGGAGCCGGTCACCACGACGGCCTGCCCGGCCAGCGGCCCGGCCGCCGCGCCGCCCGCCGGCCCGTCCGCCGGGTCCTCGCCGTCGTTCGCCCCGGTCGCGGGCTTGTGCTGCGGCTCGGTGACCTGCGTGCCGACCCGCTGGGCCTGGAGTTTGTCGAGGAGCGGGGCGAGTTCGGCCAGTTCGGCCGCGATGACGCGGGCCTTCTCGGTGCCGATGCCGTCGACCCCGGCCAGCGTGTCCGCGTCGGCGGCACGGATCGCGGCCATCGAACCGAAGTGCGCGGCGATCCGGCGGGACATGGTGCGGCCGGTGCCGCGGACACCGAGCGCGCAGAAGACGCGGCTCAGTGCCGCCCCGCGGGCGGTCTCGATCGCGGCCAGGAGGTTGGCGGCGCTGGTCTCACCCATCCGCTCCAGACCGAGGAGCTGCTCGCGGGTCAGCGTGAACAGGTCGGCGATGTCCTTGACCAGGCCGGCCTCCACCAGCTGGACCGCCCGCGTGCCGCCAAGGCCTTCGATGTCGAGCTGGTCGCGGCCGGCCGCGTAGATCACCGAGGCCACGGCCTGACAGCCCCGGCCGCGCACGCACCGCCAGCGCTGCTCGGAGGTGTCGATCGCGTCGCCGCAGCGCGGGCAGGCCTCGGGGAAGACGACCGGGGTCTCTGCGCCGGTCCGCTGGTCGGCCAGCGGCGCCTCCACCCGCGGGATCACATCCCCGGCCCGGTACACGAACACCTGGTCGCCGATCATGAGCCCGCGGCGGGTGATGTCGGACGGATTGTGGAGCGTGGCGTAGGTGACCGTCACCCCGTCGATGACCACAGGCTTCAGGACCGCGCGCGGGGCGATGATCCCGGTCCGGCCGACGTTCCACTCCACCGCCAGCAGCCGCGTCACCTTGTGTTCGGCCGCCAGCTTCCGGGCCACCGCCCATCTCGGGGCGCGCGAGCCGTTGCCCGCCTGCCGCTGGTCCTCGGCCGAGTCGGCCTTGACCACGACCCCGTCGATCCCGAACGGCAGGCCCGCGCGCAGGCCGGCGATCACGTCGATGCGTTCCTGCACCTGCTCCAGGGTCTCGCACCGCACCGGGGCGGCGGCCGTGCCGGCAGCCGTGTGCGCGCCGAGCGCGGCCAGCTTCTCCAGCAGCGCGAGGTGGCCGAGGTCGTCCAGGCCGATCGCGCTGTAGGCGAAGAAGGTGAGCTCGATCCGGTAGGGGCGGTCCTTGGCCCGCAGGGTGCCGGCCGCTCCGCTGCGCGGGTGTGCGAAGGGCGTGGCCTCGTGGGCGAGCCGGATGCGGTTGGCTTCCTCGAACTGCGCGGTCGTCAGCAGTACCTCGCCGCGCAGTTCGACGTCGACCGGCTCGGTGAGGACCGGCGGCAGACCGAGGACGGCGTCCGCGGCGTGGGTGATGTCCTCGCCGGCCAGTCCGTCGCCGCGGGTGAGGAGCTGGACGAGCCGGCCGCCCCGGTAGCGGGCGGCCACGGCGAGACCGTCGAGCTTGGGCTCCACGCACCACCCGGCCACCGGGCGCCCGAGGCGGCGTTCCAGAGCTGCGGCCCATTCGGCGAGCCCGTCGGCGTCGAAGACGTTGTCGAGGGAGAGCATCGCCACCGAGTGCGGCACGTCCCCCTGCACGGCCCCGCCCGCCACCTTCCCGGCTGGCGACGCGGCGAGCACCTCGTCCGGGTGGGCCTCCTCGTAGGCCGCGATGGCGCGCAGCAGCCCGTCGTACTCGTCGTCCCCGAGCGGGGTGGTCCCGTCGCCGTAGTACGCGGCCGACGCCGCGAGGGCGGTGGTCACGGCCTCCGCGTAGGCGACAGGGGAGAGCAGGGCACTGTTTTCGGTCATGAAGGTCATCATGCTGCCCGGCACTGACAATGCCCCTGCGGCGACCCCGCCCTGCTCACCCGGGCCGCGACCGCCTCTCGGCGGATCGCACAATCTCACATCGTGACCTGCGGAGATGCCGCTCGTTACCCGTCGGCCCCAAGGGCGGTACTGTCGTCCGGTCACGGACGGCAACCGGTCGTCCGTCCAACCCCGAGGGAACCGACATGACTGATCTGAACTCGCTGCGGGCGAGCCTCGCGTCGGGTGAGCACGAGTTCGCCGACACGCTGGCCTTCATCGCGGCGCACTACGACTATCAGCCGCAGGCGTTCCGCAACGGGGAAGCCGAAAACGCCGCGGGCGAGAACGAGGGCTCCTGCAAGACCCTGGGACTGGCCCTGCTGGAGGGCCTGAGCGACCAGGAGGCGCTGCTGGCATTCGGCGAGCACTACCGCAGCGTGCTGGCGACCCCGGACGGCTCCGATCACGCCAACATCCGCAACCTGATGGCCCATGGCCTGGCCGGGGTGGCCTTCGAGCAGCAGCCGCTGGCACGCAAGAGCTGAACACCGACGGCACCGGCAGCGGGGCGAGCGCGGTGACCGCGCAGGCCCGAAGCAGGCTCTGGCTCAGCACCGGAGGTCCCAGGTGTCAATTCGCCTCGGGCCCGAACCGGCGCTTGTATGCCGACGGGGTGATGCCGGTCTCGCGGCGCATCAGCGTGCGCAGATTGGCAGCGGTGCCGAGCCCGCTGCGCCGCGCTACCACCTCGAACCGGGACTCGCCTCGCTCGATCAAGCGGCACGCCAAGGCAAGCCGTTCCCCCGTGAGCCACGACAAAGGCGTGGTGCCCAGCTGCGCCTGGAACCGGCGGTGCAGCGTAGCCGGACTGACCCCCGCTCGTGCCGCTAGATCGGAAACGGTGAGCGGTGAGTCCAGCCGTTCCTGGGCCCAGGCCATGACGGGTGCCAGGGATTCGTCCGGCAGGTCGGGTATGGGACGCTCCACGAACTGCCGCTGCCCGCCATCCCGGTGCGCCGCGAAGACCAGGCGCCGGCTCACGGAGTTGGCGATCTCCGCGCCGTAGTCGCGGCGGACCACATGCAATCCGAGATCGAGGGCAGCCGCACTCCCGGCAGCGGTGAGGATGTCACCGTCGTCCACGAACAGCACGTCCGATTCGAGCCGGACGGCGGGGAAGCGAGCCCGGAAGGAATCCGCCCACTGCCAGTGCGCGGTGGCCCGCCGCCCGTCCAGGACTCCGGCCTCGGCCAGTGTGAAGGCGCCACTGCAGAAGCCGACCAGGCGTGCACCACGGGAGTGTGCCCGGCGGATGGCATCGAGCACGGCAGGGCGGCGGGGCACTTCGGTGTCCGGGCGGTTGGGGACGATCAGGGTGTCCGCCGAGTCGGCCGTTTCCAGGCCGGCGACTCCCGTGAGCGTGAAGAACCCGTCTCGCATCAGGGTGCGGGGCTCGGGGGAACAGAGCCTGAAGTCGTAGAGATCACGGCCGATCTCTGGTCTGCGCAGGCCGAAGACCTCGGTCGCGCAGCCGAGCTCGAAGGGGTTCGAGTTCTCGTCCACGATCACGACGACCCGGTGTGCGCCCGCCGTCTGAGCGGCGTGCGAGGATTCTTTCGGCATGTGCAATTCCTAGCACTCACAGCTGCCGTGTGAAACGGCTCAGGATGATCCCATGAGCAGCGAACCCATCGTCCTGAGCAAGGCTCTGGCCTCATTCGACGCCTTGTGGAGCCCCCGCATCGTCACGCGCGTCAACGACTACGACGTCCGCATCGCCAAGGTCGAGGGCGAACACATCTGGCACGTCCACGACGACACCGACGAGTTCTTCCTGGTACTCGACGGCGAACTGCACATCTCCTTGCGCGAGCCCGCCGGGGAGCGCACGGTCCTGCTCCCCCAGGGGGCGGTCTTCACCGTCCCCCGAGGCACGGAGCACAAGCCTTACGCCCCGTACGGAGCCGCCATCCTCATGTTCGAACCCACCGGGACACTCACCGTGGGCGATCGGCACGACGAGGTCCCAGACCATGTCGACTCAACGACCGGACACGCACTCAACAGCTGACCCGCCAGGCTTCGGACGCGCAACTGCCTATGGCGTCAGTCGGTCAGGACAGTCGCGTAGCGATGGCGGCGCCTGAGTGCCAAGGCCCGTGAGGCCGGACGGACTAGCTTCCGCTGAAGTCCGGGAGGGTGATCGAGCCGTCCTCGTTGAACGGGATCCCGGGATTGTGGGCGATTTCCCAGGGATGGCCGTCGGGGTCGACGAAGGTGCCGGAGTAGAACCCGACGGTGTTCACCGTCGCCGGCTTGGTGATCCGTCCGCCCGCCCGGTCCGCCGCCGCGAGCAGGGCGTCCACCTCGGCGTCCGAACGGACGTTGTGCGACAGGGCGATCCCGCCGAAGCCGGCCGCCGGTGCCGGTGTGGGCTTCAGGCCGCACTCGTCCGCGAGTTTGCCGCGGTCCCACAGGACGAGCCCCAGGCCGCCCGCCTGGAAGAAGACGGTCTCCTCGACCTCCTGGCCCCGCCAGCCCAGGGCCCGGTAGAAGGCCTTGGCGCGGGCGAGGCCGGAAACCCCCAGTGTGACCAGGGTGATGCGCTGTTCCATGGGGTCACCGTACGCCCGGAAGCGGGCGTGGGGCGGGACCTCGCGGGACCGTGGCTACTCGGCCGATGACAGTTCCCGGTCGATCTCGACGGCCGACCGCTGCCGGACGGCCCGCGCGAAGAGCTCGCGGATATCGGAGCGCTCCCCGTACGGGTACCGGACGTGCCAGTGCGCGACGACGTGCTCCAGGAGGTCGAAGCGGCCCGCGTTGGCGATCGTCGAGGCGGCTGGTGCACTGTCCCGGCCCGTCCCTCCGGGCCGAGCGCTTCGGCGACCTGCGCCGCGGCGCCCCTCCCGGCGTGCCGGAACAGCATGAGGAACGCCGGATCGGGACTTTCGACGTCTGGTGTGCTCACGTCACGAAACCTATCGGCCGAGGAGCGAGGCGAGTGTGATGCCGTACCGGGTGCGCAGGCGTCGTATCTCCCACAGGGACAGCGCGGTGACCGACAGCGGGCCGCCGAGCATGAAGGCGTAGAGCACCTCGGGCGGTGCGGCCACGTCCGGGCCGTCGAAGAGCTGGAAGCCGAAGAGGCACCACACCAGCAGGGGCGACAGCAGCGCCGGCAGCAGCTCGTGCACGTCCCCCGTACGGAAGCAGCTGTTCAACCCGACGACCAGGGCGACCAGGGTGAAGAGCACGGCGGCGACGAGGACGACGACGCAGACGAGGGCGAGCACGACGAACAGCAGCACGACCAGGAGACCGGTGAAGGCCGTGCCCAGGAAGGTGCCGAAGAGCCCGAAGGTGATGTCGTGCGGGCCCACGTCGTCGGGGGTGACGATGTCGCCGCTCAGGGCCGCCGTCATCAGCCAGATCACGCCCACGCCGAGGACCGGCGCGGCGAGCGCGAGCAGCGGTCCGAGCAGGCGGCCGGTGTAGAGGCGCCCCAGGGGTGCGCGGGCCAGGGCGATGCACAGGCCTATGCCGACGACGCCGGCGACCACGACGATGGCGCACCCGATCAGCAGCTCCTCCAGCTTGCCGAGCAGGAAGTCCTGGCGGCCCTCGCGCAGCGGGTAGGCCAGGATCAGCCAGGCGGTGGCCACCAGCCCCAGGGTCGTGCGGATGCGCTGCATCCAGGCGATGACCGGGTCCTCGACGCGGTCGGGCCCGGCGGGGCCGGCGATCGCCCGGGCCGCCGTGACGGGGTTGGGAACGGAGCGGGCGTGCTCGCTCAGACGCTGACGGGTGATCAATGGGGTCCTCCGGAACGCGCGACGCGGGGAGCCCGCCTACCTGGCCGAGTTGGCATGCCCGCGTCCTTATTATCGTCGCAGCGACGATAATAAGCTACGGTTGATCATGCCCGAACCACCGGCCGGAGCCGGCTCTCGGGGGTCGGCAGTTTCGGGATCTCGGATTCCGGGGACGGCTGTCCCGGCAGGGCCGTGACAGGCCGATTGGTGACCAACGAGGAGACCCCCATCCAGAACACTCCGGACACCGAGCAGCCCGCCCCGGCCGGTCCGCTCGCGGGGCGGATCGCGCTCGTGGCGGGCGCCACCCGCGGGGCGGGACGGGCCCAGGCCGTGGAGCTGGGCCGGGCCGGTGCGACCGTGTACGTCACCGGCCGCACCACCAGGGCCCGGGCCAGCGAGGTCGGCCGGGCCAGCGAGACCATCGAGGAGACCGGCGAACTCGTCACCGCGGCGGGCGGCACCGGGATCGCGGTTCCCACCGACCATCTCGACGAAGCCCAGGTACGCGCCCTCGCCGAGCGGATCGACCGGGAACACGGGCGGCTCGACATCCTCGTCAACGACCTGTGGGGCGGCGAACACCTCATGGCCACCTCGGTGTTCGGGAAGAAGAGCTGGGAGACCCCGCTCGCCGACGGCCTGCGCATCCTGGAGCTCGGCGTGCGCTCGCACGTGATCACGGCGGCGCTGCTGCTTCCGCTGCTGATCCGCTCCGAGGCGCCGCTGCACGTGGAGGTCACCGACGGCACCGCGCACTCCAACCGCCGCTACCGGGAGAACATGTACTACGACCTGGCGAAGAACGCCCCGATCCGCCTCGCGTTCGGGCTGGGGCAGGAGCTGGCGGAGTACGGGGGCATGGCCGTCGCGGTCTCGCCGGGCTTCCTGCGCTCGGAGCAGATGCTCTCCCACTTCGGCGTGAGCGAGGAGAACTGGCGTGACGCGATCGCCCGGGAGCCGTCGTTCGCGATCGCGGAGTCCCCGCGCTACCTGGCCCGTGCGGTCGCGGCGCTGGCCGCCGACCCGGACCGCGCGCGGCGGTGGAACGGCAAGTCCACCTCCAGCGGGGAACTCGCCAGGGTCTACGGGGTGACGGACGTGGACGGGAGCCGGCCGGACGCCTGGGCGTACTTCGAGGACGTCATCCACGGCGGCAAGGAAGGCACCCCGGACGACTACCGCTGAGGACCACCGACGGGAACCACCGCTGAGGACCGGCCCCTCATCCACCGGTGGAACGCCGGTAGTTGCCCTGCCCGCGGCGGCCCGCTCCGCAGAGTGAGGAGCGCGGCCCGACGCCGGAGGCCGCGGTACCCGCCGCCTGGACGCCCGCTGACCGCCCTGCCGCTCGGCGCCGAAATTCCGTGGCGGCCTCGCCGCCGGGTATGCGAATGTGCCGGGGAAGACCCACTGCCCTCGAGGAGCCCACCGATGCGCCGACCGCTCATGTCCCCCACGAAAGGAACGATCACCCACCTGAAGGACATGACGCTCTGTGCAACCCACGTCACGCACGCTGAACCTGGGAATCCTGGCCCACGTCGACGCCGGTAAGACCAGCCTGACCGAGCGGCTGCTGTACGCGGCCGGGGTCATCGACGAGATCGGCAGTGTCGACGCCGGCAACACCCAGGCCGACAGCCTGGAAATGGAACGCCGTCGCGGTATCACCATCAAGTCGGCGGTGGTCAACTTCCCGCTCGGGAGCGGGGAGTCGGCGGTCTCCGTCAACCTGATCGACACCCCCGGTCACCCCGATTTCATCGCCGAGGTGGAACGCGTCCTCGGTGTCCTGGACGGCGCCGTGCTCGTCGTCTCCGCAGTCGAGGGTGTGCAGCCGCAGACCCGTGTCCTGATGCGGACGCTGAAGCGGCTCTCCATCCCGACCCTGCTGTTCGTCAACAAGGCCGACCGGCCCGGCGCCGACGACGCCCGGGTGCTGCGGGAGATCGAGCGCGAGCTCGCCGTGCCCGTCATCCGCATGGGACGGGTCACCGCCGGCATCGGCACGAAGGCGGCCCGCATCTCGGCGTCCACCGGGGGCGACGAGGCGTACACCCGGCACCTCCTCGACGTGCTCACCACCCACGACGACGACCTGCTCGGCGCCTACCTGGACCACGGAACCTCCCTCCCGTACGCGCGACTGCGGACGGCGCTCGCGGCACAGACCCGTACCGCGCGCGTGTACCCGGTCTACGTCGGCTCGGCGATCACCGGCGCCGGCATCGACGGCCTCGTCGAGGGCATCGGGGAACTGCTCCCCGCCGCCCACGGCGACCCCCACGGGCCGCTATCGGCAAGGGTGTTCAAGGTGGAGCGCGGCCAGGGCGGTGAACGGATCGCCTACGTCCGGCTGTTCTCCGGCGAGCTCGGAGCCCGCGCACACGTTCCGGTCTCCGGCACCCGGCACAAGGTCACCGAACTGGCCGTCTTCGACCGCGGCAAGGCGGTGCGCCGACCGGTGGCGCGGGCGGGGCAGATCGCGACGCTGCGCGGCCTGCCGACGGTCCGGATCGGGGACGTGGTGGGCCGGGAGCCCGAGGGCCGCCCGTACGGCCGCGTCTTCGCGGCGCCCACCCTGGAGAGCGTCGTGGTGCCGGCCGACCCGGAGCGTACGGGGGACCTCCACACGGCCCTCGCCCAGCTCGCCGAGCAGGATCCGCTGATCGGCCTGCGCCAGGACCCGGACGGAGGGGAGCCGTCGGTGTCCCTCTACGGAGAGGTCCAGAAGGAAGTCCTCGCGGCCACCCTCGCCGAGGAGTACGGCATCACGGTCTCCTTCCGTGAGACGACACCCATCTGCGTGGAGCGCGTCACCGGGACGGGCGCCGCGTACGAGGTCCTCGATCACGAGGGGAACCCGTTCCTGGCGACGGTGGGGCTGCGGGTGGAGCCGGCTCCCGTCGGCAGCGGTGTGGTCTTCCGCCGGGAAGTCGAACTCGGCTCGCTCCCGCTGGGCTACATGCGGGCCGTCGAGGAGACCGTGTACGCAACCCTGCGGCAGGGCCTGTCCGGCTGGCAGGTGCCCGACTGCGCGGTGACCATGACCCACTCGGGCTTCTGCAGCATCCGCAGCACGGCCGGGGAGTTCAGGGCCCTGACGCCGCTCGTCCTGATGGCCGCGCTGCGCCAGGCCGGAACGGTGGTGCACGAACCGGTGCACCGGTTCCGCCTGGAGTTCTCGCAGGACGCGTACCCCGCGGTCGCGCTCGCCCTGGCCCGCCACGGGGCCCAGCCGGGCACTCCGGTGGCGGTGGGGGACGCGTACCTGGTCGAGGGCCATCTGCCCGCGGACCGCGTGCACGGCCTGGAGCGGGAGCTGCCCGAACTCACCAGTGGGACCGGCGTACTGGAGACGGCGTTCGCGCACTACCGCCCGTCCCGCACGCCGCGCGTCCGGGAACGCAGCGACCACAATCCGCTCAACCGCGAGGAATACCTCCTGCACGCGCACCGGAGGATGTGAGGGGAAGGTCCGTCCGCCCGCCACCCCGATCAGCGGTCCCCGCGGACACGGTGGCGTCAGGAATCCGGTTCCGTCGCCTGAGCGGCCGTGGGGCCCTCGTTCCCGATGGTGCGGAGCAGGAGCAGGGCGGTGTCGTCCGTGTAGCGGCCGGGGGGCCAGGCGTAGCGGATGAGGCGGTTGATCAGGCCGTCGAGGTCCTCGTCGCCGTGGCGGGCGACCTGCTCGGCGAGGTCGGCGGCCATGTGGCCGGGGTCGGTGTGCCGGGCACTTCCACGAGTCCGTCCGTAGAGAGCGCGAGGGTGCTTCCCGGCGGGAGGGACAGGTCGGTGACCGGGCACGGGGCGGCCATGTCGATGCCGAGGAGCGGGGCGGGGTCGAGTCGCCGACCCATACGAGGCGGTCCTCCCGGACGGCCTCGCTGACCGGAGCGGCGGTCACGAGCGGGATGCGGTGCCAGGGCCAGGCCACCTCCTCCGGAAGCCCGCAGGACACCGCCAGGCCGAGCGTCTGCGCGGCCTCGTCCAGCAGGCAGAGGACCCCCGCGGAGGCACCGGTCCGCTGCACGGCGCCCACCAGCGCGGCACCAAACGGCCCGGCCCCGCCGGGCCGCTCGTCGAAGCCGGGTACCGCAGCTCGAATAGCAGGACCACACGCTGACAAGCCGGACGGATCGCGCCGGTCCACCGGGGGTGTTCCCGGACGGCGTCCGGGAACAATGCGGCAGGCCGGCTCGTTGACGCGGGGCCGTTTCTCCGATCACGAAACGAGGGAGTGCCTTGCCGGTGCCCGAAACCGTTTCCGCTGCCGCCGTGCCCCTGCTTCCGCCGCTCGCCGCCCAGGCGGAGCGCCTGATCGAGCTCGGGGTGGCCGAGCTCGCCGGGATGTCCGCCGCCGGGCTGCGAAGCTTCGCCGAGGACGCCGGGCCCGGGGACGGCAGCGCGCTGCTCGCCGTCCACCCGGACCGGGCCCCCGCCTCCGTGCTCGCACCGCTGCTGCGCCGCGAGGGCCAGCCGGGGTTCGTCGTCACCGACATGACCGATGTCGACCGCTTCGAACCCCACCACGCCGAGTTGCCCGACGCGCCTGTCTACCTCGTCCGCGGCCTCGATCGCGGCGACCGCATGGCCGACTGGAGCCCGGAGGAGGCCCTGGCCGCCCTCGGCGAGGAGGGCCGCACCCCCCTCGTGCTGACCGAGGGGATCCACTGGCTGCTGCAGCGGCCCGAGGTGCTGGAGCGCAACCACTGCTTCATGACCATCGGCTCGCGGCTGCGCAAGGCCGACGGCACCCTGGACGCCCGCACCCCGGCGATCTGGATCAGCAACGGAACCGGGCGGGACGGCCGTGAGCGGCGCGACGCCCCCAAGGTGGGCTGGTGCTGGTGGAACAACCGGCACACCTGGCTGGGCTTCGGCTCGGCCACCGCCCGCCGCGCCTGAACCGCCGCTCCCGACGTCAGGGCGTGTCCCTCGCCCCCGCCGCCGTCAGTGCCGGAGGTTGATCGTGAAGCGCCTCACGCCCGTACCGATCGTTTCGGCGTGGATCGGGCCGCGAGCCCGGTCGGACTCCCCGGTGCCGCCGGTGATCCCGTTGTCGAACGGCGGGGGAGGCCCCGGGTTGAGGATGCCGAAGACCATCCCCTGCACGGAGAGCCGGCCCCGGCCGGCGGTGCGGGAGTCAGGAGGCGGAGGGCGAGGCTCCGAGGGAGGGCAGCGGAGCCTCGGCCCCGGGGCGGTCGCCCCGCACCCCTCCCCGCCCAGTTCCAGGCGCTTGCCCAGGAACCCGGACCGCAGCCGCCGGTCGTGGCTGACGACGATCAGGGTCCCGGTGTACGGGGCCAGCGCCGCCTCGAGGTCCTCCACCACCCCCGGCGCCAGGTGGTTGGTCGGCTCGTCGAGGAGGAGCAGGTCATACGGCCCGCCCGCGACGAGCCTGCCCAGCTCCAGCTTGCGCCGCTGCCCCGCGGACAGCTCCCGCACCGGCCTGCCCGCCTCGGCCGCGTCCAACAGCCCGTACCGCACCACGGCTTGCGCGACCTCCTCCCCGAACGCCCGTTCCGCGCTGCGGCTTTCGCCGGACCAGGGATCGTCCTGCCGCAGCAGCCCGACCCGTACCGGTGCCCGTACGCCCCCGTGCCCGGCCGGCACGAGACCCGCGAGAACCTGCAACAGGGTCGACTTCCCCGACCCGTTGGGCCCCGTGACCAGCATCCGCTCACCCGCCGCCAGACGGAACGACACCGGCGCGAGCCGCCCCGGCACGGCCAGCTGCTGCACGTCCACCCCACCGCTCGGGCCGCCGTCGGCCCCGAACCGTCCGGTGAACCGCAAGGGCTGCGGCGGAGCCGGGACCGGATGCTCCGTCAGCCGTGCCAGCCGTTCCCGCGCGTTGCGGATGCGGCTCATCGCCCCGTGCGCCCGGGACCGGGCGCGGAAGGCCCCGGCGCCGCTGAACGCGGCCGGCGCCTTGCGCGGGATCTGCGCGAGCCGTCCGATGCTGCCCTCGGCGAGCCGCTCCACGCGCTGCTTCTCCGCGACCCACTCCTCGTACTCCCTCTCCCGGCGCGAGCGCGCGGCGGCACGCGCGACCAGATGGCCGGCGTAGCCGTTGCCGTGCCGGTGCACGGTGGACCGTTCGTGGTCGACCTCCAGGATCGCGGTGGTGACCCGGTCCAGGAACAGCCGGTCGTGGGTGACGGCCACCAGGGTGCCGGTCCGCCGCACCAGATGTTCCTCCAGCCACCCGACGGCCTCGTCGTCCAGATCGTTGGTGGGTTCGTCGAGGAGCAACAGCTCCGGCTCGGCCGCCAGGGCCGCGGCCAGCGCCAGCCGCGACCGCTGCCCGCCGGACAGCGTCCCGAGCACCCGCCCCCGTTCGATGGGCTCCCGCTCGCCGAGCCGCCGCAGGATCGCGGCCACCCTGCGGTCGGCATCCCGTCCGCCCCGCACCTCGTACTCGGCGACCAGCCGCCCGTATGCCTCGACCTCCTCGGGGCCGGCCAGGTGGAGCCGTTCCTCGGCGGCCCGGATCCGCCGCTCCAGCTCCCGCAGTCCGGCCAGTGCCCGGTCCACGGCGTCACCGACCCGCGCCCCGGGCGGCAGTTCGAGGGTCTGGGGAAGGTAGCCCACTCCGCCCGGCGCTCGCACGCGCACCTCGCCGGCATCGGCCCGTTCCCACCCCGCCAGCAGCCTCAACAGCGTCGACTTCCCCGCCCCGTTGTCCCCCACGACCCCGACCCGCTCCCCGGGCCGCACCGAGAACCCGACCCGGTCCAGCACCGTCCGGGTCCCGTACCGCTTGCCCACCTCGGCCAGCACGACCTGACCACGACCCTCTGAAGCACGCACGGGCCACCCCTCTCATCAACGAGACGTATCGTCTCGTCAGACTCTAGAGGAGTGTCCACCCCTCCAACAAGACGTTTCGTCTCGCGGATGCTCCGTCAACGCCCGTGAGGACCGCCCGTCCTCCGTTGGGTAGGACGTGGTCATGTCAGAGATCACGACGCACGCTCCCGCCCCGCCGCACCGCCCCTTACGTCAGCTGCTGGCCGCATCGGTCGGCAACGCCGTGGAGTGGTACGACTGGTACGCGTACACCTTCCTGGCCACCCACATCGCCCGGCAGGTCTTCCCGTCCGGCGCGGGCGACTCCCTCGTCCCGCTGCTCTCCACCTTCGCCGTCTTCGCCGTCGGCTTCTTCATGCGCCCGGTCGGCGGGCTCCTGTTGGGCGCGATCGCCGACCGGCGGGGCCGGCGCACCGCGCTGACCGTGACCATCCTGCTCATGGGAGGCAGCAGCCTGCTGGTCGGCCTCACGCCGGCGTACACGGCCGCCGGGGCCTTTTCCCCGGTCGTCCTCGTGACCGCGCGGCTGCTCCAGGGCCTGTCCGTCGGCGGGGAGTTCGCCGCCTCGACCACCTTCCTCGTGGAGTCCGCGGGGCCCGGCCGCAGGGGCCTCTTCTCCTCGTTCCAGTACGTCTCCACCTCCATCGGCCAACTCGCCGCCTCCGGCCTGGCCGCGCTGCTCGTGGCCCTGCTCCCCGAGGACGCCATGAACGGCTGGGGGTGGCGTGTGCCCTTCCTGCTCGGCGCCGTCCTCAGCCTCGCGGGATTCTGGATCCGGCGGGGCGCCGAGGAGACCCTGGCCGGCCGCCCCGCCGAGGCCCCCCGCCCCGGGCTCTTCGACGCGCTCCGCCACCATCCGCGTGCCTCGCTGCTGACGGCCGGCATCACGGCCGGCGGAACCCTCGCCTACTACACGTGGACCTCGTACCTGCCGACGTACGCCGAGCTCCGGACCGGCCTCGCCAAGGGCGACGCGCTGCTCGCCGGGACCCTGTCCCTGGCGTTCTTCGCCCTGCTGCAGCCGGCCGGCGGCCTGCTGTCCGACCGCTACGGACGCAAGCCGTCCCTGCTGTTCTTCGGACTCGGCTTCGCCCTGCTCGTCGTGCCGCTGCTGCACGCCCTGGACGGCTCGTTCCTCTCCCTGCTGCTCGTCCAGTGCGCCGGCATGGTGCTGCTCACCGGCTTCACCTCGATCTCGGCGGCCGTGAACGCGGAGGTCTTCCCCGCCCGGGTACGCGCGGCGGGCATCGGCTTCCCGTACTCGCTGACGGTCGCCCTCTTCGGCGGCACGGCCCCGTACGTCGCCACCCTGCTGCAGGACCTCGGCAGGCCCGGCCTGTTCCCCTGGTACGTCGCCGCGCTGTGCCTGTGCTCCTCGGTGGTGTACCTGCGGCTGCCGGAGAGCGCCCACCGGCCCCTCGACCGCTGAGCGCCGTCCGCCCGCGACACGGGCCGGCGTTGCTGCGGCCCCGGCCGCCGGACCGGGGCCGCAGGACACCTCCTTCGACGGCCTCCGCCGCGGCCTAGCGGCGCGCGTCCACCACCGCGAGGAGCTTGCCGCTGGTCGGGCTGCGGTCCAGCGACGGGCCGTCGACCGCCTCGACCACCAGGTCCAGCAGCCGCTCGGTCACTGCCGAACGGAGCTCCGGATAGCCGGACAGGAAGACCTGGCGCAGCCGCTGCGGGTCCGTCGCCGGCCCCCGCTCCACCCGTACGGTCAGCCGCTCGCGCGCCTGCGTGCCGTCGAGCCTGATCTGCAACTCGCCGCGGTGGCCGCCCTGCTCCTCGGCCAGCGCCAGGAAGCGGCGGTGGTTCAGGAAGTGCGTGGCCACCCGCATCACGTCGCCGGTGCGGCCCATCAGCTCGAACCGGGGAGCCCGCCGGCCGCAGGGACAGCGGCCCGGCACCTCCCGGCCGAGGTCGCCTATCAGGTAGCGGCCCAGCTGCTGGCCGCGCCGGGCGTGCGTGGTGAAGACCAGCCGGCCCGTCTCACCCGGGGCCACGGGCCGGTCCTCGGCCAGGTCCACGATCTCCATGGTGTGGAGGTCGGCGTGCAGGTGGTGGACGCCGCCGGAGCTGTCCGCGCACTGGTAGCCCAGCGGGCCCAGGTCGGTGCTTCCGTAGGTGATCGAGCGGATGACCTCGATGCCGAACTCCGCCTTCAGCGTGCGCTGCTGCTCCCGCGTGAAGTGCTCGCCGCCGTAGAAGACCTTGCGCAGGCCCCCGTAGGCGCGCAGTGCGTCGGCCTCCGCGTGGAGCAGCTGCCACAGGTAGGAGGGCATGCCGAAGAGGGTGTCGGCCCGGTGCTCGACGATGGCCCGGACCGTGGCCCGGTGGTCCGCTCCCGCCGCCAGGGGCAGCTGCACCCCGCCGAGCCGTTCCAGTACGGAGAAGAAGCTGATGAAGCTGCCGTACATGCCGCCGCAGTAGAAGAGGTTGGCGGTGCGGTCCCCGGCCGGGTCGTAGCCGGCGGCGAGCAGGCCGCGGGCGGCGGCGTGCATCTGGGTGTCGTAGTCGTCGTAACTGAAGACCGACAGGGCGGGAGCGCCCGTGCTGCCGCCGCTGCGGAAGTACAGCTCGGCATCGGCCCGGGCCAGCTCCCGGGCCGGTCCCTGGACGTCCTCCTTGCCCAGCAGGGGGCCCGCCGGAGGCGGCAGGACGACGGGCCGGACCAGGTCGTCGAGGCAGGCGGTCGTGGCGAACCGGGCCGGGTCGGCCTGAACCGCGACGCGGCGGCTGTAGCGCTGGAGGGCGTAGACGCCGTCGTGCGGTTCGCCCGCGTAGCTCGCCGTCATGGCGCCGACCGGCGTGACGCGGGTGACGCCCGCCGCCAGGGCGGTGCGGGAGAGCTCGGCGATGTCGGACCGGCTGCCCGCGATGCCCGCCGTCTGCAGGTAGCGGCGCATCGGGCGCAGGGTGGCGATCAGTTGCCTGCGGGCCAGCGGCTTGACCCACACGCTGCGGTGCAGCGGCGAGGCCGTGAGCGGCGACCGGGTGTCGGCCATGACCCGCCACGAGCCGTCGGACGCGGCGAACACCCGGGTCAGGCCCAGGTGTTCCTCCAGCCGGGCCACCAGCTCGGTCGTCGTCAGCTCGGCCGCCTCGGCGGGGTCCGCTCCGCCCCCCGAAGCGGTGTCCGCCGCCGGCGGGCGGGTCGCGAGGACGGCGGCGAACCGCTCGGCGAAGGCGAACACCTCCGCCTCGTCCTCGGTGTCGAGGTAGACCACCTGGGGGCTGGAGCAGGCCTGCTGCTCGTGCCGGCACACGTCGTCCGCGAGGGCGTCGAGCGTGCCCGGATCCGACCAGGCGTCGCCCGTCAGGTACGCGAAGGAGATCCGGTGTCCCCACTCCACCAGCCGGCATCCGGCCGGCACATGGGCCGCCACCCCCTGGACGGCGTCCTCCCCGCCCCACACGGCGACGGCGTCCGCGGGCGCGCACATCAGGCGCAGCCACTCCTGCCGGGAGGACGGGAAGCGCAGGACGATGACCCGTGCGGCGAGCGCCCCGCTGGGATCGAGGGCCGCCAGCTCGGCCATCAGGTGCTGGGTCAGGAGCGTGTCGGCGCTGCTGGTCTTGAGGACGTTGACGTTCCCGGCCAGCAGCCCCTCGACGATGCTCAGCGGAGCGACCGTCGTGGCGTTGCCGGGGGCGATGTGGGCGACCAGGCCGACGGGTGCCCACGCCTCGTAGACGCTCTCGCGGGGATCGGGCCGGTCCAGCCGGCCGGGGGCCGCGCCGCCGAGTTCGCGGCGCAGCTTGCGGGTCAGCTCCCGCCGGCCCAGCAGGCCACCGAGCTCGGCCAGGACGGCCGGGTCCTCTTCTGGGGGCAGGTGTGCGGCGAGCCGGGTGTGTACGGGGTGGGCCGGGTCGCCCAGGGCGGTGGCGAGGGCGTCGCAGGCGGCCAGCACGGTCTCGGTGTCCAGTACCGTGGCCAGCGCGGCCTCGACGGCGGCCGGCAGGGCGGCGAGGCGCCGTCCGGCCTCCTCGTCGCCGATGAAGGCACCCTGCCAGTAGTGGTGCGCGCCGGCGTCGCCGTCCTGCTCGTGCGCGGCCTCGGTGATGCTCTTCGTCACGGTCACGCCATGCCCTTCATCAGTTCCGCTGCGGCCACCGCGCAGCTGCGGTTGCGGCTCACCCCGGCACGGCCGTGGACGGTGAACCAGGGGGTCTTCAGCTCGCACCCGCAGGCCTCGCCGGGGTGGAGGGAGGCGAGGTCGCCCATGACCACGCTCTGCGCCGGCACCGAGGTGATGTACGGCGACACCAGGTGCAGGTAGCCCCGCTCCCCGTACGGCAGGGGTTCGAGGGTGCGCGTGGAGCGGATCGTGACCCGGGACCACACGGGGGCGTGCAGCCGGTGGTGGTCGCACTCGATGTACGGGATGCAGTGCTCCACCGACCCGAAGGTGTCCCGGATCCGCTCGCCAGGGATCCCGAGCTGCCCGGTGACGCGTGCGTACAGCTCCTCCTTGCCGATGCGCCGGTCGGAGTGCCCCTTCCAGCCGCCGCCGAGGACGACGAGGGAGCCCTCGGGCAGGCGCAGCGGGGGCAGCCCCATGGCCCGCATCCGCTCCAGGGTGAAGAAGAGGAAGGCCGGGAAGCCGAGGATGCGGACCGGGGCGTCCTCCCGCTCGAAGCGGCGCAGGGCGGCGATGCAGCCGAAGGGGTCGAACTCGTGGTCGCCGCCGGTGTTGCGCAGGGCGTACTCGACGCTGCGCGCCGGGGCGAAGTCGCACAGGTAGTTGTCGGTGAAGGCGGTCCCGAGGTTGAGGGAGGGAGCCGGCTCGTAGCTGTACAGGAGGTAGTTGACCTCCTGGTCGGGGGTGATCCAGCCGTTGCGCTCGAAGATCCGGGCGACCATCCGCTGGGCGGAGCGGATCGTCCAGTGGTCGAAGAACATCTGCGACTTCTGGCCGGTGGTGCCGGAGGAGGTCAGGTGCAGCTCGACGTCCTCGCGGGGGACGGACAGGACCTCGTGCCGCTTGAAGAAGTTCGCGTGGACGAGCGGTGTCCGGTACGGATGTGCCGGGGGAGTGGCCTCGTACAGGGAGCGGAAGAAGGGGGAGCGTTCGACGTGCCAGGCGTTGGTCTCCGCCATGGCGGCGGCGAACAGCTCGTCCTCGGCGGGCCCGAAGGCGTACGGGTCGGTCAGGTCGCACAGCTGCTGTACGTGCGGCAGGAGGGCCGGGTCGGGTACGGCGACCGGCGCGAGATGGGGGTTCATGGGGCAACCTCGGATGACGTGGGCAGGTGTGTCGACGCCCAGGCCGACACGTAGCAGTCCAGATAGGGCTGGAGGGGCGGTTCGACGGCGACGCCGCGGAAGTCGATGCGCTCGCTGGAGCGGGACAGGACGGCGTAGTCGTGGAAGCCGTCGCCGTCCGCGCGCATCGCCGGGTAGACGGCCCCCGCGACGAACCCCTCGGCGAGGAAGGCCGCGAGGACCTCGTGGTGGGCGAGCGGAACCAGAGCCTCGACGTAGCCCGCTCCCGCCCGGGCCAGGGCCCGGGTGACGGGTTCGAGGCACGCGGAAGCGGCGGCCGGGTCGGGGTGGGCGGTGAGCAGGGAGCAGTACCCCCCGGCGCGGTTGAGGTAGGCGTAGACCTCGAAACGGCCGTCCTCGGGGGTCAGCAGCACGTTCGGGGTGTGCAGCGGGTAGAACCAGCCCTCGGCGCTCGGGAACCGCTCGCGGAAGCGGCGGCGTACGAAGGCCGGCGCCTCGATCATCTCCAGCCGGACCCCGTCGCCCCGCCGCGCGGGCGGGGCCGGGTGCGGGCCGGCGGCGGCCCGCACCCCGGAGTAGCCGATGCCCAGCGCGGCCCCCGCGGTGCGCAGCAACGGCAGGAGCGGGGCGGGCACTTCGGTGACGGGGATCCGGCGGTCCAGCACCCCGGCGGAGTGACGCGCGTAGAGTGCGAGGCTTTCGCGGCTGCGCAGATCCACCGCGTTGGGCAGGATGCCCAGCGGGCGGAAGCCGTTGCGGGCGACGACGCGCTGCGGGCCGGCGCTGACGGTGCGCACCGTCGCGTACACCGAGTCGAGCCGTCCCGTGTCCAGCATGCCCGCGCACAGGGCCCCGGTGAGGGTGGCGGCCAGTCCCGCCGCGCGGTGTCCGGGGTGTACGGCGATGCCCTCCAGACGGCCGATGCGGCTGCCCGCCTCACCGTGGATGGCGGCGGACGCGGTCAGGGCCCCGGTGTCCGCGCAGCGGCCGACGAGCCACAGCGAGTGCGGGTCCTCGATGAGCCGGGCCATCTCGGCCGGGTCGGTGCCCAGGGCCACGGGGTAGTGCGGTCCGTAGACGGCGTAGTAGAGCTGGCGCAGTTCGGCGATGTCCGCGCACGCGGCGGGGGTGATGACCGGGTTCACCGCTCACCTCCGGCGGGCCCGGCCGCGGGGGACTTCAGCAGGGCCAGCGCGCAGGCCGCGGGGACCAGGCCGGCGCCCTGCACCAGGCACAGCACCTGCGGGGAGAGGAAGTCGCCGGCGAAGCCGAACGCCAGGGAGGCCACGGGCAGGGAGGCGCCCAGCACGGCCTGCATCACGGCGAAGAAGCCGGGCTTGTCGGCCGGGGGCACCAGCCGCTGGAAGAGGGCCACGAAGCGGACGCTGACGGCCCCGGCACACCATCCGGCCACGGCCAGGCAGCCCATGATGACCGCCCGGTGGGCGACCAGCCCCGGCAGCGCGAGGGCGAGGGCCATCAGGCCCAGGCAGCAGGCACCGGCGAGCGTGGGGCGTCCCGGCACGCGGGTGCCGGTGAAGGCGCCGACGAGCGTACCGGTGCCGAGGGCGGCCTCCAGCAGGGCCACGGTGGCGCCACCGCCCGCGAGGACCGAGCGGGTGTAGAGGGGGATGACGACGAACACGGCGGCGGTGAAGAGGTTCGCCGCGGTGAAGCAGATCAGGATCCTTCGCACGTAGGGGAGTTCCCCGAGGATGCGGCGCAGCGTGCGCCGCGGCGGCGGGCCCGGCGCGTCGGCTCCGGCGCCCGGCACGACGGTGCGGAAACGGGCGCTCGCGACGAGGAGGGCGGCGCCGAGGTAGGCGGCCGCGCAGCCGGCGGCCAGGCCGGCCACACCGGTCCGGTCGACGGTCAGGGCGCCGAGCAGCGCTCCGCCGAGGCCGGCCAGGGACTGGGTGGACAGCTCGAAGCCGGTGGCGGTCTCGATGTCGGCGTCGTCGACGAGTTCGGGCACCGAGGTGGTCAGGCAGGGGTCGAAGAACGCCTGGCAGGTCGCCAGGGCGAGACCGGCCGCGTACACGGTGGCGAGCGGCAGGCCGCCGCCGTACGCCCACAGCGCCAGGGCCCCCGAGGCGCCCCCGGCCAGGGCTGCGGCGGTCCGCAGCACCGAACGGTGCGCGCACCGGGCGACCGCCGCCGCCACGACGGGCGCCAGCGCCACGGCGGGCAGGGTGCAGGCCGCCATGAACAGCCCGGAGGCGAGCCCGCGCGCGTCGTGCACGGCGTAGGCGACGATCCACCAGGCCACGCCGACCTGGAACATCCGCACGGCGGCCTGGCTGAGGATCTGGCCGAGCCACACGGCGCCGAAGGCGCGGTTGCGCAGGACCAGCGGAACGCGCCGCCGGCCGGCCGCGGTCTCCGTCGCCGTCGCGGCCTCGGCACCGGTCGGGGTCTCGGTCTCGGTCTCGGGCAGGGCGGTGGTCATGCGGTCGGCCTCTCGTCGAGGACCCGGACGAGCTTGCCCGAGCGCGGGTTGACGGCGAGGTCGCGGTGGCGCACCCACTCCACGGACAGCGGGTGCACGAATCCGGCGCGCACGCTGTCGGGATACAGCGGCCGCACGTTCTCCAGCTCCGCCACGACGGCCTCGGACAGCTCCTGCCGGCCGTGCCGGCCGTGCCGGTCGTGGTCACCGGGGGACGTCGCCAGCCGCAGGACGAGCCCGTCGCGGCCCTCCCAGCGGCGGACGACGAGCTGCATGCCGACCACCTGGCCCGCGGTGTCCGCCGCGGCCACGGCGTCCTGGGCGTCCTGGGTGTAGAGGGAGACGGGACCCACCCGCACGCCCTCCTCGGCGCGGCCGAGTATCCGGAAGTGCCCCGGCCCGGTGCCGGTCCACTCGGCCCGGTCGCCCGCGGGGTAGCGGATGACCGGCATCAGGCGGCGGAAGAGGCTGGTGACCACGACCCGGCCGGGACGGCCCGGTTCGGTGATGGGCTCACCGGTGCAGTCGTCCAGGATCTCGACGACCGAGTACGGCGTGAAGGGGCGGTGCACGCGGGCGTCGGGGCCGGGTACGGGATGGCCGAGCAGACCCGCGTCGACGCTGGCGTATCCGACGGAACGGGCCTCGGCGCGCGGGAACGCGGCGGCCAGCAGGCGCCGCTGGTCGTCGAAGAGGGCCTCGCCGCCGAAGAGCAGCAGCTCCACCGCGTCGAGCCGGACACCGGACGACACGACCTGCTCGGCGAGCCGGCACAGCGTGGTCGGTGTGCCGGCCAGCACCTGGGCGGCGAGGTCGCGCAGCGTGGGGATCGTCGACTCCGGCGGCGCGCCGCCGCCGATGGGCAGGCGGACGTTGTCGACGGGCGCGTGGGCGAGCGAGTCGAGGACGAAGAGGAAGCTGGCGTACAGCTCCCCGGCGTAGAAGAGGTCGGCGACGCGGTGCCCCGGGCGCAGGCCCGCGTCCACGAGCCCCTGGCCGAAGGCGGTGACGAACGTGCGCCACTCGTCGCGGGTGTAGACGGAGAACTTGGGGGACCCGGTGGTCCCGCCGGTCTTGTAGACCGTGGCCTCGCCGAGCGGGCCGGTCAGCACGCGGTTGTCGCGAAGGGTGTTGGCCGCCCAGAACGCTTGCTGGTCGACCACCGGCAGGTCGGTGAGGCGGTCGGCGTCGGCCGGAAGGGACGCGTAAAGGTCCCGGTAGAAGGGCGAGTTGTGACGGGCGAAACGTATGAGGTCCGAGAGCTGCAGGGCGGACATGGGCCTTTGCCTAGGTGGTGGATCGGAACGGAAGCCGCGGCTCTGCGCGGCGGGAGCGGGCACGCTCCGGCCGGACGGGCCGGGGTGAACGAGGGACCCCCCGGTGCCCTCGCCTGCTCGGTGAACGCCAGAACATGACGCTCAGTCACGATGATGAAACATCAGTGCACCGATCACCAAATTGGGTAAATATTTTCGGCCAGCACGGCTCCATTCATAAAATTTTCCGCTCAACTACCGGGAGTCCGACGACGGTCCTACCGCCGGGCGTCCTCGAACTGGGCTCCGAACCCCGCCTGCTCGGCCAGGCTCCGCAGCTGGTCGTCGGGCAGGGCACCGGCCCGCAGGAGGGCGGCCATGTCGGCCGGGCCGATGCCCGCGTCGCCCAGGATGCCCAGCGCGCCGGCCGGTGAAGGACCGGCCACCCCCTTCCCGGGCCCGTTGACGCGCAGGACGTCCAGGACCTGGGCGGCGAGCGTGTGCTGCTCGGCGGCCCGGGTGTCCGACAGCATCAGGTCCGTCCCGCCCGCCGTGGGGCGCACGATCAGGAAGAACTCCTCGTCCGCGTTGAAGAACCCGAACACGGCGTCCGCGTCGCCGGTCCAGGCCTCGCGCACGGCGCTGATCGCCTCGTCGAGACCGGTCAGCGCGGTGCGCTCCAGCCGGATGCACTTCCAGCCGCCGCTGCTGTGGACGACGGCGACGGCGTAGCGGTGGTTCGCGTGTTCTCTCACGCCTCCACACCTGCCCTGCCCGCCACCCGGTCAGCCACGATGGCGCCGGGCATACCCCGCACGGAGCAGCCGGCTTCCCGCCCGGGGGTGCCCCCGATCCGCCCCGATCCGCATCGGGCGGCCCGCGGTACGTGCAGACCGGCCCCGGGCGGGGCAGGTGCGGGGGAGACCTGGCAGGCGAGAGAAGGGACGGACACCGTGGAACGACCGAGGATCCTCGTGGTGGGAGCCGGATTCGCCGGGGTGGAGTGCATCCGCCGGCTGGAGCGCAGGCTGGCGCCCGCCGAGGCGGACATCGCCCTGGTCACCCCCAACTCCTACCAGCTCTACCTGCCGTTGCTGCCACAAGTGGCGTCCGGAGTGCTCACCCCGCAGTCCGTCGCCGTCTCCCTGCGGCGCAGCAGCCGCTACCGCACCCGGATCATCCCCGGCGGCGCCGTCGGCGTGGACACCCGGGCGAAGGTCTGCATCATCCGCAAGATCACCGGCGAGCTGACGGAACGGGCCTACGACTACCTCGTGCTGGCTCCCGGCAGCATCACCCGCACCTTCGACATCCCCGGCCTCACCGAGCACGCCCGGGGCATGAAGACCCTCGCCGAAGCCACCTATCTGCGCGACCACGTCATCTCCCAGCTGGACCTGGCCGACGCGAGCGAGGACGAGGCGGAACGGGCCTCCCGGCTGTGCTTCGTCGTGGTCGGCGGCGGGTACGCCGGCACCGAGACGGCGGCTTGCCTGCAACGTCTCACCCACCACGCCGTCAAGCGCTACCCCCGGCTGGACCCCCGCCAGATCACCTGGCACCTCCTCGACCTCGCCCCCCGGCTCATGCCCGAGCTCGGCGACTCCCTGGGGCGGGCCGCCCTGGACATCCTGCGCCGCCGCGGCATCCAGGTCTCCCTCGGCGTCAGCGTCGCCAAGGCCGGACCCACGGAGGTGACGCTGACCGACGGCAGGGTGCTGCCCAGCAGGACCCTCATCTGGACGGCGGGGGTGGCCGCCAGCCCCCTGATCGGCACCCTCGGCGCGGAAACCGTGCGCGGCAGGCTGCTGGTGACGCCGGAGATGACGGTGCCCGGCGCGGCCGGGGTCTTCGCGCTGGGAGACGCCGCGGCCGTCCCCGACCTCGCCGCCGGGCAGGAGGGCGCCCTCTGCCCGCCCACCGCCCAGCACGCCCTGCGCCAGGGCCGCGTCCTCGCGGACAACCTGGTCGCGACACTGCGCCGGCGGCCGCTGCGCCCGTACGTGCACAAGGACCTGGGACTCGTCGTCGACCTGGGCGGCACCGACGCGGTGTCCAAGCCGCTGGGGGTCCCGCTGCGCGGCCTGCCGGCCCAGGCCGTGGCCCGCGGCTACCACTGGTCCGCGCTGCGGACCAATGTCGCCAAGACGCGCGTCCTGACGAACTGGCTGCTCAACGCGGTGGCCGGGGACGACTTCGTCCGGACGGGCCTGCGGGCCTCCAAGCCGCCGACCCTGCGGGAATTCGAGCACAGCGACGCCTACCTGACCCCCGATCAGGTACGGGCCCACACGGCGGCCCTGCGCGCCACCGGCTGAGGGAGCGCGGGGCAGGGGAGCGGTTGCGGCATCCCCTCGCACGGGAGGGGATGCCGGGAACCCCGGGTCCGGCGACCGGAAAGGCCGCCTCCGCGGCGGGCGTCACGACGGGCGGGGTGCACTCTCCCGGTCGGGCTCCGTGCCGGCCGCGTGATCCGGACCCCCGGCCGGGACGGCAGCACGCAGCGCCGCCTCGACCCCGGCGGTTGCCGGTCATGGACGCCGTGACGGCCGTCATCGACAGGAGGAGGCCGGCAGCGGTGTAGAGCGGGGTGCGCACGTCGCAGGCGGTGGCAAGCCGGCCGCCGAGGAAGGCGCCGAACGGGGCCGCGCACCTGCCGAGCATGCGGGAGGTGGAGGCGCCCCGGCCCATCAGCGCGGCGGGCAGTGACCGCGACAGCCCCTCACCCGCCGCGGCAACGGCGGCCCGGACGCGCCGTGCCGGTGTCGGCCCGAGCCCGTCCCCGGAGGGGATTGCGGATTCCTCTGATGGCATCGGCACTTCCACCGAGCTCGCTCACCCCCAGGAGGGCGGCGGAATCATCCCGGCGTTCGACGACGCGCTCCCGCTTCCGCCCGGCGGCTCGGCCGCCGCCGTCACCCCGCTCCTGTACGAAGGACCGCCGCCCTTTTGCGCGGGTCGTACGCCGGCCCGACACCCTCGATCAGCAGCAGGTCCCCCTCGATGTGGTCGGTCCGCAGCCGCAGGATCTCCTGGTAGGCGGGGGACTCGTACCAGGCCTGTGCCACGGCCAGGTCGGGGAACTCGATCAGCACCATGCTGCCGGGCCAGGCCCCTTCCACCACCCGGGCCGGAGGGCCGTGGATGACGAAGCGGCCGTCGAAGGGATCGAGGGTGTCCTGGATGCGCTCCAGGTACTCCAGGATGTCGGGGTGATGACGACGGTTGCGCAGATGTGCGAAGCCGTAAGCAGACATGTCACGTTCCTTTGCCGCCTGTCCGCGTCCCCGTGCGGGACAACGCTCCGAACGTAGCCAGGCGGCCCGTTGCGCGGCCATTACCGCAGAGGTAATCGCCTGCCGACGCAGGGGCGGCATCCCTCTCGCTCCGGAGCGGTCCGGGGCGACAGTATGGGGTGGCTCCCGGAGGCGGAAGCGGAAGCGGAAACGTGAACCGTTCCCCGTCCTGGCCGAGATCTCCACCCGACCCGAAGGGGTGTGCGCACATGCCCGACCAATCGAGCGCCGAGACCGGGGACCGCGTCGAGCTCGCCCCCGGCGAAGTCCCCTCCGACGGCCGCTTCGCCAACCCCGACCTCCTCCCCGTACCGGTCGGGGCCCGGCGGTGGACGACGTACAACTTCACCGCCCTGTGGGTCGGCATGGCGCACAACATCCCCTCCTGGCTGCTCGCCTCCGGGCTGGTGGCCCTCGGCATGGACTGGAAGCAGGCCGTCTTCACCATCGCGCTCGCCAACCTGGTCGTGCTCGTGCCGATGCTCCTCACCGGGCACGCCGGCCCCAAGTACGGGATCCCGTTCCCCGTTCTGGCCCGCGCCTCGTTCGGGGTCCGCGGCGCCAACCTGGCCGCGCTCATCCGGGCGGCCGTGGCCTGCTGCTGGTTCGGGATCCAGACCTGGATCGGCGGGTCCGGGATCTTCGTCCTGCTCGGCAAGATCTTCGGCGGCTGGGCGGGGGCCGCCGAGATCGGCGGCGAGCCGTGGACGCTGTGGCTGTGCTTCGTCGTCTTCTGGGTCCTCGAGCTCGCCATCATCTACCGGGGGATGGAGGCCCTGCGACGCTTCGAGAACTGGGCCGCGCCCTTCGTCATCGTCGGCGCGCTGACCCTGCTGGTGTGGACCGGGGTGAAGGCGGGCGGCTTCGGCGAACTGCTCGACCAGCCGTCCCGGCTCGGCTGGGGCGCGGACTTCTGGCCGGTCTTCTTCCCCTCGCTCATGGGGATGATCGCCTTCTGGTCCACCCTCTCCCTCAACATCCCCGACTTCACACGCTTCGGCGCGGGCCAGCGCTCCCAGATCCTCGGACAGACCCTCGGGCTGCCGACGACGATGACCCTCTTCGCGCTGCTGTCGGTGTTCGTCACCTCCGGCTCGGAGGCGGTGTACGGAGCCCCGATCTGGGACCCCGTGGAGCTCGCCGCCAAGGCCGACAGCGTCTTCGGGCTGCTGTTCGCCCTGGTCACCGTGCTGGTCGCGACGATCTCGGTGAACATCGCGGCGAACGTCGTCTCCCCGGCCTACGACCTGGCCAACCTGGCCCCCCGCCTGATCGACTTCCGCCGGGGCGCGCTGATCACCGGCGTGGTCGGCGTGCTGGTCATGCCGTGGCAACTGACGTCCACCCCCGAGCTGTACATCTTCACCTGGCTGGGCCTGGTCGGCGGGCTGCTCGGTGCCGTGGCCGGCGTCCTCATCGCGGACTACTGGGTCGTGCGCCGCACCCGGCTCTCGCTGCCCGGCCTCTACCAGGAGGGCGGCCCGTACTGGTACACGGGAGGCTGGAACCTCCGGGCCCTGGCCGCCTTCGCGGCCGGCGGGGTACTGGCCATCGGCGGCTCCCACTCGTCCCCCGGCAAGGGCCCGTTCCCCGAAGCGGGCCTGATCCCCTTCCTCAAGCCGCTGGCGGACTACGGCTGGGCGGTGGGCCTGACCGCGTCCCTGCTGCTCTACGCGGCGCTCATGAGCGGGGCGCGTCCCGGCGCACCGGGAGCCGACCGGGCGGACGGCCGGCCGGCCTGAGGCCGATGCGGGGCCCGGAAGCCGCCGTGAGGGGCCGTTGTCAGTGGTACCCCGTAGCGTCGTCGGCATGGGAACGGTGACGGTCGTCGACGAGACGACAACGGGGGACAGGGGCGCAGTCTTCGGACTCGAGATCGCCGAGGAGCGGCTCACCGTGCGTGAGTTGATCCGGCGGCGGGCCTTCCAGGAGGCCGCGGAGTTCAACGCGCGCGCGGAGCCGCACATGTTCCAGGGCCTCGTGCAGCCGCAGGACACCGAGCGGGTTCCGAGCGGATACGCGCTGCGCACCCCGCGCCGCATCGACCCGCAGGCCCAGGCGCAGCGCGCGCTGGCCGCGTTCGCGGGGAACGGGTTCCTGGTGCTCGTCGGGGACCGGCAGGTCACGGACCCGGACGAGGAGCTGGAGCTGCCGCCCGGCGTCGAGGTGACGTTCCTGAAGCTCGTGCCGCTGGTGGGTGGCTGACCGTGGACGCGCCGGGCAAGCTGAGCAGGATCCAGGGCCACGCGGCCGCGCGCGAGGCCGGTCCGCTCGCGTACGAGGCGCTGGGCCTGGCGACGGCCCGGGCGACCGTCAGCGGGGACGTCTGGGTCCGGACGATCGAGCTGCTGGAGGGCCTCGATCCCGCGGTGCGCGCGGACGTCGCACGAGAGTTCGGCCGGCTGTACACCACGTTCGGCTCCGAGGAGCGCCCGCGGTCGAAGGTGTTGCGGCTCCTGCAAGCCGTGGGTGCGGGCCTGCCCGGTGATCCGCTCGCCGCTGAGCGCACCGCCGAGCTGGACAAGCTCGGCAGGGAGGTTTCCAGCTGGTCCGACGGTGACGCACGGTTCGCCGCCGAGCACGAACTGGCCGCCGGGCGAACCCTGTCGGCACCCGTCGTGGCGTTCCTGCGGCGATCCGCACTGGAGGCGTACCGCCGGCCGGAGATGGCGGCCTTGGCGAAAAGGCTGACGGAACCCGTGCTGAACGTGGGAGAGGCATGGGCCGAGCAGGCCATGAAGGAGGCCGCCGGGGAACCCGGACTGCTGCCCCTGCTCGTCCACGCCACCACCGCGACGTCGGCCAAACCCACGGCCCAGTGGGACAAGGCCGCTCTCACCCTCGCCGCATCCCTCGGCACCGACGCCGTGCGCGCGGCGGTGCTCGGCTGGCTCCCGCTCGTCGGCCGCCCCCGCACCTTCGCGTTCACCACCGTGCAGTACGGGCCCGACCCCCACCTCGTCTTCGACCCGCGCAACGCCAACGCCCTGCGTGGCCTCGCCCGGATCCTCGCCCTGCTGCCCGCCCACCCGGACACGGCCCGCGCTCTCGGCGCCCTCGTCGAGACCTCTCTGAAGAAGGTCCCCGGCCTCGGGCCCGTGAACCCCAAGGTCGCCAACGCCGCGGTCACGGCCCTCGCCCGTATCGACAGCGAGGCGGCCCTCGCCGAGCTGGCCCGGCTCGCCACCCGCACCACCTACAAGGGCACCCTCAAACTGCTCAACACCGCCCTCGACACCCGGGCGGCAGCGCTCGGCCTCAGCCGGGAGGAGATCGAGGAACTGGCCGTGCCCGCCTACGGGCTGACCGAGGTCGGCCGCTGCGCGACACAGCTCGGTGACGTCACCGCCCTGCTGGAGATCGAGGGCCCCAAAGCCGTCCTGCGCTGGCGCTCCGCCGGCGGAAAGGAGATCAAGTCCGTCCCCGCCGCGGTCCGGCGCGACCACCCCGAGGAGCTGAAGGAGCTCAAGGCCGCCGTCAGGGACATCGACAGGATGCTCGGCGCCCAGACCGAGCGCCTGGACCGGCAGTTCCTCGCCCGCCGCACGTGGTCCTACGCCGCCTGGCGCGACCGCTACCTCGACCACCCCCTCGTCGGCAGCCTCGCCCGCCGCCTGCTGTGGACGGTCGACGGCACCGCGGCCGGCTTCGCCGACGGCGCCCTGCGCACCCTCGCCGACGAGCCGGTCGAGCCGGCCGGCCACGACACGGAGGTCACCCTCTGGCACCCCGTCGGCCGCGAGCCCGCCGAGGTCGTCGCCTGGCGGGACTGGCTGGAGCGGCACGCGATCACCCAGCCCTTCAAACAGGCCCACCGCGAGGTGTACCTGCTGACCGACGCGGAGCGGGCGACGGGCACGTACTCGAACCGGTTCGCGGCGCACATCGTCCGCCAGCACCAGTTCCACTCCCTCGCCGCGGTCCGCGGCTGGCGCAACAAGCTCCGCCTCTGCGTCGACGACTCGGCTCCACCCGCCACGCGTGAACTCCCGCAGTGGGGCCTGCGCGCCGAGTACTGGATCGAAGGCGAGGGCGAGGACTACGGCGTCGACACCACCGAGTCGCGGCCCCGCTTGGCACCGGAGCGGGGCCACTGCGCCCCGTCATCCCCCTCCCGGACGGTGGCGACGCGGCGCGGGCCTGTTCGGCGGAAACCCGTGCCGGTCGCGCCTCCGGGCCGGCGGCGGCCCCGCTCATTAGCCTGGGCCCATGACCCCCGAGTCCCACCCGGTCCCGGACCGGTACACCGTCGTTCTCCGCCCCGGCCCGCCCGGCGTCCAGGACGCCAAGGGCCACGACGCGGTCCTGCGCACCGCCCGGGTCGAGAGGACCGGCGCCACCGGTGTCTCCGGCTACCCGTGCTACGAGGGGGAGGGGGTCCGGGCGGAGATCGACCCCGAGAGCAGGGCCGTGGAGGCGGTCACCGTGGACGGCGGGGAGCTCCCGTACGGCTGGATCGCCCAACTGACCGACGACGCCCCCGGCCGCCGGCGGACCTGACCCGGACTCTCCCGTGGTCCCACCGCCCGGCTACTTGGCGATCTTCCGCAGGATCAGGGGGGCGAGGCGGCCGGGCCCATCGGATGACAGTCGGCCGCCGCCGGGCCGGCCCGGCCCGGTAGGGCGTCACTGCCCGCGCGGCCGAGGGCCGAGGAGGGCCCGGGCGATGGCCGTCTGCTCGGGCTGTAGCGTGACCGCGCCGTCCTCGATGTCCCAGAGGCAGTTCTGCAGGACGCGGCCGAGCGTCCATCCGCGGGCCCGGTCCCGGTCCAGACCGACGACCTCCGTCATGAGGTCGAAGCGGTGGCGGACGGCCCGGGGGACGTCTCCGGCGCCGAGGACGTCGTCCCACCGGTTGCGCAGCGCGGGCAGCAGTTCGAAGCCGGGATCGCCGGCGAGCGGCTTGGGGTCGATGGCGAGCCACGGAGCCCGTCCGGACGCCTGAGAGGACGCAAGAGGAGCGAGGACGTTGTCGTAGTGCAGATCCCAGTGCAGGAGCCGGTCGCCGGGTTCGTCGAGCAGTTCCCCCATCGCAGCCGCGCACGAGGCCAGTAGCCGTCGCTCGGACGGATCGGCCAGGGACCGGGAGTACACGGGGAACCGGTCGAGCATCGCGGCGGCGATGTCGCCCAGCCGGCGCAGGCCGACGGGGGCCGGAACGGCGGACAGGTGCGCCAGCAGCTCGGAAAGGAAGGTGAGGGCCGCGGTGCCGTCGGGCACCGCCGAGAGCGACCTGCCGGCGTCGAGACGTTCCAGCAGCAGGGCACCGCGCTCCGGAGCGGCGTTCAGCAGTCCGGCCGCGTGGCGGTCGCCCCAGACGCGCAGGGCCAGCGGCTCGTCGCGTGTCTCCTCGTCGACGGGCTGGAGTTTGAGCACGGCGGGCGGGCCGTCCGCCTGGAGCACCGGCAGGACGAGCGCGACGGCCCCGTGTGCCGGCGGCCCGTCCAGGCGCAGGTTCCAGCGGCCCAGCAATTCCCCGGCCAGGGCGGGCAGGGCGGCGGTCCACGCCTGCCGGCCCTCTGCCTCCTGCGAGGCGGCGAGGGCCGCCGGTACTTCTACCTGGAACCGAGACCGGCTGATGGCCACGATGCTCCCCGGATGGCGACGTCGTCGAAGTGCCAGCATGCCTGACGGCCACCGGCCACCGGCCACCGGCCACCGCCGCCGAGCCGGGATCGTCCGCCTCGACGCGGCACCCGGAGGTTGCGTGACATGACACACAGGGCGCACGGCGCTCCGGCGGGCGTGTGGAGATCGACCGGGCACGCGCAATTCATCATTTGTCCGTGTTTGCCGTAGACATGTCGCACTCCACCAGAAACGGAATTGTCGATTCTCATTCGCTCGCGCCCAACGTGACTGATGGGAGCCGGTTCCGGCGGTGTGTCAGCTTCGCTCCGATGCGCTCGTAACGGCGCTATGCACGATCTTGCACGCCTTTCAAGCCGTGGCCCGGAACCCCCGCGTCCCGCCCGCGCCCGGGCTTGCCATCCCTCTGCGGGGCTTCTCAGAATGACCACTCCTCCGGCGCCTTCGCGGTCCCGGCGCCGGGAGCTTCGCGATCACCGAGTGAGGGCACGCATGAGGAAGCACCGCAAGAAGACGCACTACAGGAAAATAGCCGTCGCCGTCGGCGCGCTGGCCATCGTGGGGGTCCCCACCGCCGCCATGGCCTGCCTGGACCCCCAGGAAACCGGTCCCGCACGTACTGCCGCCACCGCGTGGCAGGACCCCTCCCTCGCCGGGCCGCAGGCGCGGCCGCAGCTGGAGACCCCGGCCGAGATACCGGTCGAGATCCCCGAGGCCGCGCCGCCGGCACCCGCGGAGCCCGTCGCCGAGCCGTCGGCCGAACACGAGCAGGCCGCCGACGCCCCGCCGCCCGCGGCGCCCCGGCCGCCGGCACCCCCGGCCGAGCCGTCGGCCGCGCCCTCGGCCCCGCAGGCCTCCGGGGCGCAGACCGACGCCCAGGCCCAGGTCCTCGCGCTGGTCAACCAGGAGCGCGCCGCCGCCGGGTGCCCCGCCCTCACCGTGAACCCGATGCTCACGAAGGCCGCCCAGGACCACAGTGCGGACATGGCCGCCCACGCCACCATGTCCCACACCGGCTCCGACGGATCCGACCCGGGCCTGCGCATCACCCGTGCCGGATACCAGTGGCAGACGTACGGCGAGAACGTCGCCTACGGCTACAGCACCCCCGAACAGGTCATGGAGGGCTGGATGAACAGCCCGGGCCACCGGCGCAACATCCTCGACTGCTCGTACCGGGAGATCGGCATCGGCCTGGCCCAGCCGGGCCAGTACTGGACGCAGGACTTCGGCGCGACGCGCTGACCCGGCGGGGCGGGGCGGCGCGGGGGCGGCGGGCCCGGGACGGAATCCCGGAGCCCCCACGCCGCCCCCGCCCGAGGCCGTCCTACACCCCGTAGTGCTTCTTGATCAGCTCGTACGAGCGGACGCGGTCCTGGAAGCCGTAGACGGGCGTCGTCAGCATCAGCTCGTCCGCTCCCGTCTCCGCGGCCAGTTCCCGGAGCCGGCGGACGACGGCCTCGGGCGTCCCGGCCGCCTGCTGTGCGCGGAAGCCCGCCAGGGCCGCCCGCTCCGCTTCCGTGAACGGGTGCGCGGCCGCCTCCTCGGGCGTCGGGAAGGGGATCTCGCTGATCCCCTTGAGGAGCCCGGCCTTGACGACGTCCATCGGCCCGATGAGCCGCTGGGCCTCCTCTTCCGTCTCCGCGCACACCGCCTCCACGCACAGCAGCACCCGCGGCTGCCCGCACCAGCGCGACGGGGTGAACGCCGCCCGGTACGTCTCCAGGACCGCACGCGTGTTCTCGGGCCGGATGTGGTGCGCGACGGCGACCGGAAGGCCGAGTTCGGCGGCGAGGCCGGCCCCGGCGGTGCTGGAGGCCAGCAGCCAGGGCTGCGGCAGCGGGCCGAGCGCGACCTCGTCGACGAGGAAGGACAGGATCGCGGCGACGTCGTCGCGGTATTCCGCGTCCGTCGTCGGCCCGGCTCCGCGGCGCAGCGCCCGCGCGGTGGCCTCGTCGAAGGTCCCGGGGCCGCGGCCGACGCCCAGGTCGATGCGGTCCGGGTGCAGGGCGGCCAGCGTTCCGAACTGCTCCGCCAGGGTGATGGGCGCGTGGTTGGGCGCCAGCACTCCGCCGGAACCGAGGCGGATGGCCGAGGTGGAGGCCGCGGCGTGCGCGCTGAGCACGACCGGGGGGAAGGCGCCGATCGCGGGGGAGTGGTGGTGCTCGGCGTACCAGAGCCGGTGGTATCCCAGCCGCTCCAGCTCCTGAGCGAAGGCCGCGGTGTCCCGCAGGGTGTCCAGGGCGCGGGTGCCGGTCTGGACCATCGCGACTTCGAGTGCGGAAAGAGGTATCTCGACCATCCCGTCAGCATAGGGATCACGCGGCGGGCGACGACCCCGGTGATCCTTTTCGCGCCACGCGGGGGCCCGGCGTGCCGCGCAACGAACGGACCGCCGCAAGGAGTCACGCCGCGCGTGCCCGCGCACATTGACGCGATCGCGACGGACCCAGCCGGGCCACAGGGCCGCCACGCCCCGGAGGTGGCGCTGCGCGCTGCCGTACGTTCCCTCGCCCCGGCTGACCGCTGCGGCCGCCGCCGTACCGGGCTCCCGCCATCGCACCCTCGAAGTCGCGGAACTCCGGCGGAGGGGCCCTCGTCCGGAGTCGAAGCCACGTCGCCGGCGGTAGCCGGGCCGTCATCGCACCCTCCGCACGCCGCCGGGCCCGGCCCGCACGGCGTGCCGCTGTCCCGGCGGCTGCAACGGCTGTTCGACGCCCGCATCGCGGCCCTCGCCGCGCGGGTGCGGGCCGGGCTCCTGAGGGGCGCGCTCGACGGCGCCGGAACCCCGGGCCGCGCGGACGCCGTCCCCGGCAGGCGCTACGTGATGCGCGGCGGTGGCCGCCGGACTGCTGGACGTCGGATCGGTCGGGACCGGCGCCCCGCGCCTCCCACGAGGACGCGCCGCCGCACCGCGCGCGGGCGACCGGATCGCGGCCGGTGACGGTGGGGTGGCCCCGGGCCCGAAGGGGAACGCGGTGGCCTCACATGAGGACCGGCGGCTCGGAGCGGCTGCAACCGTACTTGCCTGTCATGTCGTACTCGTGGCTGACCAGGACGACCGAGCGGCACACGGCGCAGATGGTCGGCGTCGAGGGGTTCACCCGCAGGACGTACGTGTTCTCCAGCGCCAGGACGGCGTCGACGGCCTCCCTGCCGTGCTCGGCGATGCCCTGCTCGATGAACTCGAAGGCGCCGTACTGGGCCCCGCACGCGCAGTCGATGCGGTTGGAGTACGCGGGCCCGATGTCCTTGACACCCAGCTTCGAGGTGATCCTCTTCCGCTCCTCGCGCGATACGGGTTCCATGCCCCGGTCCTTGATGCGCCGGGGGCTCCAGTACCACGAGGTGAACGCGTCGGCCTGTTTCCGGGACAGGTAGAAGGTCACCGATCTGCCGGCCTTCAGGGCATCCTGCACGGCCGCCACGACCGCGCTGTCGTCCGCCGACATGACGACCTTGCCCTCGCCGACCATGGCATCGATCTCGGCGAACGAGGTGCTTTTCATGGGACGTCCTTCCGGAGGGCTCTCGGGTACTCCGGCCCGCGCGCTCCTCGCACTGCCCGGGCCCAGGCCGTTCGATGCTCACCCGCTGCCGCGCCGCCTGCCAGCCGGGGCGGCCGTCCGGGGGCATCGGCCGGCGCCACACCCGCCGCCCCCTCAAGGCACGACGAGACGACCGAGCCGGGGGCGGATTCGTCGGCGCCGGCCCAGAACTCGCACCCGTTGCTGCGGAACTCCTCCCGGGTGATGCGGCCCGTCCCCGTCGAAATCGATCCGGCCGAAGGCGGTGTCGGTATCCGTGCTCCGGCCGCCGCTGAACGCCTCGATCATCGGCTTGTACTCGGCCCGGCCGACCCCGCCATCGCCGTTGGCGCGCAGGATTCCTCCTCCCAGACGAACCTCCGTACCCAAGCAGGAGTCGTGTGTTCGCCGCCACCAGCGTCTGCACCACTCCCGGACAGGCCGCGTTGCACGGGCTTGGACCCGGACCGCTCCCCGCGGCGCGGCGGGGTGCTGATGCGGCGGCCGTAGGCGGCGGCGCGCCCACGCAGGCTGTGGCTGTCGGCCTCCAGCCGTGAGGGGCCGGCGTTCCCCCCGACGGACGTAACCGCTCCTGCTCTGGAACGTGTCCGGTCGATCATGTGATGGCGACGGCCACCGCCACACGACGGTGCACCCTCTTTCGGTACGACGCGGAAAGCGCAAAAATCGGGTGCGGATCGCCGGCCCCGGACTGTTTCCTCACCTCATGCACACGACGAGACTGGTGCGTCTCCACCCTTGGGCGGACAACGACCTCTGGCTGCTCCGGCGGCGCAATACCGCGGAGATGACGACCCACCTGGGCGGCCCCGAACCGGACGCTGCCCTCCTCGCCCGCCACCGCCGCTGGACGGCCATGAGCGCGAACGCTGCGCACGAGGGCCGGGTGTTCCGAGTGGAGTCCCCGCAGGGAGACACCGTGGGGACGGTCTCCTTCGCGCCGAAGGAGCACGAGGGGGAGCCGATCTTTGAAGCGGGCTGGGGGGTTCTCCCCGAGTACCAGCGCCAGGGATGGGCGACGGCCTCCGTCAGAGGCCTCCTTGCCCACCTGGCGGCCCTCCCCTCGGCACACCGTCGCGCAGCGGTTCACGCCTTCCCCCGTGTGTCGAACGAGGCCTCGAACGCGGTCTGCCGTGCGGTGGGTTTCACCCTCCTGGCCGAGACGGTGCACGAATACCCCCCGGGCCAGCACCACTCCAGCAACAACTGGCGCTTCACCCTCCCCTAGGACTTGTCCGGCCGATCATGTGACTACTTCGCGGCCAGGTCGTTGATGTGGTCATGGGGCGGGGTGATCTGACGGATGCCGCAGGGGAACGGCTGCGGCCGTTCCTGCCAGTCAGCAACCGGCGTTGTGGGCGGTGGCGGGATCACCGGCAGGTGATCGACGGGATTCTGCACCGGGTGCGGACCGGTGTGCAGTGCATCAGCATGCGGCCGGCGCCCGCACCGGCCCTCCGCCGGCCCCCGTGTCAAAGGGGGCCGAACTGACGGAACACCAGGACGAAAACGCCGTGGCAGAGCCTGGTCGCCCGCCTGGTGGAGGTGGTGCTGGAGGTGAGGGCCTGGGCCGCTCGCGCGGAGGGTTCACCAGCAAGCTCCACCTGAGCGCGGACGGCCACTGCCGCCCGCTGTCCCTGATCGTCACCGCGGGCCAGCGGGCTGACTGTACCCAGTTCAAGTCCGTCCTGGAGAAGATCCGCGTGCCGCGGCCGGGGCCGGGTAGGCCCCGGCAGAAGCCGGCCAGTCTCGCGGCCGACCAGGCCTACAGCAAGCGCGGCTATATCTGTCTCGGCACCGCAACAGCGGCAGCCCTCACCATCTGGCTACGAACTGGATCGGCCAGACAAGTGCTCACGCGGCCCGACGCGCGGGGCCCCCGCTCTACCAGCTCGGAACGCCGTTCCAGAGCTGGTTGGCGCCCTTGTGGCAGCTCCACTGGCTCGCGCCGGCGCCCCACGCTGTGCTCCAGCCGCCGATCTCCAGGCACTTGCCGCTGTGGATGTTGACGAGGGCCATGGCTCCGGTCCCGTCGTCGGGGTAGTCGATCGCGTACCACAGCTGGTTGTCGCCACCAGTGCAGTCCCACTGCCGGGCAGGTGCTCCGTCGTCCGTGCGCCAGTCGGCGATCTCCAGGCACTTGCCCGAGTTGTTGTTGATCAGCCTCCAGCGGAAGGAGGGGAATTCCTGCTTGAAGTACCAGCTCTGGTGCGCGCTGCCGGTGCATCCCCACTGGGTGGCGCGAGCGCCGTTGGCCGTCGACTCCCCGCTGATCTCCAGGCACAGACCGCTGTTGCCGTTGGTGACCCTCGGGACGTCCGTCGCCGAAGCCGGCGTGGCCGCCATGCCGATGGCGAAGGTGAATGCCATGGCAAGTCCGCCGAGGAGTTGGCGTCGTATCGCTTTCATCATGTCCCGTCTCGTACGTCGTGTGGAGGAGTCCGGCGCAGGCCGATGGTGCCTCCAGGGGAGCACGCCCCCGTTGCATCTGGTTTCTGCGGTATTCACGGCGGGTTCGTGATCACCAGGGGACGACGCCGTCGTCCTCGAAGAACGAACCGGTCGGGCCGCCGTCGGGGAGGGTGGCGAGCCGGATCGGGGTGGCTGCTCCCTGTGCGGGGGTGCGCGGTCCGTGGAAGCCTGTGAAGTCGGTCGCGACCAGGCCCGGGCAGGCGGCGTTGATGAGGATGTTGGTGCCGGCGAACTGTCGGGCGTACTGCAGGGTGAGGGCGTTGAGGAAAGATTTCGACGGTGCGTAGGCCGCCATGACGGGGCCGATCTCGGTGTCCGGGTCCGCCTGTCGGGTCAGGGAGCCGACGCTGCTGGAGACGTTGACGATGCGTGGGGAGGCGGAGCGCCGCAGCAGTGGCAGCATCGCGTTGGTGACCCGGACGACGCCCATGACGTTGGTGTCCACAACGGTGCGGAGCACTTCCAGGTCGAGCGTGGTCGGCTCCTGCAGCCATCCCGGGCCCATTTCGCCCGGGATGCCGGCGTTGTTGACCAGTGCGTCCAGGCGTCCGGCCAGTCGTTCGATCAGTTCTGCGGCGGCGGTGACGCTGCGGTCGTCGGTCACGTCCAGTGGTACCCCGAACGCGTCCACGCCGGCGGCGCGCAGTTTGCCGACGGCGTTTTCGCGTCGGGTCGCGTCGCGGGCTCCCACACCGACGCGGTAGCCGAGGCTGCCCAGTCCGGCCGCGATCTCGTAGCCGATGCCCTTGTTCGCGCCGGTCACCAGCGCGGTGGTCGTTTCGCTCATGCCGATGATGTTGGTCCGTGGGCGGGTGGTGCGGCCAACACCGGTACGGTGCCCTGTCATACCCGCCGGGTATCACCGCGTATGCTGCGGCCGTGGACACCCTGGAGACCCGCGAGTTGAGGTACTTCGTGGCTGTGGCCGAGGAGTTGCACTTCGGGCGCGCCGCCGAGCGTCTCGCCATGGCCCAGCCGCCGCTGTCGCGGGCGATCCAGCAGCTCGAACGGCGCCTGGGGGTCTGTCTGCTGGAGCGCAACCGCCGTGGTGTCCGCCTGACCGGTGCCGGGGAGGTGCTGTTGCAGGAGGGCCGGGCGGCCCTCGACGCGGCCGCTGCCGCCGTCCGCCGCACCCGGCGCGCCGGGGGTGCCGACAGTCCCGGCGGCTCCCGCGGTCGGCTGGTCCTCGCGGTGAAGGCCGCCGCGTCCCACGAACTGCTGCGGAAGCTTCTCGACGCCTACGCTGCCGAGCCCGACAGTGCCGAGATCGAGGTACTGCCGTGCGGCATACGCGAGCAGGAAGAGCTGCTGCGCGACGGACGCGCCGATGTCGCGCTCATGCAAACGCCGTGGAACTCCCTCACCGGGCTCGACAGCGAGGCACTGGCGGCCGAGGGGCAGGTCGCCGTCCTGCCTGCCGGGCACCCCCTCGCCGCCCGCGAGACCTTGTCCCTGGCCGATGTCAGGGACGTCCCCGGTCTGCCGCTCGCCCGCTGGCCCACCCGCGGCACCTACGCACCCGGCCCTGGCCCCGAGATCCACAACCAGACACAACTGGCCCAGCTGATCGCCCTCGGACGCACCGTGGCGGTCGTCCCCGACTCCGCCCGCTCCTGGCTGTGGGCCGAGCACGCGGCCGTCCCCCTGGCCGACGCACCTCCCGTCGTGACCCACATCGCCTGGCCCGCGCACAGCCGCTCCCTCACCCTGGCCGGGCTAGTCCGCACGGCCGCACGGCTATGGCCAGGCCAGAACGCGAAACAGTGAGAATCCCACCACACGGATGAGATCCGGCGAGAATTCGTCAGCTTCGGTGCGACAGGACACCACCCGCGGTCCCACGTACGCCCCGGCCGGCACCTGCGCCCGCTGCGCGACCCGGATGCGCCCGAGTTGGACGAGGACGACGAGGCCCGTTCGACGGTGTTCCGCTTCTTGTACCGCTCTTCGTCGAAGCCTGGTGGGCGTCCGCGGTGTGCCGGATGCCCCGGCGCCGCAGGTAATCGCGGCAGGGCCCGTTGCTGTAGGCCTTGTCCGCGGCGAGGCTGTCGGGCTTCTTGCGGGGACGGCCCAGTCCGGTGCGGGGAACGCGGATTTTCTCCAGCACGGGCTTGAACTGGGTGCAGTCCGCCTGCTGCCCTGGCGTGACGATCAGGGACAGCGAGCGACAGCGGCCGTCCGCGCTCAGGTGGAGCTTGCTGGTGAACCCTCCGCGCGAGCGGCCCAGGCCCTCACCTCCAGCACCACCTCCACCAGGCGGGCGGCGAGGCTCTGCCAGGGCGTCTCGTCCTGGTGTTCTGTCACCTCGGCCCCTTTGAGGCCGGTGCCGGCGGGGGTTCGGTGCGGGCACCGGCAGCATGTTGGTGAGCACGGACGATGGTGGAGTCGACCGAGATGTCCCAGTCGATCTCACCCGCCGCGTCCGCCGCGGCCTGGACCTGCTGAAGAAGACGCTCCCACGTTCCGTCTGCGGACCACAGCCGGTGGCGTTCGTAGACGGTCTTCCATGGGCCGAACCGTTCGGGCAGGTCACGCCACTGAACGCCGGTCCGTACGCGGTGCAGAATCCCGTCGATCACCTGGCGATGATCCCGCCACCGGCCACAACGCCTGTTGCTGACCGGCAGGTACGGCCGCAGCCGTTCCCACTCGGCATCTGTCAGATCACCCCGCCCCATGTCCACATGCGGAGTAGTCACATGATCGGCCGGACAAGTCCTAACACCCCGAAGCGACCTCAGTCGCCGGCCGTGCGCCGCCTGAGCCTGGGCGAAGGCGGCCGGCCTGGCTGTCGGTCCTCTCCGGGCTTGTGCGCCGGTGGCCCGCCGCCGCAGGTACTCGCGGCAGAGGCCGTCCGCGCCCCGGCAAGCGCTGGTGCCGCGTCAGACAGCGTTTGCCCCGTGACGGTACGGTCGGCTGGTGGATGTGAGGAGACAGCCGCCGATCTGTGAGGAAGCCGACCGTATTCAGGCCGAGTTGGCCGGTGTGGTTGCCGTAGGCCCAGACCAGGGCCGGGCGATGGTGAGCGGCAGTCACCTGTTCCAGCAGGATGTGGGCAGCGGCGCGATCGCCCACATCAGCAGCGGTGACCATCACGCCCAGCAGCAGGCCGAGGGTGTCGACCACGACGTGCCGCTTGCGTCCGTTGACCAGCTTGCCGCCGTCAAAGCCACGGGTGCCGGCGCCGGCCACGGCATCCGCCTTCCCGGACCAGGCCGCGATCCCGCCAGTGCCGGAAGAACGCACAGACCCGGTCCGGTCCCACGGCGGGAAGTCGGCCGGCATCGCCCGCCACTTGATGCCGTTGTCCACGAGATAGCCGGCCGCGTCCCGGCACCGGCACCAGCGGCCGCACCACCACCCACTCCGCGTCCGTCATGTCGCTCGGATACCGACGCTCTCGCAGGCGATCGTCGGCGGCGTTTCCGAAGCGGTGAGCCAGACAGTCACACTCCCGAGCACCCGCGATTACGGTAAAAGCTACTTACGCGTCGGGGAGCTCCGGCAGGGCGAGCCAGTCCGACCAGGAGATCTCTCGGCCGAGGAAGCGCGGCTGCTCGAACGGCCAGTCGGTGGCGATCCACTGCGGCACCAGCTCGTCGAGGTCCTGCTCGACCTTGCTGCCCACCAGCTCGTCCACCACCCACCAGGAGATCTCGCCGTCCGCGCCGGCCCGCTCCGGTGGGTCGATGTAGACGCAGCCGAGCAGAGCTGTCTCCGCCGCATCGAACAGCGCGTAGTTGAAAGACTGGTGTGCGGCGATCTCCTTCTCGTGCCGCAACAGGTCGGCCTGGTCGGCCTCGTAGGTCATGGTGGCCGCGGGCCAGCCCCAGGCTGGCCCGTAGATGGTCCACAGCCGCTCGCGCGAGCCCATCACAGCCGGATAGTCGAGCGGGGTGTCCGCCTCCCGGATCGGCCGCAGGTGATGACCACCGCCCGGCAGCGGTACCAGGACGGGATGGACGAAGTTGTCGGGGAGCCAGCTCATAGCGCGCGACGGTAGCAGCGCGCGGCCGTCCGCTCCTCTGGATTTTCCCCGGATACCGCCAGGCGCTGTTCTCATGCCGGGCGGTGCCCGCGATGACCCGACCAAGACTCCCGTCCGATCGACAGAATCCATGATCGGTACGGCAACGGTTTCTGACGCGGCACTAGTTGATGATTTCGGCGCGGTCATCCAGCCGGATTGCGGCCAGACGGTCTTGCCACATGCGGAGAGCTTCGGGTGTCTGTCGCGTCCAGTCGGTGACCTCGCCGACGACCCGGAGCGGATCCCGGCTGCGATAGGAGCGGGTGGGATTGCCGGGGAGCTTCCTGTCGGTGACGTTGGGATCGTTCTCGAACTCCCCGGTCGGTTCGACCAGATACACTCGCGGGGTCCCGTCGCCGGAGGCGAGTTCGGCGGCGAGTCCCGCGCCGTCACGCAACGCGGTGAAGTAGATGTGGTTCATCACGATTTCGGGCCGGTAGTTGGAACGGAATCCCGCTGTGAGGTGGTCTCCGACCTTCAGCTCGGCCTTTGTGCCGTGAAAGAACGGCCCCTTGTCCAACACCTCGTCCATCGTGGCAGGTTATCAAACACAGCTGCCGTGTCGGCGAGCTGTGCATGACGGCTCGGGCGCCGTGACCCCACCAGCTGCTGACCATGGTGCCGCCCCTCCCGGCGGCACCTCACCCAGCCCGTCTGGCAGCTGGACGAGGCCTCGACAACCGCCTCGACCGGCCTCAAGTGCTGGTGGCCCGCGAGCCACGTCGGTAGACCCGCGGCAGGGTGGCGACCTGCGCCGGCACCGCTCAGTCGGGCGGTTCCGGTACGGGCGGGGGCCCGGGTTCCCGGCCGGGTTCCGGCGGGTCCTCCGGTGTCGGCGGGGGCTGTCGGGGGTCGCGGGGTACCGGCTGCGGCCCGCGCGGTTCGGGCGCGGGGTCGGCCGTCGCGCGCTCGCGGCGCGGGGCGGAATCGGGGGCCTGTGTCACGGCAACGCTCCTTCTCGGCTCCTCGGCGGGATTCATCTATGGCGCGTACGGCGCGGCCCGTGCAGGTGCAGCGCACGCCACCGGCCGTCGACGAACGCCTGCCCGGCCCGCCGCGGCATACACCTGAACGGCCGCCCGGCCGGGCTCGTCCCGGCGACGGCCCGCGAGGGACCCGGGAGAGCACCCTGGAGTGCGCCCCCGGGAGAGCGGGATCGGGGGAGGGACCCGAGGAGCAAGTGGCGCGAGCAAGGGATGACCGGAAGGCCGCCGCCCCCGCCGCTCGCCGGGCCCACGTTTGAACGGCGGCCCAGCGAGCACCGGCGAAGGGACGGCGCGCACGCGGGCGACCGCCGCAGTCCGGGTGAGGGAGCAAGCCATGGCCGTACGGCAGGACAGCGCCGCGGACACCCCCCGCCCGCATACGGGCCCGAAGGGCTCCACGGACCCCCGAGCCGGCGCCCCCGGCCCCGTGCCCTCGGCCGGCGGCCGGGACGGCGAGACGCGGCTGACCGTGTGGGTGGCCCTCGCGGCGAACCTCGCCATCTGCGGGGCCAAGGCCGTGGGCGGGGTCGTCGCCGGTTCGCCGGCCCTGCTCTCGGAGGCGGCCCATTCCGTGGCCGACAGCCTCAACGAGGTGTTCCTGCTGGCCTCGGTCCGCCGCAGCAGGCGCCCGGCCGACGCCCGGCATCCCTTTGGCTACGGCAAGGAGCGGTTCTTCTGGTCGCTGCTCGCCGCCGTCGGGATCTTCGTCACGGGAGGCTGCTTCTCGGTGTTCCAGGGAGTGGAGGCGTTCCGCTCCGGCGGCGGGGAATCGCACGAGGGCTACGTGATCGGCCTGATCGTCCTGTCCGTCGCACTCCTCGCCGAGGGCGGCTCACTGCTGCGCGCCTTCCTCCAGGTGCGGCGCACCGCGCGGGCCGCCGGGCACGGGACGGCCGAGGAGGTGCGGCAGGCGCGTGATCCGGCGCTGCGGACCGTCCTCGCGGAGGACGCAACGGCCTGCGTGGGCGTGCTCCTCGCCATGGCCGGGATGGCGCTCCACATGGCGACCGGACAGGTGGCGTACGAGGCGTGCGCCTCCGTCCTCATCGGCATCCTGCTCGTCTACGTGGCGTACGTGCTCGGCAGGGGCGCCCGCGACCACCTGATCGGCGAGGCCGCCGACCCCCAGCTGCAGGCCCGGGTCCGGGACATGCTCGAGGCGCAGCCCGAGATCGACTCCGTGACGGCCCTGCTGACCATGCGCCTGGGGCCGGACGCGGTACTACTCGCCGCCGGGATCGACCTGACGGCCGGGTACGACAGCGAGACCGTCGAGGACGCGATGGTCCGCGTCCGCACCGAGCTGAAGCGGTGCTGGCCCGAGCTGGACCAGGTCTTCCTGGACGTCACCGACGCGGCGGCGGCCCACCGCTCAGCGGCCCACCGCCCCGCGCCCCGGCCCCGCCGCCCTGCTCCCGGGCGGTAAAGAGTTCTCCAAGTGGGCCCCCCGAGCGTGATACGCGGCCGTTCCGTGTGTGCGCTGTCCTGCAGGAACGCACAGCAGAACGAGCGAAGAAGACCTGCCTGCGATCCCCTTGGCGGGTGTCACCACCATCCCCATAACGGGACATCGCCTACCAATCTTCTTGCGTGACGGAAGTCATTCCGCGCAGATCGTCATTGCCCGGCACAAGAAAATTTGCACATAGTTGCCACTGCGATTGCCCCTGTCGGCCCTTCCGGCCTCTGCTCCGGCGGCGCGGCCGCGGCCCCGGCCGCCCGGGGGCGGGGCAAACCGATCCGACGGACCGTCGAAGGGTGGAAGGGACGTGCGTGCGCCGATGAAGACCGCGCCCCAGCGGCTGCGGGCCGGCCTGGCCGCCGGAGCGGCCGCGGTCGTCCTGTTGTGGGCGGCCCAGGTGCAGCCGTCCGCCCGCCCCGACGACCTCATCGCCGCGGGCGCGCACCTCACCGGACTCCTCGCCGGCTACGGCATCCTGGTCATGCTCTTCCTGATGGCACGCGTCCCGGCGGTCGAGCACGGCGTCGGCGCCGACCGCCTCGCCCGCTGGCACGCCTTCGGCGGCCGCTGGGTGGTGCTGCTCTGCGCCGCCCACGGCCTCCTCGCCCTCGTCGTGTACGCCCTGCGCAGCGGGACCGACCTGCTCACCGCCAACAGCGACCTGCTCGGGTACCCGGCCGTCGCCGCCGCCTGCGCCGGAGCGGCCCTGCTGGCCTGTGTGGGCCTGGTCTCCGCGAGGGCCGTGCGCCGCCGGATCCCGCACGAGACCTGGCGCGGCATCCACCTGCTCACCTATCTCGCCGCCGCCCTCGGCTCCCTCCACCAGCTGGCCGGACCCGACATCGCCGTCACCTCCCTGACCACCTGGTTCTGGGCCCTGCTGCACACCGTCGTCGGCGTCCTGCTCGTCTGGTACCGCGGCGTCGTCCCGGTCCGCCAGGCCCTGCGGCACGGGCTGCGCGTCGCCACCGTCGAACGCGAGGGCCCCGGCGTGGTCTCCGTGACCATCCAGGGCGGCCGGCTCGGCGAGCTCCAGGCCGAACCGGGCCAGTTCTTCCGCTGGCGCTTCCTCCGGCGCGGCCTGTGGCACACCGCCCTGCCGTTCTCGCTGTCCGCGCCCGTCCGCGACGACCGCCTGCGCATCACGGTCAAGGCGCTCGGCGCGCATTCCCGGCGGGTGCGGAGGCTGCGCCCCGGTACCCGGGTGCTGGCGACCGGCCCGTTCGGCGCGCTCACCCGCAGGCGGCGCACCCGTCCCAAGGTCCTGCTGATCGCCGGCGGCATCGGGATCACCCCGATGCGCGCCCTGTTCGAGGCGCTGCCCGCCGGTCCCGGTGACCTCACGCTGCTCTACCGGGCGGGTGACGCCGGCCAGCTGGTCCTGCGGGACGAGCTGGAAGCCATCGCCGCGGAGCGTCAGGCCGCCCTGCACTACCTGGTGGGCCGCTCCGACGGCGCCTACGACCCGCTCGCCCCCCAGGCACTGCGCTCGCTCGTGCCCGACCTGTCCGACCACGACGTGTACCTCTGCGGGCCGCCCGCAATGGCCGATGCCACGACCGCCGCGCTGATCCGTGCCGGAGTCCCTTCCGGGCGGATCCACTCCGAGTGCTTCACCTACTGAGGACCCTGACCTTGGCGATGAACCCGTCGACCCACCCCCGGCACCGCAAGCCCTCGCGCTCGCGTCGGCTCGCCGTCGGCCTCGCCCTGGTCAGCGTGCTGACCGCGACCGGCATCACCATGACGGTCGACCCCGCCGCGCCGCCCCCGGGCGGACGCCCGCACCTCCCGGCCACCCGCTGACCGGCAGGCGCGACCGCACGGCCACCGCCGGCGGGCAGGCGTTCTCGTCCGACGAGGACGAGACCTCGATGACGGTTCGACCCTGTGCCTGTGCCGATCGGCCCGCAGCTCTGCGTCACCGCTTCGGCGGACGCCCAGGCACTCTCTGGAGGATCGCCTCGCGAAGCCGCACCCGATCCGAGTCCCTTCTGAAGCGGAACCCCCTCTGTGCCTCGACTGCTCCAGCCAGCCTCCTGGCCTGCTCCGTGTCGAGTTCGTCGATCATTTGCAGCGCGAGGCGCATGGCGTGGTATTGCTCGAACGGGGTGCGCGGGTGCGTGATGGCGCCAAGAGCCGCTTCGAAGTTCCGCAGTTCAGGTCTGGCCTGCATCATTGCCAAGGCCGTGATGCGCTGCTCGTCTGTGCCCTCCCGCAGCCAGCGCAAGACCTCGGCCGACTCGAAGGACTGTTCCTGTGCCAAGCGGCGCGCACGGGCCATCACCTCTTCCAAGGCCCGGGTGCGCGAGGCGCCGGCAGGCATGGAGCCGCGTGCTGAGCTGTAGTCCTCGGCGATGGGCCCCGCAGCGTCCAACAGGGCCCTCGCTTCTGCACGCAGTTCACGAGCGGTGGCGATGTCTCCGCGGCGCTCGGACTCTTCCGCCAGCGCGAACCTCTCCGCTGCGGCAGCCCGAAGCCTCAGCGTGGCCCCTCCGAACTCAAGGCTCTCGACGCGGCTGCCGAGCAGAGCGACGAGAAGCAGGACGCCCCCGAACACGATGAGCGCTGCCGCGCCGGTCCCGTTCTGAGTTGCGAATACTGCGAGTGCGCCCAAACCGAATGACCCCGCACCCATGAGAGCCGTAAGCGTACGCAAGGTGGGCGTGAACCAGAGGGTCCCGGCCCGCGCCTTCATCGGACTGCCAAGCGATTGCCCTGTTCCGTTTCGTCCCGACACCGTCGGATCCATACGCCGGTCCCGCCGAATCCGCTCAAAGATCCATTCACGCGACCTGTACACACCGGTCTCCTGACACGACCGTGATCAACGAGCCCAGAGTGAGCGGCCAAACAGCCCTGAGCCGCCATTACTCCAACGGTGGCATGCCGCTGACCATCACACCCGGTGGCTCCCAACCCCGGGTGCAGGTGGCGTACCAGCGCCTGCACCGGTTCCCGGTGGAGCGGCCTTGGCGACGGCCGTTCCGCCGTGCGGGTGGATAACGCCCCGCCTAACCTGGGAAGGACGCGAGGTCCGGGTCGGGCAGGGAGGTCGCCGTGAGCCGTGCAGACAAGCGACAGCGCCTGTGCCGGAAGGCCTGCGTGGGGCTCGCCGCGGCGGGCCTCCTCGCCCTCCCGGCGGCCAGTGCCCTCGCCCATGCCCCGCAGCCAGCCCCCCAGGCGACCCTCTCGGCGGAGCCCTCGCCCTCGGGCGGCTTCCCCGCCCTCGACGACGCGACGGTCGCCAAGCTGGACAGGGCCGTCCAGGACGTGCTGAAGAAGACCGGTGTCCCGGGCGTCATCGTCGGGATATCCGCACCCGGCAAGGGCGAGTACACACGGGCCTTCGGCGTCGCCGACAAGGCCACGCGACAGCCGATGGCGGCCGACTTCTACTCGCGCATCGGCAGCGAGACCAAGACGTTCACGGTGACCGCGCTGCTCCAGCTCGCCCAGCAGGGAAAGGTCGGCCTGGACGACCCCATCGGGAAGTACGTCGACGGCGTCCCCAACGGCGACAAGGTGACCCTCCGGGAACTCGCGGGCATGCGCAGCGGACTGCTCAGCTACACCGCGACGCAATCCTTCTACAAGGCCCTCACCACCGACCCGACGCGCAGGTACACCCCCCAGGAACTGCTGGACTACGCCTTCAAGGCGCCCAAGCCGGTGATCTTCGCGCCGAACGCGCAGTTCAACTACTCCAACACCAACCTGATCCTGCTCGGGCTGGTGGTCGAGAAGGAATCCGGGCAGCCGCTCTCCGCCTACATCCGCGACCACATCCTGCGTCCCGCGGGGATGAGCCGCACCAGCTTCCCCGACGACGCCTCGTTCCCCACCCCGCACGCCCACGGCTACACCCAGCAGACGGCGACGGGGAAGACGGAGGACGCCACCGACTGGAACCCGTCCTGGGGCTGGGCCGCCGGCGCGATGATCTCCGACCTGCCCGACCTGCGGATCTGGGCCAAGACCCTGGCCACCGGCGTCTTCCCCGACGGCACCCGGATGGTCAGCCCCGAGATGCAGAAGCAGCGTCTCGACACCCCGCCCACCAGCATCCCCGGTGCGGGCTACGGCCTGGGCATCTTCGACGTGCAGGGCTGGATCGGCCACAACGGTTCGCTGCCGGGCTACCAGTCCCTCACCATGTACCTGCCCGGACAGCAGGCGACCATGGTCGTCCTCCTCAACACCGACATCCCGTACGGACCGCATCAAGAGGAACCGAGCACGGTCTTCGGCCAGGCGCTCACCCGCGTCCTCACCCCCGACCACGTCTACAACCTCCCGGCGGCGGCCCAGAAGGACATGACACCCCCGCCGACACCCTGACCGGCCCGTGCCGGACCGGTCAGCCGGCGACGATCCGGGCCGCGTAGCGCGCCAGGCGGGCGCGGAGGTCCTCGCGCGGGACGCCGTCCTGGCCGGCGAGGCGTGATCCCGCCCGTCGGCGATCCCGACCCCGCGGCCGTGGTCCTCCCGTTCCTGCGCCGGGCCCGCGCCCGGGGCGTACGGCGCGCGGTGCTCCTGAGCGCCTCCTCCATCCCGGAGGGCGGTCCGGCGACGGGCCGGGTGCACGCGGCCCTGCCGGGCATTTTCGACGAGTGGGCGGTCCTGCGGCCGTCCTGGTTCATGCAGAACTTCACCGGCGACCACCTGCACGCCCACGGCATCCGCACCGACGGCGCCTTCGAGACCGCCGCGGGCAGCGGCCGGATCGGCTTCGTCGACGCCGACGACATCGCCGCCGTCGCGGTCCGCGCCCTCACCGACGCCCGGTCCCCGGACACGGACCTCGTCCTCACGGGACCCCAGGCGCTGAGCCACGACGACGTCGCCGCCGTCATCGCGGAAGTCACCGGCCGGTCCGTCATCCACCGGCCCCGGCCGTACGAGGAGGTGCGCGACCGGCTCGCCCGCCTGATGCCGTCCGCGTTCGCCACGATGCTGGCCGACATGGACCGGGCCGTCTCCGAGGGGGCCGAGGACCGCGTGACCGACACCGTCGAGCGCCTCACCGGCCGCCCCGCCCGAGCCTTCCGCGAGGTCGTCGCAAGGGAATCGGGAGGCTGCTGAGCCTTCCGGACTCACGGCCGCTCAGCCGAGGACGGCGAGGTTCTCGCGGACCTTCTGCGCGAGCGCGGGCGGCAGCGTGCCGTAGCCGTTCTCGGCGGCGGCGCGCTGCTCCCGTTCGGACACGGCGGAGACGAGGAAGGGACGGTACCGCGCCAGGGCCTCGCCGTTGTTGCCCCGGTCGCACACCACGGCGTAGGCGAGCTGCACGATCGGGTAGGCGCCCGCGGCCCTGGTCGCGTAGTCCAGCTCCACGGTGAGGTCCGCCCCGGTGCCGGTGACCCGGCCGCTCTCCACGGCCTTGGCGGCCGAGTCCGGGCCGACGGCGACCGCTTCGGGCGCGCCGGTCGCGATCTTGACGGTGGTCAGGCCCGTGGCCTCGCCGCCGGGGCGGGTGAACGAGACGCCCCCGGCGGTCTGCTTGACCGTCCGGGCCACGGCGCTGCCGGACACGCCCGGACCGTTGCCGACGGCGGCCAGGGAGGACTGGGGGATGCTGCCCCAGCCGGTGGGCACGGCGGTCGAGAGGTACTGGGTGAAGGTCAGGGTCGTAGTGGACTCGTCGGTCGGGGTCACCACCTGGATCGCCGTGTCGGGCAGGGGCCGTCCCGGATTGGCCGCGGCGATCTCGGCGTGGTTCCAGCGGGTGATCTGGCCCCGGAAGATCCGGGCGAGGGTGGGCGCGTCCAGGGTGAGCGAGTCCACCCCCGGCAGGTTGACGACGACGGCCACGGGCAGCACGCCGAGCGGCAGCTGGACCGGCTTCCCGCGGGGACAGCGGGCGGCTGCGGACTCGGTCTGGGCCGGCGTCAGGAGCCGGTCGACCACGGCGAAGTCGGCCGAGCCGTCCGCGAACTGCTGGATCCCGGCGCCGGTCCCGGTGGGCGCGTAGTCGGCCCGGGCCCCGGGCCGTGCGGTCTTCCAGCGTGCGCCGACCCCTCTCCCGCGGACGGCCGGTCAGGCCCCGGCCGCGCCGGTTCCCGCGATCACTTCGGGCCGCAGCAGGGCGGCGAGCCTTTCGGGCGGGAGCAGCCCCTTCTCCAGGACGAGCTCGGCCACGCCCCGGCCGGTGGCGAGGGCTTCCTTGGCGATGCCGGTGGCGGCGGTGTAACCGATGTGCGGGTTCAGGGCGGTCACCAGGCCGATGGAGTTCTCGACCGTGGCGCGCAGGGTCTCGGTGTTGGCGGTGATGCCGGCCACGCAGCGCTCGGCGAGGGTGAGGCAGGCGGCGCGCAGGTGGGTGACGGACTTCGACAGCGAGTGCAGGATGATCGGCTCGAAGGCGTTGAGCTGGAGCTGTCCGGCCTCGGCGGCCATGGTGATGGTGACGTCGTTGCCGATCACCTCGAAGGCCACCTGGTTGACGACCTCGGGGACCACCGGGTTGACCTTGCCGGGCATGATGCTCGAACCCGCCTGTACCGGCGGCAGGTTGATCTCGCCGAGTCCGGCGCGCGGCCCGGAGGACAGCAGGCGCAGGTCGTTGCAGGTCTTGGAGAGCTTGACGGCGATGCGCTTGAGTACGCCGGACATCTGGACGAACGCACCGCAGTCCTGGGTGGCTTCGACCAGGTCGGGCGCGGTGACCAGGGGCAGACCGGTGATGTCGGCGAGATGGCGGCGGGCCGACTCGGCGTATCCGGCCGGGGCGTTGAGGCCCGTGCCGATGGCGGTGGCGCCGAGGTTGATCTCGTGGATCAGCCCGACGGCCTCCGCGAGCCGGCTGCGGTCCTCGTCGAGCATCACGGCGAAGGCGGAGAACTCCTGCCCGAGCGTCATCGGCACGGCGTCCTGCAGCTGGGTGCGGCCCATCTTCAGCACGTCGTGGAACTCGGCGGCCTTGCGGGCGAAGGCGTCCTGCAGGACGGCCATGGCCTCGAGCAGGCCGCGCACCGCCGAGACGGTCGCGATCCGCACGGCGGTCGGGTAGACGTCGTTGGTGGACTGGCCGAGGTTGACGTCCTCGTTGGGGTGCAGGTGCCGGTAGTCGCCCCTGGCGTGTCCCAGCAGCTCCAGCGCCCGGTTGGCGATGACCTCGTTGGCGTTCATGTTGGTGGAGGTGCCGGCGCCGCCCTGGATGACGTCGACGACGAACTGGTCGTGGAGCTTGCCGCCGCGGATCTCCTGACAGGCGGCGACGATGGCGGCCGCCTTGGCGGGCTCCAGCAGGCGCAGTTCCTCGTTGGCGAGGGCTGCGGCCTCCTTGACGGCGGCGAGGGCGACGATCAGGTGCGGGTAGGCGGAGATGGGCGTGCCCGTGATGGGGAAGTTCTCGGTGGCGCGCAGGGTGTGGACGCCCCAGTAGGCGTCGGCGGGGACCTCGCGGTCTCCGAGCAGGTCGTGTTCGCTGCGGGTGGAGGCGGTCATGGGTGTGCGGCCCTCTTCCTGAGGTGGGGGCAGGGATGGTGAACGGGGATTGGGGTCAGGTGGTGGCGCGGGCGCCGGGCGGGGCGAGCGCCGCCACCGGCCGGATGCCGCCGACCGGCCGGCCGCCGCCGGTCGTGGGCTCGCCCCGGAACCCGACGAGCAGCCGCGGGTCGACTCCGGCGCGGGCGAGGGCGGCGGCGGTCACGGGGACGCGCGCCCGGTCCGCCCCGTCGGCGATCTTCACGGCGACGGCCCGGCCGTCGGGCAGTGCGGCGACCTGGACGCCCTCGAAGCCGTCCTTGGCAAGCAGTCCGGGCACCGCGCGCATCAGTTCGGCCGTGTCCCGCCCCGTGCCGGAGGCCATCGCCGGGTGGGCGCGCAGCGCGTCCGCCACGCGGCGCTCGGCGGTGCCCGGCGCGGCCGTGGCGATGCGGGCGGCGGCGCGGGCCAGGCCGTGCAAGGACACCGCGAACAGCGGGGATCCGCAGCCGTCGACGGTGACGTTCGCGATGTGCTGTCCGGTGAGTTCCCCGACGGCTTCGGCGATCGCCCGCTGGAGCGGATGGGCCGGGTCGAGGTAGGTCTCCAGGGGCCAGCCGGACAGCCAGCACAGGTACAGCATGGCCGCGTGCTTGCCGGAGCAGTTCTGGGCGAGCCGGGAAGGCCCGCGGCCCTGGCGCACCCAGGTGTCCCGGACCGCCGGGGCGTACGGCAGGTCGGGGACGTTGCGCAGGTCGTCCTCGGTGAGGCCGGCCAGTTCGAGGATCAGCCGGGTACCGGCGAGGTGGTGCTCCTCGCCGGAGTGGCTGCCCATCGCGAGGGAGAGCAGGGCTCCGTCGAGCGGCAGACCGGCCCGGACCATGGCGACGGCCTGGACCGGTTTGAGGGCCGAGCGTGGGTAGCAGGCGGTGTCGATGTCCCCGATGCCCAATCGGACGTCGCCGTCGCGGCCGAGGACGACGACGGAGCCGTAGTGGACTCCCTCGACCACGCCGCCCCGGGTGACGTGGGCGACGGGTGCGTGCCGGGGCTCGCGGATCGGGGGCGCGTCGGCGAGGAGGGTGCTGCGCATCATTGCCTCGTTCGGTGGTGGGCTGCTGTGGACCGGTGCGGCCGGCGGCCGGCCCGGCCAGGAGGGACGGGCCGGCCGCCGGCGTCCGTCTCAGCCCTCGCTCGTGGCCGCGGCGCGCACCACGCGGCCGCGCACCGCGAACCAGCCGGCGACCAGCCCCGCGCCGATCAGCGGAACGCACAGCACAGTGGTGCGCGCGGCCCCTCCGTCGGCGTACATGAGGACCAGGACGGAGGCGAGGAAGGCCAGCGTCACGACTTCGGTCCACGGGGAGCCGGGCAGGCGGTACGCGGGGCGGGTCAGTTCACCGTTACGGGTCTTCCGCCAGAAGAGGAGGTGGCAGACCATGATCATGCCCCAGGTGGCGAGGATGCCGATCGCGGCGAGGTTGAGCACGATCTCGAACGCGTCCGCCGGGACCACGAAGTTGAGCCCGACGCCGAGGACGCACATGCCGCTGGTGAGCAGGATGCCGCCGTAGGGAACCTGGCTACGGCTCAGCCGCGCGGTGAAGCGCGGGGCGGAGCCGCTGACGGCCATCGAGCGCAGGATGCGGCCGGTGGAGTAGAGGCCGGAGTTGAGCGAGGACATGGCCGCGGTGAGGACGACGAGGTTCATCACGTCGCTGGCCGCCGGGACGCCGATGTGGGAGAGCACGGTCACGAAGGGGCTCTGGCCGGCGCTGTACTTGTTCCACGGCATCAGCATCGACAGCAAGACGACCGAGCCGACGTAGAAGAGGCCCACGCGCCACATGATCGAGTTGATCGCCTTCGGCATGATCTTCTCGGGGTTCTCGGTCTCACCGGCCGTGACGCCGACCAGTTCGACGGAGGCGTAGGCGAAGACGACGCCCTGGACGACCAGCAGCATGGGCAGCAGGCCGTTGGGGAAGATCCCGCCGTTGCCGGTGATCAGGGCCGGGCCCGGGACGGTGCCGTCGACGGGGTGCCGGGTGGCCAGCAGGAAGATCCCGATCGCCATGAAGAGGACCAGGGCGCCGACCTTGACGATGGCGAACCAGAACTCCAGTTCGCCGAAGATCCGCACCGAGATGAGGTTCACGGTGAGGACCACGGCCAGGGCTATGAGCGCGATCACCCACTGCGGGACGTCGGAGAACAGGCGCCAGTAATGGGTGTAGGTGGCGACCGCGGTGATGTCTGCGATGCCGGTGGTCGCCCAGTTGAGGAAGTACATCCACCCCGCGGTGTACGCGCCCTTCTCCCCGAGGAACTCCCGGGCGTACGAGACGAAGGCGCCGGAGGACGGCCGGTACAGGACGAGCTCGCCGAGCGCTCGCACGACGAGGAACGCGAAGATCCCGCAGACGGCGTAGGCGACGAACAGTGAGGGACCGGCGTTGGCGAGGCGTCCGCCCGCACCGAGGAAGAGGCCGGTGCCGATGGCCCCGCCGATGGCGATCATGTTGACGTGCCGGGGTTTCAAGGACTTGCTGTAGCCGGTGTCCCCGGCATCGACGTGACGGGTCGTGGGGCGCTTCTCGTCTTTGAGGAACTGCTCGCTCACGCCTCGGGTCTGCCTTCCGTAGGGGTGGCCGTGCGCTGGGGGCGCACGATGTCGGTGAGGGTCGTCTCGACCCGCAGGAGGTGGTGGGACATGGCCTCCACCGCGTCGTGCTCGGATCCGTCGACCAGCGCCTCGAGGATGGCCCGGTGCTCGCAGTTGGACTGCTCGCGCCGGCCGCCCAGTTCGTTGAGGAAGGTCGACTGACGCGCCAGTGCGTCGCGGATCTCCTCGATGACGCGGCGGAAGACGGGGTTGCGGGACGCCTCGGCCACCGCCAGGTGGAAGACGGTGTCCATGGCGACCCACGCGGTGGTGTCGGTCTCCTGCTCCATCCGGTCGAGCAGATGGCCCAGATGGTCGAGGTCCTCCGGGGTGCGGCGCAGCGCGGCGTACCCGGCGACCGGGATCTCGACATGCCGGCGCACTTCCAGCAGGTCGCTGGCGGCGTAGTCGCCGAAGGTGGGGTCCTCGACCGTGTTCGCCAGGACGAACGTCCCCTTGCCGCTCTTGGAGACGGTCAGGCCCATGGCCTGCAGGGCCCGGAGGGCTTCCCGCAGCACGGGGCGGCTGACCTCGAGGGTCCGGCACAACTCGGCTTCGGAGGGGAGCTTGTCGCCCACGGCGTAGTCACCGCGCTCGATGGCGCTGCGCAGGTGGCCGAAGACCGCTTCCATCGCGCTGACGCGCCGCGGGAGGGGGCCAGCTGTCTGGCTGTCTGACAGGTTCACGCTGTGATCTTGCTGGGTGCGCCGCAAGGTGTCAAGAGACCTGGATCGGGGGGGCCGGGACCGCAGGGCTTCCTGCTCCACGGCTCTTCCGTCCTGCCGTGTGCGCCGGTCCGGTGCCTGCGGAGGAGCCCGCAGCAGCCACCAGGGCCCGCACGACCGGCGCGTCGCCGCCCGTCTCCGGGTGCCACTGGACGCCCACGGCGAAGCGGTGCCGGCTGCTCTCGACCGCCTCGACGGTGCCGTCCGCCGCGCGGGCGGCGACGACCAAGCCCGTGCCGAGCCGGTCCACCGCCTGATGATGGTGCGTGGCGACCTGGCGGGTCCCCGGCAGGAGGGAGCCGATCCTGGTCCCGGGGACGGTGGTCACGGCGTGGGGGCAGAAGTGGCCCCGGTGGGGGTTGTGGCCGTGGTGGCCCACGCTGTCGGGCAGGTGCTGGACGAGGGTGCCGCCCGCGTGCACGTTCATCAGCTGCATCCCCCGGCACACTCCGAGCACGGGGATGTCCCGGGTGAGGCCGGCGGCCAGCACGGCCCGCTCCCACTCGTCGCGCTCGCGAACCGGCGGCCCGGTACGCGGATGGGGCACGGCGCCGTACAGGGCGGGATCCAGATCCTCGCCCCCCGTCAGGACGATCGCGTCCAGGCGCTCGACGACGTCGGCCGCGGCCTCCGGCGCGTCCGGCGGAAGCAGCACCGCGCGGCCGCCCGCCGCCCGGACGCAGTCCGCGTAGGCCGAGGGCAGCACTGCGGCGGGCAGGTCCCACTCGCCCCACTGTGCGGTGGTGAGGTAGGTGGTGAGGCCGATGAGTGGTGGGTGTGACATACCACTTCCTTTCGGGGCATGAGGGATGATCGTCGACGGCCGGAGCCGCACAGTCCGCCCGGCCACGGCAGGCTGCAGCGGGCGGCGGAGGCGGTACGGGTGAGGGCGCCGTGACGGCGGGGGAGGGGCGTTCGCGGCCCGGGAGCGCAGGCTTGCGTTTTTCTCGCCGCGAGCAAGAATCCTGCTGGCGTTCGTCTTCCATCACAAGAAAACACATCTTCGCGACAGATAAGTGAGCCTTAACTCCGTGCACGGACTCGACCCCCGCCTGCTCGCCACCCTCGAAGCCGTCGTACGGCACGGCTCCTTCAGCGCCGCCGCACGCGAACTCGGCTACAGCGCGCCCGCCGTCTCCCAGCAGATCGCCGAACTCGAACGCCGTGCGGGCCTGAGGGTGCTCGAGCGCCGCCCCGTGCGCGCCACACCGGCCGGCGAAGTCCTCCTCGACGCGGAGCAGGGCGTCCGCAGTGCGCTGGCGGCCGCGTCGGTCGAACTCGGCGCCATACGCGCCGGTACGGCCGGCCGCATCCGCCTCGGTGCCTTCGCCTCGGCCGCCACCAGCATCGTTCCGCAGGCGCTGGCCCGGCTCCACGCGGCCTACCCCCACGTGCAGGTCAGCCTCAGCCAGCTGGAGCCCGAGGCCGGCTACAACCGTCTCAAGCGCGGGGACATGGACCTGGCCCTCAGCTACGACTACGACTTCATCCCCGTCCCGCCGCCCAGGATGCTGCGCCGGACGCTGGTCGCACGGGATCCGGTGGTGGCCGTTGTCCCGGTGCACCACCGCCTCGCCGACCGGGAGGTCATCGACCTGGCCAGCCTCGCGGCGGAGACGTGGATCGCGGCTCCGGAGGCCGCGCTGCGCCTGGAACTGCTCTCTCAGATGGCCAACGCACCCGGCTTCCAGGCCCGCCTGCAATACGAGGGGGACGACTTCAACACCGTGCTCGGGTTCGTCGCCGCCGGCCTGTGCGTGGCCGTCATGCCGCGACTCGCCCTGCCCCTCGCCCACAGCCAGGTCGTGGCCCGCCCCCTGGCCGAGCCGCAGCTGACGCGCTTCATCTACGCCGTCCGCATCGACACCCGGCATGCCCCGCGCGCCGTCCTGGACCTGGAACAGATGCTCGCCGCGCAAGCGCTGGCCGCACTCTCGTAAGTGAACGGATCGTGGAGGCCGCGTGAAAAACGGCCAACTTGACGCCGCCTGCACGCGCGTAGACCTCACCGACACGCCGGACGTCCCACCGTGTCCGACTACCGGACACGGTGGCTGAAAGTTAAACTATTGTGTGGCGGGCGCACTACGTTTGCCGCGGTTGACGTTCCACCGAGAGGAAACCCCTCATGACCGCAGCCGCCGGCGCGCCGGGAACGGCCCGCATCCTCACCGGCTACCGCCCCGAGGACGGCTTCATGGCCGCAGAGCTGGACCCGCCCCCGGCCGAGTATGTATGGCACGACGAGAACGCCGAGCACCAGGACCAGCGTTACGGCCCGGGAGCGGGCTACCGCCAGTGGCTGGCAGTGGACGCGCGCGACGGCGCCGTCTGGTTCGGCGACACCGACTGGCGGGCCCCGCGGGAATCCCTCGGCAGCCGGCTCCCCGGCCTCCCGCGCAGGGCACTCGGCGACGGCGCCATCCCCGGACCGGGAATCATGGTGCAGCTGCTCGGCCACCTGACCCACGACGAACAACGCGGCTGCACCTGGCACTTCTTCACCGCCGACGAACTGCACGCGCTCGCCCTGCGCGTACTGCCAGCCGTGCAGCGGCTCGTGGACTCGGTCCACCGGACAGGCCCCGAAGGCGAGCTGGAGTGGTCGGCCGAGGCGGCCACCGCGTGGGACGACATCGAGCAGGCCGCGACCCCCGCCTTCGACCCCTCCGGGAAACTCCTCTGGCCCAGGCCCCGCATGACCCCGGTCCCGGCCTGGCGCATCGAGGTCGGCGCCTTCCTGGCCGCCAACCCCGAGCTGTGCGACCCTTCCTGGGGCCTGGCCACGGACGCCGAACTCGACGCCTACGCCGACTACAGTCCCCAGGACGGCTACGGCGGCGTACCCGGCCGGGTGTGCCGCGCCGCAGGCCGGCAGATGGAGGACGGTTTCACCTTCTACGGCCACCGTGCCGCCCTGTACGCCTACCGGGCACGGGCCTGCGGCGACCGTACCCCGACGGACGCCCGCGCCTGGCTGGAGACGACAGAGGCCGGGCGGGACACGTGGGAGGCGGCCAAGCCCCTCGGAGCCACCCTCGCCGACGTCCCCGACTGCGCGCTGGCGGCCCTGGCCGAAAGGTTCCAGAACGCCGCGCACGAACACGGGCTGGCCTTGACGGGCCTGGCCGCCCATCTGCGGCGGCTGCGCGACGAGGAACGCTCCGCCGTCGACCGGCAACTCGTCCACGAGGGCGAGGAGGTCGAACGCCTCGAGAACATGCTCAAGGACTTCCGCGCCGCACGTAACCGCACCGTGACGCGCATCCTGGCCTGGTCCGACGGCCGCGGGGACGCGGAGATCGCCCGCCTGGCCTCCATCCCCGACGCAGACGTCGGCGACTGGAGGGCCCGCCTGACCGACGACCAGGGCGGCCGGCCCACGGAAGGCCCCCCTCCCGCCCCGTGACCCGGCAAGGCCGGAGACGGCCGCCGCGGGAAGGAGACAGCGGTGTCCTGCGCCCGCGCCCGCGGCGCGCCTCAGGCCTGCACGGGGCCGAGCGGGTCCTGTTCCCCCACGACCACCGCCCGTAACGACACCAGAAGCAATCACGCCGTTACTCTGCGTGCATGCCGAATGCTCAGGCGCAGTTGAAACTGCGAGAAGTGCCAGGCTGGGCGGTGGGGCTGTGCCTGTTCGGGCTCGCCGCCGGTCTCTCGATGGTCCTCTGGTACGGGGCGGCTCCGCCGTTCGGGGCCAGGCCCTCGGGGGACGGCGAGCTGCTGCTGCAGTTCGCGGCGACCCCCGCACGGGCCCGCGCCATCGTGAAGGCCGGAGGCGGTGCCGGCCTCTTCCAGGACGGGCTCGTGCTGGACTGGCGCTGGTTCATCCCCGGCTATGCGGCCGCCCTCGCGGGGGCGTTCGGGCTCGGGCACCTGCTGCTCTACCGCAAGGCCACGCGGCTGTGGGCCCTTCGAGCCCTCTTCCTCACCCCCGTGGCGGTGGCGGCGGACTGCGTGGAGAACGTCTTCCTCTGGCAGGCCCTCAACCGGATCAAGGCCGACCCGAACGGTCCCGTACCGCCCCGGGCCGCCCTCCTCAGCGGAGGCCCCGAGCATGATCTGGAGCGGAACCTGCAGTGGGCGAGCCACTTCGCCCAGCTGAAATGGGCGCTGGTCATCCCGCTGGTGGCAGCCGCCCTCCTGACCGTCGTCACCCTCTGCTCCCGCCGCGTGCTGGCCCCCTCCCTGGTGAGGGGAACGACCGAAGACCGCCCCCGTCCCGTCGTGGAGTACGCCGATCAGCCCGCCGCGGACCGGACCGGCCTGCCGGACGTGATCCTCCCGCCCGCCGCGCCCCACGACTGGGAACCCCTGTCCGAGTGGACCGCACCCGACCCGGCCAGGCCACACCTCGCCGCAGACCCGCCGGACAGCGCGTCGGCCCACTGGCGCAACCGCCGTTACCAGCCGCCCTCCCGCAAACCCGGGGAGCTCGGCTTCTGCGTCTCCGGCGGCGGCATCCGGTCGGCGTCGGTGGCCCTCGGCGCCCTGCAGGCGCTGCGCGCCGAACTGCTCGAGGCCGACTACCTGGTGTCGGTGTCCGGCGGCGGGTACACGGCCGGCGCCTTCCAACTTGCCCTGACCGACGCCCGGTTCGTCGATGCCGAGGGGAACCCTTCGGTACCCCGGCCCGGCCTCGCACGGCCCGCGGACGCCTTCGCGCCGGGCAGCCCGGAGGAGGACCACGTCCGCCGCCACGCGAAGTACCTGGCGGACGCCCCCAAGGAGAGGGTGCACGCCGCCGGGGCGGTGCTGCGGGGGATGGCCGTCTCCTTCGGCATGCTGGCCCTGCTCTTCACCGTCGTGGGCCAGTGCCTGAACGCGTTCTACTCGCGGCTGCCGCTGACCGACCTCCACCGCTTCGTCCCACGGCCGAAGGTGTTCGTACCGACCTGCCAGAACCCGGCGCTCCCGGTGTGTCCCGGTCCGCCGGAGACCTTCCTGCCGCCCTTCCACCTGTACCCGAACGCCTGGCAGCCCGTCCTCGTCCTGTTCGGCCTGGCCGGCCTGGTGTCGGTGGCCTTCGCCTTCGGCGGATCCTGGACCAAGGCGTCCCGCCCCGCCTGGCTGCGCAGCGTCGTGAAGGCGATCGTGTGGATGGCCCTGGTGGTCGCCTTGCTCTCCATCGTCCTCCCTGCGGTGATCTGGTTCTTCGCCTGGCTCGCACACGAGCAGGGGGTGGTGTACAGCGACGGCAGGGGGCTGTCCGTGCTCGCCGCGCTCACCGGGGCCGCGACCGCCGTCGGCACCTGGTTCACCGTCGTGCACAAGACGGTGAGGCAGCTGACGCCCGGCGGCGAACTGACCGGCCCGCTCCGCAAGGGCGGCGGGCCCTCCCTCGTGGTCCAGGTCGGCGGCGGCTGGGTGAAAGCCGCGGTGTGCTGGCTGGTGCTGTTCCTGGTCGCCTTCTTCTACCTCGCCCTGATGACCTGGACGGCCGTCTACGCGGGCACGTGGAACATCTGGTGGAAGGCCGGGATCCCGATCGCCCTGATCGTGCTGTCGCTCGTGATCGACCAGACCACCTTCAGCCTTCACCCCTTCTACCGCCAACGGCTGGCAGGTGCCTTCGCCGTCCGCCGCGCGGTGCTGAAGGGCGGCTCGGTGGGCGCCCTGCCGTACGACTACAACCACGAGCCGACCCCGCTGCACCCCTACGCACAGCGGGTGGACGGCTTCCCCCAGGTCATCTTCGCCGCTTCGGCGGCCGTCTCGCTGCGCAACCGGACCGCGCCCGGGCGCCCGGCCGTGCCCTTCACCTTCGCGTCCGACTACTGCGGTGGCCCCGACACCGGCTGGGTCCGCACCGAAACCCTCCAGGCGACGGCCCCGGAGCTGATCGGGCGCGACCTGACCGTGCAGTCCGCCGTCGCCGTGTCAGGAGCGGCCTTCGCCTCGGCGATGGGCTCCCAGACGATGTTCATGGAGCGGTTGCTCGCCCTGTCCAACGTACGGTTGGGCACCTGGGTTCCGAACCCCCTCTACATCGCGGAACTGGCGAAGTACGGACCCGACCGGATCATGCCGCGGCTGCCCCGGGTACGGCGGCTGCGGTACCAGCTCCAGGAACTGGTGGGCTGGTTCTCGGACACCACGCCCCTGCTGCTGTGCACCGACGGCGGCCACTTCGACAACCTCGGCCTGGTCGAGATGCTGAGGCTCCGCTGCCGGACCGTCTACGTCATCGACGCCTCCGGGGACACCCCGCCCCTGGCCACTACCCTCGCCCAGGCCGTGACCCTCGCCTACGAGGACCTCGGGGTGAAGATCACGTTCAACAGGGAGCCGGGCCGCAACCTGCTGGACCTGGTACCCGGCAGCGGGAAACCCCTCGCGCCCGAGGCGCCGATGGCCGCCCTGAACGCCCGCTTCTCCGCCACCTGCGTGGTGCGCGGCACGATCGAGTACCCGGAGGAGGTCGAGTTCTCGCCGGGCACACCCAAGGCCACGAAGGGGACGATCATCTTCGTGAAGGCCACCCTGACCCCCGACATGCCGGAGGACCTGCTGAGCTACGCCCTGCGCGAGCCGGCCTTCCCCCGCCAGGCCACCTTCGACCAGTGGTTCGACCACGCCCAGTTCGACGCCTACCGCGCGCTCGGCTACCACCTCGGCACCAAGGCCAGAGACCTCCGCCCCGACACCCCGGAGGCGTAGCCGCCCGCCATCTCCCCTCCGAGGGGGCCGTGTCCGACGGTCCGGGGGACGGGTGCTCCCGGCAGGAGGCGCGACCTATGCTGCCGAAGTCAGCCGCCGCACCTCAACGCAGGAGGACAGCAGATGACCGGCCACGACTCCCTCGCGGACAGCGGAATCCGGGATCCCTTCGACACGTTGCACCGCGCCCTGTGGATCGGCGGCGGCCAATGGGCCGGAAAGTCGACCGTGGCCCGGCTCCTGGCTGTCCAGTACGGCGTCACCGCCTATCACTACGACTACCACGACGCCCGCGGTCACAACGACCGCCGGATCGCCCGTCGCCTCAGCCTCGGCGAGCCCGCCACCGAACCAGACCTCGACAAGGTGTGGGTCCACTCCACCCCGCAAGAGATGGCCACCGAAACCCTGGCCGGCTTCCCGGCCCGGTTCGAGTGGGCCCTGGACGACCTGCGCGCACTCGTCTCGGGCCACCCGATCATCGCCGAGGGCTGGGGACTGCGTCCTGAACTGGTCGCACCCCTCATCGACTCCCCGCGCCGGATGGTCGTCATGGTGCCCACGCCGGAGTTCCGCCGTCACCAGCTCCGCGAACTACCCCGAGCCGCCTCGCTCGGGCACCGCGTCAGCGATCCGCTCCGCGCCCAGGCCAACCGCCTCGCTCGGGATCACCTCGTCGCACAGGACGCCGTCCGCACCGCCCACCAGCTCGGCATCCGCGTGATCGAAGTCGACGGTTCCCGCGACGCCGCCGCGACCGCGCAGACCGTCGCCGACCACTTCAGCCCCTACCTCCCGCGCCTACACCGCGAGGCTTGATCACCACCAGCATTCAGCCACGCGAACTTCCGTGCCGGCACCTGCGGGTGGGGGATACCGTGGCGGTAGGACGTCATGGAGGAGGAGAGCGTGAGCGCGCAGCCCGAGGGGATCCCCGTACCGCCACCCGCCCCTGCTGCGGCCGCCCAACTCCTCGCCCGCCTGCGCGAGGAGCGCCGTGCCGAGACCTGGGTGCCGGCGTTCGAGCGGGACTGGGCCAAGGCCCTGGAGGACTCCCGCCACACCTACAGCCTCACCCCGCTCCACGACGTCGTACGTACCTGGCAGCTGCGTCTCGCCGCGGCCCCGGCCGTCGACGCCTACTTCGACTCCGGCCGCGACGAGACCGGCTTCCTGGCCCTCGACGACGTCCTGGGCGTACGCCGGTGACCGGCCGGCCCTGGGCGGTACGCCTGTCACCGCAGGCCGCGAAGGTGATCACCGAGCTGCCCGGGCCCGCCAAGGAGATGGTCCGCGACGTCCTGGACATCGCGGCGCGATCCCCGTGGGGCTGGCCGCAGTGGAACACCGGCGACCCCGAAGGCGAGGACGTCCGCGCCGCATCGGTAGGGCAGCTGTCCGTCGTCTACGTGGTCAACCGCCTCACCCGGCACCTGTCGGTCCTGGACGTCATCTGGATCGGTTAGCCTCGGTCGCTCGTAGGGGGCGGGATACGTCGCAGCAGCGAACGGGGGAAGGGGACAGGGGGGGCCATGACGAGCGGGCACCAGACTCACACGGCAGGCTCCGGCCGGCAGCCGTTGCAGACGCGCGCCCTGACCCGTGAGGCCGGGCGGGCACGGCAGCTCCTGGCCGCCGGGGAGTGGCGCCCTGCCGCGGCGGACTCCGAAGCAGCGGCACGCGTCCTGGCCCGCCTCACGGCACCGCTCCCGACCCGGCAGGCAGCGACCACACGGACACTGGCCACGGACCGGGACCGGCGCCTCCAACGCATCCTGCGGACCACCCTCCACCACCTCGACGCAGGCGCAGTCAGCCCGCCCGCAGCCGCCCTCCTGGCCGCCGTCGCCCGGGCCTTCCTCCCGTGGCACACCACCCCGAACCCGCCGCCCGCAGCGGCGGCCCCCAAATACGGGACCCCGTTGGGCACAGCGGACGGCCCGGCCGTGCCCCCGACAGAAGCGGGCGAGGCCCTGCTCCCCGACCTGATCGCACTCTTCGCCGCGCTGGCCTCGGCGAGCCCACCCGGGACCGTCCCGCTCACGCCCCCGGTCGAGCCCTGGCACGTCCCGTACACGGGCCGCTTCCGGCGTTACGGCAGACCCTCTCCCGACGTGTGGACGGCCGAGACCATCGGTTGCCCGGCATGCGAGGGCAAGGCCGGCCCGTGGACGGTGACCTGCGACTGGCGCCTGATCTCGTTGGGCTGCCAGTGCGGGGCGGTGACCCACCAGCACGGCCTTGCCTTCTCCGAAGTCTGGCTCCTCCTGCCCGACCTGTGACCGAGGTGGAGCGGTGGATCGGCGATCACAGCACGGCTAGCTCCAGTCGATATCCGCCAGGCTCTCCAGTGGCGTCCGCTCCTGCAGCGACTCGGGCACCACGAAGGTGTCCGCCTCGTTCATCACGGTGGGGAAGCGGATGTGGGCCTGCTCCTGTATCTCGGCGACCTTGACCTGGAACACGCGGAACTCGTCCAGTTCGAGGGATTCGGGCAGGACCAGGTTCTGCGCCAGCAGGAACGCCTTGGCCTTGAACGTGCCCTGTTCGGAGAAGACGATGATCTTCCAGAACGCGCGGGGGATCCGCACTCCGCGGAACTCCCGGTCGTCGTCCTGGAAGACCGGCCCGCCGAAGACGCTCACCTTGAGGTCCTCGACGTCGACGTCGGCGAACACCGCGTCCTCCAGCCTCCCCCAGAGGCCGTTGCGCTTGCTCTGGTTGAAGTCGTCCATCTGCGGAGTGATGTTGGTGTAGAAGAACGAGTCGTGGTTGGCCTTCTGGGCCTCCGGCAGCGGGCCCCAGCAGAGGTCGGCGCGGCGGGCGATGTGGCCGCGGTCGAGCCGGTTGGCGGCGCCCTTGTACAGCGCGTTGTCGACCTGGTCCTCCGCCGGCACGCGCGGGTCCTTGACGAAGTCGATCCCCTTGCGGTTGAGGGCCTTGAGGGCGCCGCCGTCGATGTTCCACGCCACCCAGATCGCGAAGCGCCGCGGCTTGCTCAGCGCCAGCGAGAAGTGGGTGTACGGGATCACCTCGGAGCCGCCGATCCGTACGGCGGTGCCCTTGATCGAGGGGTTGAGCGACGGGGTGGGCACCGGCACGGAGAGGAACCCCGGGTCGTACCCGGCGGTCAAGGACTCCAGGGAGGCCGCGGCCGGGGGATCCAGGGTGACCTTCAGCTGTTCGAAGACCGCGCGCGGGAAGCAGGCCAGCGCCCGGTCCACGGGGTCGGACTCGTCCTCGCCGCCGAAGTGCAGGCCGGCCAGTACGTCCGAGGGCCTGCCGGACCGCGTCTTGAACATCCAGGCCGAGCCGGAGTCGCCGTGCGTGCTGATCTCCCCGCCGGGTGCCACGTGGCGGGGGTCCGGGCCGATCTCGAAGCACTCGATCTCCTTGGTCCCGACCGGCGGGCCGTAGGGGACGCGGACCTTGGCGAAGGGGCGGGTGACGATGCCGTGCGTGACGCCGGTGGTGCGGCCGGACTTGACGACCTTGTCGTCGATATGGGGCTCGCCGAGCTGTTTCGGTGTGACGCCGAGGCCGAGGATGTCGGTGTCGACGCCGCGTTCGGTGATGGTCGAGACGGCGCAGTCGCCCGCGGTGCCGAGGTGGGCGCGCCGCAGCACGCCGACGCGGTTGGCGGCGAACCGGCTGTCGTCGTCCGTGCCCGGCTGGACGACCTCGTCACCGGCCGTGCCCTCGCGGCCGTTCAGCACGTGCCAGTTGCTGAGCAGACAGGTGGCGCCGTCGTTCTTGTCGAAGACGATGCAGCCCAGGGTGCCGGCGTGCAGGCGGACGCTGCCGACGCTCACTCCGGGGCGGACCGGGTCGACGCGCTTTTGCCGCTCCGGGGTCTGTGCCTCGGGGACGACGAGGAAGTGCGGCTGGTAGCTGCGTTCGATCACGTCGGTGCGCAGGGTCCGGCCGCCGCCGAGGTCGATGACAGGGGGGATGGGCGTGGTGTTCAGCGGGGCCAGGCCCTCCGGGGTCACCTTGGTGTCGACGGTGAACTGGAGGGTGAGTTCCTTGGTCCGCCGCCCCTTCGTCTCCCGGTAGCCGATGCCGATCGAGGAGATGTTGGGGTCCTTGAGGTATCCGGACCCGTGGGTACGGATGTACTGCTTGGCCGAGGCGATGAGCTGTTCCTGCCCGTCCGCCCTGGCGGCGGCCCCGGAGGCGGCGGACGTACGCTTCTTGGCGGTCATCGGGGTCTCCTTCCGTAAAGGAGTCGGGTCCCCGAGTTGGTTGAATCGGAAGCGAACTGACGCGCCGCGAGCAGGCGCGGGCGCTCGCCGTACGCGTGTACGTCCAGCCTACGGCGGGGCCGCGGGGCGAGCGCGCCGAGCGGTGGGGTGCGCCCCGGCGGTGGTGCCGTCATGGGCTTTCACCCTGCCGCCCCGGCGGGCGAGGGCCGTCCGGCCGGTGCTCTGCCTTCACACCGGCCGGGCCGGCTCGGCCCGGAAGATGAGCCGCCCTCGCCTGCGACGACGGGCCATCCGGGCGGTGATCCCGCAGCCCGCGGGACCGGCCGCCCGGGGAGCCCCCGAGCAGCGGATACGAGGACCTGAACCAGTTCAGGGCCCGGTCCCAGGGACCCTGGGCGAGGCGTTCGCCAGTGCTTCGGTCACGGCGACCACCGGCCACGCGCATGCCGGCGGTCCGCGCCACAGGGGCCCGCCGCGCTTGAGGGCCGTGCCAAGGGAGACACCGGCGACCTACTTCATGACGATCACCGGCGCTCCCGAGCGGCACCGATCCGTTCCCGGCCCGTAGCCGTCCGTCACGGGGACCCCCCGGGCCGTGGGCGGTGCTGCGAGGCGCCCGCGCGGACGCGACCGAAGGCGCCCGCGCGAACGTCCGGCCCGGACGCCGCCTACTTCGGCGCGACCCAGACCTGGCGCTTGTCGCCGCCCGCCGCGTAAAGCTGCACCGCCGTGCCGTTGTCGGTCTTGCCGCCGGTCACGTCCAGTACCTTGCCGGAGGCAACGTGCACGATCTGACCCTTGGCGTTGACCGTCCACCGCTGCGCGGACGTGCCGTTGCAGTCGTAGAGCTGGATCTTGTTGCCGTTGGCGGTCAGGTCGCGCGAGTCGTCCAGGCACTTGCCCAGCGCGCGGAACGTGCCGTCCTTCCCGAGGATCCACGACTGGGCGACCGAGCCGTTGCAGGTGTACAGCTGGATCTGCGTGCCGTTGGCCGCCTTGCCGCCCTTGACGTCCAGGCACTTGCCGCCCAGGCCCGTCACCTTGCCCTGCGGGGGCAGCGCGGCCCCGGCCCCGGCGGCGAGCAGCCGCAGCCCCTGCACGTCGAACTGCTGGACGTACGTACCCGCCCGCTTGTCCTGGTACGCGTACGTCGGCGAGCACATGACCGGGAACTCCCCGGAGTCGGTGCCCTTGACGCAGTCGCCCTTGGTCAGGCTGCGGTTGGCGTGGGTGAGGCCGAGCGTGTGACCGATCTCGTGGCTGATGTGGTTCCTCATGTACGTCTCGCCCATCGCGGCCGTGGGCTTGCCCTGCGCCGTGAAGAACGAGTCGTCGATGTAGGCGTGTCCGCTGGTCACCGTCTCCGGCACGGAGGAATTGGTGAAGCCGCAGCTGAGGTTGGCGGTCCCGGAGCCGTCGCGGACCACCTTCCAGCCGGTGCTGCCCATGCTGCCCTCGCCGGCGGGCGGCACGCACGGGCGGTGCAGCACGCCGACGATCACCTCGCCCTTGAGCCGGACGTGTTCCCAGCCCACGGGTTGGGTGTCGACGGTGACCGGCAGCGTGGTGATCCGCTGGAGGTCGGCGGCGGTGGCCTTCGCGTAAGGGGCCAGCCAGTCCGCGGACTTCTGGTCGTAGAACTTGATCGTGTAGCCGGTCGTCAGCCACTTGGTGGCGCCGCTCAGCTTCCACCCCTCGCCCGACGGCGGGTTGGTGGTGCCGGCCGCGGCGACGCCCGAGCGCGGTACGGCCGCCGCCGTGTCGCCGAGCGTCAACACGCCGTCCTTGAAGGCCGTGTTGTCGCTCGTGGAGGTGGCGGAGTCCGCCGCGTGGGCGTCCAACGCGTCCTCGACCGGCGGGATCGTGACCGTCTCGGCGGCTTCCGCCCCGCTGTCGGTGTCCTCGGTACCGAACGCGGTGGGGGTGAGGAGCCCGCCGCCCGCGACCGCCGCCACGGCACAGGCGGCTATCAGTGTTTTCCGGTACTTGCCTATGAATGCCAAATCCCCGTTGCCTCTCCTTGTGGAAGCTCCCGGGCGTACCCACCATCGCGTGGGGCACCGGGAGTTGATCAGATCATAGGAGAGGATGGAACTACCGCCTCCGTCACCCGCCACGCACGAAGTCCAGCCCCTGGCCGGCAGCGATCGACACCGCCGTCCACCGACTCCCCGGCGGCCCCGCCGCAGCCATGCCGACCGAAGTCACGACGTCTGGTTCGGTCACGGCGCGACAGTCATGCCCGGAGTCCGCATCGGCCGCGGCGCGATCGCCGCGGCCGGCTCCGTGGTCGTCGAGGACGCCCCGGCCTACGGCATCGTCGGCGGCACTCCGGCCCGCCTCCTGGGCACCCGCGCCCCCGCTGTCTACCGGGCGGCAACGGCTGAGGGTCGGCCCCGACCGCACGCGGGCGCGCAGCGCCCGGGGAACGTTATGCGCTCCTCGGAATGAATTCCTCCGGAAGGGTTGACGCGGGCATCAGGTCGGGCGGATCGTGATCGCCTCAGCTACGCGAGCGCTGGAGGTCCCGTGAGCAAGTTCCGCACGAGAGAGATGACCGTGCCGAGCCGCACCGCCGTCTGCACGGTGCCGGCGCGAGCTGAGGTGGAACTGAGTAACGAAGAGCTCCTTGAGCGGTACCCCGCTGTTGCCGAGATCATGGCCCGCTGGAACCTCGAACGAATGAGCGACGCCGAGATCCAGATCTAGGCAGGCCGCCTGCGAGGCTGATCCTGGGCCCCCTGGCATGGAGCGGGACTCTCCCGACTCTCCCGACCCTCCCGACGAGCGACGTGGCGCGCCGGGGCTCAGGCGCCGGCGCTCCACACCCCGGGCCCCCCGCCCTGCCACCGGATCGGCCCTTCCTCTGACAGGTCCACGTCCTCGAAGCCGGCCCGCCGCAGGAATTCGGACACGTCCCCGAGGTTGAACGCGCGGCCGAGGTCGGCGTCGACGCCGAGGACGTGTGCGGTGACCTTCCGGCCGCCCTTCGGCGATACGGGGTGAACGACGATCTCCGTTTGGTCGGCCATGCATCCAGCCTGCGACGGGCCGGTCAGTCCGGCACCCCGAGGGCCGTGCCCACCGGAGAGCGAGTGCACGCTTCGACGTCCTCGGCCGGCGCCTGCCGACTGAGCCCGGCCTCAAGGGCGCGCCCGCGCGCCCGGTCGGGCACTACTCCGACCGGGCGCGTCCCGGTGGTATCAGGGCTTGCCGTCTTCGCTCCGGGAAGCGGGGCGATCGTCGTCACCCTGGCGGTTCCGGCGATCTTCGCGTTCGGCTTCGTCGAGCTCCCGCATACGACGCTCGACGCCCTCCTTCAGGCTCTCCCGCTCCGGCGGCTCGGGCTTGGCCTCGGGCCGCTGGATCTTCTCACGCAGGCGATTCGCGCGCTCCTTGCGCTGCTGGGCGTCCTCACTCACGACAGTCTCCCTGTCAGGCGGGCTGAGGCGGTACGGTGACGATTGTCCTCCAAACCTCGCCTTACTTCCCTTTGCCCTTCCCCTTGCCCTTCCCCTTCTCCTTCGCCGTGGCTTTGAAGGCATTGGCCGCCGGGTTCGCCCCCTTCAGCCGCTCGATCTGGGCGCGCCATTCGTCGGCCCGGGCGCTGGTGGACTCGTCGACGCGGGCTGTGAGGGTCCGCGCGGCCAGGTAGGGCTTCGAGGAGGGACCGCTGGCGGCCAGGCGGCTGACGGTCTTGGTCTGTGCGTCGATGGCCTCGCGGATGCTGCCGCCGCCCGACAGTTTGCCGAGTTTGCGGAACGTCGGCTCCTTGCCCTCGAACCACGTCTGCTGCCACCACTCGTCCTTGACCGGGTCCCGCCAGCTGATGTACCCGCCGCGCAGGATCGTCCGGGGCGCCTTGATGTGACCGCCGAAGCTGTAGCGCACCCCTGCGACGGTGACCGGATCGTAGAAGCGGGGGGTGAAGAAGTCGGAGACGAGCTGGCCGTTGACGGTGTAGCCGAACTCCTCGGCCTCCGAGGGGTCGGCGACCTCCACGAGGAACTCGACCTGTCCCTGGTCGGGGTGGGGAGACTTGCCGGACACGACACGGTTCCCGAAGGTGTCGGCCAGCATTTCCAGCATCTCGTGGCTCGCGGTCAGCGACCAGCTGTCGCTGAACTCGATCAGGGAGTACGGCTGTCCGTTCTCGTCCGTGTGGAACCCTGCCGCGCCGGGCACGTCGTCGACCACGATCAGCGGCCAGTACCCGACGGGAACGTCCTCCAGTCTGTCGAAGGCGTCCACTGTCGCATTCACTTGCCACAGCGGTGCGAAGTCGCGACTCGCCTGTTTCTGGAGCGCGGCGGCGACGCGGTTGAGCTGTGAAGGACTGATCTGGTTGGTCTTGGTCTCGGGTACGAGCGCGAGCTGTTTGATGAGCATGGTTGCGGCTGACCTTCCGTTTGGGGGCAGCGGCTTGGAACCACTCCGGCTCCATGGCCGCCGGACCCATCGAGCTTCACCGAGCGGCGGCCCGATCCTGCGGGCACACGTCCGAAGCCGGGGAGATATCAGCCGAATGGCGGTTTACGAAAAGCGTTGCCCTGAGCTTTGGCTGAGGTCCTGGCGTTCGGCGGACAAGTCGCCGGGATACCGCCGTCGTTCACTCACATTGCCCAGGAGGCGGCAGTCGCGGACAGGGAGCGGTCTCGCTTCTTCCGCTATATGCAGGCCCGTGGATACGCAGTGGGAGCCGGAGGAGACCGCCAGGTCCATAGGCTCACCCGCCGCACCGCGCAGCGCGACTGGACGACGGGGATCGGCCCGGCCGGGTCAGTCGCCAGACCGTCCGCCGGCGCATCGGGCGCCGCAGGCGCCGGCCAGACCCGGTTGCGGGCCGTCATCCGGTGGTGGACCGCGTGCCGGGCCGGGGACGTCCGCGGGTGCTGGAGGACCAGCCGCGGCTCGTACAGGATGTCCCAGCCGTGGCCGATGGCCCGCCAGGCCAGGTCGGTCTCCCCGAATTTTCTGGCCTCGGAACGGCTGACCTGGTGTGTGGCCTGGAGCAGCACGTGGTGGGCCACGCTGAGCGACGCTAGCATCGGCACTCGCCGACGACTGGAGTTTGCCGCTATGACGTTGCCGCGCATCGGGGTCGTCATCGTGACCATGGGCACTCGCCCGCGGGAACTGGACGCCTTGCTCGCTTCTGTGGAGAAGCAGGATGTTCCTGCGGCGCGAGTGGTGCTGGTGGGCAACGCGACCCCTCTCACCGATGTCTCGGCTGACGTCACCAAGATCCCGCTTGAGGAGAACCTCGGCTGTCCCGGAGGCCGCAATGTCGGCCTGAAGGCCCTGTGCGAGTCGGGTGAGGTCGACGTCGTCATCGAGCTGGACGACGACGGGCTGCTCATTGCCGACGACGTGTTCCGCACGGTCGGGCAGCTGTTCGCCTCGGACCCCAAGCTGGGAATCGTGGGGTTCCGTGTCGCTGACGAGCACGGACACACGGAGCGGCGCTGGGTACCCCGGCTGCGTGCCGACGATCCGATGCGCCGCGGCTTGGTGACTGCTTTCCTCGGCGGTGGCCATGCCTTCTCGGTTCCGATGCTCAACGAGATCGGCCTGTGGCCGGCGGAGTTCTTTTTCGGACATGAAGAGACAGACCTCGCCTGGCGAGCACTCGATGCCGGGCGGAAGATCCTCTACGAACCCAAGCTCGTCCTCCAGTACCCCAAGACCTCACCAGCCAGGCATGCGGTGTACTACCGGTTCACCGCCCGAAACCGGGTCTGGCTTGCCCGACGCCGACTCCCGCTTGCCTTGGTCCCGGTCTATCTCGGTGTGTGGATCCTACTCACCCTCGCCCGCATCCGATCCCTGACCGGCCTGAAGGCGTGGTGCGGTGGGTTCATGGAGGGAGTACGGACTTCATGCGGCCCGCGCAAGCCGATGAGGTGGCGGACGGTGTGGCGTATGACGCGGCTGGGCCGGCCTCCGGTTCTCTGAGCAGTCATGGCACTGCCTTGCCCCCATCAGAACGGGAGAGCGTCGACAGGACCGATCAGAATGCGGCCCCAGTGCCTCGCGTCAGAGAATCGGGGCGGTGAACGGGCGTACTACGAGCACTGCGCCGGCGAGGCGCCAGGCCGCGCGGCGAGGCCAGAGCACCCACGGGCACGGCGCCCGGCGTACCGCCACCACCAGCGTCCTCGCAGCAGTGCGCGGCTTGTCCCCCGAGCGGTGGGAGGCGAGGGCGTCCGCAATGGCCCATCGGACGGCGACTGCGGAAATCGCTGTCCGATCACCGGAGTTCGGTGATAGACATCCGGCGTGGAAAAGAATCTTGAGTTCCCTGACCTGCTGCGACTGATCGATGAACGGTCGACCGCCTTCCGCGCCGCGGTCGCCGCCGCGCCCAGTCTCGACGCACCGGTGCCGACCTGCCCCGAGTGGACGCTGTTCGATCTGGTGAAGCACCTGGGCGGGGGAGACCGATTCTGGGCCGCCATCGTCGGCGCGGGGCCTGCCGACGCTCCCCCGGCCGAGGCCACCGCTGCGCGCGCCGCTCTGGAAGTGCCGCGGGAGCGTGAGGCCCTGCTGGGCTGGCTGGCCGCGTCGACGCAGCTTCTGCTGAGCGCCCTGCGCGAGGCGGGACCGGAGAGCGGTTGCTGGGCGTGGTGGAGTGCCCTGCAGACGCCGCGGACCGCCGGCGGAGTCGCCCGGCACCGGGCCCAGGAGACCGCGGTGCACACGTACGACGCCCAGCTCGCCGGGGGCACCCCGCAGCCCCTGCCGGTCGAGGTGGCACTCGACGGCGTGGAGGAGTTCCTGTTCACCTGCGTCGCGACGCCCAGCGCCTGGCCGCACAAGCCCGCCGTCTTCGACTTCCACACCGCTGAGGGCCCCTCCTGGCGCCTCACGGCCGACGGCGACGGCGCCCGCTCCACCCGCATCCCCGCGCCCACCGCCGCGACCGGCGAGGACTCGGACGCAGCCGGCGTCTCCATCCATGGCACGGCCGGTGAGTTGGTCCTCTACCTGTACGACCGCATCCCGGCCCACTCCTTGCGCGTTGACGGAGACGCAGGGCTGCTCGACCTGCTCCGCGCCTGGGAGCCGGAGGAATAGGAACGTAGCGGGGGACCCGGTCAGAGCTCTAACTCACGGCCCCCACACGATCAGAGACGAGTACATCGACAGCCGGGCAACCGCCGTCCGGCTCGCTCTCCGTATCCAGCGAGCCGGACCCGCCCGGTGATCATTTGTCAGGTAGGCCACAGGTGGTTGCTCTCCTCGCCAACCCGCTCAGCGGCGGCCTCCGCTCTCACCATCGGTGAACCCACTGCCTGGTCCAGCGTGGGGAAGCCAAGTGAGCAAGTCTGACCAGAACCTGAGCGGCAGGTGGGGAAATTCGAGGTGCTTCCGCGGTTCAAGCCCCTCCTGTCTTGTCGTTGATCTGGAAGCTGATCACGTCGACTTCGTCGGTTCCCGCCAGATCTGGGTAGTGACCCTTGAGGGCTTCCCGGAGTTCGGTTGCTGTCGTCAGCCCCTCGGCTTGGGCGTCCTGGTTGGTGAGGTCGCTGACCAGGCAGTGCCTGACGCCGGTCACCTCTGCCGGCAGGACGACTTCGGGGTCGCTTTCAAACACCAGCCGTGCCGGCCCGAGCTGGGCAGGGTCCCGGAAGCGGGTGGTCTTGGTCTTGGCGCCAGAGCGGACGTCTTCAAGGTAGCGGGGGTTGAACCGGATGACCGGGGGACCGGCCGTCTCGGGGTCTTGGTAGAGCAAGGGGTCGAGACCGTTCATGCCCGCCTCCGGGGTCCATCGCTGAGCCAGCGGCATCAGGTCGGCGGCCAGCACGGACATCAGCCCCGCGGGCGTGGGCACGATGACGCGCATGGTGGGGTAGTAGTCCACGAAGACCTGCCGATCGCGCCCGCACGGGCCGATGACCCCGCGCCCGTGGTTTCCCACGGCAACGATGCAGCGCATCTGGCGTGCGCCCTGGGCCCGCGCAGCTCCCAGAGCCACGAGTTCGGCGCAGGGCCCCCCGGTGAAGTGGTAGAGGTTCACGCCGGCGAACATCCGGTAGTCGGCGGCCATGACCGCGGCCCCCATCGTGTGGATCCCATCTTCGTCGGGCCCGGCGTCGGTATGCGCGTCTATGGTGCGGCGTGCCAGCTCCACGAGCTCACGCTCGTCATCATCGAGAGCCCGTGCAGATGACGGTACGTACACGTTTTCAGCCTTCCCTTTCGTCAGCAGTCGCCGAAGATCATTCCACGCCACGCAGGTGGGTTCCACGGGAATTCGGCTTGCCTTGATGGTGGTCCCGTGGGCAGGGACGGAGCGGCCTGGCTGGGCTGGTCGTGGTCACGGACGGACGACCCCGGGCCACGGCTGCCACCTGCTGATGAGACTTCTTCAAAACGGCTGTGGCGGATGTCTCGTGATGGTCACGGAGGCTGGGCGAGGACGAGGGTCCACAAGAGCGCGAAGGAGGCTCGGCCGTATGACGCCGTTTGAACAGCTTGATCCTCGTGGCCTGGCCTGGCCTGGCCTGGCCTTCGACCGAGCCGGAGCTCCAGGGCAGGGTGAGGCCGTTCACGACGGCGTCCCAGTCGCTCTGAAGGAAGGCGGCGAAGCCCTGGACCGGCGAGGGCCCCCGTGATCGAGGGCGCGGGTCATCCAGGCGGGGGCTGGGGATCGGCTGCGGTGGGCCGATCAACGCGGCAGGCAGACGCGGTGCTGGTGGGCGGGTCGTTCGACGGCACGGGCGAGTCAGTGCAGCAGGTGCCGCCTGTCGGCCACCTGGATCGCGTCGGGTGCCGCGCGGGAGGCGGCCTGGCTGAAGGTGCTGCACCGATCTCGGCAGATGACCTTGATTCCGGGGTGATCGGCGAGCCAGGCAGCAACGGCGCCAGCGGTGCGGTCGGGCAGGAGATCGACCGGCCGTCGTGGTTCGACGTCGATGAGGACGTTGCCGTAGGTGGCGCCCCTCCGGAACGCGAACTCGTCGATCCCCATCACCGTGACGTGCGCGGACGGCGGGTCCGGCAGTCGCCGGAGTTCACCCGGGATCATGTCCCGGCTCGTCCTCACCGGCAGGTGGCCCGCGAGCCGGTCGCCGGCCCGGCCGCGGCGGACCCGCAGCCGAAGCAGCACTCGTAGCCCACCCAACGGGCGGTCCGCCGGACGCCGCGTGCACGTGCTGTGTACGCGTGACGCGGTCACGTCGCACGAGGGGCACGTCACCGCCGGCTGCCGCGCATGCAGGGCGATGCCCACCGCATTGATGACCAGCCCCTCGACGTCGGCCACACCGGATCCCAGAACCGTTCGTCCCCCACGAACACCCATGCTGATGAAGGGAGATTGCGGGGCACGCCCCTTCGCCGGAATGCGGCAGATCGCGTGTTCGCCCGCTGGGGCAGACCGATGGGGACGTCCGCGACGGCGCGCGCGCTGAACCCTGTGCCTCCACCTGAACCCGAGGTGCAGACCTCCTCCTCATGCCGAAGCGGCCGCGGACCGTCACGCCCTCGGGCAGGATGGACGGATGCGCTCGACGGAACCTGAACCTGAACCTGAACCGGCAGCGGTAACGAGGGCGGAGGCACTGGCCAACACGGGTGAGCGGCGCCTGCTGGGCATCGCCGGCCCCCCGGGGGCCGGAAAGTCGACACTGGCTGCCCGGATCGCGGACGCGCTCGGCCCGCAGCGGGCCGTCGTGGTCCCGATGGACGGGTTCCACCTCGCGCAGGCCGTGCTGGACCGCACGGGTCGCGCCGACCGCAAGGGCGCCCCCGACACCTTCGACGCCGCCGGCTACGCAGCCCTGCTACAGCGGCTGCGCGCACCGCAGGCGTCCACGGTGTACGCGCCCGCCTTCGACCGCTCGCTGGAGGAACCGATCGCGGGCAGTATCCCCGTCTGCCCGGACGTACCGCTGGTGATCACCGAGGGGAACTACCTGCTGCACGACGTGGGGGAGTGGGCCGCGGTACGGCCGCTGCTGGACGAGGCCTGGTACCTCGACCCGGCAGAGGACCTGCGCCTGGACCGGCTGATCGGCCGTCACGTGCGGCACGGCAAGGACCCGGCGTATGCGCGTGCCTGGGTCGCACGCTCGGACGAGCCCAACGCCCGCCTCGTCGCCCTGGGCCGCCACCGCGCCGACCTTGTTCTCAGTACCGTCTGATGACGGCGGGACGGGCAGGTTTACATGCTCCCGCCGGCACCCGTGCACAGTTCCGGGGCGGAGGCGGAAGGCACGAGACAGATGGGTCACCACGACCTCAGCCGCAAGGTACAGACAGCACAGCACAGCACAGCACAGCACAGCGCGGGGACGGCCGGCTCGATCTCGTCCCTCGTCTCCCCCGCCGCGATGTCCTTCGCGATCGAGCCCGCGTCCACGGAGCACCGCCCCAGCCAGGCTGCTGCCTCCTCGGCTCGAGCCCAAACCCAGCCGGTGAGGCCGGGACGCGTCGATCCAGGCGGGGAGGAAGTGGCCGAGGCCGACCCGCCGTCGCTACGGAATCCGCACGAAGGCTCCCGCACGGGCCGCCGCCACCGCCGCCCCGGCCGCCCGGCGGGCCGCGGCCTCGTCCAGCGGGGCGTCCGTGGTCAGCAGCCGGTAGTACAGCGGGGCGGAGACGGCCCGCACGACCTCGGCGGCGTCGGTGCCCTCCGGCACCTCCCCCCGTGCGACGGCCTCCTGGACGCAGGGCGCCCATTCCGCGACCCGGATCTCGTAGAAGCGGTGCAGGGCCTCGGCCGTCCGGGTGTCGCCCACCGCGGCCGCGATGACGGCCTTGAACAGGGGGCCCTGGCGCGGGTCGGACAGGGTGCGCCTGACGAGCCCGGCGTTGGCCAGCAGGTCCCCCTCCAGCGAGCCGGTGTCGGTGCGCGGGAGTGACTGTTCGGCCATGTCCGTCAGCAGGTCGGTGACGAGGCCGGCCACGGTGCCCCAACGCCGGTAGACGGTGGTCTTGCCGACGTCGGCCCGCCGGGCGACCTCGGCGAGGTCCAGCCCGTGGACGCCCTGCTCGGCCAGCATGTCCCCGGCCGCCTGCAGCACGGCGGCCCGTACCCGGGCCGTCCGTCCCCCGGGGCGGACGGTCCCGGGGTCGGCGGACTCGTCCCCCGCACCCCGCGCACCCCCTGCGTCCTCCGTGTCCCGCGAAGCGTCCATGGGCATCGGGGCATCACTCTCAAATGTCATAACGGATCCCTGGTTCCATTAGCGGTGTTCGCCTGTTACGTTGGAACCACCTTAAAGGTTCTGCGGTTCCATTACCGCTTGTGGAGGGAGTCCGTCATGGAATACAGGCAGCTCGGTGCGTCCGGCCTCAGGGTCCCCGCCCTCGGCTTCGGCGCAGGCACTTTCGGCGGCCGGGGCCCCGTGTTCGGCGCATGGGGCAGCACGGACGCCCAGGAGGCGCGCCGGCTCGTCGACATCTGCCTCGACGCCGGCATCACCCTCTTCGACACCGCCGACGTCTACTCGGCGGGCGCCTCGGAGGAGGTGCTCGGCCAGGCCGTCAAGGGCCGTCGCGACCAGGTCCTCATCTCCACCAAGGCGGGGCTGCCCACCGGCGACGGCCCCGGCGAGTACGGCACCTCGCGCTCCCGCCTGATCGGCGCGGTCGAGGCCGCCCTGCGCCGCCTCGGCACCGACCACATCGACCTCTTCCAGCTGCACGGCTTCGATGCCGCCACCCCTGTCGAGGAGGTGCTGTCCACCCTCGACCAGCTCGTCGGCTCCGGCAAGGTCCGCTACGTCGGCGTCTCCAACTTCGCCGGCTGGCAGCTGATGAAGTCCCTCTCCGCCGCCGACCGGCACGGCTTCCCCCGCTACGCGGCCCACCAGGTCTACTACTCCCTCGTCGGCCGCGACTACGAATGGGAGCTGATGCCCCTCGGCCACGACCAGGGCGTCGGCGCCATGGTGTGGAGCCCCCTCGGCTGGGGACGCCTCACCGGCAAGCTGCGCCGTGGCCGCCCCCTGCCCGCCGGCAGCCGGCTCCACGAGACCGCCGACTACGGCCCGCCGGTGGAGGACGCCTACCTGTACGACGTGGTCGACGCCCTCGACGAGGTCGCGCAGGAGACGGGCCGGACCATCCCTCAGGTCGCCATCAACTGGCTGCTGCGGCGCCCGACCGTCTCCACCGTCCTCGTCGGGGCCCGCGACGAGCATCAGCTGCGGCAGAACATCGGCGCCGTCGGCTGGGAGCTGACCGCTGGGCAGATGGCCCGCCTGGACACCGCCAGCCACCGCCCGGCGCCGTACCCGTACTTCCCGTACGAGCGCCAGGAGGGCTTCGCCCGCCTCAACCCCCCGCTGACGGCCCGCAACTGACCACCCTTGCCCGCCCCCGGCTGATGATGTGCCTCCCTGAAGAGCGGCCCTGACCGGAGTCCCGTGAATCCCCAGTCCACGGCGTTCCGGCAGGGCGGTCCGGACTCGTGCGGGTTGGCTCGCTGGATGATGTGCCGACCACTGGCACCTGCTGCAAAACCTCGCCGCGCAGTCGAGAAGTCCTGTCACCAGCACCAGGCCCCCGCCGCTCATGCAGCTCCTGCTGAACGAACGGCACTACGCAGCCCTCAGCGGCAGGGGCAGGGGCAGGGGCGGAGGGGCTGCGGTCCCGGTTGCAACGCTCTCTCAAGCAGCCGCACCCTCTGATGAACTGGTACTAGGCAGAAAGCCTTCGAGGCGTCCTCGCGGTGCTCGAATCCCTCGCTGTCCTGCTCAGCTCGGCCAGTTGACCTGTCCGCTCTCGACCTGAAGTACATCCGGAACCTCCGCCTCATAAAACCTGAGGGATCCGATCCCGACTGCGTTCTCCCTGAGCTGGTGCCTCTCGTGAGCCCTTGTGGCCAGCCAGTGCAGCAGCTCGCCCACCCTCTCGAACTCGTCCGGATGGATCTCCTGTCGTGACGTCAGCGACCAACCGCTCCGCGGCTGGTTCACGTGAGGGACCAGTTCCGAGGAGAGCACACCACCCACCCGCCACGCCGCGCCGCGGCCGGCGAGCAGTGGGTAGGGGTCGTCCTCAATCACCGGTATCCCCGAGTCGTCCTCTACTACGACCGGGAACTCGGTAACTATGGACAGGCGCACGGGTTGGGGTCCGATGCCCAGATGCCAGCTCAACTCGGCGAGTTCCTGCTCGGAGATCTCGCCCTTCAAATCGACGCCGATCGTCAGCTCGTAGATGTCACTCACTCGGTGAACCCTACGGCTGGCCCCTGACACTCTTGCCATACCCGGCGAGGACGACCGGCAGTGCGATGTCGCCTCGAGACCGGTCACCGCGGCCTCCGGCTGGCCTTCCCGCCCGTCGCCCCGGTTGGACCGGCATGAGAAAGACGATCTACGCAGTGACGGCGGCGGCCCTGGTGCTCGCCGCCGCCCTCTGCGCACACCCCCCGTGCACGCCGACGCGAGGGCCAAAGACGGCAAGGGCCTGCGGGTCGATGACGTCGCCGCCTCCATGGACGGCCATGGAACCGGGTTACGCGGCCGCCTGATCACGTACACCCCGGACGGACACCGCTCGGAACTGACCGGCTGGAAGGACGCGACCCCTGTAAGCACGGCCATGATCAAGCTGCGCGCCGGCGAACGCGCCCTGCGGCTGGGCACGTTGGCCGTCGTCGCGCTGGCTGCCGCCCTGGTCACCTCGCCCTGCGCAGCGGGCAGCGCCCGGACGCGGTGACGGTCGAGGCCGAGGCGGAACCGCTGCGGTGCTTCGAAGGCGAGCAGGTGACGGTACGGATCACGCTGTCCTACGACGGTGAACCCGCCCGCCTGGACCCCGGCGTCACCCTCGGCCACGGGGTCCGGCTCGACCACCTCGCAGTCGGCCCGCACCGCGTCGATCTCGTCCTGACCGCGCGGCGCTGGGGCCGCTGGACGCTCGGTACGGTCGAGGTCGACGTCTACGACCCCGGAGGGTCGGCCCGGCGCACCGTGCGAGCCGAACTCGGTGACATCGCCGTCTTTCCGCTGCCCGGACACGCCGGCCTCACGCCCATCCCGGTCCGGCTGCCACAACGGCTCGTCGAGCACACCGTCGAGCAGCGCGGCGAGGGCATCGAGGTCACCGGCGTGCACCGATACGTGCGCGGCCGACGGCAGCGGCGGATCCACCGGCCGGCCACCACCCGCCGCGGCGCCCTCCAGGTCCACCCGTTCGCCGCGGAGCGCACCGCCGACACGGTGGTGCTGCTCGATGTGCTCGCCGACGTAGTCAACCCGGTCACCGACGCTTCCTCGCTCGACGAGACCTTCCGTGCCGCTGCCGGGCTGGTCCGCGCCTACCTGCGCACCCACGACCGGGTCGGCGTCGTATCGGTGGGCGGCGCGACCCGCTGGCTGCAACCGGACAGCGGCCAGGGGTACTTCTACCGCATCGTCGAGAGTGTGCTGGAGGTCCGCAAGGACCGCGCGTACCGCACGGAGGGACTCAGCCCGCTCCCACCGCCCGCGCGGGCGGACCCTGGCAGCCCGCCGCAGGACGACGGTGCTGCCGGCGGCGATCGCGGTCGCCGCAGCCACCGGCCCCCTGTCTGGCTGGTCGTCTGCATGGCCGCCCTGCTGCCGGCCTACCTCCTCGTCACCGACGCGTGGACAGCCGGTGTCAGCGCCCCACCCGACTGCCCGCGAGCGACACCCGCCCTGGCGGCCGCCGCTGCGACCGCAGTGGTACTCCTCGCCGCCCAAGCCCCCGTCGCAGCCACCTCCTGGGCACGTATGCCCGCCTCACTCGCCATCGCCGAGACCACTGGCGAGGTTCGCGCCGATCTCGACGACACCCCAAAGACCGTCAAGGCGCCGACCACCCCGCCCGCCTCCAGGCCCGTGCACTACAAGCAAGGAGTATGCGGCTGGAGCGCCGAGGCCCACACCGGTGATCTGACTGCGACGGCGCCGTACAGGAGGTCCCGGCAGGACCGGTCAGGCCTTGCGTCCGCCTCGGCCGCTGTGAGCGAGGGCGTCGGCGAACTGGTGGTGGATCACGGGCGAGCAGCCCGGGATGCCCGCTTGGGCCGCCTTCGCATGAGCCTCGGCCGCCTCTGAACCGTGTGGGGACGTCAGCGGTAGCCGGCTATCCAGACCGGGAGGAAGTCCTTGGTGAGCAGCACCTGCGACTGGGTGTCCGGCAACCGCTTGCCGTTGATGTCCGCCGCGGGTGACATGGGTGCGCCGGCGGCCTCGTACGCCTTCTCGGACGCTTCCACGAAGTCCGCGTACTTCATCTCCTTGACCGCAGAGTCGAACGCCGGCCCGCGCAGGCCCTCCACTCGTGACGCCGTCTCGAGCAGGAATGTGTCGGTGTAGCCGTCGCTGTCCTCCTCAGGTTGGTTCCGGAGGAGAACGGCCCGGTACTCGGTGAACTTGCCCTGCTCCAGCGCGGCGCGCAGGGCGTTGGCGGCCTTCTTCGAGCCGGTGCCGCCCAGCCGGTCGTCCAGGGCGGAGGACAGGGTGTACTCGGTCCGTGCTTCCTTGCCCAGCGTCATGTCCAGCAGCGAAGCGCCTGCCCCCGTCACCTCGACCTCCCTGCAGACGGAGCACCGCATGTCCTCGTAGATGTGAACCGGCATCCGTCGCGGGTCCCCCACGACGATCGTGGTCCCGTCCGGCGCCAGGGCTTCCGGAAGCTCCTCGACGGCGGCGTACGGGTGGCGGCGTTCCCGCTGTGCGGCGCTCGTCTGGTCCCCGCAAGCCGTCACGGTCAGCCCCAGCAGGGTGACCGCCACCAGTACAGGACGAATGCGTTGGGCTCTCATGCAGATGCGGCTCTCTAGGTGTGCGGTGAGGGCCCGTCCGTCTCGTGCAGATCTGCTGGACCCACGGTGACGCCAGTCGTTGCGGGCCAGGCCGACAATGGGCTTCGGCCGCTTCGGGCTCGCAGGCGGACGAGCCCAGGAGATGTTCGTGTCCCGCCACGATAGTGCCGGCTCGGAACACGGGGAAACCGAATTCCCCTACGGCGGTCGACAGAACGAGGCGGACACCCACCAGGTTGTAGATATGGCAGACGCTCTCGGCGATCTGGGTCTGAGCCATGCAAGAGGCAGTGGCCGAACTCCGCCGCGAGCTTTTTGACGGTCGCTTCCGGCGGGACGGGGAGGTATGGGGCGGGAACCTCGGCGTCCGACGGCTTGCGTGGCGGGGCTGTGGCGCGTGCGGGCGAGTTGGCAGGTGCGTCCGACGGGGAGGAGGGCTGTGGTCTTTCCGGCTGCGGCGGGCCCGGTGACGATAAGTGAGGGCTGGCTGTGGTCTGCTGGCGCCGGCCGAGGAACATCAGGGGGTGCGGACGCTGGCGGCGAGGGTGTAGATGGCGGGCGTACGGACAATGACGAACGCCGAGTGGTAGGCCGGGCCCACCCGGGCCGGCCCGAGGGGCGACCGCTCTGGTCCGCAGGGCTGGACGGGCTCGGTCGGCGCCACCGGCACCGTGACGACCGACGCCGTCGTCCCCCGTCCCACGGCCCCTCGCCACAGGCTTCGGTCAGCCGCCATACGGCACGGGGCTGCCCGGCCTAGTCCCGGATGCGCCCGAGCGGTGCGGCCGTGAGCCTGGCTGCATGAGGAGGCCTAGTGTGGTGGTGCATCCCCCGGACAGCCGGGGGCTACGGGCGGTGACCGTCAACGGGGAGCCGGCCGGCAGTGCCTGGAGCGTCCGCGACCTCCGCAAGCAGCTGCACCGGGCAGGGCTCCCGAAGGACATGGACCTGGCCGACCGCACGACAGTGACCTGGCGCGAGGGCGGCAGGGACACTTGGCCGGACCGTTTGTGGCGCCGCCGCGGGATCATCGCGCTGATGGCCGCCGGCCTGCTGTCGTCCATGATTCTGCTCGTCGACGTCGGCCGGGTGGACGCGCTCGGCGCGCTCACCTTCGCCGGCCGGATCACCGGATTCCTGTTCGTCTTTGCGGGCGCGGCGCAGGGCCTCGCGGCAGCAGCCGTCTTCGACTACTGGGGCAAGCGGACGCTGGCGTACTCCGGGGCGCTGGTCCTGGTCGGTGTGCTCATCGCACTCGCCACCGAGGGCGTCTTCCTCTTCCTGTGGTTCCAGCAGCGCGAATACACACGCTACGTTCCGGCGTTCTTCGCAATTTCCCTCTGGACCCTGTGGGCCCTATGGGCCGTGCGGTCCCAGCAGCCGTGGAAGGGAATCCCGCATCCGAAGAGATTCACGGCCGGTCTGACCGCCACCGCCATCCTGGCCATCGCAAACTTCGCCTACTCGACGGTCTACCAGCCCGCTGCGGCTAACCTCACCTTCTCTATCGACGCCACCTTCGGGAAGCCGGTGCCGGACCTCGTGCGTCCCGTGATCCACCTGCCCGTGGAGATGACCATCCGCAACACCGGTACGGTGCCCGCCTACGTTCTGGCAGCGGGGTACCGCGTTTCCGGACGTACCTCCGAGTTTGAGAAGGACAGAGCGAAGTTCGACCAGAAGGAGTGGCGGAAGGCCGCTGAGTGGAGCATCGACACCGAGCTGCACGTCGACCCCATCGGATACCAATCACTGAACGTGGGCCCGATCCTCACCCCCGGCCTGATGCTCTACCCTGGCGACACGCGAGGCTCAAGAGCCGTGGTCCAGATTCCCAAGGACGCGAATTATGATCTGATTGTGACCGGTGTGGGCATCTCGCTACTGCGAGCCGATCGGGCGAAAATCGGCGCCGAATTCGCCGTCCCCGCGTTTTCGTGGAACCAGCAGGACCCCCGATTCTACGAATGCAACCCCAGTCCTTGCCCGGATTACGTCATGCACCACGGAAGACTCCGCTACAGCAATAATCTCCTCAACGTGACACGACGGCCGCGCTACATCAGCTCGGTCCGAATGCTGGGTGAGAACGGAGCCGAATCGGATATGTTCGTCAGCTCCTACAACGCCGAGGGAAAGTTCTCCCGGAAGCAGGAGTCCCTGGACAGATTCGGCATTACCGGTGTGCTGGGCGGGGGCGCGATGACTCCCTTCGCAGCTCTGCTGCCGGCGCGCACCCCACAGCCCTGAGTTTGGGCTCGTCGAAGTGGGTCACACCCATACATGGAACTGGCCCCGCACCTCCTCGACCGCTCTGAACGGCTGACGGGGATCCGGCCGACGCTGCTTGCAAGGCCCAACGCCACGTAGTCTCCGTCCTCAGGATCCCCATAGCCCCGGTCCCACCGCACGCCCGCAGCCTCAGCTTCGGCCGTCCTCCCCGCGGATCCGGGCCTGCCACCTGTGGCACGGCAGCGACTCCGCCAGGTGTTGAAGAAGCGCTGGCCGCGCCATGCCTCGAGGTTGCCGATCACGAAGAGGCGGCGTTTCGCCCTGCTCACCGCGACGTTGAGGAGGTTCGGCGGTGACGCCGCCCAGGCCCGGGCGCCCGGGCGGCGCGGGTCCGTGCCCAGGACGAGGATGACGACGTCCGCTTCCTTGCCCTGCGTGGTGTGCACCGTCCCCACCCGGTCGGCTGGCATCAGGTCCCGGCACGCCCGCCGGGCTCCCGCCACCACCTGCCGGAACGGACTGATCACGAACACGTCCGGGTCACGGCGGCACCCTGCCGACGGGTGTGCCGTCCACTCCGGTGACGGGGCCGGGGCGGAACTCTGGCCTCCTCATCCCGTCGTCAAATTTACTGTTCAACTAATCACTCCCGGTGCAAAAATGATCTTCATGACGACGACGCGTGTGATCATCCAGCGGAGCATCGGCGGCTCCGGCGTGCTGGAACTCGCCGAGACGCCCCTCCCTGTGCCCGGTCCCGGCGAGGTGCTGGTCCGGGTGCGGGCCACCGGCATGAACCCGGCCGACTGGAAGGTCCGGGCCGGCAAGGTGGACTTCTTCGGGCCGCCGCCCTACGTCCTCGGCCACGAGTTCAGCGGCACCGTGGAACGGCTCGGCGAGGGCGTGGACCGCTTCGCGGAGGGCGAGGAGGTGTACGGCTGGACCGTGCCGCCGCACGGCAGCCACGCAGACCACGTCGTCGTCCCCGAGGACCGGATCGCCCCCAAGCCCCGCACCCTCGACCACATCGGCGCCGCGGCCCTGCCCATCTCGGGCTTCACCGCCTACCAGGCCCTGATCACCCTCGCGGACGTGGGGCCCGGCCACCGGGTGCTGATCCACGGCGCGGCCGGCGGCGTCGGGCACCTCGCCGTCCAGATCGCCAAGGCCCGGGGCGCGTACGTCATCGGCACGGCGAGCGCCGCCAAGCACGCGTACCTGCGGGACCTCGGCGCCGACGAGCTGATCGACTACACGGTGGCGGACTTCGGCGCGCTCCGCGACATCGATGCCGTACTGGACACCATCAGCCATGACTACGGGCCGCGCTCCCTCGGCACGCTCAAGCCGGGCGGCATCCTGGTGGACGTGGTCGGGGTCGGCGTCGACCGCACCGAGGTCACCGCCCGCGCTGCCGAACTGGCCGTGCGCTTCGTGGAGTTCTTCCTCGAGCCGACCCCTTCCGTACTGACCGACTTCGCCGCGCTGATCGACGGCCACGGCATCCGGCCCACCATCTCCGAGACCCTCCCCCTCACCGAGGCGGCGAAGGCGCACGAACTCAGCGAGACCGGGCGGGTCCGGGGCAAGATCGTGCTGGTTCCGTAGGGTTCGTGCGGCCGGCGGTAGGGGGGCGTATCCGGCTTCGGCCGTACGGGGCTACCGGCGCGCGCTCGGGCCCGGCCGCGCCGGCCTCCCGCCGTTGACCATTCCCGCGGACCAGACCACACCCTAGACTGCGACCGCTCAAGGAACTGGCGATCATCGGGAGGCGTGCGAGATGAAACGAGCACTGAGCAGCGTATTCGTGGCCGTGGCGTTAGTCGTGGGCGCAGGGAGCGTCGCCACCGCTTCCGACGGAGCTCCGCCGCGCACCACACACGGCCCTTGCCAGTACACACAGACCCCGGACGAGCCGCCGGCGCGCTCTGTTCCGCTGCCGCCTGACCCGCGGCGCACCCCTGGTCGTGGCACGGTTGACATGGCTGTTCCGACCAGCCAGGGCCCGCTCCCGCTGCACTTGGACCGGGCCAAGGCGCCGTGCACGGTCCAGAGTTTCCTGCATCTGGCCCGGCATGGGTTCTACGACCGTACGGTGTGCCACCGTCTGACGGCGTACCCGACACTGAAGGTCCTGCAGTGCGGCGACCCGACCGGTACGGGTGAGGGCGGCCCCGGGTACAAGTACAAGGACGAGCTGCCGGTGGACCTGCCGCCGGCACCCACCGATCCGACCGGCACGCGCCGGCTCTATGGGCGCGGCCTGCTGGCGATGGCCAACGCCGGTCCGGACACGAACGGTTCACAGTTCTTCGTCGTGTACGGCGACTCGGCGCTGCGGCCGAACTACACGGTGTTCGGCACGGTCGGCGCCGACGGCCTGACGACACTCGACAAAGTCGCCGCCGCAGGCATCGCGCCGACCACGGAGGACCCGGCACCGGTCGACGGCACCCCCGTGCTGCGGACCGAGCTGCTCCGCGTCCGGCCGTGCTGTCAGCACTGACCACGGCGGGGACGCTTGCACGCTGATGCCGAGGGTCTCGCACCCGGCGGTGAACGCCTTCGAGGCGTTCGTCGAGGGTGAGCGGCCGCTGGTGGGGGAGCAGCGAGCTGTGGGCGAACCGCAGGGCGTCGGGCGGAGTGGGCCGGGCAGGGTGGGGGATGGCCACCTCCGCGGGCGCGGCGCGGACGGGGGCCGCCTCCGGTGCGGTGGGACCGCCCCGGAGTCGGTTGCGCTGAGCGGGGACGTCCGCGCTGGGCCGCTTCGTTGGGATCTGGCTAGATCGTGGCACTCACCGCGGTCACCGGGCTGACGGCAGTCGGCGGCGACGACATGATGCGGGAGATCGTGCAATCCGTGCCCGCCCCGCAGACCTTGCCGCGCACGCCGATCACCCAACCCCTTCCGCCGCCCCCGCCCGGCCGGCCCGGGAGGGGTCAGCCGCCGCAAGTGGTGGTGCCACAGCAGGTGTCCGGGGCGCTGCCGGCGCTCTTGCCGAGGGTGTCGGCGTCGGACTTCACGGCGTAGACCTCCCAGGGCTCCTTGCCTGGGCCGGTGACCCACACCTTGTCCTGCAGGGCGTAGCAGCAGGAGGTGTCGTTCTCCTCGACGGTGGCCAGGCCCGCCGACGTGAGACGTCCGGCGGCGGCCCTGACCTCCTCGGTGGAGGCGACCTCGACGCCGAGGTGGTCCAGGCGGGTGTCCTCGCCTGCCTCGCCCTCGATGAGGACGAGCTTGAGCGCGGGGTCGGCGACGGCGAAGTTGGCGTAGCCCGGGCGGCGCTTGGCGGGCTCGGTGCCGAACAGCCTGGAATAGAAGGCGACCGAGGCTTCGAGGTCGGCGACGCGCAGGGCGAGCTGAACGCGGGACATGGCGGTTCCCTTCGAGCTACCTGTTTCGACATCCGTCGATACAGTCGACCTTGTCACCGGGATCGACAGCTGTCAATATTGAAGAATGTCGAAACAAGCTGGTCTGCCGGTGCTCGGGCAGGGCGAGGCGGCGTGCTGCGCGCCGATGGTCCGCGAGCCGCTCGGTGAGGAGGCCGCGGCGGAGCTGTCGCGGACGTTCAAGGCCCTGTCGGATCCGATCCGGTTGAGGTTGCTGTCCCTGATCGCCTCCCACGAGGGCGGGGAGGCGTGCGTGTGCGACCTCATCGGCGCGTTCGACGTGTCCCAGCCGACGATCTCCCACCACCTGAAGGTGCTGCGGGAGGCCGGGCTGGTCGGCTCCGAGCGGCGCGGGACCTGGGTGTACTACTGGGTGCTCCCCGGGGCCCTGGCGCAGCTGTCCGCCCTGCTGGAGATTCCGGCCGCGTCCGGGAAGGTTTCCGCGTGAGCGCGTCCCTGCCGCTGCGGCGCCGGGCGGCGGTCGAGGCACTGGGTACGGCCGCCCTGGTCACAGTGGTGGTCGGCTCCGGGATCCAGGCCGCCGAACTGACCCACGACGTCGGCACGCAGCTGCTGGCCAACTCCCTGGCCACCGTTTTCGGCCTCGGCGTGCTGATCGCCCTGCTCGGCCCGGTGTCCGGGGCGCACTTCAACCCCGCGGTCACCCTCGCCACCTGGTTCACGGGACGCCGCACCGGTGACGGCCCGGCTCTGCGCGAGGTCGCCGCGTACGTGCCCGCCCAGGTGGCCGGGGCGATCGCCGGCGCGGTGCTGGCGGACGCCATGTTCGGCAGGCCCATGGTCCACCTCTCCACCCACGACCGGTGGGCCGGGCACCTGTGGCTGGGCGAGGTCGTGGCGACCGCCGGGCTGGTCTGGCTCGTCCTCGGTCTGGCCCGCGCGGGCCGGGGGCACCTGGCGCCCCTGCTGGTCGCCTCCTACATCGGGGCGGCGTACTGGTTCACCTCCTCCACCTCCTTCGCCAACCCGGCCGTCACCATCGGGCGGGCGTTCACCGACACCTTCGCCGGCATCGCCCCCGCCTCCGTGCCGCCCTTCCTCGCCGCCCAGCTGATCGGCGCCGCTGCCGGTCTCGCCCTGGCCGCCGTCTCCTTCGGCCGCACCGCGGTGACCGAACCCGACACCGACACCGACACCGATACTGCGACCGTCGCCCTGCCCGGCGGGCGCGAGCCCGCCGCCCCCGCCCGTTCCACCGGAGAAAGAGCCCCGACCCGATGAGCACCTCCACCGGCCCGTCCGTACTGTTCGTCTGTGTACACAACGCCGGCCGCTCCCAGATGGCCGCCGCGTTCCTCACCCACCTCGGCGCAGGCCGGGTCGAGGTCCGCTCGGCCGGCTCCGCCCCCGCCGCCACCGTCAACGCGGCCGTGGTCGACGCCATGGCCGAGGCCGGCATCGACATCTCCGCCGAGACCCCGAAGGTCCTCACCGCCGAGGCCGTTCAGTCCTCGGACGTCGTGATCACCATGGGCTGCGGCGACGCCTGCCCCTACTTCCCCGGCAAGCGCTACCTGGACTGGCAGCTCGACGACCCCGCGGGCCAGGGCGTCGCCGCGGTCCGCCCCATCCGCGACGAGATCGAGCGGCGCGTCCGGGGCCTGCTCACCGAACTCGGCATCGATGCCGCGGCCTGAGCACCACCGGCCTGAGGGCCGCCACCGGCCGGGCGGTCCTCAGCGCGGCTGCCGGAGGACCGGGACGTCCGGCGGCGCTCCCGGGGGGAGCCGTCGCCGCGGAGCCGGAGTTCGGCCCGGCGTCGAGCGCGCTGATGATCCGCAACCGCCCCGCCACCCGCCCGGCGGTCCCGGGGCACCGATGTCCGTTCGCCGCGTCGTACCCAATGTCCGGTCGGAGGCCGTACAGGAGAGCCGGGAGTTCTACGGCGTGCTCGGATTCGAGGAGGTCATGAACCACGGCTGGATCATGACGCTCGCCTCCTCCTCCAGTCCGACGGCGCAGATCAGCTTCACGGCCGGGGACAAGACCGCACCCGTCACTCCCGACATGAGCGTCGAAGTGGACGACGTGGACGCGGTCTACGCGGCCGTGCGGGAGAGCGGCGCGGAGATCGTCCACCCCTTGCAGGACGAGGAATGGGGGGTACGCCGTTTCTTCGTCCGTGACCCCAACGGCCGGGTGGTCAACGTACTGGGCCACCGCTGACGGCCGAGCTGAGCACGTCCTGAACCTCAGTGGGGCCGCCTCTTCGCTCACCTGAACAACAGTCCGGCGAGCGACCGGAAGGCCTCCTCGGGGTCCTGGTCGTCCAGTGGGCCGTTCAGGTTCCGGCTCAGCAGCAGTGTGGCGAAACCGTGGGCGAGGCTCCAGGCGGCGACTCCCGCCAGCCGGGCGTCCTCGCCCCGACCGTCATCGGGCAACTGGGACACTCCGCCGCGCAGTTGCTCACCGGCACGCTGCCTGGCGGCCGTCAGGTCCGTGTCGTTCCCGCGCAGCAGTTCCGGCTGGAACATCACTTGGAAGTGCGCCGGATGCGTCATGGCGAACCGCACGTAGCGCACGCCCCGTTCACGCAGCTCCGGCGCGTCCGCGAGCGCCTCGGCGAGGAGGTCGTACCCCTCCGCCGCGATCGCGGTGAGCAGGCCGGTGCGGTCCTTGAAGTGATGCGCCGGTGCGGCGTGCGAGACGCCGGCCCGGCGTGCGAGGTCGCGCAGGCTCAGGGCGCCGGGGCCCTCGGCGGCGATGACGTCGAGGGCCGCGGTCAGGACGGCATGGCGCAGATCGCCGTGGTGGTAGGTGCGCTGGCTGGTCACGGTGAACAGACTACGCCGGATCTAGGCGTTGACAAGTTCAAGTCGGCCGAGCAATCTAGTCAGTGACAAGTTCGAAGCGGCCCGGGCCCCCGACGGGCACGGACCCGGCGAGCAAGCCTGTTGAGGAGACGTCATGTCGGACCAGAACGCCGTGCCGGACGGCATCGAGCCCGGTCGCGTACGGCACTTGTGGCAGCTCCTCGAGCCGCTGCACGCCGTGCTCTACTACGCGCCGGAGTCCTTCGAAGAGGCCGCCGCCCTCGGCTTCGAGACCGACGAGCGGTGGCCGAGCTACTTCGCCTGGCGGGCCGCGCCGCTGGGGGCGGCCGGACCTGACCGGGTGGTGTCCGTGTTCCACAGCTTCAGCCCGGAGATGGTCGGGCGCTACGTCCCCGCCGTATGGGACGTCGCGTCCCCCGAGGCCGTCCTCGCCGCCCGCGAGCGGGCCGTCGACCATGCCTACCGCGCGCTCTTGGGAGACCGCGTCGACAGCCCCGAGCTCGCGGAGGCCGCGAGCCTGGCCCGCCGTGCGGCCGAGGCCGCCGACGTCGAGGGCCGCCCGCTCGCCGCCGCCAACGCGGCCCTGGCCTGGCCGGACGCCCCGCACCTCGTGCTCTGGCAGGCCGCGACCATCCTGCGCGAGCACCGCGGGGACGGCCATGTCGCGGCCCTCCTCGCCGCGGGGCTCGACCCGGTGGAGGCACTCGTGTCGTTCGCCGCCGTCGGGGCGGCGCCGGAGGAGACCTTTCAGAGCCGGCAGTGGAGCGCCCCGCACTGGGCCGCCGCGCGGGAACGCCTCGTGGAGCGAGGCCTGTTGGAGCCCCACGGCCCCGCGACGGCGACCGCGGCGGGGCATGCGCTGCGCGCGCAGGTCGAGCGCCGCACGGACGAGCTCGCCGCCGGGCCGTGCGAGGCGCTGGGCTCCGAAAGCCTGACGCGGCTCGCGGCCCTGCTCGGCGATTTCTGGGTCGCGGTGATCGGCTCGGGGCTGCTTCCCATGACGACCACGTTGGGCATCGGCAAGGTGTAGGGGTCTCGTGGGGCTCCCCACCGCGCGTACCGGCTGCGGCGCAACGGAGCCGGGGCCGCAGCCGGCGCCGGCCACCGGCATCTCCTCGCACATGGCCCGTCTCGCGGCGGTGACCGCGCGCCCTACCCGTCCCTGGACGGACGGCCGTCGGGGGAGTAGGACGAGGGCGCGTCCGGTGGCTAGCGCCGCTTGGCGCACAGGGCCGCGTCCACCGCCCCCTGGAGATGGCGCAGGCTCTCGCCCTCGGCAGCCCAGGTCGTGGTGTAGACGGTCACCGTTCCGCGGCCCGCCGTGGCGCGGCCCCCACCGACCGAGTTGCCGGGCAGATCGCCGCCGTGGCCCCAGTACACGCCACCGCAGCTGAGCGGGATCGAGGCGACGCCGTAGCCGTAGCGGCTGCCCGCCGGGTAGACGTCGCGCCCGCCGACCTCGGTGGTGTCCCGGGTCATCTGGCGCAGCGCCCAGTCGGGCAGGAGGCGGCCGCCGAACAGTCCGTCCCAGAAGGCGTTGAGGTCCTTGGGTGTGGAGACGAGCCCGCCGGACGCGCCGAACTCGTAACCGGGGAGATCGGTCACGTCCACTCGGCCGGCCTCCGGGGCGGCCGGGTGGACGCCGTAGTTGCGGGCGTGCGGCCCGCGCAGCGCCAGCTCGCCGGGGGCGGGCCAGTAGGTGTCGTCCAGGTGCAGCGGGCGCAGGATCGTTCGTTCGACGTACGTCCGGAAGCCGACTCCCGACGCCTTGTCGATCACCATGCCGAGTACCAGGTAGTTGGTGTTGGAGTAACCCCAGTCGGTGCCGGGGTCGAAGACCGGCTTCTCCTTGAGCGCGAGGGCCAGATAGTCCTCGGGAGTGCCGGGCCGGGTCCAGTCGACCAGCGTGGCGTACTCCGGCAGCCCGCTGGTCTGCTTGAGCAACTGCCGGATGGTGACGGGGCGTTCGGCGAGCAGCGGCACGTAGCGGCCGGCGCGGTCGTCGAGCCGGACCCGACCGTCCGCCACCAGCCGCATCACGGCCGCCGCCGTGAACGCCTTGGTGTCGCTGGCCAGCCGCATCCGCCCCTGCGCATCGACCATGGGCCGGCCCGACTCCAGGTCCGCGACACCGGAGGTACGGGTCGTCCTGCCGTCGTACGCCAGGGCGCCCGGGACCCCGTCGCTGTCGACGAGCAGGTCCAGCTGCCGCTGCACCGGGTCGACCGGCCCCGCCGCCGCCACGGGCGCGGCCGCCCCGGCGATCGCTGAGGCGAGCAGAACAGCGGCGGCGACACGCTTGCGGTGCATGGGCTTCCCCCTGGTCGTAGGCCCGCACGGGCCGGTTGCTTGCTTGGCACCGACTCTGCCAGGACGCCAGCACAAGATCATTGCGTCTGGCCCCCGACCGGAAGGGTGGTCACCCCCCTTGACAGATCACGGAGCGGAAGTCGGGGTAGGGCGAGTGCGAGCAAGGGGCGATCAAGGTAGCGGTGCTCGGCCGCCGACCGCGAGGACAAGCGGAGGTGAGGTTGAGCTTGACTCTGTCGGGGATCTTGGAGGTGCCGAGGTGAGGTGCCCAGGGTTCGCCAGGACTTCGGCCGGGGTAGCTCGCGTTGGTCGAGGTAATTCTGGAAGGCGGTTGGCCGACGGGGCATGGAGGCTTCCTCGGTTGGCGGGAGTCCGCTGAGGCGCTCGATGTTCACGGCGATGGCCGTCAGGACGTGCTGGATGTGGGCTTTCCCCTGTCCTCGGTAGCGGCAGCGCCGCATGCCGTGTCCGTGGGCGAACTCGTTGACCGTGCCCTCCACTCCGGAGCGGACCGCATAGCGGGCCTTCCACTCGGGCGTCTGTTGTTCAGTGCGGACGCGAAGTTGCAGCTCGCGGAGCTCTCGCGGGGGAAATCCCACGGTGCGGACGTTGTCGGCAGTGCTGGTGCGTGCACTGAGTGCGGACCGGGCAGGGGCGGCACTGGCTCTTGGTGAACCTGGCCACGATCAGCGGGGCCGCGGTGGGCGAGGAGGTCGGGTAGGGGCCGTGCCAGCCCGCGCTGATCTGGCCCTGGGGGCAGGTGACCTGCTGCTTGTCGTAGTCGATGTGGAAGTCGTCCCGTGCGAAGCCCTCGTTTTGGCGGTGCTGGCGGGTGGGGTTGCTCTTCAGCGGCCCGGAAACGGTGACCTGGTGCTCACGGGCCGCTTGTTCCAGGTGGGGCAGGGCAGGAGCCGGACAGCGTCCTCGCCGGTGGCGAGGATCCGGGTCTTGGGCCTGGTGGGTTCTTGCCCAGGCGGACCGGCCGGCCGTAGTGGCGCCCCCAGTCCTCATCGACCAGCTCGTCCAGCAGATGAGGGGAGATGCCGGCGACTTCTTCCAGGGCGGCGCGGACCGCCTCGGTGATCAGTTCCAGGCGGGTCAGGCCACGCACCGCGGCCAGGACATGCGTGGAATCAGTGCGCTGGGTGGTGCGCTCGTGGACCAGGCCGGCCTCCTCGAGGCGGGCGAGCGCGAGGTCGAGGAGGCGGTCAGCACGGTCTCCTTCGGCGAGACGATTGCGGAAGTCGGCCAGCACGCTGTGGTGGAAGCCGGGGTCGTCCAGCTCCATCGCCATGGCGTACTTGAAGTCGATGCGGCACCGGACCGCCTCGGCGGCCTGCCGGTCCGACAGGCAGAGAACGAACTGCAGCACACAGACAGTGGCCGGCTGAGGGGGCGAGAGACCAGGTCGACCGTCACGCGGGTACCAGTCGGCGAAGTCCTCGTCACGCCACAGTCCGTCCAGACGGTCTCTCACCCACATCGCCGTGGTGCCACCCGGGTTGCTCGTCCGAGCGATCTGCGCGGTCAGAAGCGGGACTTGCTCACCGGAACGGGGGCGGAGGGGCAACAGGCACCTCGACGACTGCTCGGGCTGATGGAACAGCCCGAGCATGACCGTTGATCATGCTGCCGCACCGCGGCCAGGCTGAGATCGCCCGCCTGCGTGGGCAGGCCGACCGGCAGCGCGCAAGGAGTTCGTCGTACGCGCTGGCCGTGGCCCGGGCCCGGGCGGAGAAGGCAGGACTTACCTCATTGCCGGGGCCGGCAGGCCTGTGCACTTGCACCTCTCGGCGTGACCGTTGACGCCATGGGGGCTGGGGCCGGTACGCCCAATGGGATGCAACGAAACCCGGGCCCGCCGACCGGATCAACCACCTGAAGCACGTGACCGATTCGGGGGAACTGCCCCCTGCGCATCACCGCATGCTGAGATGCTTCACCTTTCCCCTGTTCTGCGAAGGAGAGTCACGTGGTCGCCTTGACACCGCCCGCAAGCTGGACTGAGCAGGATCGCGAGCACTATCTGCAGCAAGTAATGCGGAGTGGCTGGTCGCGGATGCGGCCGTACTCGCTCCTGTTTCTTCTGCTGGGGGTGGGCATCGCCGAAAACGGTGCCACGCGCGAGGACCTCAAGCTGGGACTCCGCAACAGCGGGAACCCCCAAGGCGACCTGGAAGCCCCGTGCTGGGAAGACCCGGATGACCTCGATGAGGATGAGCAGGCCCGACAGCCCGAGCTCATCGAGACTGCTGCGCTGTACGCGGCTCACCACGGGCGGCCGCCACTACGTACCCACGCCGATGTGCTGGACCTGCTGCTGGCAGCAGGGGTCGTCTACGAACTCCCCGATGCGTCCGGCACGCCACGGATCTTCCCCAAGGTGCCGGCGCCTGTGCCCGCCGACGTGTTCCCTCTCGATGAAGAGGAAGCCGCTGTTCAGCGGCAGCTGCTGATCGACAGTGCGTACGAGGGACCCTCGTATCGCATCATCGAGCTGTTCGAGCCTGACGGACTGCGCCGCGAGGAGATCGTGACCAGCCTGGACCGGCTGGCCCGGCTCATCGGAGGAGACGCTCAGGATGCACGCGAAGCAATTCGTCTCCTTACGGAGGCCGGCGACTTCACCACGACTCTCGACGTCAGCAATGTGCCTTCACACAAGGTCTTCCGGATCCAGTGCGACTGGGACCAGTTCGACCAGCAGCGGATCAGTATCCGTGGCATGGCCGAGGACGGAAAGCTCGCCGTGACATTGCCCAGCGACCTGGAATGACCCCGCGCCAAGGGCACCGTTGAGACGGTGCGCGCTGCGCTGCCCAGGCCGGGCCGGCACCGGGCAGCCACGGGGCCGCCCGCGGCCTTCGAACCCACAGATTCGAAGGCCGCGGACGTACACGCTGTCTCCGGCCGCGTCGTTCAGGAAGGCGGCGTCAGGCTCCTCCAGTGCCTTGGCGTGGCGGAGCCGGCGGGTAAGGCCGACGGAGCGAACACTGTCCTGCGTGAGTCGAGCAGTGCCACCAGCTGTCCGTGAACGCGCCCGCAGCCGTAGCTGTCCCCCATGCCGTGCCAGACCAGGGGAGAAGTGCGCCCCGGACCGGGCTGGGCGATCCCAGCTGCACCGCGGGCGGATCCGCGATGCCCAGCAGCCCATGGAACCCTTGCCGACGTTCCGGATCCTCCCCAGGGATGAGGACCGTGTGTTCAGGGAGCTGCAGCCGTAGGTGGCCGATACGCTCGTGGCGGCCTGGCACAGGGATGTCCTGGTCGACCCAGCGCCGTACCCTACGAGGCAGCGGCACTGCTTCGGCTGGCCCTGCTCCAGGCTGAGGCCAAGACGTTCGACAACTTCACATTGGCGTTGTGTCTGCTGCCGCTGGAGCTCATCACCGTCGACGAAACGGCAGAAGCGGTCGATCGGCTCATCGCCTGCGGTTTCGCGGAGCGGGTGGACGACACCTACGTGTCCGTCACCGCGCTAGGTGTGTTGTCCCGGGACGTTGGTGACACGCGTGCTGGGTTCTCGAAATGGGTGAGGGCCTCCGGGTTCGGTGTGGATTGCGACATCTGCACCGAAGACAGGAGGCCGACCGAGACCGGACGACTTCGCCTGGTGGACGACGGCTGGCCCGTGCGGCGGGCCGCCGAACGTTTCCAGGTCAGCCACACCACCGCCGCCCGCTGGCCCCGCCGCTACCGGCTTCTGGGCATCGCCGGAATGAGTGACCGCTCCAGCCGGCCCCGCCACCAGCCCCGGCGAACGCCGGCCGCCGTGGAGGAACACGCGCTGCGGCTGCGGCGCGAACACCGGATCGGCCCACTGCGGCTGGCCGCCCGTGCCGGCATTGCACCCTCCACAGCCCACCGCATCCTCGCCCGGCACGGCCTGCCACCCCTGGCCGCACTCGACCGGGCCACCGGCGAACCCGTCCGCCGCTACGAACGCGCCCGCCCGGGCGAGCTGGTCCACATCGGCGTCAAGAAACTCGGCCGGATCCCCGACGGCGGCGGCCACCAGGCCCTCGGCAGAGCCGAAGGACGCCGAAACAAGACCGGCAGCGCCTGGGCCTACCTCCACACCGCCCTCGACGACCACACCCGCCTCGCCTACACCGAAGACCTCCCCGACCCACCCGACGCTGTGCGAGCCGTGCGAGGACAAGACCGTCGTGGCCCCCGGCCAGGCCGACCGCGACCGCCTGGAGGCGGAGGCCGCTGCGACCGCTGAGAACGCCCGCGGCTGGCGGTGTCGCTTCCGTCGCGGGTAAGCCTGCGGCTGACGGCGTTGGGCCCTGCGCCGCCTCTGAGGTCAGGACGAAGGGGCGGGGCCCGGTGCCGGGGTATCGGCGGACCAGAAGTCGGAGCGGACGTTGGGGGTGGGGATGTCGCCTTCGTAGGTGCGGCCGTTCGCCACCTTCGTGGGCGCGGCCACCTTCGACTCGTGCACGCAGGGGCTGGTGACTTCGAAGAAGGCCTGCCCAGCGTGACCGAACGTGACCATGATGCCGAAGCCGTCCGGGGACGTGGCGTAGATCTCCGGCATGTCCTTGCTCGGATTCACTGTCTTGATCCGATAGCCGCTGGCCTTCCAGAAACTCTCCACGACACCGAGGAAGTTGCCGCGGCGCTGATCGGAGACGACCGTCATCACGGTCCAGTAGCGGGTCACGTCGCAGCTGCCGGTCGTCGTCGTGCCGTGGACCCATTCGATCTCGGGCTTGATCGCTGCGACCGTCGTGTAGAACATCGCATCGGCGCGCTCCGCCGCTCCCTGCATGTCCATGCCTGCAACTGCCTCTCTTCCGTTCTTGGTGTCGCCCAACAGCCCGCACCCGGCGAGCAACGCGCCGGCCACGGCCATCGCACAGGCCAGGCGAATGGTCCGTGGGGTGCGCTTCATCGGTGCTTCTCCCTCACGATGCTCTCAGGATGTCCGGCGACGATCTTGGCGATGTTGTTCGCTGACACCTGGTCCTTCTCCGGAGTGAAGTATTGGGAGTGGGCGTCGAACCCGCCGCCGTCGCGGATCATCCTGGGCCCGTCGTCGACCAGGAAGCGCTGTGCCCCGAAGGCCTTGCTCGCGGGGTCCTTGCCGAAGTACAGGTCGTCGTGGCCGACGTCGAAGAGGTCGCGTCCGACCCGGACACCCACCGGGCCTCCCAGCATCCAGCCGAGCGCCGCCTCGCTCTTCGTGGGCAGGTGGGTGACCGGATCGTTGTCGGCGGCGCCGACGAAAACATGGTCCTTGCCCACGCCGAGCTCCGTCGCCTTCTGCGTGTCCACGCCGGGGCTGCCGAGCAGGATCACCTCGTCCACGCCCTGGCTCGTTCGGGGCTTCGGCTTCTCCTCCTCGGTCGCGGGCTCGATGCCGAGCATCTGCTCGCACATCCACTGCTGCACGCCGGTCAGTTGGTCCCGCCCGTGCCGGACGGAGGTGACCCACAGGCCGAGGCCTTCGGCTTGGCGCACGACCTCGCCCGCCATGGTGGGCAGTGCCTGGCCGGTGTCCAGGTGTTGGCGGACGAGGTGGATGCAGCGCTGCCACGTCACCGGCCACACCGGGCACCAGGACGGGTCGATCTCTTCCAGCTGATCACGCCGCGCCCGCGTCATAGCCCCGGCCGACGATTCCACCGGCAGCCCTGCGGCCCGCCGCTGCCCGATGTCCTGTGCCTTCCGCGCAGCGGCCCGCGCGTCCTTCAACCAGACCCCCACCTGCGCGCCCTGGAAGGCAGCATCCAGCGGCGCCAGGAGGTGGCCGTGCTCGGCGGCCCAGCCGCGGGCGGACCAGGCCCTCGGCCCAGGCGGTGTCGGCGTGGGACCAGACCATGCCGAGCGTCTTCAGCTGAGCAACGCGCTCGTCGTCCATGTCGCCGCGGTTGTAGAAGCGGCGGGCGTCGGCGGTCCACTGCCCGAGGGGGAACCCGGCGAGGGAGGCTGGCCACCCGGACGCCTCGGCGTCCTCGACGGCGGCCGGAACCCGGAACGTGAACGGCACCTTGGGGTCGCCGTGTTCGCGGGCGTAGATGACGGCGGCCTCCACTCCGCGCGTCAGTGCTCGTGTTCGGGGTTGAGGATGCGGAGGTTGATGAATGCGGAGAGCCCCCCGGGTCTCGGGGGATGCTGAATTTCAGGAGGGCCTTGGCGGGGACGCTGACACCCTCGGAGCCCTAGCCGCTCCCGTTCCGCTCTTCCTGCTGTCGTCCCTGCTGAAGGGCTTGTAGCGGCTTGGGGCCTGCTTCTCGGCAAGGGTCTCCACGATCCGCGCGTCGTGGGCCCGGAGCGCTTCGAGGAGCTTGGCGAGGCCGCCGTACGCACGGCGGGTGAGCATGCTGTCTGCGGTCTCGCCGGGCCCGAGGAGGATCGGCACCACGAGCGAGGTCACCTTGCCCTCGCCGGGCTGCATCCGCAGGGCGCGGCCGACGGCCTGGACGGGATCGGGAACGGAGCCGCGTACATCGGCCCAGTAGACGGAGTCGCAGTTCTTGGTGTCAACGCGCTCGCCTAACACCTTCACGGACCCGAGGAAGCCCTTCTCCACCACGGTGCCGTCCGTGGCGATGCCCTCGGCGAACTCGGCCAGGACGCGGCGGAGGTGGAGGGGCTCGTGGTCGCCGCACAGCCAGTTGGCCCAGATCGTGGCCGGGTACAGCTCCGGGTCGGTGGCGTGTTCGATGAGCGCGGCCCGCTGACGACGATCGAGGTGGGGGCGCTGCGGTCGTTGAACGCGGCGTTCGTGACCGCGCGCTACGAGTTGCAGTCGGCAAGCGCTCTCTGGGACCGGCTTCAAAGCGGCGGTGACGTGGCCGACATGCACGAGACGCACACGACGTTCCCGATCTACGGGCAGGCCGTCCAGGAGATCGCGCGCGGCGCGACCGCGTACGAGCGCCACGTGGCGCTGATCGCCTGGCGGTACACGGCCGCGGCGGCCGCCCTGGGCGTCACCGTGCTGGAGCGCGTCGCGATGGCGAAGCCGCCCTTGCCGGCCGCGACGGTGGGGGAGCTGTGCCAGGAGCCGACGTTGGGTCGGCCGCACGAGGCGCTGTCGGTGCCGGTGGCCGACCTTGTGCCGGAGCGTGAACAAGACCTCCTTGATGAACGCACGCGCACAGCGGAGCGGTGGACCCTGGTGGGTGCGTGACGGGGTGGACGACGCGAGCGACCTCGTCCTGGAGATCGCCGCAGACCAGGACGCAGCCCACCCCCGCACCAGGGAGGAAGCCGCAGACTGTCTGCTGACCGAGCACTGCCCGCCCCACACCGACCCCGTGTTCCACGGCGTCCTGGAGCCGCTGTTCCAACTGGCGGAGGAAATCCCGTTCGGCATCAGCCGGACCATCGCGAAAGGCTGCACCCGCCGCGGCTCAGTCCAGCGGCGGCGCGCCGGGCAGCTGCCCAGCGAAGTCCCACCACTGCTGGATGGTCCACACGGCGACGCTGGAGCGGTCAGTGGACATCCGCAGCCACACCTCTTCACCGCCGGGCACGAGGGCCACCTCCAGGTGCGCCTGCTCCCACGTCCCCACGGGGTACATCCACTCGATGCCGTCGGGCCAGGTCCGCATGGCCACGGTGCGCACGCTCAGCGCTGCGGCGAAGGCGTCCATGGCGCCCTTGGGTATCCGCACCTCCGCCGGCTCACGTTCGATCCCTGCCACCCGGGCCCCCTTCTGCGGCAGACGCGACGCCTCCCTGCGAGCCACAGCCTGCCAGACCTCGGTGGGCGATGTCCTCTGACACTGAAGCTGGGCTGATTGCCACCGAAGTCGGACCGCTACGACCCGACAGCGGAACTGCTGCCGGCACGCATCCCGGCGGTGGATATGAGCGTCAGGGCCGAAGGTGCTTGAGGGTGAATTGCGGTAGGGCGTAGGGGCCGGCCTGGGGCGTGGCCGGGTCGGTCGGGGAGTCCGCCGCGGGAATGTCTGCGGCATGAAGTTCGGCGTTGTCGACGGGGGTGTAGGCCAGTTCCGCCGGGTCGGGGAGTGCCCAGAAACGGCGGGTGTTGTTGGAAACGACGTATGCCGTGGTGAAGCGGATGGAGGGCGGTGCGACCAGGGCGGCCCGCAGGTAGCCGACAGCGTCGCGCGGGCTCAGCCAGGTCGCCAGGTGCCGGGGCTCGGTAGGCAGATGCTCGAAACTGCCGATGCGCAGGCAGATGACGGACAGGCCGAACTTGTCGGCATACAACTGTCCTAGCGCTTCGAGGGCGGCTTTGCTCACCCCGTAGAGGCCGTCGGGGCGTACCGGCTCCTGCGGGCCGGTGAGGTGCGCGGCGGGGTAGAAGCCGGTGACACGATTGCTGCTGGCCAGCACCACACGCTCGATTCCCGTGCGCCGCGCAGCCTCCAGGACGTGGTGCGTGCCGAGCACATTGGTTTCGAGCAGATCGGGGAGCGGCGCCTCGTCGGGCACCCCGCCCAGGTGCAGCACCCGGTCGGCTCCTGCAAGGGCTGACTCCACAGCGGCGGCGTCCCGCAGGTCCACGGTGTGCACGTCCTCGTTCTCGGCCTCTGGGCGGAGCGGCACGCGGTCGAGCAGGATCAACCGCTCCGCCGCGCCCCGCAGCGCCTCCCGCGCCACGGAACCGATGCTGCCCGCCGCTCCCGTAACTGCCACCGTTCCCAGACTCACTGCGTCTCCCCTGATCTCGACAACCCGGGCATCTTCGCTCCTGTTGATCCACTCAGCAAGGCGGTGGGTTGGCTCTGTTCACATGAGACTCGTGAACATCGACATCCCCGACTCGGCGGACGCCTCCCGGAGTCATGAAGAACGGAATTCACGACCCGTGAACAAAGCCACCGAGCCGGCCGCGGCCAGCTGATACCAGCCTTCCCCACTCACGCGCTGGGGACTGACTGATGTCCAGGACGTGAGCGGTGGGGGAAGGCTCAAGGGAGGAATTAGGCTGTCGAGGGGGGCGAGTGTGCCTGCAGCCGCGGCGGCCAGGAGCGCGAGCACGACGACTACGGCGGTGGCGAGTTGCCGGAACCACACCCACGGTCGATTCCGGAGCCCGGTCGAACCGGGCCCTGCCCGGCCATGTCCGGCGCGCCCACGACCGACACATGACGATGGCCGCAGCCGAATGGCGGTCCTCGTCGGATGGTCCTCGACTGGCAAGACACGGGCCTGCCGGGAGGCAGTGCAGCCGCTCGCCGCTCAGGGCTGGTGTCTTTGGCATCCCTACGATCCAACCCGGGCCAAGGCCGCGCTCGCCGACCTCGACCGTGTGGCAGCCCCGCACGGTGGTGTGGCTCAACGAGGCGCAGCACTACCTGGGCCTCCCGGAGGCCGGGCGAGCGCCTCGCAGCCGCTCTCCAAACCCTTCTCACGGACTCCGACCGTGGGCCGGTCCCCGTCCTGGGCACCCTGTGGCCCGTGCCCCGCCCCGGCGAACCCCGATCCGCACAGCCGTGTCCGCGAGCTCTAGCCGGACTGACCGTCACCGTTCCCGACACCTTCGACCGGGAAGCGCACGACGCTGCAACCACCCTCGCCGAAGGCGGCGACCGTTTCTTCGAGGACACCCTCACTCCCGCCCACGCTCACGGACGTGTCACCCAGGACCTCGTCGGCGCCCCCGAGCTCCTACGACGGTACGAACCAGCCCCGCCCGCAAAGGCGCTTCCAGAGGCCGCGATGGATGCCCGTCGCCTTGGCGTCGGCCTTCACCTTCCGCAGGCCTTCCTCATCGAAGCTGCCACCGACCACCTCACCGCCCACGACCACGGCCAGCTCACCCGGGACTGGCAGGACGAAGCCACCGCGGCCTTCGTCGATCTCGCCCGTCCCGTTCCCGGCAAGCAAGCCGCTCTGCGGCCCGTCCATGCCCGTCCCACACGTCGTCCACCAGGCACTCGGGCACCCGTCACCACGCTCGTTCCGGCGCCGGACCGGTCCTCCGTATGGCTGACTACCTCGAACAGCACGGCCGCTTCACTCGCCACAGGCTCTGCCCGCCCGCCTCCTTCTGGCACGCTGCCTACACCTACCTCACCGACCCCGACGACCTCAGCGCTCTCGCCCACGCGGCCAGCGTTCGGCACCGCCTGCAGTGGGCCCACCACCTCCTTCTCCGAGCCGCCGACGCCGGCGACCCTGATTCCCTGCTTCACCTGGCGCAGCAGCGTAATGACGCCGGAGACCATGAGGGCACTGAAGCCTTCCTTCGGCAGGCCGCGTTCGCGAGTCACCCCCTCGCGCTCTTCTACCTGCTCGATCTGGCGGGGACGCGAAAAGAGAACCGGAGATCTGGAGGGTGTCGAAGTCCTCTACCGCCGGGGATCGGGCGGGCGCCCAAGCCGTCTACCGCCGGGCCGCCCGTGGATGCAGGCCCAGGCCGACGCGAGAGGTCGAGGCCACGGTCACAATCGCCGTCATCAACGAGTGGCTGTGACCGCTACAACGAACCGCGGTTCTCCGGGCCGGCGTGCGACCCTCCGATCCAGAAGGTCAGCGCCTTCCGTCTACCTCCCAGCGACCGCCGCATCGCATTGACCAGGCGCATCTGCGCCTGAGCCACCTGCGCGCCGGCCTCCCGGAGCTCCTCTTCGCCAAGTGGCGTACGGACCGGATCGACTTCTCGCGCGACGCGGTCCAGGAAGCGGTCGACCGACTGACCAAAGCTGTCGACCTCTCCCGCGACCTCTGCGGGAGCGATCAAGCTGACCCGCGTCAGAACGGCGCTCCACTCGGCCCAGTCGTAGTCCCAGCCGCGACGGTCGGCGTGTGCGCGCTTGATCACCATCGTGAACTTGGCGTAGTGGCGGCCGCCCCGGTAAGGGTCGTGATCAGCGCTTCCAGCAAAGCCACCCCAGCCCCCGTGCCCAGCAGCTACCGTTCGATCCGCGCGACCAGAACATAGCGCTGGTGCACATTGGCGCGTCAGAGCCGGAGGTGGCCTCGTGGCAGACGCGGACGTCGGTGGCCGAACGACGGCTCCGACTACCCCGATCGCCCTCAGGCCCATGTGCTGCGCGCGCGGTCTGAACGTCGAGGCGAGCTTGAAGGCTGCTCGCTTGGTCCGGTCTCCCGGGTGTGGGTGCCCGGGAGACCGGCCAGGTGGGTTCATCGTTCCTGTTCTGTGGTCAGGCGGGGGACCGTCGGCGGGTTCTGGTCGTGTTGCTGGTTCAGTGCGGCCAGACCCAGGAGGACGTCGGCCCGCTTGACCGGGTCCTGAATGGTTCGTGCGACTGCGATGGCCTCTTGTTCCAAGGCTGCCGCGCGCTCCCGCCGCTCACGCGCCGCGGTGATGCCTTCGGCAGTGGTCTGTGCCGTCACGCGGGCTACTCGCTGGTGGAGGACAAGTTGGACGGTGAAGGCCAGGCTGACAAGTCCGATCACTGGTGCGGTGAGGTGGATCGGAAGGTTCGTGGTGGCGGTGACCAGAACCGAGCCGACGGTGGCCAGCGCGGTGGCTGCGGTGGACGGGTTCGACATGACTGCTCCTCGATGGCTGAGGCCCTCGGTGCGGTCCGAGGTGTCCTCGAGGTGCGGAGGAGATGGCGTTCTTGATGTTCGTGCCGAAAAAGTACTGCAGGTGGCGGTCTGTATCGATCGAAGTCCCAGTTCAGCGCGGTGTTCGGCGGGTAGGCTTCGAACGCGGCGAACACGTGATGAACGGGTGATGCAGGGTGGGGGCTGTCGAGCCGAACGGCAGGACTGCGGCGGCGTTTGTCCAGTCACTGGGCCAGTTGCTCAAAGCCTCCGGCCGCAGCCAGAGGGCGATCCAGAAGGGTCTCGCGACCGTGCATGGGGTGCTTCATGGCACCGGCGGGTTCCCGTCGGAGGACACGGTGCTTGGCCTGGTGAGGGTCTACGCCCCAAGGAACCAGGGTGCCTGGCTGCGAGCCCGCGGCAACGCGGCGGAGGCTGCGCCGGTGAGGCCGAAGGCCCCGACGGTCCGTGAGCTCCAGGAGCAGTTAGTTGTTCAGCGGGGTGAGCTTGAAGAGCTGCGTAGGCGGGTTGACGGTCTTGTGGGCATGGTGCAGGAGGCGGCTGCGACCAAGGACGGAGACCAGGAACACCGAGTTCGCTTCCAGGGCGACCAAGCCCGGCGTTGGCTGGCCAGTCGGGTTCAGCCAGTGCTGCAACGGCCTCGTCGCAACGCCGGTCGGACCGAGGGGTACGACAGGTTTCAGGTCGACGCCTTTGTTGCGGATCTTCTGATGCGCGTGAGGGAAGCTCCTCCCGAGGAGATTGAGAGATTCTTGGGCCGCGCCGAGTTTCACTTGTCGTCCACGGAATCCAATTCCATTCGTATGGACCTTTATTCGATGGAGTCCGTGCACTCATGGATCAGGCAAGTGAAGGAAGACCTGGTCGAGTTCTTTCATAGGCTTCCAGCCGAGCTCCAGTGAATGGTCCACAGGGGCTTGGGACGGATGGCACCTGACGCCGCGGCGTGCGCTGGCCGGACGGTCGGTCCGGCCGGCGAGGTGCGGCACCTGTTCAGGGGTCGGCTGCGTCGTAGCGAAGTCCTGGTGCCGCCCCCGACCCCGATATGGTTGATCACGTGGACGACGTGGAGTGGTCGGGCTGGGCCCGCCTACGTACCCGGCCGTAACATGACGAGACGTGGTACGAATCACTGGTGACTCATCGACCTGACGTTCATATGAGCTCGCGAACCGACCTGGTGGAGCGCTCGGCCCCCTTCTTGCCCGAGGGAAGCGAGATCCGGCAGGTGTTCATCTGCCAGGCCGCTCCGAGCTTCGCCTACTTCCTCATCACGTATCTCACGGGCCTGACGATGTTCTGGATCAAGTACCGCTGCGTGGCGGTCACCCAGAGCGCCATCTATGTGCTGGAGAGCAGCAAACTCTCGGGTGGCGCCAAGCCGCGGTCGCTGGTGGCCACGCTGCCGCGCCACACACAACTCGGCCCGGTGTCCGGGCGATGGGGCCGGTTGAACCTCCTCGGCGAGCGCCACTGGGTCCACAAGCGCTTCCACGAGGAGGTCGCTGCCGCTGACCGTGAAGCCGGCCTGTCGCAATGAAGGAGCCGGCGAACCAGGCCTTCGGCCGGCCCGGCGCGGCACGGCGGTGCCGGCCACGTCGTCGTCGTTACGGGGCCGCCGTGAGGAACTCGCGCAGGTCCACGACCGCGTGCCCCTCCTCCAGGCTCGCGTCGATGATCCGTGGCAGGGCCTCGGCGTCGAGTACCACCCCGTCGCCCGTGCTGCTCCCGACATGCAGCTGCAGGACGGCCCCGGGCTCCAGCGAGTCCACCGCCCTGCGGACCGCCTCGTTCACGGTCATGCCGCCGCCCGACCCCAGGTAGCCGTTCGTGTCGTTGGTGAACTCGATCGCCGCGTAGCCCAGGTCGTTGACGTCAGCAACCGAATCCTCGGTCGTGGAGCTGTACGGGAACCGGAAGAACGGCAGGGGCTCGGCCCCCGACGCCGTACGGATCGCAGCATCCGCCGCGCGGACCTCCCGGGACCGCTCCCGCGTACTCATGTCGTCGAAGTACAGTTGGCTGTAGGAGTGGTTGCCCAGCCCGTGCCCTGCTTCGGCCATCGCACGCACGGCCGCCGGACGGGCCTCGGCGTACATTCCCGTGGGGAAGAACGTGGCGGGTGCCTTCCGCCGGCGCAGCTCCGCCAGGACCGTGTCCAGGCCGCTCTCGTCCCACGCGGCGTTGAAGGTGAGCGCCACCACCCTGCGGGACGTGGGCAACCGCCGGATCTCCTGCCCGAGCAGCGCCGCCGGCGGCCGGGGACCCGCCACGGTATCGGCCCCGCGCCCCCGGGCGGCCGGCGAAGCCAGAGCGCCGCGCAAGGCCGGGCACTTCCTCGGCGTTCGAGGCGAGGGTGCGCCCACGGGGCCGGCGCGGGGCCGGCGCGGGCCGGGGCGGGCCGGCGCCCTCGTTCGCCGACCCCGTCGGGGTGCCCGCCTCCGACTGGCGGTTCACGGGCGCCAGTCGGCCTCCAGGTCATGGGAGTCGGTCTTGGTGAGCTGGGTCAGTGCGGTGCCGTCGGCCCGTACCAGGTAGAGGTGTTCGGGGTCCGCATCGTCAACGCCGCCTCTGGTGAAGACCAAGCTGTTGCCGTCCGGCGACCAGGACGGGTTCTTGTCGTTGGCGCGGGCCGCGGTGATGCGGTGGAGGCCGGTGCCGTCGGGGCGGACGAGGTAGAGGTGGGCGAAGCCGGAGGAGTCCACTCGGCTGAAGGCGATCCGGTTCCCGTGCGACCAGTCGGGCGTCCAGTCGTGGGAGCTCGGCCCGGTGACCGGCGTCTGGGCCAGCGTGGACAGCCGGATCTTCATCACCCGGCTGTGCCCGCCCGCGTCCGCTCGGTTGAACGCCAGGTACTTGCCGTCCGGGGACCACGTCGGATGGAGGTCGTCAGCCGCGGTATGAGTGAGCCGGGTGGCAGGAGTGCCGTCGATGTCGGCCACGTATATCTCGCGCTGGGTGCCGACGGGCTTGGCGTAGGCGATCCGCTTGCCGTCCGGGGACCACGCCGGGTCGGAGGCGCCCTTGGTGCCGGGGACGGCCTTCAGGTCGCTGCCCGTGGTGTTCATCGTCCAGATGCCGTCGATGGCGCCACCGGATCCGTAGCGGACGAAGGCCACCCGTTTGCCGTCCGGGGACCAACTGGGCATGACCTCGCTGACGGTGGGGGTGTGGGTGAGCTTGACGGTCGTGCCGCCACTGGGGGAGATCGCGTAGAGGTCCTCCGTGGGGGCTGCCGCGGTGTAGTGGGCGAAGACGATCGGGTGGTCCCCCGCCGCCCCCGCGTCTCCTGCGGCGCCGAGGGTCAGGGACGCGGCCAAGGCGATTGCCGTGGCGGTCACCACCGCCCAGCTGTGCCGCGTCGTGCCGTTTGCTCCGGTCCGGCAGATTCCCCGTGCCCTTCCGGAGGTTCTTCCCTTACCAGTGGTGCGGTGTTGGCGGTGTGTCAAGGTGTCCACCCCATCCCTCCCTGCGGCCTGCGGCGGGCCGCTCCGGCCTGAAACATCCCACCGATGGGGCTCCGGGGAAAGCAACGGAACCTGGCCGTACGAGCCCTGTGACATGTTCCGTACATCGCTGTCACATGCGATGTACCAGCCGACGGACAGCCGGCGCGACCCCGCCGGCCTCGATTCACCCATCGGCCCGACCGCCGCGGGAGCATCGCCCGGCGGCGCAGGCTCGACCGGACCGGTGACGGCTTCCGTACGCCAGCACGTCAGTACGAAACATCGTCCGGACCGGTACGACCACCACCGCTGTACCCTTAGGCGCGCCACCGCCTGCTCGGGAGACAGGAGCCCAGCGGCGGGGTCAACAACCCCCATTTCACCGCCAGGCAGTGGCCGCTGTTGGATGGCCATGTGATGAGACGACAGTCGGACGATAAGTGGCAGCCTCCCTTCGGCATGCCGAAGGACATCGTCCTCCTGGCGACGCCGGAAGGCTGGCGCCACAGCATCGGTTACGAGAAGGGCTCGATGATCTGCGGGGGTCTCGCAGAGATACCCGTCGACGCTGCTCCGCTTGAGGCGAAGGGCGCTGCGACCACGATGGTGGTGAGGCTTGCGCGAGAATTCCACGGGACCGATGTCGAGGTGACGTGGAACGACCCTGTCGAGGAAGCCAGGTCCTGGACCGGTCTCATCACCCCCATCGAAACAGATGGCTCGGCCCCGCCCCATCTGAGCGTCGAGTGAGTCCGGGGCCCTTGGAGCCCTGCTGGGAGTGCCGTCCGGCCGGGCCGGAGGCGTCCACGACTCCCGGTGACTCCGGTTGCCCCTCTGTTTCGAGAGCCCCGGGGTTCCGGCTGGCCATACCTTCAAGGAGACCAGCTGGGAACCTCCCGGTCATGCCACAGAAGGACGTGGCTCGACCGGGAGGTCGTAGGTCTGTACGAGCGAGACGGCTCTCGGACATCCCGGGGGCCTTCCGGACCCACCACCTCCCCGACGCCCCCTGGACGGCCGAGGAAGCAAGAGCCGCCGCACTGCGGGAGCGCCGCATCGAAGCCGTCCCGGCCCCAGCGCAAGACCGCGTACGCCGAAGCGGTGATCAAAGTCGCCGAAGCAGCCCGCCGCCTCGCCGACGACCTCAAGAACGAGTGATCACCCGAGTACCCGAGTACCCGACACTTTCTCAGGCGGGGCGGGCCAGGCGGTTGTCGTGGGCGAAGACCACGGCCTGGATCCGGTCGCGGAGTTCGAGCTTGTGCAGGATCCGCCCCAGATGGGACTTCACGGTCGCCTCCGCGAGGTACAGCGTGGCCGCGATCTCGGCGTTGGACAGGCCGCGGCCGACCTCGACGAGCACCTCGCGCTCACGGGCGCTCAGCCGCTCCAGCCGCTCGTCGCGGACGGCGGCGCCGCCGTAGGGCAGGTGCGGACGGAAGTCCTCCAGCAGGCGCCGGGTGATCCGCGGGGAGAGCACCGCGTCGCCCGCCGCGACGTTGCGGATCGCGGTGAGCAGCTCCTCCGGCCTGGTGTTCTTCAGCAGGAAGCCCGAGGCTCCGGCGGCGAGACCGGCGAAGGCGTACGCGTCCAGGTCGAAGGCACCGACGTCGACCACAACGACGTCCCACTGTGGTCACCTATGTCCAAGGCGGGCTCACGTCCCTCGCTGCGACTGAGCGCTTCACTTGACGGGTGAGCGGTTCCCTTGGCGGATGTGAGCAAGGGACAACGCCCATGGGACGGCCGGCCTTCGCTGACGAACCGCCGGGCGGCAATGCGCGCCCGCTGCAAGGCCGCCGTCTACAGGCCAAGGGCCAGCAGGATCGTGACCGTCGGGGGGACCGTCGCGACCCACCCTGCCCAGCGTCCCGCCCTGGCCAGAGCGGGGTGGCGCCGGCACAGCCAGAAGGCCACCACGAGCAGTGGAGTGGCCGTCCAGGACCCAAACCAGCAGACCGTGACGACCGCCACGGTCTGAGGATGAACCTCTGCGGCCATCCCGGCCAGGGCCCCGAAGACAAATGCCACCGGAATCAGGGCCACCGCCAAGGTCGTGACCCACCGCAACACCACGTCCGTCGCAGGGGTTTCGGCGGCGCGGTCGGTGGTCAGGGAGGGGGTTGTCTCGTCCATGGGTACAGCCAATCGGCCCCGGCGCCGGTTCGCCTGCGCGGGCGTACTCAGGGTCGGCAGGTCTTCGTACTCATCATGCCCAGGCAGCTGCCTAGTGCTGCTCCGCGGAAGTTCGTGGAGGGGTATCGGAAGGCTGATCTGGACGCGTCGGATGTGTCAGGCGAAGTAGAAGAGCGCGGCGGCTTCGGCGGGCGTGGTCGCTTGGCGACGTCCGGGACCATCGTGGACGGTGGTTGCGCCCTCGGAGCGGAGCTGGTCGGCGCTGGCGTCCCGGGTCATGATGGCGGCGTAGGAACGGACGTCCGCGGCGGTGAGGTCCGTGCGGCCTCGCTCGGTGTACTGCTGGAGGAGGTCGGGGACGTCCGGGTTGAATCGCAGCATGGTCACCGGCGCGTTGAAGCGCCTGGCGATGAGTCGTGCGCGTGCCTGCGGCGTGACGTTCGTTGACTCGGCGACTGCGCTGTGCCCGGCGGCGAGCCTGGCGATGATCCTGCGGTCACGTTCCTCGAAGATGCGTGCGTCCGCTGCGTCGGATTCCGCTTCCGGGGGTGAGGTGCCGAAAGCTCAGCGCGAATCTCGTCGCTGGACACCACGGCTTCCGCGTCGATCTGCCGGCGCGTGATCAGTGCCTGAACGAAGCTGGTCTTGCCCGAGGCTGGTGGACCGACGAGGAGGACGAGTCCTGCCGGCACCCGGATGGCCGGCGCGAGAGCGTTGAGGTAGAGGTCGCCTGCGCAGTCGAGGGCTTCCTCCGGGGAGCCGGCCGGCAGTCCGCTGGACAGGATGTTGTCCCGGTAGCTGTCGTTGCCGGCCAGATAGAGGGCGAAGCCCCAGGTATGTAGTACGCCGGTGAAACGCAGTCGGCACAGCGGCAGGCTCTCCCGGACGGCTTGCGGGATGCCGAACGGTCGGGGCGGCCGAAGATCTACGGGCCCGAGGTCCGCATAGCGATCGTGGCCACAGCAACCAGCATGCCGCCGCACCCGGAGGCGACCTGGTCGCACCGGGCAGTCGCCCAGCACGTGGCCAGCGCCTGCTTCGTGTCGGTCTCCGCCTCCCAGGCCGGCAGGATCCTGGCCGGTCTGGACCTGAAGCCGCACAAGGTGCGTGGCTGGCTCACCCGCCGGGACACCCCCGACTTCTGGCAGCGAGCGTCCGCGGTGTGCGCCCTCTACCTCGATCCACGGCAGAGAACGGTGGTGCTCTCCATCGACGAGAAGACCGCGATCGCCGCCCGTTCACGCTGCCATCCCGGTCGTCCCGCCCGCCCCGGTGAACCCGCCCGGCAGGAGTTCGAGTACCGGCGTTACGGCACCGTCTCCCTCGTCGCCGCTCTCGGGGTGCGCACCGGTGAGGTCCTCACAGAGGTGATCGCCCGCAACAACGCGGCGGCCTTCACCGCCTTCCTGGAGCGACTCGACCGGGCGATCGATCGCTCCTGGCAAGTACCGCCAAGCCCTACCGATGGACCTCCGAAGGCACTGGGCGAACCCCATCGTGGCCCCGCTTCGGGCCCCTGCGGCAGTTCACCCCGGCCAATTCCAACCACCCCAACCACACGGTCCAGACCAGGGCCCTGCAAGCCTGCCTGTGCTGGCGCAACAAGCACACCCGGCCCGGACGTCCTGGCCGCCCAGCGACGCGAACGTGCCCGCATCCGAAGCGAGAAAGGTGCCCGCTGGGGCGGCAGACCCCTGCCGGCCGCGGCCTGACCACCCAACCCGGCGAACCTTCCCGGTCACAGCACTTGCCGCCCCCGCCCCGCCCGTGGCGGGGCGCACGCATTCAGGGCCGACAGCGACGGACGTAGTACTGCCAGGTCAGGGCGGTCAGCAACGGCCCCCACAGGACGAACAGGCCGCTGGTCACGGCCGCGAGCAGCGCCCACCCCCCGTTCGCGAACTTCGGTGCGGGCACGCCCGCGAGGCCGAACGTGCCGAGGACCCAGTCGGCGAGCAGGGCGAGCGCGCCCAGCGATGCGAGTGCCGCCGGGACGAGCACCACGGCCGGACGGATCGGTCGGCCGCCGAGCAGCGGGACGCGGTCCGGCACCACCTCGCCCCAGCCGCGCACCAGGGCGAAGCAGCTCAGCGCGGCGAGCTCCGACAGGATGCTGAGTCCGAAGATGTACGGGACGCTGAGCCAGAGGGAGTCCGGGAAGGGCCCGTCGTCCCGCAGCCCCATCGGGAAGTGGAAGGCGAACGGCATCCGCCACAGGCACACGGGCAGCATCAGCAGCGGGATCGCACGGGCGGACCTCTCGGCCCAGCGCGGCACCGGGCGGGCGGTGTCCCGCCGGGCCGCCGCGGCCCCGGCGCCGGCCGCGCTCCTCGGGGCCGCGTCCGCCCCCGGCTCCGCCTTCGTCTTCGTCTTCGTCGTCTCGGTCATGGGACCAGCTTCCGCACCGGAGCGTCCCGGATCGTCGGTCCGGAGGATGCACCGGTCTCCCCCGTGCGGGGGAGGCGGGTTGCCCCGCTGTCGGCGTCGTGCACGACCCACTGGGCTACACCCCCGCGTCCTGCCATCGCGTCCGGCCGGTAGACCCACACGTTCCGGCCGTCCAGGGACAGCGCACAGCCAGGCCTGTGGCCATGAGGCTGGTCCGAGTGCGGCTCGAAAGTCGATGTCCACACCAGGTCACCGGCGCGTGTGAGGCAGACGACGTCGTTCAGCGTCGTGTACACGACGCGCTCCAGGTCGGGCCAGACCGCCGACTCCACGACTGGTCTCCGGGCCGCGGGCCGAACACCACGAGGGCTCCAGCTTCCCCGGCGCGTTGGAGTTCGTGACGTACGCATGGATCGCCCCATCGCGGTGGCCCGTGATCGTCTTCGGAGGCCGCGCAGGAATCATGCGCCGAAGCTAAAGCCCAGCTCAGGCTGGCTGACACCCAGGGTTCTCGTCGAAGTGTCCGTCCCAGATATGGCCGGCCTCGTCTACGAGCAGGTGCTCGATGGCGTCCCCGACGGAGAAGGACGAGGTCTCGCGGCCCAGCGCGTCGAAGGACAGGACATCGCCGCCGGGCTGCGGAGCGCGGTCGGCAAGCAGCCAGTGGGCGGCGCCGAAGACGTCGACGGTGCTGGTCAGGACGTGGGTGGCCCGGACACCAGCCCCGGCCACTGCCCACGAGCCGGCCCCGCCCTGGCGACGGAAGGGGACATCGCACCGCCCCGCGTCCGGAAACGGCCCTTGCTCCCGACCCTGCCGCCCCGGCTCCGCTCAGGGAGAAGCCCCTCCCCTCCCGGCCCTGCTGTTCCGTGCCGTGGGCTGCGCTTCGTGCTGGTCTGGGCGGGGAGGGCCCTGCCGTGGAACGACATCCACAGTTGCGGCGGAACGGCGCTGCGTCCCCGGTGGGGAGCTGCCCCGACCTGGATCCCGTTCGTGCTGTTGAACGCCGTGCTGATGGCGGTGGCGGCCTGGATCTGACCCATCGGGTACCAGTGGGGCGGGCGCGGCATCACGTACAACGTGCTGCTCCTGGGCACGGGCTGCTGGGGGCCCTGTGGCGGTAGCTGTCGAGGCGGGAACGCTGATCGCAACCACAGGCGTCGCATTCACCTGAGTGGAGTAATCGGCCTATGGCCGGGCGGGTGGATCTGCGCCGAATGGGCGACGATGATTTCATCGTCCGGCGTACGGAGACCTCCCCGCCGACTTCATCCACGTGCGGTCGGACCGGGCGTGCAGAATACGGCACCTCGGCATTTTCGCCCGCAGGGGAAACCCTTACCCGTATTCGGGGTGTTCCATGAAATCAAAGACTTTCACAACCGCGGCTGCGCTCGTGTGCGGCCTTTCCGTAATGGGCCCGGTATCAGCAGCCTCCCCCCACGCGCGCGCCGCTCCGGCCCCTGCCTCCGAGGAGAAATCTCCCACCTGTCCCTCGTCCAACGCCCCGCCCGGAACGGGCTCACGGATATCCGCCGCCGACGCTGCCGAGATCGTCCGTATCCACAACGACGCGCGCCGGGCAGCCGTCCAGAAGTACAGCCCCGGCTCCTCCGTGGTTTCTGTCGCATGGAGCCCCAAGCTTGCCTGTGACGCGCAGGCCTGGGCCGATGACCCTGCATCCAGCCAGGGCGGCGGACTGCACCACAGCAGCCGTGACACCAACGGCAACGAGGGTGAGAATCTTTTCAATGCCTTCCCTGGCCCGGCGCGGCCGCTGATGGCACTGGACCCCTCCGTGAGTTTCAGCTGGACGGCGGAGAAGTCCAAATTCGACGCCGACAACAATGCCCCGATCAACAGCAGTGCATCCGCGGGCACCAATTACCGTGCGTGGGGTCATTACTCCCAGATGATATGGATGTCTCCCGCGTCAGCGACCACGACAGTCGGTTGCGGGGTGAAAGAGGGCGTGCCCGTGGCGGGCAGTACGGGCTGGATTCTGGTGTGCCGGTACGCCGCGGCAGGCAATATCAACGGGCAGCGGGCCGTCGCCCCGGCTGCGGCACCAGCCGCGGGCTGTGACCCGGCCGCTGTCAACCGGGCGCCGACCGCGGGCACGGAAGCCCAGACGAGGGCTGCCGTGATCTGCCTGATCAACGCGCAGCGCACACAGCGCGGGCTGCCCGCCCTCACCGTCAACCAGCCGCTGACCAACGCGGCCCAGCAGCATGCCGCCGCATCCGTGCAGCTGAAGTGGTGGGGGTCGGGCAAGGACTCCCACCGCAACCCCCAGACCGGCTCGACACCGCAGAGCCGCATCCAGGCGGCCGCATACTGCACGAACCCCCGGTCGTGGGAGTTCAGCGAGATCACGTACACCGGCTGGGGCGGTTCGGGAACCCCGCAGGCCGCCGTCAACTGGTGGATGAACAGCCCCGGCCACCGCGCCATCATCCTCAAGCCGTCCCTGCGCGACTTCGGCGCGGCGGCCCTGCCCGGGGCGGCGGACCCGGCCGGCGCATCGTCGTCCAGCACCGGCACCTACGTCGTGGACTTCGGACGCTGCCAGCAGTGATTCCCCGCGGGAGCTTGGCAACCGGCCGCGCCGGACGTCGCCTTGGTGACCCGGGCGCCCGTGCCCGTCGCCCCGGCCGGCTCCCTGCTTCCGCGGCCGTCCGGCGCACTGCGGCCGTAGCCCGGGCTGCTGGACCCGTACGGCGCACGCGCGGCCTGGCCCGCCAGATCGCGGGGGCCACCCGCTGGTGCGGGGCTGACCGGCTCGGCCTCGTGGACGTCGCCCGCGGGGGCGAGCCCACCCTGCGCAGCCCGCTGGGCGACGCCCTCGCCGTCGCGGCCTGCGCGGCCGCCTGCCTGCCTGCCCACCACCGTGTACGTTGCCGGGCCCGGCCCGGGGACGTCCGCAACTTCAGGTTCTCGCGCGGGTGGAAACCACAGCGGTTCGTCGCCTGATGGTGTGGATGCGGGGCGGAATCCGCTGGTCCGCAGCCGCTCGTCTGCTGGTGTGATGATGTGAGTGAACGCAAGCCCTACCCAAGCGACTCATCCGACGCGCAGCGGGCTCTGATCGAGCCGGTGATCACCGCGTGGAAGGACCCGCACCGCTCGGTCAGCGGCCACAAGGGCGCCTACGCGATGCGGGAGATCGTCAACGCGATCCTCTACCAGGGCCGGACGCGCTGCCAGTGGGTCCACCTCCCGCACGATCTGCCGCCAAAGAGCGCGACGTACTACTACTTCGCCGCCTGGCGGGACGAAGGCACCGACCAGGTCATCCACGAACTCCTGCGCTGCCAGGTCCGTGAACGAGCCCGCCGATTAGAGGACCGGACCCTGGTGGTCCTGGGCACCCAGAGTGCCCACGCGGCAGCCGGGGTCCCCGCCACGACGACCGGCCGGGACCCGGCGAAGAGGGTGCGGGGCCGCAAGCGGCGGCCGGCCGCGGCTGCTGGCGTCCACCAGGCGCTGAAGACCAGCGGACCTGGCGGGGTTGGCGTGCCCGGTGGTTGCCGCCAAGCTGGAGTGCTTGGCATCGAACTGTCGTGTGGTGTTCCAAGAGGGGGTTCGGGGTGGCCGTCAGTGCGCCTTGGGTGCGGTTTGGGCAGGCGGTCGCGTGTGGGACGCTGGCTGTCGCGTTAATGGGGTGCGGCGGGTCGTCGGGTGGTGCACCGCCTGATGGGAAGAAAGCCGTGGCTGTGGTGCCCCAGGATCTGGGAACGCTGATCGTCCCGGGAGTCGCGGACCTGCCATCCGGGTGGTCCGTCGGGGGAACGCCCAAGGTATCCGTAAATGACGACCCGTGCGACGGCGCGATCTGCGGGTTCCGCTACACGGTCTCAACCCAGCTGATCGGCCCGGGAGGCACCACCGGAGCCAAGGTAAAGGTCGCGCCGATGGAGACATCAGACGGGGCCAAGGCGCTATACGAGTCAAGACTGGGCCCCGTGGACTGGCCTGCGACGTCGCTCCAGCCCGTCGGCGACATGAGCGCCGCCTTCACATCAATGGATGGATCAACCCTACGGACTGATCTGGCCGTCGGTACGGTCTTCGTCGAAATCACGTATGGCGGCGAAAGGGGTCGCCCTCACCCCACGTACTCGAAGGCCTGGCCAGCTGTGTCGCAGAGCGCGCACAGCAATCACAGAACGGTGAGAAGCCGAGTGCACGCGTCGCCGCTTCCTAGCCCGGGCCTGGCCCGCCAGACGGCACCTCCATCTGTCGGCATGAGCCGCGTCGCACGCCTGTCCTGTCAGCGGCTCTAGGGCCTGTGTGATGTTGTGATCAGTCGGCGGTCTTCAGGAGGTCGTCGATCCAGATCATTGTGGCGCGGAGGTGGAGGCCGGCGAGGTAGCTCTGGGGCGCCTTGTCGTAGCGGGTGGCGATGCCTCGCCAGGCCTTCAGCTTGTTGATCAGGCGTTCGACGGTGTTCCGCTCTTTGTAGAGGCCGGCGTCGTGGCTGACGGGCCGGCCGCCCCTTGCGCCCTTCTTCTTCCGGTTGGCGGCCTGGTCCTTCTTCTCCGGGATGACTGCCTTGATGTTGCGTTTGCGCAGGTAGGTGCGGTTGCCGCGGGATGAGTAGGCCTTGTCCGCGGCGACCGCGCCGGGTCTGGTGCGGGGGCGGCCGACGGGCAGCCGGACCCGCACCTTGCCCAGCACAGGGATGAACTGAGGGCTGTCGGCGGCCTGTCCGACGGTCAGGACGAACGCGAGCGGACGGCATTGCCGGTCCGCGGCGAGATGAATCTTGGTCGTCAGTCCACCGCGGGACCTGCCGAGCAGGGCTTCCTTCATGCGGAGCTTGCGTCTGAGCCGGACGCGCCGGCGCTCGGCCTGTCCGTTCTGTTCCTCCGGTCCGCCCCTTTTTTCCGGGCCTCCTCCTGCTCGCGCGCAGCCTCTTCCAGGGCCTCCATGAGGTCCTCGCCGATACGCATCCCGGCGGCGTCGTGGTGGGCGCGGACCGTGGTGGAGTCCACGCTGACCAGCGACAAGTCCGTTCTCCCGGTGCGGGCCGCTGCGGCGATCAGGCCTTCCAGCAGGGCGGAGAAGACGCCGGCGTCCCGCCAGACGCGGAAGCGCCCGTAGACGGTGGCCCAGGGCCCGAACTCAGCGGGCATCTCCCGCCACTGGGCACTGGACCGGAACCGCCAGATCACCCCTTCGAACTGTTCCCGCAGTCGCTCGGGGTACGGTCCGTACCTGCCGATCGGCAGGTACGGCTCGATGAACTTCCACTGGGCATCGGTCAGTTGCCTACGCGTCACGGCCACAGTCCTACCGGGTTCCGCTCCACGAAGAGGGCAGAACCCAGCAACTGATCACGACATCACACAGGCCCTAGCACCCCGGCAGAGGAACTGCCTCCTCGGCCGTTCAACCTTTTTGCCGCTCGAACCCTGTAGTGGGCAGTCCGGTGGTACACAGCCACGGAATGAGGCAGACGGGGGTTGTGCACTGATGAACGCTGACGTGCTGGCCGTTCTGATCCCGGCGGCGATCGCTTTGGCAGGGGTCGTCTTGCGTTCGCGGGTCGGGAGCGCGAACCACTGGGACGTGCTGCACGAGCTGGCCCGGGGCAGGGTAGCCGCAGGGCTCGAACGTGAGCGTCGGGCCACGATGCAGATGGTCCTCGTTGCTCGTCGGGAGTCTGTCGTTCCTGCAGATGGAATGGAGAGCCGCAGGAAAGTGCGCCGCGCTGCCGGCAGGGGTGCGACGACGAGCGAGAGCCAGAGTCGGTAGTCGGCATACGCAGGAGGGCGGCGCGTGAGGCCAGGATCCGAGGACTTCTCTCGGTTCTTCACTCATTGGGAACCACAGGTCCGGAGGTATCTCATCTGGCTTGAAGGAGACCTCTCCGTGATCGACGATGCGGCACAGGAGACCATGATCAGCGCTTTTCGGTACTGGGAGAAGGTCACGGATCATCCTCAGCCTCGCGCCTGGCTGTTCAAAGTTGCTGGGCAACGCCTGTGCGACGCGCAAGAGGCCCGCCGCCGGGCAGGCGTCAGCACTGATCCGTCCCAACTCCCCGACCGCCTACCGGCAGGGGACAAAGACGCCTTCGCCCTCTGGGATGACCGGCTGGCCATCTTGAATGCCGTACGCAAACTCCCCCGACAGCAAGCCGTCGCCATCGCGCTTCAATGCCAGCACGACCTGCCCCTCGGCGAGATCGCCGAGATCATGAACATCTCCACGGGCTCGGTGAAAACGCACCTGCACCTCGCGCGCAAAACCCTCAAGCTACTGCTCGGTGAGAGGGAGGGAGGCGACCAGTGAGCGTAGACGACCGCCTCCATGACGCGGCGCACGCCGTGAACGAGCTGTGGGCCGAAGGAGACACCACCCAGTACCGGCTCACATGCCTGCAGGCCCGACTCGCGGGAGAAGAACTGTCGGCACAGGCGAATGGGCCCGACGGGCTCGGCCTGCTGATGGTCAGCGACGACGACTATGCCGCAGCCGCACTGTCCGCTGTCCTCGCCCGGCACGGAATCCACGTCACGCACGTACGCCTCGATGAGATCCTCCAGGTGCCCGTCCCCGAGGGCAACGGCTACGAAGCCGTCCTTCTCGATCTGGACCTGCTAGACGAAGACGGCTCCGAGATCCTCAGCGAGATCCGCCGGCACACCAGAGCATCGGTACTTGTGGCTACCCCCCGCTCCGACATCCGCTCCCGCAGCGATGCCCTCAGCTTCGGTATCGACGATTACATCGCCAAGCCCTATGACATCGGGGAGTTGCTAGCCCGGATCCGTGCAGTCACACAGCCAGCCGCCATAAGCCAGCCCACCGCCCACGGGGACGCCTCCGAGGGCAGTGAGACGACGCTGCACCTCGGGTCCATGCTCATTGAACTGTCCACCCGGCAGGTCAGTGTGGACGGTTCGAATGTCCACCTGACCCGCAAAGAGTTTGACCTCCTGGCCCTGCTCGCCCAGAGTCCGGGCGTCGCGCTCCGCCGGGAGCAGATCATCAGCGAAGTGTGGCGCACCAGCTGGGAGGGAACCGGACGCCCCCTGGAGACGTTGGTGGCGTCCCTGCGCCTCAAGCTGCCTACGCCGACGCTAATCGAGGCTGTACACGGCGTGGGCTACCGGCTAGTCGTCCCAAGCGGATAACAAACGCCGCAGTCCCTTCAGAGGGACATCGAGCGGAACCTCAGGCAGCCGCCGGCACACCAGCAGGAGGCTGCCTGACGAAGCTCTGCAGAAGCGGGCCCAGACCAAGCAGCGCAAGCAGCCCCAGACCGTCAAGGGTGCTAACGCCGTTAGCACCCCGGCTCCGGCTCCGGCTGCCGATGGCGACGACCCGACGGTTTCCCTGTCTTCGGAAGGCCTGCTGCTACCCCTGGGCCGCCGAGAGCGCCGCACCTGAGGAACCCCGCATCCCCCAGCCTGCTACCCCTCAGGTCCCAGACATGTGACACGGCAGTGAGGTACCGCCCGGCGCGATGCCTTTGCCACCTGCGGCGGCCGGAGCAGGGCTTCGTAGGCGTCAGCCCGGCGCGTCGACGGCGTACGGTGCTGATGTGATCACAGGCGAGACGACGACTGCATCCGGGACCGCGCTACTGCCGGGTCGCAGCCCCCGCCTACCTGCAGGCCATGGCCGGCATCTGGCGAAGCGGTCTGGCCCCGGCACTGGCAGAGCTCCACGCGAAGGCCGCCGCCCAAGTCAGCCACGACGAGGCACTGCTCCTCGCCATGGACGCCACGCCGGCTCCCACCCCGGCACACACAGCACAGGTTGCCACCGGCACCGACGACCCGTTGCCCGCGATCCTCGCCGCTGCGCGCGGGACACCACGACCAGGCGGCGTCGCTCGCCGCGCGATGGGAGGGCTGGGCGGTGCAGACGCACGGCCCGGGATCCCCCCGCGATCCACTGCCTGGAGGTGCGTGCGGACCTCGCTCATGTCGCCGGCGATGCGGCGGGCAGCTGCGCGCCGTGGATGGCAGCGGTCGACGCCCGGCTCGCCCGCCACCGGGCCCCGGACGCCCCGGAGGCCGAGGCCGCCGTGGACCGTGCCCACTACCAGTGGCAGGCCGTGCGGGACGCGGCGCGGGCCCGGGAGCTCGGCCCACACCTTGTCACCCTGCGCCGCCGTGTCCCCGGGCAGCGGCCGGGTGCGACCGAAGCCCCACCTGCGGCCGCACCGCCTGCACGGCCCGCCACGCCAGCCCGGCCCGCACGTCCTCGACCGGCCAGGTCGAGGACGTCATGAACTGCTGCAACCGTTGATGGTCCACCCCGAGCCGCTCGGCCATCGGCTGCATTGACTTCCTGCGACCGTCCAGCAGTAGACCCCGCAGATACAGCTGGCTCTTCTCCAGCCAGTCCCGCCGCACCAACGGCGCGAACACCTCGGAAGTGAACTCCTCCAACCGGACCCGCACCGCCGCAAGCTCCCCAGCCCTCATACAGCCAGCGAACTACCAGACACCCGACGTGACAAGACCGGCTAACAAAGCACTACTAGAGCCTGTCTCTTGGAAGTGCGGTGCGCATGGTGCTGCATGCCGGATCGAAATCCTGTGGCGGCAGCGCTCGTCCCGCAGCGGCTGATCGAGCGGTTCGGGCCTCGACGAGGCGGCAGCGCTGCTGCCTGGCTTCGACCGGGCCTCCCCGCCGGGATGACGATGATCGATCCGCTCCACGGCTGAATCCACGGCGGATGTGGCCGGGACGGCTGGCGTGGCGTCGGGATTTGTGCGGGTTGTCGGGTGATGATGCCGCAGTGCGACTTGATCACGTGTCCTATGCGGTGGCCCGCGACAGCTTCGTCTCGACCGTCCAGTGGATCGGATCGGCCCTCGGCGCCGGATTCGTCGACGGGGGCGTGCACCCGCGATTCGGCACCCGCAATTTCATTCTTCCGCTGAGCGGCGGCACCTACGTCGAGGTCGTCACCACACTCGACCACCCCGCCGCCGACCGCGCACCCTTCGGCCAGGCGGTCGCGCGCCGCGCCGCCGAGGGTGGCGGCTGGCTCGGTTGGGTGGTCTCCGTCGACGACATCGCCCCGGTCGAGGCCCGCCTCGGTCGCACCTCGGCCGAGGGCCACCGCGTCCGCCCCGACGGATTCGACCTGAGGTGGAAGCAGATCGGCCTGCTGGAACTGATGGAGGACCCGCAACTGCCGTACTTCCTTCAGTGGTTGGTTCCCATCGAGGAGCGCCCGAGTGCCGACCCGCGCACCTCCACCACCATCCACGGGGTCTCCATCGCCGGCGACGCCGCCTCCATCGCCGAATTCCTGGGCGAACCGGCCGACCACCCCCTCGACCAGATCGACGTCACCTGGGTCGAGGATGAGGAACCGGGCCTGGTCTCGGTCGAGTTCGCCACCGCCCACGGCCCGGTCACGATCTGACCAGCGCCCGACTGCCTTGCGGGAGCAGCCGGCGGGGGTCGCCTGGTTAAGGAATCTTGCAGAAGGTCGGTCTTGGGCAAGCCTGAGTGGTGGTTGACCTGCTGTCTCACCGTGCCATGGCCAGGTTGTGCATGGTGGCGACGGCGTGGTGGAAGCCGTCCTCCCTCTGGCGGCAGTCGCGGAGGCTCTGCCAGTTCTTCATGCGGGCGAAGGTGTGCCCGACGCGGGCCCGGACCCGTCGGTGTTCGGCATCGTCCTCCTCCTGGCCGCGCAGGAGAGGCCGTCCGGCACGTTTGCGGTGCGGGATGATCAGCCCGGTACCGAGGTAGGCGCCGTCCGCGATCACTGTCGTCCCGGCCGCCGCGGCCGTCACGTCCGACTCCCGCCAGACGTGAGCGTCGTCCCAGTTCCCCGGCGTCGGCCGGGCCGAGGCGACAACCAGGCGGGTGTCCGCATCGATGATGGATCTCTGCCGGCCCGTGGGAGTGTGTCTGGGCTTCGGCTACCGGGGGCGGTGGGGACCAAGGGCAGACCGCCAGGCCGGCTTACCGTTGCTTGCGCGAGCGGAGCAAGGGATCGACTCAGCCGTTGAACAGACCACCTATGAAACGCCGGATTATGTCTCGGCAGCGCCCGCTGGGCCGTGGCGTTCGACCCGGCCCGTTGCAGCCGGTTGTTCCGGGACGGCTGCCGGCTCCCCGCGCAGTCCGGGCGCCGGCAGGAGGGTGACCGCGACCGACGTCGCGGCCATGACGGCCGTCGCGGTGTCCGGCGCGACGTACCGGGCGACCGCCCCGGCGAGGGCGGCACCGACGCCCTGCAGGGTGAGCCTGCCGGTGGAGTGCAGGCCAAGCGCCTCTCCGCGGCACGACCTGGGCCTCCGTTTCGGCCTGAACGGAGCGGCCGTGCCCGGCGGGCCCAACCTGTACCCGGACACGGCCAGGGCGGAGGACAGCTCGGTGAGCGAACCGGCCTTCTGCGCGCCGGACCGGCACATCTGAACCCGCACGGTGCACGATGCCGCTCCGTCGCCCGCCGGCAACCGTTCCGCCCCGGGAGACCGCCACTTCCGGCCCGCCGGATCCGAAACCCCGGTGACAGGTCATCCGGGACCTGCTTATGATGCCGCCGATGAAGATCTACTCCTCTACCGGATTGGGGGAATCTTCCGCGCAAGGTGAGTGCTGATGGCATCTCACTTCGCGGAACCGATTCCTGCCCGCCTGCTCATGTGGCAACGCGTACGCGAGTACGCCGTGCCACCGTCCATGATCGAGAACGCGACGGTGCGCCGCGCCGTCGGTGACTGGGCGGGGGCCTGCGCCGCCGCCCGGATCGACGTCGATCTCGATCTGCGCGCCGTGCGCGACCGCCACGGCACCGACCTCGCCTCCCGCCTACGGGCCGATCTGCGCCGTCTGGCGCCCGATCTGCTGCGCTGGCACATGCCCCGGACGGCCCCGGACGGGCGTCTGCGGCCTGGCCTCACCGTCTGTCTGGCCCGCTACGGGGCCGACGGCCCGGCCGCACCCCGGCTCGTGGTGCGCACGCCGCCCGCCTGGGCGGACGCGGGCCAGCGAATGTCCCTGGCGCTCTGGGAGGGGTCCCGGGACGGGGCGCCCCCGCCCCACCCCCATCCCCACCCCGACCGGCGCTTCCGGCTCGACCTGCACCGCCACCTCTGGGACGGCACGCGCAGCGCCGAGCTCGCGCGCAGGTGCTGGGCCGGGGAGACCCCACCGTACGGGCCGGAATCCCGCGATCCGGAGGATCACGGGCCCGGGCCCTCACGGCTGCCGAAGCACTGGGCCGCCGAGGCCGAGCTGCTGCTGCGTGCCGACGGCCACGGCCCTCGCGGGGCGTTCACCGTACGCTTCGGCGCGCGCGGCCGTGGTGTCTTCGAGCTCGTCGCTCCCGACGACGGCCACGCGCCGGTGCTGCGGCCGGTGCGCGAGGCGCTGTCGGCGCAGGCGGCGGCGGCGCTGCCGGTGCTGCCGGATGCCGCGGCGAGGCCGCTGCCCGACCTCGAACTGCTCCGGGCCGGCCTGCTCTCGGCCGACCGGTTGCACCCGCTGGTCGCGGCCGCGCTGCCGGCGTCGGGTTCCGTACGGCCGCCCGTACGCGGCCCGGTGCCCGAGCCCGGGCCGGCCGCCTCCGTAGGCGCGGACCCGCACCGCGTCGAATGTCTCGGGGAGGTCCACCGGATCGCGCTGCGGGACGGGGTGCTGACGGCCGTCGACCACGAACCGGCCCAACTGGCCCGCGAGGAACTGCTCATGGCGCTCGGCGGTCCGGGCTTGCCCTGTCTGCGGGCCGTCGACTCCGTCCACCGCAGCCCCGAGGCACTGCCCGCGGTCCGCGAGCGGCTCGGCCATGGCGACGTGGCCGGTGCCCTGGCCGTGGTCGAGAGTCTCCTCGGCCCCGGCGCGATGCTGCGGGAAGGTCCCCTGCGGGAGGCCCTGGAGGCGGCGGTCGCGGGGCGCCTCGAAGACGGGCGCTTCCGCGCGGGGCTGGTGGCCGTGCATCCCGCCGCCCTGGTGGCGGACGGCAGCAGCCGCCGCCCGCGGCTCGACCGGCGTCTGCCCCGGTTCCTGCGCGGCAAGCGGAGCTCCCGCAACCGTCCCCGGATCGGCTTCCACGGCTGACGGCGGCGCGGGCCGTGACGCCCGCTGTAGCGCTTGGCTCATCCCGCATCCCGCATCCCGCATCCACATCCCGCAACCGTCCGCCAGAACCTCGCGCGCCCTCCGCCCTCGGCGGCACACGTCATACACCACACGCCACAAGCCATGTCTCACGCGGCATTCCGACGGAGCAGCCTCCGTCCCCGAAATCCACACAGGTGATACCCATGTCCTCCAGCACTCTCCTCCCTAACCTCCCTTCCCTTCCCGGCCTCCCCACCCTTCCCGCCCCTTCCGCCCCTCCCGCGGACGGCGACCGGCCCCAGCTCTCCCTCGCCGAGGACCTCCGGACACTTCTGCGGACCACCACCACCGAGCCGCGCCCCGACGAGCAGCTGGAGGCGCTGGCCCTGGCCGTGGCCGCGGACCTGCCCGTCCTGCTCTGGGGCGAACCCGGCATCGGGAAGACCGCCGCGCTGACCCAGCTCGCCGCCTCCCTGGACCTGCCGCTGACGACAGTGATCGCCAGCGTCCACGAGCCGACCGACTTCTCCGGCCTGCCCGTGCTGGGCGAGGATCCCGCCGCGAACGGGGTGCCCATGGCGCCGCCGCAGTGGGCCGTGGAGCTGGTGCGCGCCGGGCGCGGGCTGCTCTTCCTGGACGAGCTGTCGACCGCCACGCCCGCCGTCCAGGCCGCCCTGCTGCGCGTCGTCCTGGAGCGGAGGGTCGGCGCGCTGCAACTGCCGCCCGGCGTACGGATCGTGGCCGCGGCCAATCCGCGGGCCTCGGCGGCGGACGGCTGGGAGCTGAGTCCGCCCCTGGCCAACCGCTTCGTGCACCTGTACTGGGTGCACGACCGGGAGGTGGTGGTGCGCGGTCTCGGCGGGGTCTGGCCGCGCGCGGAGCTGCCCCGGCTGGACCCGGCGGGGCTGTCCGGGGCGGTGGCGTTCGCCCGCCAGGCGGTTTGCGGCTTCCTGAACGCCCGGCCCACGCTGATCCACCGGCTGCCGACCACCGAGACGCGGCGCGGCGGCGCATGGCCCTCACCGCGCAGCTGGGAGGCCGCGATGACCCTGCTCGCCTTCGGCACGGCCGCCGACGTTTCCCGGGACGTGCTGGCACTGCTGGTCAGGGGCGCGGTCGGCGACGGCCCCGGCCTCGAACTGCTCGCCCACATCGACCGGATGGAGCTGCCCGACCCGGACTCGCTGCTGGCCGACCCGGCAGCCGCCGAACTGCCGGAACGCGGCGACCTGCGCCAGGCGGCGCTCGAAGCCGTGGTCGCCGCTGTCGGGGCGCGCCCGGAGCGCGAGCGGTGGGAGGCGGGCTGGGCGGTCCTCGTCAGGGCGCTGGAGACCGGCGCACCGGACCTGCTGGTGGGCCCGGCGAAGGCGCTCGCATCGCTCCGGCGCGACGGCTGGGAGGTCCCGGAGTCGGTGGAGCGGCTCGCCGGGGTGATCGGCCTGGCCCAGCGGGCGGAGAACTCGGTGGTCCGTACCGCGAAGGCCGCCCGGGGCCGCGGCACGGGTGGACACCGATGACCACTCCCGCCCGTCCGCGCCCCCGCCCTCGTCCGCGTCCCATGGCTCCGCCTCCGCCGCCGCGGCCCGTACGGGCGGCGGTCCCCGGCGAGCCGCCCGGCCCCGCGGTGCCGTTGGACACGGAGAAGCTGCTGGCCGCCCGGCTGCACGCGGCGTCCGTCCGCCCGTACCTCGCCGGGGCGCTGTTCGCGCTGCACGTGGTGGAGGACCGGTCGGTGCCCACCATGGCGGTGGACGCGCACTGGCGCTGCTACGTCTCCCCGTCCTTCGTGGCGCGCACCCCGCTGGAGCAGCTGGCGGGCGTGTGGGTGCACGAGGTCTCGCACCTGCTGAGGGACCACCACGAGCGCGGCGAGCGGTACGCGCGCGAGCACGGGGAGAGCGGCCCCGGGCAGCGGCTGCGGCAGAACATCGCCGCCGACTTCGAGATCAACGACGACATCTTCGGCGACGGTCTGCCCATGCCCGCGGGGGCCGTGCGGCCGGCCATGATGGGCCTGCCCGAGGGGTTGTTGATGGAGGAGTACCTGCGCCGCTTCCCGATGGCCGACCGCACCCCGCAGATGGCCTGGCTGGACTGCGGCAGTGGCGCGGACGGCTGGGCGCGGCCCTGGGAACTGGGTCCGGAGGGCGCGCACGGGCTGAGCCGGCAGCAGCGGGACGCGGTCCGCTTCCGGGTGGCCGAGGCGATCACCGGCCGGCCCGGGGACGCGCCGGAGGGCTGGCGGCGCTGGGCCGACGAGGCCTTCCATCCGCCTCAGCCGTGGCGGCAGCTGCTCGGGGCGGCGGTGCGGGCGGCCGCAGGCGGGCCGGGAGCGGGGGAGGACCACAGCTACCGGCGCCCGTCGCGGCGCTCGGCCGGGGTTCCCGGCGTGGTGCTGCCGAGCCTGCGGCGGACGCCGCCCCGGGTCTGCGTCGTGATCGACACCTCCGGGTCGGTCAGCGACGCCGAACTGGGCACGGCGCTGCTGGAGGTCGCGGCGATCTCACGGGCGGTGGGCGGTCGCCGCGATCTGGTCTCGGTGATCTCCTGCGACGCGGCGGCGGGGGTGGCCGTACCGCTGTGCCGTGCCGAGAACCTGGAGCTGATCGGCGGCGGCGGTACGGACCTCAGGTCCGGCTTCGCCCGTGCGCTGCGCTGCCGCCCCCGCCCGGACGTGATCGTCGCCCTGACGGACGGCCAGACGCCCTGGCCCTCCGCCCAGCCGTCCTGCCGCACGGTCGTCGGCCTCTTCCCCCGGCTCGGCCGCCCCACGGACGAGAACGACCAGGACTACGTCCCCGAGGGCCCGCCTCCCTGGGCCCGGGTCGTCCACCTGGGCTGACGACCCGCCGCTGCGGAGCGGCATCCCCGCCCCGCAGCGGCACCGGCGGCCCGTCGGCGACATCGTCGGCTTCGTCGAGCTCGGCAGCCTCCCAGCTGAGCTTGTTGTGCGGGGAGCAGATGGCAGTGCGGCGCAGCGTTGGGCCAGTACGAGCCAGGCCAGGCCCACATCGCGTGATGCGGAGTTGGGCTTCGCCGGTCCCGTCCGCGTCCGCGTCCGCGTCCCGGTTCCCGGCCCTCGAAAGCATCCATCGGTGCCTAGGCTGCCGGTCGCGCATTGCGCCACCGCGCCCAGCAACGGAGCAGGGCCCAGATCACTGCGGCGTTGATCAGGGCGCCGACCAGGATCGGGATGTAGAAGCCGAAGGCGTCCCACACCTCGGGTCTGCCGGCCACCGACGTGTCCGGTACCCAGTCGGAGGGAAGCGGATCCCCCACCGAGGGGAAGGCCGTGGGCATCGGGCCCGGCGGCTGCGAGCCATAGGAGGGCTCCACTATCGGCGCCTGGGCCGGGTCCTGCCCCACGGCATTCGCCGCGGCTCCGAAGGAGCCCAGGAGCAGGAGGCTGACCGGCGCCGTGGCCAGGGCGGGCCAGATGGCGCCCATGCCGACGTCGTGCCCGGTCCGGCCGGCCACCTCGAGCCAGACCATCATCGCGGCGACCAGCGCCAAATACCCACCGGGCACCCACATCTCAGGCTTCGACCAGCGCCGTACCATCACGTCCCCCGTTCCCGTTCGTCCTGCAGCCAGTGTCGAAGCTGCCGGCCCCGGCCACCTGAGTCCGCCTACTCACCTCACGACGCCTCACGTACCTGGCCGGAGCCGTGCGCGCCGACAGGGGTCTCCTGCGCTCACTGCGTCGGCCCGCCGGCGCGGTAACGGGGTCTGTGCGGGTGGTTCCGGCAGGTGTGGGGGCGGGTCGCGCGTGTGCGGCAACGTCGGATCGGGTGGGATGGGCAGGGCGAGGGGCCGCCCGCCGCGTCGGTGGCTCTTCCCCTCGGGGTGCTGTCGGCCGGGCACCGGCCGCCGTCACACGTCGCCGCACGCAGCCGCGGCCGACGGCACCCGCTGACCAGCCCGCCGGCTCTCTGGCGTGCCCGACCGCTCCAGAGCGGCGTGGGCGCAGTCCCCCTTGGGGCGGTTCTACAGCGGGGGAGGTGTGACGGCTGGAGGACCTGTCCTGCGGGAGCGCATCGGCTGCCCGTTGGTTTGGTCGGGGCCGAGCCGTTCTTCCTGGCGCTGCGCGCCTGGCGGCTGGCCGCGACGGCGCGCGAGCAGGGCGTACCGGCGTATGTCGTCTTCCCCGATGCGACGCTGCCGGAGATCGCCACGCGGCTTCCGGCACCGAGGCGGGCCTGGGCACCATCGGCGGGGTCCGGCGAGGCCAAGCCCGCCAAGCACGCCCAGGCAGTCCTGGACGCCCTGGCGGAGGCAACGCCACCGCCCCTCCCGACGCCCGGCAGGCACGCCGCCTGCCGGGCGCGGTGGTCAGGACCCGATCGGGTGACGGGCCAGGAAGCGGGCCAGCGCTTCGGCGACAGGCCGCGACCGTTCGACGTGGAGCAGATGGCCCACCCCGTCGATGACGCACTCCTCGATGTCGGGCACGTTCGAGCGGAGGAACTCCGCGACCTCGACCCACAGAGGCCGGGTGCCGCTCCCCAGCACGGACAGCACCGGCTGGCGGATCGCCGCCGCTTCGTCGGGCCCGAACCGCCATTCGGCCAGGGCGGGCAGCTCGATCCCGAAGAACGTGTCGGCGTCCTTGACCGCCTGCTCCACGCTGCCCGGCACGCGCTCGTCGAGCAGGGCCCGGCAGGCTTCCGGTTCCATCCCGCTGACCAGGGACATGAACAGTCCGAGGGCGCGTTCGGCGTCCCCTTCGGCGTACGCCCCGAACGCCGGCGCCGCCTGGGCGAAGAACGCCTCGCCTGCGGGCACCGACAGCAACGAGAGCTCCAGCAGGGTGACCGTGGCGATGCGCTCGGGCCCGTCCTGGGCGAGCTGCGCGGCGACCGCCGCGCCGCTGGAGTGTCCGGCCACGTGGACGCGCTCGATGCCGAGGCGGTCGAGCAGTCCGAGGGCGTCGGCTGCGTGATCGGCGACGGAGACCGGCCCGGGGGTGTGGGTGCTGCCGCTCCAGCCCCGCTTGTGATAGCGGATGAGCTGGTGCCTCCCGGCCAGTGCCGGTTCGGCGACGAGCGGGGCGAACCCGTCGGCGAGGACCGGGCTGATCAGCAGGACCGGCTCCCCGGTTCCGCGGATCTCGTGTTCCAGCCGGATGCCGTTCACGGTGATGGTGTCCATGATGTCCTCCACTGGGGTTGTGACTCACCATGGAGGCGTAAGCGGGGCGGTTACCGCCGTAACCCCCCGCCCCGGGACCACCGGCACGGCGAAGGGAGACGCCCATGCCCCACGCCTCCGGCGACGGCACCGCCCTGGAGCGGGCACGGAACGCCGCCGCGGACGGCGCCTGGGCGGAGGCCTACGGCGGCTATCTGGCGGCCCGGGAGGAGACGGGCGGGCTGGGCCCGGCCGAGCTCGCCGAGTTCGCGGGCGTCGCCTACGCCGCGGGGCACCTCGACGTGACGATCGAGACCTGGGAGCGGCTCCACGAGCAGCTGGCCGGACTCGGCGAGGACAACGGGGCGGCCGGGGCCGCCGTGCGGGTGGCCATGCACCTGCTGTTCGACACCGCGCTCATGGCACCGGTACGGGGGTGGCTGCGGCGTGCGGAACGCCTCCTCGACCCCGCCTCGGAGACCCCCGCTCACGCGTGGTTCGCGGCGGTGCGCACCTACGAGCGGTTGCTCAGCGGCGACCTCGACGCTGCCCGGGACTGGGCCGAGCGGGCCATCGGGGCCGGCTCGCGCACCGATCCGGCCGCAGCCGCGCTCGGGCGGGTGGCGCAGGCCCGGCTGGTGATCCTCGACGGAGACGTCGAGCGGGGTCTGGAGCTCCTCGACGACGCCGGGGCGGCCGCGATGTCCGGGGACCTCGACGCGCTGTCCACCGGAGTCGTCTACTGCGAGCTGGTGTGCGCCCTGCAGGGCCTGGCCCAGTACGACCTGGCCGAGCAATGGACCGAGGCGATGGAGCGCTGGGCGCGCACGAACGCGATCGGCAGCCTGCACGGCCGCTGCCGGGTGCACCGGGCCGAGATTCTGCGCCTGCGCGGCCAGTGTGCCGGCGCCGAGCAGCAGGTGCTGCTGGCCTGCGACGAGCTGCGCCCCTACCTGCGCCGAGAGCTGGGCTGGCCGCTGACCGAGCTGGGCCGGATCCGGCTGCGGCGCGGCGACCCGAGCGGTGCCGAGGAAGCGCTGCTCGCCGCGCACCGCCTCGGATGGGATCCCGAACCCGGGCTCTCGCTCGTCCGGCTCGCCGCCGGCGACACCGACACGGCGGTCGCCTCGATCCGGGAGGCACTGGCGCGGCCGCTGCCCGTGCCGTCGAAGGAGCTGCCCCCCACCACCGGGCTGCGCCGGGCACCACTGCTCGACGCCCAGGTGAGGATCGTCCTGGCACGCGGCGACGTGGAGACGGCACGAGACGCGGCCCGCGAGCTCGCGGAGGTCGCCGTCCGCTTCGAGAGCAGCGCGCTCGCCGCCGCAGCCGTGCGGGCGCGGGGCGATGTCCTGCTCGCCGAGGGCGACGCGACCGCCGCGTCGGAGCTGTTCGCCGATGCCGTCCGTGCCTGGAGCGAGCTCGGCGCCCCGTACGAGACGGCCGAGTGCCGGCTGCGGCTCGCGGACGCCCACGGCGTCCTCGGCAACCACCGGGCCGAGGCCCTGGAGCGGGAGACGGCACGTACCGAGCTGGAACGGATCGCCCGCGCGCCGGCGGCGGACGAGCAGCCTCCGGGCACGCCCGAGCCGAACGCCTTCGTCCGGGAGGGCGACTACTGGAAGGTCGTCCTCGACGACCGGCGCGTGACCGTCCGTGACAGCAAGGGCATGCACCACCTGGCCCGGCTGCTCGCCGCGCCGGGCCGCGAGTTCCACGTCCTCGACCTCGCGGCCGCCGACAGCGAAGACCCCGAGGCGGCCACAAGGCTCTCCTGGGCCGGCGACCTCGGTCCCCTCCTGGACGACCGGGCCAAGGACATGTACCGCCGAAGGCTCGCCGAGATCGAGGAGGACATCGAGGAGGCCCGCGCCGACAACGACATCGCCCGGCGCGAACAGACCGAGCTCGAACGCGAATTCCTGATCGGCGAACTCGCCCGCGCCGTCGGCCTCGGCGGACGCGACCGCCGCGCCGGCGCCGCCTCCGAGCGGGCCCGGGCCGCCGTCACCCAGGCCGTGCGCAAGGCCATCGGCCGCCTCCGCGAAGCCGCTCCGGAGCTCGCCGACCACCTCGACCGCACGATCCGCACGGGGACCTACTGCGCCTACGTCCCCGACCCGCGCGTCCCCTCCCCCTGGCCCCTCTGACCAGGGGCGGAACCCGCCCCGAGACCCGCCGCCCGGACGGGGCCACCGCCCGGCCAGGTGCCCCGGCCTTCCGTGACGCCGGCTACTTCTTTGCTCGGAGGTCTCGACGACCGCCGATCCGGTCCAGACGGCCCCCAATGTGCCCCTTGGACGGATGACGCGCAGAGCACCCTGGCTCGGCCGGCGATGAGGTCGGGCGGCCCTGGGAGGCAGGGGCGAACCACGAAGGAGGCGCCGTGGTGACGTCGCGACCGCCGATTGAGCCGACTCGCACAGAGCGCAGACCGCAGACCGCGGAGCCGGCGCCCGGCCCAGCCGCCCTGCGGGCCGGGGTGGCTCTTGAGCAGAAGTTCGACCGGCACGTGCCCTGCTGTTCATCCCGCCCGCTGCGGGCGGCGGGGTCCTAGCCCAGACCCACAGCGGCTCCATGGTGCAGGACCGCCTCCCCGACCTGGTAGCGGCCGCATGGGACCAGGTCCCGTCCGGCTTGGTCCTCCGCCTGCTCCACGCATGGGGCCCGCCCGGGCGCGGGGGTGCGGCCTCCGTCGCAGCCCTGATGGCCAAGGCCGCACCCCCAGAAAGGGCCTACCCCACCACTCCGGCCGCATGCGCGTTTCGTGTGCGTTCGCGCACGTCAGACCCCTGAACAGGTTCTCGGTCATGAGGCGCACCCGGCCGGCGAGCTCCACCGTGGCGACGCGGTAGACGTGACCGAGGTGGGGAGTGCAGGTGTGCCCTGTGGCGGCGTCGGCGGTCGCTTGGTGTAGAGGTACATCACGACCGTGTGCTGGCTGGGCAGCACGCTTCGGTCCATTGGCTTCATTCACGGGTAGCGAAGCCCGTTCGTCACGACTTCGGGAGGCACCCGCCGGGGGGACGTCCTGGCGCTCGTGCACCAGCTGAAGCCGATTCTGCTCGCGCGGTCCGCCGCCGTCGCGGGCCAGCTGCTCCGCGCCAGACACCCGGGCCGGCCGCTCATGGAACGGGCGGCCCGGGTGGTCCGGCCCGACGTCAGCCGGGCGCGTCGTGCGACCCGGTGGTGCGCGTCGCGAGCCGCCTCAGTTGCCGATGCCGGAGCTGCCGAGACCGGAGTTTCCGATGCCGTGGCTGCCGATGCCTGTGTTGCCAAGGCCCGCATTGCCCAGACCCGAGTTGGCGATGCCCGCGTTGCCCAGACCCGAGTTGGCGATGCCCGCGTTGCCGGCACCGTCGTTGAGCGCGCCCGCGTTCCCGAAGCCCGAGTTCGCGAAGCCTGAGCTGCCCACGGAATGGCCCGGCCCCGTGTCGTCGGCGCCGGCCGCGCCGGCGCCGCAGAGAGCCAGCACCGTCGCGGCGCCCAGCGCGGTCGTCACGCGGAGAAGAGTAGTGCGCATCGCCATATACCTCCTATTTGGGACATCTTTGCTTGTAATCCTTAGCACACGGCCATGTCGAATACGGGGAGGAGTGCCCCGAAGCTGCCGTGTCGTCCAGAGCCCTCGCGCTCGGTGAGCATCCGGGCGAAGGACCGGACGTGCCCGGTGAGGGCGTCCAGTTCCGGGCAGTGGACCAGCACCGCCTTGAGCCGGAGTTGTTCGCTCTCTGCGAGGGTGCCGGGGTGCCGGAGAATCCACCCGGAGACCGTCCGCGGGGTGGGCGGCCGGGCGAAAACCGGTCCGGGCGAGAGGCGTTTTTCCCGGAGGTAGGCGCGAACTCGCTGGTAGCTGCCCTTGTAGCCGAACGGCACGATCTCCTCCCACAATGCCAGGCGTTGGTGCAGCCCTGATTCCAGCGGTCGTCCAGGTAGGGCTTGTACTCGTCGAGGACGGTGGGGCGGTTCTCACACCCCAAGGCAGCTGCGGTGCTGGGCGACGCATCGCTCGGCGGCCTCGCTCAGTTTGTGCCACAAGTGCCACCTGTCTGCGACTTTGATCGCCTGGGGCGCCCCGATGGTGGCTCCTTCCGCAAAGAACGGAGCGCGGTCGCGCCAGACGACCTCAATGCCCGGGCGTTCAGCCAGCCACGCGGCCAGGCTGGATGCTTCCCGGTCGGGCAGCATGTCCACAGGCCGCCGGGTTTCGACGTCGACCAGCACGGTCCCGTAGAAGCGCCCTTTGCGCGTCGCGTACTCGTCGACCCCGACAACCCGCGGCGCTGCTACATCTGGATCGGGCAGGGCCTTGACCAATCGCAGAACGGTGCTACGGCTGACAGCTACCCCGAAGACACCGGCCATGCGCGCGCCTGCCCGGCCGGCCAGCGCGAGACCGACCGCAGCCAGCGTCGCCCGCAGGCGTTCGGTCCACCGGCCGTACCGCCGGGTCAGCCCGGGTATCTGTTCGACGAAAGTCTGCCGATCACATAACGCGTTCCCGCAGATGAACCGGCGGACCCACAGGCACAGCCGAACCCGCTGCCCGCACTGGGCACGTCAGCGGGATACCGCATATAGGAGCTGTGAACCCGCTCCGACCAGCTCCTGCACCCAACGCAGTCGGCCCCGACCAGCGTGCAGTGGGCCTCTATCAATACCGCCTCGTCGTTCACGTCGATCGACAGCACCGCGATATCCGCGATCGACGGGAACAGCAGCTCCTCCAGCTGGAGCACCGTCTCTTCCACGGACCCGAACTGTCAGCCCATCCACGATCGCCACCGATGGGGGCTGTTACACCGCCTGGTGTCGGGCGCTGCTGCGAACCGGTACTTGGCACCCCACGGACGACGGTTCAGGAACCGTAGGTGATGGACACCTGCGGTGATCCGGTGGCGGGGCCGGAAGTGCCGCCGGCCGGGACGAGGTTCGACCCGCCTCCTCCGCCGCCGGGCCCGTCGGCGCCGGCGGTGACCAGGAAGCAGCCTCCGCCTCCGCCTCCGCCGTGCCAGCCGCTGCCACCGCCGCCCCCGCCGAATCCGCCACCGCCTGTGCCGCCGGTGCCGGGCGTGCCGTCGGTGCCGGCCTTGGAGCCCTCGGGGCAGGCGGCTCCGCCTTTGCCGCCGTGGGTCTGGGTTCCGCCGCCACCCCCGCCGCCGCTGTCCGGTCGCTCGCCGCCGGGCTTCCCGGTGTCGCCGGCGTCTCCGCCGGTGGCCTCGCGGACGGGGCCGACGAAGCTGGAGCCGCGTCCGCCGCCTCCGCCGCCGGCGGCGACGATGAGGCGGGGGTCGGTGCGGGGAACGCCGGTCAGGGCACAGCTCGCGCGCGCCGAGCTGCAGGTGCGGATGTCACTGGCACCGCCGCCGCTGCCGCCGGGGCGCTGACCGGTACCGGCTCCCCCGCCCGTGCCGACGTTGACGTAGTAGAGGGTGCCGGGCACCACGGTGAGGGTGGCGGTGACGGTGGCGCCGGTCCCGCCCGCTCCGCCCTCGATGGCGGACCGTCCCGGCTCGCCGGTGGCGGTGATGGTCAGTCGGGTGACGCCGGCGGGGACGACGAACCGCTGGTTGGCTCCGGCGGTGAAGGTCTTGGTCACGGGCGCCGCTGCGGCGGGCGCCGCGGGCACCACCAGGGCCGCCGGCAGCGCCGCGGCGGCGAGCAGGAGCGCGGCCCGTCGGGCCGTGCGCCGAGGGCGTTCGGATCGCTTTGGGGTCAAAGTCACGATGGGCACTCCTGGACGGGGCCGTGGCACCCACCCCCGGGGCGCCCGCGGATGTCGGTCGATGGTCCGGCCCCTGCGCGGGACCGTCCGCCGCGGACCGTCCGGGCCGCAGCGGTCAGGCGTCACGCTCTCCTTCAGTCTCCCCGTTTCCCGGTCCGCCCGCCTCCCGGCGTCCCGGTCCGTCCCGGCGTCCCGGATCCCCCGAAAGGACGGAGCGAGGACGCTCCAAGGACGACCCTCTCTACGTTGATCAAGTCCTCGGCTTGGCACCCATGGGCATTCCGACCGGCGAGGTCGCTGTGCTCTCTCGGTTTCGTGTCAGTGAGATGGGTGTCAGTGGTGGTTGGAACTGAGAGTGGGTTGCGGTGCTGGTGGGAGTGATTCTCGGTTGGGTGTCCAGCCCTGGGGATGGGGCCGGATGGCGCTGGTGGTGTGGGTGGCGGATTGCGGCCGGTGGCGGTACGGCGGTTGCTGGCTTCGCAGAGCCGGGGTGAGCTGACGCCGGCGCACACGGATGGGGGCGCAGGCGCTCAGCCCTGGATCTCGGCGAGGAGCATGCGCAGGGTGAGGCTGTGCTTCTCGGGTGGCAGGGCGTTCCAAGTGGTAGGGCCCCGATGGAACGGAAGCCCGTCGCCGTCCGGCCGCCGACGGGCTTCCGTCCTCCCCGCCGCCACAGCCGGCCGGCCCCACCAGGGGCATTGCATGATTGGGATTGGTCCGGTTCGCCGGTCTCGTGAGTGACGTGGCGTCATGTCCGTTGCACGGCAGGGGGCCGGGAAAGCAGAGCAGGCACGGTGTTGGTGATCATGTGGTTGTCGAGACCCATGAGAACCGAGCGAGACCGTGCCTGCCCGAACATCCTCCCCCTATGCCCCCGGCGTTGGAGCAGTTGACTGCCCATGCCGCCCCGCTCGCCCCGGAGGAGGCTGCTGACCTGCGCCGATTCCTGGTTGTCGTCCCCGACCCGCGCGATGCCCGAGGCCGACGCTACCCGGCGCCCGCCCTGCTGTGCGCAGCAGCGGCGGCGGTACTGGCCGGCGCCCGCATCGCGGTCGGCGAGTGGATCGCGGACATCCCGCAGCACACCCTCGGCATCCTGGGCTTCACGGCCGACCCGTTCACCAGACAACGGGCTGTGCCGCACCCCGCGACCGTCCGCCGCCTGCTCGAACGCGTCGACGGCGACGCGCTGGACGCAGCGATCGGCGCCTGCCTCCAGGCCCGCCACCCGCTCGCGCCACCGCAACAGGCGGAACCGAAGCGGACCGCGCTGCGACCGCTCGCGGTTGACGACAAGACAGTCCGCGGCTCCCGTACCGCCCAGGCCGCGGCCGTCCATCTCCTGGCCGCCATGACGCACGGTGGCACCGTCCTGGTCGCTGCGACATGCGAACACGGCGACGCCGCTTTAACGTTGTCTGTACCCGATGTCGTTCGCCTCGGATTCTTCGGGTCGACGATGACGATAGCGAACGACGGTGACCGAAATGCGGTCCGGGAGCCTCAGAGCATCACGCCAGTGATGGAGTCCAGCCAATGAAGGGTATGTCATGTCCGCATCAAAAGACAGCAGTTCAGCGCCCTATAACGACGTGGCGGCGGTTCCGATCGGCATCTTTCGCCACTACATGAACTTCATCGTCAGGCACGACCTGTGGGACGGCGCCACAGAAGCTCTCCAGGCGGCCGGCATCAACAACGTCGTGCTCGGCGGTCTGCATGTCAAGATCATCCGAGAGTTCGTGGATGCTAAGGGTGTAGAACTCAACAACGACCCAGCTCACGCCGGCACACTGGTCGTGCCCGAATGTTCGATACTATGCCCGCCGCCGAAGACCCCGGTTACGACGACCACCGACGGCGGCGCCCCCGACGGCGGCACCCCGTGAGGGAGTGAACCTTGTCGACCGGCGACAGTCCAGGTGGCGAAGCGCTGGAGGCGGCTCGTGAAGCGAAGGCCCAGTTCCGGTCCCAACTGCTCGGTCATCCCGATGTGCACGGTGTGGGCGTCGGGATGCGAAGGAGAGCCGGTGAGAAGACCGACGAGTATGCCGTCGTCGTTCACGTGCGCCGCAAGCTCGCGCTGAGCGAGATTCCGCAGGCCCGGCGGTTGCCCACTGAGTTGCGGTTCGAAGGCTACCGGGGTGACGAGATCGTGGTCCGAGTCGATGTGCAGGAACACCCTAAGCCCGCGCCGGAGATCCGGCGTGTCAGGCCGGTCCCCGGCGGAGTGAGCGCCGGTTACTCGGGCACGCTCGGTGGCTGGGTATGGGATGCGAAAACCAGCCAGGTGGTAGCGCTGTCCAATGCCCATGTCTTCGGAACGGATACCGGCGCGGCCGTTTCTCAACCGTCGATCGAGGACGGCGGGCGAAGCGGCGAGGATTCGATCGCCACGGTCCTGAGGCTGGGTTCCCTTGACGCCGCCGTCGCCATTCCGGTCAACTTGAGCATCGTGAGCAAATCGATAGTGGGCGGAGGTCCCGCTGTCTTTGGCGTTGTGGAGGCAGCGGTGGGCATGAAGGTGCAGAAGACTGGCCACGGGACCGGCCTCACATTCGGCGTGGTGGACCTGATCGATTACGACTCTGACTATTTCGGTTCGCACTCTGATTTGTGGATAGAGGGCGGCAGCGTCGACTTCTCGGCCGGTGGCGATTCGGGGGCGCTCTACCTTGAGTCGCAGGGCGACGCTGCCGGTCGGCACCGGGTTATCGGCCTGCACTGGGGCGGCTCGGGCAACGACGGGGTGGGGCATCGCATCCAGAGCGTCTTCGCGGACCTCGGCTTGACCGTGCTTCCCACCGACGATGAATAGAGGCTGTCGGTTCGACGTTGGTGGGAGAAAGCATGCGTCTCAGCAGTGCACGACAGGCGGACGTGGTCGGGTCGGTGTTGCGGCCTGTCGACGACGCGACCCCACAAGAGCGTGTCGTGCTGCAGATCACGAAGCCACCGTCCAAACTGCTACAAGTCGATCAACGACACAGTGTCCGCGAAGAAGTTGGTTACGTAAAGGCGCGTCCCGTCCTGGTTCACTGCCACACCGCGCGGACCGTCGGCGACCGGGATCGTGTCGACCACTTTGCGGCTGGAGGTGTCGATCACCGAGACGGAGTCGGAGCTGGAGCCGAAGTGAGCTACATAGAGGCGATCTCCATTGTGGCTCACGGCCACACCGTAGGGCCCCGTGCTGACTGGGATCGTGTCGACCACCGAGTCGCGGGAGAGGTCAACCACCGACACTGTGCCCGCGAAGAAGTTGGTCACGTACAGGAGGGTTTCATCTACCGCCACGCCTGTCGGGAAGCGGACCCCGGGGATCCTGGTGTTTGGTCCTTTGCCGAAATGGTCGGTCACCAGTATCGAGTCTTCCTGCGCGAGGGTGAGGTAGAGGGGGCCCCCTTTAGGGCTCACCGCCACACCGTAGGGCGCACGGCTGATGCCACTACCCTGGTGAAAACCGTTAGAGAGATCGAGCATCACCAGCGTCTTGGAACCGGGACTGGCCACATGAAGGGTGCGTCCGTCAGGGTTGGCTGCCACTCCGTAGGGCCCCTCGACCACATGGATCGCTTCCAGGATGACCTCGCGCAAAGTGTCGATCACCGAGACGGTGCCGGCCTGGAAGTTGGTCACGTAGAGGCGGGTTCCATCGGGACTCACCGCCACGCTGTGGGGGCTCTGGCCGGCCGGGATCCTCTTGACCTTTAGGTCGGCAGCAGACGAGGGCGGTCTCTCCGCAGGCACCCGGCTAACCTGCAGCCCCTCCTCCTGTGCTCTCGCAATCAGACGATCCAATGGCGCGTCAGTGACATCTGAGGTGGTCATACCGATCTCCCGTTGTAGCAAATGGAGAAATGAGATGAGGTGATCTCCGTATATCCAGCGTGAACCAGCAACGACCCATCCGCATCTTGGCTTTGGTGTGCAGACGCATCGCCAAGAGAAACCCCAGAATCCGTGCGGATCAGCGCCCATACCGCAGGGTCATTGCATGATCGAGATCGGTCTGGATTCGCCAGGTGAGACCGAGGGCTCGTAGGGGCCGGTGGTAGTCGCGGCCGGTGTGACGGAGGGCGGCGGCGATGTTGGTCTGGCCGTCCTGGCGGAAGACGCTGATGGCGAGGTTGCGCAGGGAGGCCATGGCGCGGGGCAGGGTTCCGGTGCGGACTTTGGAGTCGTCCTCGCGGAACGTGCGGTCCCGGACGTGGTGCAGGAGGTTCTCGATTCCCCAGTGTCCTCTGATCCAGGTGGCGAGTTCGGTGCACGTGGCGTCGAAGACGCTCAGGCTGGTGATCAGGTAGACGCGCTCGATGGTCAATTTCCCGGTGCTCAAGTCGCGTCGCCGCCGTACGACTTGGATCGCCTGGCGGGCGCCGGGGTAGTCGAGGTGGCTGAACGCGGCGACCTTGAGCCGACGGATCTCGTCGCGGTGGTGGGCGTAGTCGCGAGTGCGGTGCCCGAGAGGGATGTCCCGCCAGGGCAGCTTCCTGACCTGGACGTACAGGCCCGGATGGTTTTTCTTCACGACGGCCACGTAGTACGCGCCGCGATTGGTCAGATAGGCCCCGTGGTCGTGCTGGGTGTGCAGGGCGTCTGCGGTCACCACCGTGTTCTCCAACTCGAGACCGCCCAGCAACGGCGCGAAGGAGGGAATCTCGTTGCTCTTGGAAGCGACCTGCCGCTGGGCCAGGACCACGCCGTGGTGGTCGATCGCCGCCAGCAGCTGGATCGCCGCGGTCGCCCGGGTTCTCGAGCCGCGGACCACCTTGCCGTCGACCGCGATCACCCGTCGCACCGTCCCTTGCTCCGCCTCCGGCTCGACCCGGGGCGGCGTTCTGGCCTGCAGATACGCGCTGATCGCCGCGTCCAGCGCGTCACCGTCCACACGCTGGAGCAGGCGGCGCACGGTCGCGGCGTGCGGCACCGGCCGCAGACCGGTAAGTGGATCGGCAGCGAAGCCGAGGACACCCAGCACATGCTGCGGGGCATCCGTGATCCACTCGCTGATCGCGATGAGCGAGCGAGCTCCGGTCAGCACTGCCGAGACGGCTGCGCACAACAACGCGAGGGCCGGATATCGCACTCCTCGCGCATCGCGGGGATCGGCGATCAGGATCAGGAAACGCCGCAGGTCAGCGACATTGCTTGGGGTGAGGGGATCAGCCGGGGAGCCCAGTTGCTCCAGCACGGAAAGGATGGGCGATGATGTTCGGGCAGGCACGGTCTCGCTCGGTTCTCATGGGTCTCGACAACCACATGATCACCAACACCGTGCCTGCTCTGCTTTCCCGGCCCCCTGCCGTGCAACGGACATGACACCACGTCACTCACGATACCGGCGAACCGGACCAATCCCAATCATGCAATGCCCCTGCCGGCCCCACCGTGGCCATCGCTTTGCCATGAGGTGGCACAACGACCAGGACGGGACGGGTCCGCCAGGCAGCGTGGTCACCGCCAGGAACGAGGCGCAGGACCTTCTGACTTGCCCCTCCCGTAACGTGAGGTCCTAGGGTCCCTGGTCATGAAGATCATTGTTCATGACACGGCCTCCTCCATGCTCGATCTCCTGCAGCGGCCGCTGGAGGAGCGGCCCGACGCCCTGCGGGACATGCTCAGCCCTCTGCACAGCGTGATGTCCACGGTGGGCGTGGACGTGGTCCAGATGCACGAGATCGGCAGCGGATTCCGGATCGACCGCGAGGACCCGCGCTACCTGTTGGCCCTGCGTCAGATGCGGGACGCGGGGGTGTGGCACCGGATCGAGGACTGCCTTGCCGCGGCATGGGAGCGGCTGAGCGGCGCGGTGCCCGGAGCCAAGAGCGCCGAGACCGTGCATGTCGTGCTGGTACTCGGCGACCCCGATGACGACCTGCTGACGGTCCGAAACGCCGGCTACCTCGGTATGGGCGGTATCCCCGGGGCGATCCAGCTGACGATGTGGCCCACTGAGACCAGCCTGGCGAAGATCGGCTACGTCGCCGCGCACGAGCTCCACCACAACGTGCGCTATGCCAACGTGGTCTGGAACCCGATGACGGTCACGGTCGGCGAACAGGTCGTGGCCGAGGGGCTGGCCGAGGCATTCGTACGGGAACTGGCGGGCGAGCCGGCCATGGGCCCCTGGACGACGGCGCTGTCCGGCCCGGAACTGGACCATGTCTGCCAGAAGGTCGCGGCCGGGATCGATGTGGCCGGGATGCAGAATCTGCCCGCGTACGTGTACGGCGACGCCACCGCACAGCACATGGGGCACCAGCCTGTCGGACTGCCTGACTTCGCCGGATATGCGGCCGGCCTTCGGATCGTGGACGCCCATTTGGCAGCCTCCGGCCTCACCGCCGCCCAGAGCACGGTGCTGCCCGCACGCGACATCCTCGCGAACGCAGGCGTATCGAGCAGCGCGTGACTTACATCGCTCTTCGCCGTCACGCACAGCCAGAGGTCCGACAGCAGGCCGACCGGCCTGCCGGTGGCTGGGGAGGTCCAGCGAGCAGGTCTGAGGCCACCTCCAAGCATCGGGCGGCCGATTTCAACGAGCGCCATCAGCGCCAGGCCGATCGAGGTAGACCTGCTCCACTTTCCCGCCTTTGAGCACCAACAGACCGACCGTGGTGTTCGCGAGGGCCCGCAGGGCTCGTACTGGGGCACGAGCACCCATGCGAACCGACCCCGGGTCTCCTCGTCGGTGCCGGCGCCGGCCCCGACGCAGCGGCAGGTCGGCAACGCGGCGGCGAAGGAGCACATCTCGACACCGGCCACGGGTGCGTCGGCCGCCGGAATTCAGCCGGACGGGCACACGGCGTTGGCCGCGTGGCCCGGAGGGCAGGCAGGGCGTTCCTGCGGGTGAGGTCTCGGCCCACGGGTCGGCAAATGTCCGTGATGGCTGCGGAGGGGCGCGGCAGGGTGGCGTTCCACAGGCGGGTCGTCGGCTCAGCCAGTGGCGAGGGTGCGCCCGTCGGGACTGAATGCCGGCGAATTCCGTCGGTGGCGAGGGCGCGGCTGTCGGGGCTGAATGCTACTTCCTGCGCGCTTCCTGGTGTGGCACCCGCAGGCCGACGTCCTCCCTGTCGGGCATGCCGTCCCTCTTTACCGTGTCGACCGCGCAGCGCGGTCGACACGGTATCCCGCTCCCCTGCCCGCCTCGCACCGGTGACAAGCGTCGGCCTCCCGCCCATCCGGTCGAGCCGAACCGACCGGCTCAGGGCCAGTCGACGGCGAAGGCCCGCCCGGGGTTCCGCGTGAGGATGTGATCCACCAGCTCCGCACCCAGGGTGGCGACCAGCCGGGGTCGCACCCGGCGCAGCAGGTACGGCATCCCGGGGCCGCCGTCGACCGACCGCGCCCCCGAGACAACGGTGTCCCCGCCGAGCAGCAGCCGATGCCCGAATCCCGCGTCGGCCAGCGCCTTTACCGCGTCGGGCATCCGCCAGTCCGTGGCGTGATGGGCGAGTGAGGGCCCGTCGAACGCCAGATAGCAGCCTGCCTCCGCGGCCTGGCGCTGCACCACGCCGTCGGGGGAGCGGTTGAGGTGCCCGAGGACTATCCGGTGAGGTGGGACCTCCAGCTCGTCACACAGCAGGTCGAGTACGTCGAGTGCGCCCGTGCCGTGCTCCAGGTGGACGGCTATGGGTGCGCCGGTCTCGTGGTGGGCCTCGGCCGCGGCGGCCATCGTCCAGCGTGCGTGCGCGTCGAGGGCGTGGAAGCCGGCCGCGACCTTGATGAGCCCGGCGCGGACGCCGGATGCGCCGATGCCTGTGGTCAGTTCGGAGACGAAGAGGTCGGCGAGCCTGGCGCGCAGCGCGTCGAGGAACTCCGGGTCGTAGTGGGCGGCTTGGTGGAGCCCGGTCGCGCACACCACGTGCACCCCGGCCGCGCGGGACAGCGGCGGCAGGTCCGCGGTCCGCCGTCCCATGCCGTACGGCGTCCACTGGACGACGCTCGCACCACCCGCGGCGCGGAAGGCGGCCAGTTCGGAGCGTGCGGCCGGGACGTCGTCCAGCTCCTGGCCCGGGAGCTTCGGGCTGCGGATGAAGAGGTGGTCGTGGGCGTCGCACACGCCGAGGTCCTCGGGGCGCACGTCCCCGAGGACTGTGCGGACGCGGTTCACCACTGCCGTCCGCGCGGCAGTCCGAGCCTCCCTGGCGCCGACACGTGCAGCACCTCGAAGACTTCGCCCGAGGCCTTGGGCGTGTGGTGGTCCCAGAGCGAGAAGTGGACCAGCTCCCAGTGGTGCGAGTCGACGACGGCCGCGGCGAGTACGGCTCCGTCCTGCGCGGCCAGTCGTCCCGCTTCGCGCACCGCGTCCTCCATGAACTCGGACAGCGGCACGGCGTCCGGGACCCGCTGTCGCCGTCGCACCGCGACGACGGCGGGGGAGCGGGCCGCGGAGCCCTCCTCGTAGGCCAGGCCCGTCCACCGCCGCACCTCGGGCCGACCGAAGTCATCGACGGGCCGCTGGAAGGCGCCTCCCCACAGGAAGGCGTTCATCCCCTCCATGGTGTTCCAGAGGTAGAACGGCGCGTACTGGTTGACCGGCGAACCGTGCACCCCGCGCTCGCGCATCAGATACGCCTTGAAGCCGAGGCCGTCCCAGTCGTCGAGGGCGTGTCCGAGGCGGGAAACGCGGTCGCGGATGATGGTCATGTCGTAGTCGGCGGGCAGGGTCATCTCGTACTGCATGGCGTGCATCGTGATCTCCTTCCTCAGGCGGGGTAGTGGCACACGTGTTCGTGCCACTCGACGGTCGAGCCGTCCTCAGCAGCTTCCACGACGGCGAGATGCGTCATGAAGGTGCCGGGAGCGGCGCCGTGCCAGTGCCGTTCGCCGGGCTCGATCCACACGGTGTCGCCCGCCCGGATCGCCGCGACGTCACCGCCCTCGCGCTGGACCAGTCCCTCGCCCTCCAGGACGTGCAGGACCTGGCCGCGCGGATGGCGGTGCCAGGCGGTGTGCGCGCCAGGGGCGAAGTGCACGCTGAATATCCGCAACCGGGACGGTGACTCAGGGGCGGCTATCTCGTCCAGCCACACCGTGCCCGTGAAGTGCTCCGCCGGGCCCTGCAGGGTGTCGGGTCGCTTTGTCGTGATGTGCATGCGTGAACTCCTCAGGATGCCGGTCGAAGAAGGGAGAGCAGACCGCGTACCCCTGAGTCGAAGGCCGCGGGCGAGCCCGACGCGCGGGCCAGGACGTAGCCCCCTTGCACCGTGGCGAGGACCGTCGAGGCGATCTCCCGCGCGTCGAGGGACCGGGCGAACTGGCCCTGTTCCTGACCCTCTTCGACAATGCGGGCGAGCTGCTCACGCAGCCAGCCGATCGTCTCGTCCACCGGGGCCCGCAGATCCTCGTTCGCGACCACGTCCGGGTCCATCGTCAGGCGGCCCACGGGGCAGCCGCGCAACACGTCGCGTTCGCGCTCCAGATAGGCCCGGATTCGCTCGTACGGCGTCCCGGGCCCGTCCAGCGCGCTCTGCGCGGAGGCGCGCAGCTCCTCGGCGGTGCGGCGGATCGCGGCCAGCGCGAGGTCGGGTTTGCCGTGGAAGTGGTGGTACATGCTGCCCTGGCCCGCGCCCGCGCGCTCCAGGATCGCCTTGGGGCTGGTGCCCACATAGCCGCGTTCCCACAGCAGTTCGCGGGTGGACTCGATCAGCCGGTCCTGAGTGCTCATGCAGCGAGTGTACATACTAGTAGGTACAGAATGCGAGCGGGGCCGCCAAACGTCGGGTTGCTGCCCCGGCATCCGCTCTCGCAGGAAGACCGCCAATGCCCTGGAGAACCCTCAGCTCCTGGCGGCGTCCGCGGCGTCAAACCGGTAGAAGGGCGCCCGGCCCACGGTTCGCGGTGCACCCCCGCCGACTACGTGCTGGAGACGGTGTTCTGGGACGCCGGCATCGCCCGGCTACTGCCCCGCCTGCAGCACGCCGCGCAGGCGGGACCAGGTACCGGTTGGGACCGCACGAGTACCGACACTCCGGTCTGACCCACCTCGGCGAGCGGGGCGCGTCCCAGCTGATGCTCATGGCCAAGTCGAGGCGCGACACCCCGGTCCAGGGGCCGGCGGATGCGCTCCCGCGGAGTGAGTCACCGGTCCGGGGCGGCAGGTCATCACCGCCCTGACGCCGGGCCGGCGTTCGCCAAGCAGTACGGCGCGAAGTTCCCCAAGGCCGTCAAGAAGATCGTCGATGACGAGGATGAGCTGCTGGCGTTCTACGACTTCCCCGCCGAGCACTGGATCCACCTGCGGACAACCAACCCCATCGAGTCGACCTTCGCGACCGTCCGTCTGCGGACCAAGGTCACCAAGGGCGCCGGATCCCGGGCCGCCGCCCTGGCGATGGTCTTCAAGCTCGTCGAGTCCGCCCAGGCCCGCTGGCGAGCCGTGGATGCACCCCACCTCGTTGCCCTCGTCCGCGCCGGGGCCCGCTTCGAACGCGGCCAGCTCGTTGAACGGCCGCAGACGACCGCGGCGTGAATAGGGTGGCGGACCTGCCTCGAAGTTCGAGAACATCCGGTCATGTTGGATGGCACGGCAGGACAGGACCTTCCGGTCGGCTTCGGGTTCCGGCCGTATCGCGGCGACGAAGACCACGGCGCCATGGCCGCGGTGCGGCTGGGGTGTGTTGAACGGGACCGGGTCGATGTCCATTCGGTTGTGGAAGGGCTCCCGACAGCGGCCGAGATCGCCGAAGCTTCTGCCAAGTTGGAGGAGCCGTCCAAGAACCAGATCCTGGTGGTGCTCGACGGGAGCGTCGTCGGCTACTCGACGATCCGGTGGTGGCAAGAGCGGGACGATACGTGGCTGTACCTGCACCGCGGCCACCTCTTGCCCGAGCATCGCGGCCAGGGCATCGGCTCAGCCATGCTGAGCTGGGCCGAACAGCGGATCCGCCAGCTCGTCAAACAGCATGGAACGGCGCGCACGGCAGTGATCGGCGCGAACGCCATAGCCTCCGAGCAGGACGCCACGGCACTTCTGCGCGCAGCCGGCTACCGACGTGTCTTCAGCCTGGTCGAGCTGGAGCTGGGCGATCTGCAGCAGGTGCCCGAGCCGGGCAGCGAACTGCCACCCGGGATACGGACAGGGCCGATCGGGACAAGCCACTACCGTGCAGCCTGGAGGACGGTCGTCGATTCGTACGCGGACACCGGCTTCACTCAGAGATGGCCTTTCCAGGACTTCGTCGACACCGCCGACCCGGCATGCTGGAGGGCTGCCTGGAACGGGCAGGACATGGTCGGCGTCGCCCTCTGCTCCATCCACCGTCACGACCACACCGTGGGCGAGGTGGAAGAGCTGAGTGTCCGGACGGACCAGCGACGCCTCGGAATCGGCCGGGTCCTGCTGCTGGACGGGCTGCGGAGCCTTCGCGAGCAGGGTGCAACGACCGCTCGGCTGTTCACGGGCACGGCAAATCCGCACCGGTCCTACGACCTGTACGAGAGCGTGGGGTTCCGGCGGCAGAACGAGTACGTCCGTTACCGCAAGCCGCTTGCTTGATCGACCGGCCATTGGGCTGTCAGGTCAGTCCACAGGATGTGACAATTCCTCCAGGTCCCTTGGAACTCGTAACAGGATCTTGTTGAGATGCCCTGGTCGGGCGTAACCAGTGTGATGATTCGGCCGTTCGTGAGTGCGTGAGCACTCGGCCGTGGATCGTGGACGACGACTTGTGGGCACTGATCGAGCCTCTGCTGCCGCCCTGGCCGACGAGGTCGCCAGGGCCGCGGCCGGTGGCGGACCGGTTGTGTCTGCAGGGCATCCTGTACGTCCTCTGCAACGACATCGCCTGGCAACTCCTGCCGCCTGAGCTTGGGTTCGGCTCGGGACAGACCTGCTGGCGGCGCCTGGAGCGGTGGCAGCAGGCCGGAGTCTTCGACCAGCTGCACCGGATCCTGCTCGCCGAGCTGAACGCGGCCGGCCGGCTCGACTGGTCGAGGGCGTGCGTGGACGGCTCTCACATCCGCGCGAAAAAGGGGGCGCCGACACCGGTCCGTCGCCGGTCGACCGGCGGAAGACGGGCAGCAAACACCACTTGATCTGCGACGGACGCGGCACCCCGCTGAAAGTCATCACGACCGCGGCGAACGTCAACGACGTCACCCAGACCCTCGCCCTGGTCGACGGCATCCCGCCAGTGGCGGGCCGCCCCGGCCGTCCCCGCAGACGCCCGGACGCCCTGCTCGGCGACAAGGGATACGACTCCAACCCCAACCGAGAAGAGCTGCGCAAACGCCGGATCCTGCCCGTCATCTCCCGCAAAGGAGCCCCGAACATCAAGGGCATGGGCAAGCTCCGCTACGTCGTCGAGCAGACCTTCGCCCTGCTCCACCAGTTCAAACGCCTCACCGTCCGCTGGGAACGCCGCACCGAACTCCACGACGCGTTCGTCTCCCTGGCCTGTGGCCTCATCTGCTGGAGACGCCTCAGCAAGCCCGATTCATGATCGTGTTACGAGCTCTTGGCGGGGATTTCGTCGGGCAGGTTCGAGATCCAGCACTTGACCGGCTCGTCATGTCCCTCCGGCCATTGGGCGATCAGCCAGACCGGAGGGATCGTGCCGTCGGCGGCGGGTTTGGGCCGTCGGCCGGCGAGGCGGACGCGCAGGAGCACGAAGTGCGCGCTCAGCGCGGCCTTGGAGCCCTTGCGCCAGGTCAAGGTCCGTCCCCGGCCCCGGCCCGCGGCCATCACGTGTTCGCGTAAGGAGACCGGGCGGGTGCGGTAACGCGGCAGCGGACGCGGCCCGAGCCCCCCGTATGCGGGCTGGTGCGGTTCCGTGTCCTGTCCGTGGGCGGTCATCTCAGCTTTCGCCTGGAGGACGTAGGCGAGTCCGTGGCCTTCCAGGCCGTGGCGGAAGCCGGCGTTCGCGCCGTAGCCGGTGTCCGCCACCAACGCGGCGGGCCGCGGCCCGGCCTCTGCGAGTTCGTCGGGCATGTCCAGGACGAGCTGCCCCTTGGGGCGGTGGTGTTCGGTTTCGGGGATCCGGCATGCCTTGCGCCGACCGGCTGCCTCGGCCCTGTCCCAGCTCTCGGGCAGGAACAGCCGCCAGGACAGCGGGCACGAGGCCGTGTCGGAGGCGGCGTGGACACTGACGCCGATCTGGCAGGTGCCGACCTTGCCCAGCGTGCCCGAGTACTGCCGGGCCACCCCAGGCGACGAGACGCCGTCCTTCGGGAAGCCGGTGTCGTCCACCACCCACACCTGCGGACGGACCGTCCGCACGGCCCGCCATGCCAGCCGGGCCCGGACATCCTCGACCGGCCAGGTCGAGGACGTCATTGTGAACGTTCGCGTTATTCCCCAGGGGTAAGTTCACGTAATTCCCCACCTGGTCGGCTGGCGTGGGGCCTGGGCATGAGGGGGTCGTCGGGTGGTCTGCGGCCTCTGGCAGACTTCGCGGCATGGGATTGTTCAAGCGGGCCAGGAAGTCGGAGAGCCCTGCTCAGGGAGTGGATCCGGCTGACCTGAGCACGCTGCTGCTGCAGGGCAAAGACGCGATCGACCAGCTGGCTCGGGCGCACGTGTCCTGGGGGCTGGGCTCGGCGGACCGCTGGGGCCTGGATCAGAGGACGGGCCTCATCACGTGGACCTTCCCCGAGAAGACCGCGACGGCGCCCGCGCAGATCCTGGCGAGCTTCAGCCCTTCGTCGGGCTCGTGGCTGTGGGCCTGGGCGAACGAGAGCATCCTCCCGGAGATGAGCCGCGACGCCCGAAGCGTTCGGGACTGGGCAGAAGCACATGGCCATCACGCTCTGGCCCAACCGAAGGTCGACGCCGACGAGCAGACGGCGGCAACCCTCGCGGCTCTGGCCGTCCGGATCACCAGGGCAGCCGGCTTCTATAGGGGCCCGGGCGGCAACTCCGTCGCGATCATCACGTTCGGGCCGGTCACGTTGACCGCTGCGGATGGCAGCACGTCCACCTTCAACATCAATATCGACTAGCGGAACCGGCAGCGCGGTGCCGTGAGGGATCGGTGCCTGGCCTTCAGCAGGGCAGGCACCGACTGACTGGTGTTGATCAGCCAATCCAGCAGCGACTCGGCGACGACCGGGTTCGGGAAGAGGGGATACCAGTCGCTGGGCGCCCGGTTGCTGGTGATGATCAGGGACCGGCCCTGCCGTTCGCTGACCAGTTCATGGAGGTCATCGGCCTGGGATGCTCCGAGCTGGCGCATGGGGAAGTCGTCGAGGATGAGCACGTCGGGCCGTACCAGTTCACGGATCCGCTTGTCCCAGGTGCGGTCCGCGTGGCCGCCGGCGAGGTCCGCGAGGATCCGGCTGGTCTTGGCGAAGCGGACGTGGGCGCCCTGGCGGACGGCGAGGTGGCCGAGGTCCTGGGCGACGTGTGTCTTTCCGACCCCGACCGGGCCGAAGAGGATGACCGACTCGCCCGAGTGGAGCCAGCGCAGGGCTCCGAGGTCGCGGATCTGGGCGGCTGGCAGTTTCGAGGAGGCGGTGAAGTCGAACTCCTCCAGGGTGACTTGCTGCTCGAACTTCGCCCGGGTCAGGCGCCGTTGGAAGGCGACGGTCTCGCGGCGGGTGATTTCGTCCTGGCAGGGGACCTGGAGGAAGTCCAGGTGCCCGAGCTCGCCGCCGTGGGCCTGGGCCAGGCGGGCATCGAGGGTTTCCAGCATCCCCGAGAGCCGCAGTGACTTCAGAGACTCACGCAGGGCAGAGTCCATCACGCTCATCAGATGCTTCCCTCAGCTTCGCCGTGGACCTGGTCGTCGTGGATCTCGTCCGCCGTCTCGGACGGGGCGACGGAGGCGAAAAGTCGCTTGGGCCCGTGGAGGAAGGCTGCGGCTCCCGCGTCGCCGCTGGATTCGGGCTCCGGATCGGTCTCGGTGCCGGCGATCAGGATGCCCTTGATGGTGCGGTAGGACGGATCTCCGACGGTGATGGCCCTCGCGCAGGCGGCCTCGAGCCTCGCGTCGCCGTACTTCTTCTTCAGGCCGAGGATCCCCTGGGCGGCGCGGAGCCGGTAGAGGGCGTTGACCTCCAGCAGCTGGTCGACGACGGTCCGGCAGGCGTCTCCGACCTCTGATGCCTGGGTCCGGCACCAGATCGGCGTGCGCATCTGGAAGGCGATCTTCTCCGGCGGGTAGTCGGTCCTGTCGGTGCGTTTGCCCTGCTCAAGTGCCACGTGGGTCTTGACCAGGTCGCCGTCGAGGAAGATCTGCACCATCGTGGCGGTCGAGCGGACGTCGACCCTGCGGCCGATCAGTTTCCAGGGAACCGAGTAGAGGGTGCGGCCGACCTTGATGTGGATGTCCGGCCCGACCAGCGCCGTCGACCAGCGGGCCAGCACGAACGGGGTGGGCGGCAGCGGCAGCAGGGTCTCGGCTTCGATCGCCTCGAACACCGCCATCGGGGCGGCTCCCTGCAGCGGTCGGCACTGCCGGCGGCCGGCCACCTTTGGGCTGACCATCGGCCTTCCGAACCACAGGCCCAGGGCCGCCCACACGCCTCCGCGATGACCAGGTCACTCGATCCCGAACTCCGTCGTACCCATGGCCAATTAGGAGAAGTCGGGATGAGGAATTACATGACGCTCAAACCACCTGAGATGGGGAAAAACGCGAACGCTCACAGTCATGAACTGCTGAAACTACTGGTGATCGATACCGAGCCGCTCGGCCATCGGCTGCATCGACTTCCGCCGGCCGTCCAGCAGCAGCCCCCGCAGATACATGGCACCCTTCTCCCGCTGGTCCCGCCGCACCAGCGGCGCGAACACCTCGGAAGCGAACGCCTCCAACCGGCCCCGCACCGCCGCAAGCTCCCCAGCCCTCATACAGCCAGCGAACTACCGCACACCCGACAAGACTCGGAGCCCCTGCGGCCATCGACGATTTCCAGCGGAAGATCACGAGGCTGGAGCGGCACAACGCCTGACCAACCTCTGCGTTGGAGGAGGCCCGATCCGGTAGCGATGCCGCGAGGGAGGTCGACCGGGGCCTGACCAGAGCTCTCAACCAGCGCGGCTGAGACGCTCTGCGGGCACCGCCTCCTGCATTCGACCTGCCCGATGGATGAGGCCACGAACGCCAACAGCAAGCACCCAGAATAGGAGAGGAAGCGCGGCGACGCGCTCCATACCGCCCATGCCGAGACCGAGGTAGTGGTGGGAGAGGAACAGTCCGAAAGCCGTGATTGCGGTGACTCCCAGCAGGCTGGTGCCCCACCGCAGTGGGGCAGGAACGTGTTTTGCCAGGCCGAACCCTGCCAGGAAAAGACCGGTGTTGCCCGTCGCCATGATGAGAAGGGCTCCCAAGGCGTGCTGGTTCTCGTTGATGTCCGCGGGAGCCAGCCCGGCCAAAACGAATCCCACGCCGGCACCGGCGAGCAGCAGACGAGCCATGGCAGCGGCCGGGCCCCTGCGCCACAGGACACCACCGGGCAGGGCGACGCCAACAACGAGCAGAGCTCCTAGAGTGATGAACGAGGCATTCATCAGGCCGTGCTCGGGGGAGCATATATACCGCGGCGCAGGCTCTGACTGCAGGGCGCAGTGGGCGTTTCCTAAGTCGCTGATGTTGTTCCGTGCCCAGCTGTATGGTCTTGTCCAAGCCGACTCGGCAATCCCGTGGATGACGAAGAACTGCACCACCCCCACGATCCAAGCCGAGTACCCGATCCGGACCCTCACCTGTCCACCTTCCGTCACGCGAATCCCGTGCGGACAGCCGATCATGCGACGCCGGACTCAGGCACTCCGACCAGCCATAGGAACGGGGTGGGGAAGACCCCACCCCGGCCGGGCACAGGAGTTCTCGGAACGAAGCTCAGGGCCCCACCTAACGAGTCCCGTCACAAGTAGCGCCACATGTGTTGCACACGATATGGTCGGTTACACCTGCGCTGAGCTGCACAAAGTGACCTTCACTCGCCTCGCGCCACACGGTTACCCCAAGAGAAGGCGGCCCACCGCCTTCGCCGTCACCTGCGTCTGCGGCCGGTCGGCTGCGGGGGCGAGCTGTCGGCCGTCGAGTCTGTGCCTGGCCGGCTTTCCCGGGGCGGATGCGGGTGCCGTTGAGGAGGAGGTCGGCTGTTGGGCCTCATGGTGATACCGCGCGGCCGGGGCCTTCCTCCAAGTCCGACGGCGCCGAAGACGGCGAGAACGAGAAAGGCTGAGGGCCCAGGCCCCGGCCGACGTGCTGGCCGGGACCTGGGGGTGGCTCAGTCGTCCTGGCTGTTGGTGTGCTTGGGCAGGCAGAACATCAGTGCCCACGCAGGGCGAGGAGGCCGCTGACCACCACAGCACGGTGACGAACGCGTCGCGGCTGACCGCGCCGCCGGGAGAGCCGCCGGTGATGGCGAAGAACACGACGGCGGTCAGCCCGGTACCCAGCGCGATACCCAGGTGATGGCGGTGTTGAACAAGCTTGAGGCCGAGCCGGCGTCCTCGTACGGGACCCTGGTCAGCGACAAATCGGCGAGCGGGCCTGAGACCATGCCCAGGCCGACGCCGATCAGCACCACCGGAGCGATCATCGCCACAAGGGAGGGTCCGCCGACCGTGCGTCCGCAGGGACGGAGCCGAGCGCGCACGCCGTATGGGCATCGGCCAGGGCGGCCGCCACGGCGTCCACGAGCTGGTCGGGGGCGTCCGCCCGGCGGGCCAGCACGACACGGCTCGGAGGGTGGCCGTCGACCGGGACGAACACGACGCCCGGGCGCGCGTGCCTGTGTGCGGCCCCGGCCGGCAGCAGCCCCGTCACCCCGTCCCACACCACCGCGTGCAGGCATTCCTCGGCGGACGTCACCACCGGGCCGGGCGTGTCCTCGTCGGCGGCGAGCCAGTACGCGCGCCACCTCTCGTCCGTTCCGGCCGGCAGCCGAAAGCGCGGCCGCTCGGCGAGTTCCCCCACATGCAGTCGCGGCCGTGCGGCGAGCGGGTCGCCCGCGGGCAGTGCCACCACCAGGGGCTCCGTCCCCAGCTGACGTATGGTCAGCCCCGAGGTGTCGAAGGGGAGCCGGGTCAGCGCCAGGTCGGCCCGCCGCTCGCGCAGCCCTCCCGTCGGATCGGTCACGGGTGCCTCGTGCAGCCGGACGCGCAGCCCAGGGCGGGTGCTGCGCAATGCGGCGAGGGCGGCGGGCCCGGCGTCCAGACCCGCGCCGGCAACGATGCCCAGGACGACCTCGCGCACGGACTCCGCGGCACGCACCAGCTCGCGGGCGCGCTCGGCCCGCGCCAGCAGGTCGCGGGCCTCGGGGAGAAGAACTTCCCCGGCCGCGGTCAGGCGCGCCCCGGTCGGGATCCGCTCGAACAGCCGGCACGCCAGGTCCGCCTCCAGGTCGCGGATCCTGCGGCTGAGGGGTGGCTGGGCGAGATTGAGCCGCACGGCGGCCCTGCCGAAGTGGCCCTCCTCCGCGACCGCCACGAAACAGCGCAACGCTCTCAAGTCCATGACCAGCCACGATACCGACAACGGCATTGCCCCTGCGGAACCGGTCTTGGACGCCGTGCGGGATCCGAGGTGAAGTGGAGCCGTCCCCCCTCACCGGGCCACTCGGCCCCCCGCTGCCATTCCGCGAGGAGTACCCATGTACGCGCACCCCGACGACCTCCACCGCGCCCGCTCCGTTGGCGCCGCCGCCGCGCCCGAGTTCGCGGCCTGGCTCGCCTTCCAGAACGCTGTCGACCGCGAGGACGGCGCCGTGCCACGCCGCTACCGCGAGCTGATCTCCGTGGCGGTGGCCCTCGTCACCCAATGCGCCTATTGCCTCGACGTCCACACCGCGGCCGCCCGTCGACACGGAGTCACCGCCGCGGAACTCGCCGAGACCGCCTTCGTCACCGCCTCCGTCCGCGCCGGCGGCACCCTCGCCCACGCCCTCCTCGCCGACCGCCTTTACGAACACCACGGTCACCACACCCCCTCCGCCACCCCGGCGACCCCCACCTGCTGAAGGCTTCCCCCTGAACGTGCCGGTTGTCTGTCGGTGGCTTGCCGCGGTTGTCGGTGCGATGTCGGTGGGATTTGACACCGTTCGAGAGGTCCTGCCGGACACCCGTCCGGCTCGGAGTTCGAAGAGGGGATCTCTCGTGCATGACGTGGTGATCGTGGGAGCCGGTCCGGTGGGTCTGGCCCTCGCCTGCGAGCTGGCCTCGCCGGCTGTTCCGTAGCGGTACTCGAACGGGAGCCGGGGCTCGGCTCCCCGTTACGGTCGGCCCCGCTCGGGAGGCGCGGGCTGTCCGGCGCATCGGTCGAGGCGTTCTACCGGCGCGGACTGCTGGAACCGCTGCTGGCGGCGTCGGGCGTCCAAGAGGTCTTCGGTCCGGCCCCCGACGCGGATGCGCCGGCGCGCCCCCGGTTCGCCGTGGTCGCACGAGCCGGCGCGGACGTGTACGAGGCGCGCCGGCTGGTCGGCTGCGACGGCGGACGCAGTACGGTGCGCAGGCTCGCTGGCTTCGAATTCGTCGGTACCGAGCCGCAGTTCACCGCTGCTGTCCGGAGACCTGCACGGTCCCGGAACCGGCCCGGCCGACATCGTCACCCGGGCCGCAGCCACAGGGGTTCGCCGGGTCGTCCTGCTCTCCACGCAGGGCGTGGCGACCAGGCCGTACGGTGCGACACGGATCGCGATGCGCGCACTGGAGGAAACGGTTCAGGAGTCCGGCATGGAGTGGTCGGTCCTCCGGCCGGGCGGCTTCGCCTCCAACGCCCTGTGGTGGGCCCGCTCCGTCCGCGCGCAGCGGGTCGTCGCCGTTGCGTTCGCGGATGTCGGCGTCCCGGTCGTCGACCCGTGGGACATCGCCGAGGTCGCGGCGGCCTGCCTGCTGGAGGACCGGCACTTCGGCGGCTTGTACGAGCTGACCGGCCCGGAGGTGATCACGCCGCGCCGACAGGCGCGAGCCGTCGCCACGGCACTCGGCTCGCCGTTGCGGCTCCACGCCCTGACCCGCGGCGAGGCCAGGGCCGCCATGGCCCGGAACATGCCGGCAGAGCCGGCGGACGACACCCTGGACATCCTCGGCGCGCCGAGCGACGCCGAACTGCGCATCAGCCCCGCCGTCCGGCAGGTCCTGGACCGTCCCGCACGCCCCTTTGCCGAGTGGGCTTCCCGCAACGTCGCCGCGTTCCGCTGAGCCGCCGCGCCCGCCCGGCAGGCTCCGCCACCCTGTAGTGCTCGGCCGGCGGTCTCCACGACGCGCCCCGCGTCGCCTCACGTGCAGTGGCCGAAGGCCGTGCAGGCCCGGCAACAGGGTGCGGGCGGGTGCGGGCGAACACCGGTGGGGGAGCCGGTGCTGACGTACGGTCGGGTGGTGAGCCGATGCCCGCGGCCGACACTCCACGCGTCGGCCGTCGGGGCGGCCGGGTCCTCGACGCGATGACCGGAACAGGAGGGGGAGCGGCGATGCTTCTCTATGCCCAGACCTCGGCACGGCGCGGCCGGCAGATCCTCGCGGACCTGATGGCCGTGGTCGTGATGGCCGCCGCGGTGTGGTTCGCGGTGGCCGTCCACGAGGCGATCATGCGGCTGGCCGAGCCGGGACGGAAGGTGGAGAGCGCGGGCGACGGCCTGGCCGACGCCGGTCGATCGGCCTCGGACGTGCCGCTGGTCGGTGGCCTGCTGAAGAAGCCGTTCGAGTCGGCGGCCCAGGCCGGCACCGGCCTCGCCGACGCCGGACAGTCGCTGCAGGATGCCGTCGGCCGGCTGGCCACCCTGGCCGCAGTCGTCCTGATCGTCGTCCCCGTGGCCTTCGTCCTCCTGGTGTGGCTTCCCCCGCGCCTGCGCTGGATCCGCCGCAGCGCCGCCCTGCGCAGCGTCCTCGACGCACCCGGAGGCGCCGACCTCCTCGCGCTGCGCGCCCTCACCGGGCCGGTGGCCGACCTCCGCGCGGTCCCCGTCCCCCCGGGCGGCCTGGCGGCCGCTTGGCGTCGCGGCGACGAGCGGGTCGTGGCCGCCCTGTCCGAAGTCGCCCTCAGGCGGGCGGGCCTACGGCTCTGACGCCCGCGCGTGCCGGGGCCTTCGGCGAGGTGGGGTTCACGGACGGCCCTGCCGGGTTTTCGCGGCGATGAGGGGCGGGACCTGCTCCGACGGGGCGTTGCCGACCGGCCGCGTGTCCCAAGGCCGCCCCGCCCAGGCCCCGGATCCGCGCCGAGGGTGCTTGCGTGGCCCTTCCGGCGCAGTCGGTCCCCTGGCCACGCCGAACCGGCCGGCCCGGGCGGTCGACGACACGAGGACAGACGCATGCACTCCACGGTCCCCTGCTGGCCGCCGACGCTCCCGCCCGGCTCCTGCCCGCCCGGCAGCTCATGGTGTTCACCCTCGCCTCCCACATCGTCCTGGTGCCGATGGGAGTGGCGCTGCCGTTCCTCACCCTCCTCATGCACCACCGCGGCCTGCGCCGCGACGACCCGGCGGCTCTGCTGCTTGGCCAGACGCTGGTCGGCGGTGATGGCCGTGCAGTTCGCGATCGGAGTCGTCACCGGCACCGTGCTGTCGTTCGAGTTCGGGCTGCTCTGGCCGGGGCTGATGGGCAGATGGGGCGACGTGTCCGGCGTGGGGTTCGGCGTGCAGGCGTGGGCTTCCTTCCTCGAAGCGGTGCTCATCGCCGTCTACCACTACGGCTGGCGCAGGCCGCCGCCCCGCACCCCCTTCCTCCTCGGGCACCCCCTGCCCGCCGCGACGCTGCTCAACGCCTTCGCATCTCCGCCAACGCGTGGATGAACACCCCGCGCGGCTTCCGCCTCGACCCCGACGGCAACCCGGTCGAAGTGGACGTCTGGAAGGTACTGGCACTTCGTGGTGGCCATGCTGATGACGGCGGGCTACATGGTGGCCGGTGTCTACGCCGTCGGGTGGTTGCGCGGCCGCCGGGACCGGTACCACCGCCTCGGCTTCACGGTCCCGTTCACGGTCGCTGCGGTGGCCGCTCCCGTGCAGCTCGTGCTGGGGGCTCGATCACCCGGGCGCTGTTCCCCAAGCAGCCCGTGAAGTTCGCGGCGATGGAGATCGTCTGGCGGACCGACAGCCGCGTGCCGGGGTACCTGTTCGGCCGTCTGCACCCGGCCGGAACGGTCACGGACGGCATCAAGTTCCCCCAGCCTGGCCGGCTGCGCCCGCGGCGGCGGCCCCGGTACTCCGGCCGCGGCCTCCAGCAGCCCGGCCGCCACCGCGGCTGCCGGAGTCACCCCCAGGTCGATGACCCTGTTCAAGGACCCGCGTACAACTTCGCCGGGCTCCTCGCACTGGGAGCCTCGGGCGCCGGAGCCGCGGAGGTCGGCGAGGTCCTGACGGCCGTCAACGCGATCAACGCGGCAGGCCTGACGGCGCAGTGGTACGTCAAGACGTTCCGCGAGCTCGGCGGCCGGCTCCTGGCGCCACCCCCGGGCGCCCCCGCCGACAGCCGGACCAAGCGGTTCCGGGCCCTGCGCGCCACGCAGTACTACGGGCAGGCCCTGTTCTTCGTCCTTGGCCCGGACGAGCCCGGCAGCGAGGAGCAGCTCTACCGCGCGGGGCCCTCCGCCTGGGGCACCTTCTGCGACCTGTGCGAGCCCGCCCCGGTGAAGGCGAACGTGCCCTACCGGTCCACACCGCTGCCGGTGTGGTTCTTCCGGCCCGACACGTCCGGCACTCGGCGCCCGACGGTGATCCTGACCAACGGCAGCGACGGCCAGAACGTCGACATGTGGACGTACGGCGTCCCGGCCGCGCGGGAACGCGGCTGGAACGCGCTCGTCTACGACGGCCCGGGCCAGGGCCAGTTGCTCTTCGTGGACCGCGTGGTGTTCACCCCCACGTGGGAGCAGGTCGTCGGCCCCGCTCGTCGACTGGCTGACGGTCCGTCCGGACGTCGACCCGAGCAGGATCCCCCTGACGGGCCTGAGCATGGCGGGCTGCCTGGAGCCGTGGCTGGGCTTCCCCCCTGAGATCTGGAAGATCCTCACCCCGGACAAGCAGCGGACGAACGACATCTGGAACAAGGAGGTTGCTCCCGGACTGCCACCGGATGCGGCCGCCGTGATGAAGAAGCGGTTCGAACCGTTCTCCGCGGCCGCGATGCTCGAAGCCCGCCAGGGCAAGCTGTTCACCGACTCCACACCCCCGCCAGCCGCATCCGGGCGCTGTCCGTTACCGACGCCGTCGGCCGCATCAAGGTACCGACGCTGGCCGAGCTGACCACTGGCCACAGGTTTCCACCAGTGCCCCGTTACACGGGAACGGTGGGGCGGAGGCCTGCCGCCGAGGGCGCGCGCGACGCGAGCGCACCACCGCCGGCCTGAAGAGTCCGTCCTCGCAGTTGAGACCAGCGAAGCTGACATCGGATTTCGGGTGAGGTTCGAGGCCGGTGGCCTGCTGATAGAACGCCGCCAGAGCCCGCGGATCCGAGCAGTCGAGCGTTATCGCGCACAGCTTCATCTTCAGGGGCCGTGACACCTCCGGGTCGATCGGTGGACGTTCGCGATGCACACCATAGAGGCGTGCACCCACTGCCTTCGCGATCATTGCCAGGGAAGAGCCGCACCCAACGGCTCTCCGGAGACACGATGAACCCAGACGACGTCGGCGTGGCGAGGAGCGGCGGGCAGCACCTGTGCGCGTGGGGGAGGGCGTGGCTCGCTCGCCCGCCCGCGCCCCGACGGAATACTCCGTGAACCACCACGCCCGCGGCCCGGCCCCGCTCCCGGACGCCCCCGGCCGGCGGCACAACGCCGGCACAACCGCCGATGCCAAGCCCGGCAGCGCTGTGCCCAGCCGACGCCCGAACCGGGTCGGCCGTCGACAGGGCCATCGGGCAGGGGAACGCCGGCTGGTTCGAAGGGACCTTCCACAACCTGCCGGGCAGCCACATCGGTGTCAGGGCACCAGCTATGCGGGCATCCCCTGGGGCAACTTGCTGGACCCGGAGAGGCCGACCACCGTGCGGTGACGACCGCTGCGGGTCGCCACAGCGGCGCAACCCCCGTCGTCTTGTCCGCGGCCGCATCCAGCGCAGTGGAACCGTGGTACGGGACGGCACGGAGCCGGCGCTGCGATGCACTCGGCCTCAGCGATCATTCCGAGGTCTGCACCGGGCCGATCTCGAACGCTCCGCACACCTGCAGGTGGTAGGGGATCTGCTCGGCCTGGAAGCTGTTCGGCGGGTAGACCTTGACGTAGGTGGATGTCGGCCGACAGCTCGCCACGGCCGGGCTGTTGGTGCGCAGGGCGGCGGTCACGGTCTCGCTCGGGGCGACGGACACCGTCTCCACCGCCTCACCTGTCCGCATCGCCGAGGTGCCGATCTGGCGGTGCCGTACGTCCACGACGCTCACGCCCGGGTATCCGCGCAAGGCGCAGGTGTGGGTCGAGGTGTTGGTGAACAGGATCGGGTAGTGCAACGACCCTGCGGAGCCTTCAGGGTCGCCGACGGCCAGGTCCAGGTCCGAGACATGGCAGGTCGGGGTCATGGGCAGGGCCGACGCCTGTGCTGCGCCGACCAAGCCGCCGGTGGTGACCAGGAGGGCCGCGGAAGCGATGGCCGCGGCCCGGGTCCGGAAGGTGCTCATGGCGCTAACTCCTGTGTCAGCGATGGGACATACGCGTGAACCGGCGAGACGATGTCGATCCGGTGACAGCCGAGAGGGACCGGGCCGGGGAGCCGGCATCCGGCTCTGCGCACAGTGGGACGTCCGCAAAACGCGCCCGGCGCTTTCGCCGAGGCCCGACCGGGTGGTGCGCACCTGTGGCTGTACTGCGGTGCGTGATGGCACCATTTTACCGTTTCGGCGTCCCGGCGGCCTTCCGGCACCGGGCCCGACCGCCTGGTCGGCGCGAAAGGGCGGGATCGAGGACGTCGTGGCGCGGTCGGCCGACGCCCGCGAGGCGGGCTCGTGGCAACGTATGGCCCCCGACCGAGGCAGGCACCACGCCGCGTGCGTCCGGAAGCTGACATGATCCGGATCCGATCAGCCGCCGCTCGGCCAACCGCACGGACGGACAAGCAGTACCCCTTCCTGCTGGTGGTGGCTTACCTGCCGAAGAGGTTCATAAGGATGATCGCCGTGAGGTTCGCGAGGATGATGCCGACGACTCCGATGATCATGGCCCAGGCTCGGGCTGATTCGTCCAGATGCACGTGTCCTCCCGTTCGGGCGTGCGGTCCCCCTCATGCCGGGTGCTGGCGCGCCCTCCCTTCCCGGCTCCCAGCCATAGTGGCCCGGTCGGCCGTGGGGCACACCTCGAGGCAGAGCTGAACGGGCATCCGGTGCCGGGCCCGCACCAGGCCGGGGCGCACCCGGATCAACCTGTGGGGATGCCGGTCAGCAACCCTGCTCCCTGCGCAGGCCGGGAAGACCGGGCATGCCCGAGTTCCCCCAAGCGGTCGCTCCCGGCGGGGGTCCACGGTGTACGCGCCCGCCTTCGACCGTTGCCTGGAGGAGCCGATCGCGGGCAGCATCCCGGCTGCCCGGGACGTAACGCTGGTGATCACCGAGGGGAACTACCTGCTGCACGACGCGGGGGAGTGGGCCGCGGTACGGCCGCTGCCGGACGAGGCCTGGTACCAGGACCCGTCCGACGACCTGCGCCTGGAACGGCTGCTCGCCCGTCACGTCAGGCACGGCAAGGACCCGGCGGACGCACGCTCCCGGGTGACCCGGTCGGACGAGCCCAGCGTCCGCCTCGTCGCCCTGGGCCGCCACCGCCGGTCGCGCTGAGCGAGCTGCTGTTGTCGCCCCCGCCGACGGTGAGGTCGGTGAAATCGCGGTCGTCAGGGGGTGTAGATGGCCGCGTCGACGCGACGCGGACCCGTGGCCCCTGTCTCGGGGTCGGTTGCCAGGACCTGGTCGCCGGCCGCGATGTCCTCGATCGGCCGGGTGGTCCGGTCGCCCATCAGGACCCGGCTACCGGCAGGGAAGCTGTGCTTCGGAGTGAGGCACGGGATGTTCCTGCCTACGCGGGATGCCTTAACCAGGGCCCTCGACGCCGTCGATCGCCTTGTCGAGGAGCTACAGCTTTCCGATGGGGAGGACGCAGGCGACGGCCATGATGCAGCCGCCCCAGGTGGGTTCCGTGATGCACCTTGCGATGTCGGCTCCGCCCGGGATCTCCCAGACGACCTTCCCGACGAGCTTTGCCAGTTCCCAATGGACCGTCGCCCACGGCGACAGCGGCACCACGGTCTTCACCAAGACTGGTTCCACACGCCAGGCCCGCGGGGTCGTCTCCGCCCTCTCCAGCCCGTACCAGACCCATGCCGCCAACTACGTCTACTGGACGGAGGCCACGGACATCTTCAACCACTTCGGCCTGAAGCTGAACCCGACCACCCGCCCTCACGCGCTGCTGTCCCTGCAAGAACCCAAAGTAGACCTGATGCGTCACACCGGCATGAACCCACGCTCACTTCGCGCGCGGGCAACCCTTACAGCGCTGGTCGGCACTGTCGCACTCGGTGGCTGCGCGACCACCATCGGCGCGGACGGCCGGACCCTCACGACGGTCGTTCCGGTGGGGGGTTGCCAACAGGGCAAGCTCTCAGGGACCGAGACCGACACCACGGTCTCCTTGGCCCTGACGCTCACGACAGTTGAGAAGACGGGGAGGCCTGCACGGCGAACATCACACTCGACCCGGTGAGTTTCACGCTTGAGAAGCCGCTGGGCGCCCGCAAAGTTGGTGATCGAGCGACAGGCAACCCGCTCCCCATCACACAGCCATAGAGGTCCAAGCTCGGACCTGCCCGAGCGATCACGCGCAGGTCGGGACTCATGTCTTCCACCGTGCGGGGTGGAAGAACGACTGGGAAGACGACCTCTTCGTCCGTTGGTCCGATGGCGAGGTCACCATGTACGGCAACACGCAAGCCAGCGCCATGGGACGCGAGTACGTCCTCGTACCTCCGTTGCCGGGCTTCGGTGCTGTAGCGCCGACCGTGGTCGGCCGCCGTCCCGATGACCCGTGCGCCAACGTCTGCGGGCCCGAGCTCTACCGCCGCACGCACTGACGTCGTCCATCCGCAGACTGCCGGGGTCCCGCGAGCACCAGGCGGGGCCCCGGCCCGCCTTCTAGGATGCTGCCATGCGGATATTCCGTACCCTCACCGTCCTGCTCACCACGGCCGCACTGGCCACCGCCTGCACCCATGACGAAGGCAGTCGAGCCAGGCAGTGGGAACCCGACGACGCACTGCAACGCGCGCAGCGGGCCTTGGACGCCGACGACGCGGATACGACTCAGGTTGCTGAGGCGTCCAGCTATCTTGCCTCCGGCATCGTCCGGACCTTGGACACCCCGGGCGACAAGCCCTACCGCCTCGACATCGCCTGTGACACTGACGGAGTCTCCGCCGTGACCCTTAGCGTCACCCGTGGTCCGGACGAACGCCGCTTCGATGTGCGCTGCGGAAACAGGCAGACGTTGCGCCTGAACGTGCCTGCCGGACCCGCCTTCACAGTCAGAATCCCGCGTATCGACAAAGAGCCGATCCCGAGCGGCGTCATCGTCTGGAACCTCAACTCCCTCGAGCCAAATGACGTGCACGGCTGCCCGGACGACATCAAAGGCTGCAAGCAATAGCAGGGTGGGCTCTGGCTGCGCCAGGCCCGTCGGCACCACCGGAGCCCGCAGCACGCCAGGCGGCGGCCCGGCGAGTGGTGGGGTGTCGCGTTCGAGGGCCGCTTGATATCGGGCTGCCGGGCTGCGAAGACCGGTGACTGGACGCTTCGATGGTTGGGTCGGCGGGTCGAGGTCCGCCATCGATGAGCGGACTTCGGCCCGTCTCGAGGCAGGACGCGACGCTGCCGGCCGGCCCGAGGCCTGTGAGGGGTGGCGTGGCTTCTAGGGTGCGGGGGTGTAGGTGACGCTGGTGGTGCCGCAGCGTTCGGCGATGGTGTGGAGGGCGTTGTTCTCGGCTTCGTCGACGGTGAGGTTCCAGCGGAGCTTGGTGGCGGTCCATTCGGCACCGTACCGGCACAGGGCGTCGGGGGCCGGCGGGAGCCAGGTGGAGGGGTCCTGGTCGGCTTTGATGCGGTTGGAACGGGCGGTGACGGCGATCCGGTTGAGGGGGGCGGCCGTGCAAGGCGGCTCGGGCCGTCGTCACGAGTGCGGTCTGTCCCGGGTCGCGCCGCGCTGGCCGGTTTCGGGCCGGGCGAGGTTGGGGACAGCCGGATCGCGAGCGAACAGTGCCGCCTCTGTCACGTCAGAACGACGCAGCCCCGCCGTTCCAACTCGCTGACGAGAGGTAGTGCGGGATCGATCTCGTTCCAGCGCAGATCCAGCTTCTCCAGCGATGGCATCAGGGCGAGCCAGTCGGGCAGCCGGCCGAGGCGGTTGCTCCGCAGGTCGATCTGACGCAGGCGCGGGAGGCCGGCCAGTGACTCCGGGATTGCGTCCAGAGAGTTCTCGCGTAGGTCTAGGTGGCGTAGTTCGTGCAGGTCGGCTGCCGCCAGCGGCAAGTGTTCGATCGCGTTCCCGCGGAGCCACAGCTCACGCAGGTTGCGGAGCTTGCCGATGGCATCGGGCAAGGTGGTGAGCTGGTTGTGCTGTGCCCTGAACTCGATGAGGCCGCTCATCCCACCGATGGTCTCCGGTAACGCGCTGAGGGAGTTCTCGCCGACGTTGAGGTATCGCAACCGGGGCAGGTTTCCCAGAGAGTCCGGAAGCCGCGTCAGCTGGTTGTCGTGCAGGTAGAGACAGCCGCTGAGGCCGGTCAGCTTGCCGAGTTCTTCGGGCACTGACGTCAGCGCGTTGTGGCCCAGGTCCAGGGTGCTGAGCTGGTGGAGCTGCCCGATTTCCGGCGGGATGGCCGTAAGCCCGTTGTCGGCGAGGATCAGCACGTGGAGTTCGGTCTGTTGCCAGATTGAACTGGGCGCTTCTCCGAGCTGTTGACGCCACAGGTTCAGCGTGTGCCTCACGGCCATCTCCCTCATCAACCCTTCGAGGCTCCGATTGTCGCTGAGGGGGAGGGCGGTTGAGGTATCGGCTGCTTGGTGAGCTGGGGTGTTGAAGGTCGTGTGAGAACGGCTTTTCGCGGGGTTGGCTGCTGCTTGACCTGTGGTTGCTCCGGGTAGGTTGAGAATCTGGTGGGTGTTGTAGATGGCGTCTGGGTCTAAAGGACCGAGGCGCCATTTCGCGTGTTCTCGGTGTTTGTGCTGGTCAGTGGGCTGATTGGCGGTTCGGAGCGGGGTTTCGAGGCGGGTGTGGTTTCGGCGTGGTGGTCGAGGCGGATCGCGTCCAACGCTTGCTTGGTGATGCGTGCGGTGCCGTCGTGGATGGCGGTGATGGCGGTGATGGCGGCTTGTCGGATGAGTCGGGTGAGGCTGCCGATGCGTCCGGCGGTGCGCTGGTGGAGGTAGGTGGCGTGGCGGGGGAGGGTACCGGGCCGGTGTTGTTCAAGGTCGAGGGCGTGTTCGAGGTCGGTGATGGTGTCGGTGAAGGGGTGTGCGTTGCCGAGGCGGGCGGGGAGTGGCCCGCACTCGATGAGTGAGGCCCTGCCTGCGAGCTGCGCGCCGCGGACGCCGGTGAACAGGGGCGTGTTCGTGACGTCGATGCCGGCGTACAGTCTCGGGCCTCGCCCGCGACGCGCGCGTCGACCGCACGTTCCTCTATCGGCACCGAGATCTCCTTGACCGTGTCCATACGGCGGCGTCTGCACCGTCCCCTGAAGGGCGGCAGGCAGCAGTCAGCCGGGTGTCACTCCAGACGGACCTGGCCAACGCAATGGAACGGAACCGGCGCCTGACGGCGAGGGTCCGGCAGTTGGAGAGACGCCTGTCCGAGTCTCTCGGCGAGCAGGTCTGGGCCGAGTCCGGCCTCAACACGCCTGCCGATCTGGATCAGCTCCAGCGGCGCATCACCACGCTGGAGCAGGAACTCACCCACATGCGAGGTGAGCTCGATGAGCGAACCGAGGAACTGGAAGCTTCCCGGGCAGCAAACCGCGAGCTGACAAGAGCGCTGAACCAGCGCGCATGACCGACGGGACCGAAGCGGGCGGCCGACTTCGTCGACCGCCCGCTCTTGGCCTCTACCTATCCCTCGTCGTCGATGCCGAGCATGCTCTTGGCCTCGTTCCACAGCCACATGCCCACGCCGACGCCGATGCCCTTCGCGACGCCGCCGATCCCGCCGCGGGCGACGACGCCGCCAACCCCCGGTTCCTTCGTCGGCTGCTCGCCCTCCGGCGTCAGTCGGCCGCCAGCCGGCAGCTGAGCCTCGGTGGTCGAAACCGCCGCAGCCGTCGACTGCTGGCGGGCCGGACGGTTGTTGTTCCTGTTCCAGAAAGGCATTGCCGTTCTGTCCTTCCACCCGTGAAGAGGGTGGAGGAGACCCTGCTCCTCAAAGCGCTCCCACGCACGAAGGCCCACTCCACCCCGGAGAAGGGAGGGAGTGGCAACCCTAGGGGCGCAGGGCAGCGAGACCGGGTCTGCCAACGCGGCAGAGGGCCTCCGAAGACTTCGGCGCCCCCCAGGGACAGCTGGCCAAGACCGTGAAGACGCTCGCGAACGCCTGGATGAGGCCGTTCAACGGAACGGCGCCCGAGAATGCGGCGAAGAGCAGGGACAGCCACTGTCGTGGCTTGGACGAACCCTTCCGCTCTCGCTCCATGGCCCGAGTGTCGCACGAAAGAGTCGTCGCCAACTAGCCAGTAAGAGCGGAGCATTCACTCTTGGGCGGCTAGCACCACAAGTGTTGCGGGCACTACCCTCGCCCTCGCCCTCGCCACCGCTGAGCTGCACCTCATGGCCCGTGGTTCACCGCACAGTCGGCTAACCCAGAGAAGGCGGCGGGAACGTCAACCATTGACGTCCTCGCCCGTGGCCGTGGTGTACGGATCCTCGGAGGTGGTGACCGCGGGCGGGCCGGTGGCCACGGAGGACAGATAGATGGCGGCGGCCCGGTCCGGTTCTCAACTGAGCGGCTCCTGGTGGTCGGCCCGGTGTGTACGGATCACCGGGAAGGCGGCTGCCACGGCAGCGCAAACCTGTGCTCCTGAGGCCGCAGCGGGTCTGGGGTATCCTCTGCGGCCCATCGGGGACGTAGGGTGGTGATCATGTTCCGGCTGGCGAAGTGGAGTTGATCAGCTGTGATGCCCCCGTACTGCGGGATTTGCAACGCGTCCGCCAGAAACGACAACGACTACGAGACCTTCACGCTCGTGTACTTCCGCGCGATCGCCCCGCCGCTCACGCATGCGGGTCATCCGGAGAACGCCGTCTGGTTCTGCAAGGACCATGTCCGGTACACCGAGGGAAAGACCCACATGAGCGCTATCGAGGCCATGGTTCACATACGCGCGGCGATCCGCCGCAATGCCCCAAACCTCTGGCCACTTACGAGCATGCCGTGAGTCGAGGCAGGCGCCCACCTGGCGGCGTACGGCCGGCCGCTGCGGTTCGGTAGGACCGTCTGAGATCCGGCGTATGCACACCGACGGCGTCGCAGAACCCGTCGACTGACTAGAACGAAGGGCTGTGGAAATACCATGACTGACGTTGCGGGCCACCTCGTCCCGGTCAAGGGCGAGGTCGCCGTCTTCCGCGGCGGCCTTTACCAGGCCCGCGCCGCCGCGGGTCTGTGGCCGTGTGTCGACCTGCTGCCCGAACCCGGCCGCGCCGCACCCGCGGACCTCGCGCCGCGTGAGGCCGCCGACGGGTCGGTGGGATACCCGGTTCCGCCGGAGCGCCTCGAAGCCTGGTACTCCGTACGCTGGACGTTCCGCTGGCGCAACGAGCCCTTCGACTACATCGCCGCCGCACCCCCCACACTCACGGGCGACTACCTCGGCTCCGACGAACACTTCGCCAAGGCGCACCTCAGGCGCCGGGGCATCCGCTATCGCGGCACCTTCCCGCGCGACGAAGTCACCGAGCTGGAGGAGCACCGTGAGGATCTGCTCCAGCCGCTACACGCCCTGATGCGACGCTTGCCCGAGGTCGACTACTACCGCCCCGGGACCTACGCGGTCTACCGCGGCCACACATATCCGGCCGCTGCTGAAGCCGACGTCTCGGGCCTCGTCGCGCTGACCACCGGGAATGACCGACCCGAGGGCCTCGTCGCCGACCCCCGGAACCCGGGCGCCGGGCACTTCCTGGCCACCCCGGCGCAGTTGGACGCCTGGTACCGGACCCACTGGACCTTCCGATCGAACGGCGGCCCCTTCGATGCCGTCGGGACGGTCGACGGCAGGATCAAGGGCATCTACACAGGCGGAAGCTGGGGCTTCGTGAACTACATGCCGCTGACCGAGGAAAGGGGTCCCGACGGGGTGTCCCGATTCACGGTCATGGTGGACCTTGACGGTGCCACAGACCTCGAACAGCAGCGCACCGACCTGTCAGCCGACCACGCCTGACCCGGCTTCCGCCGCCCGGACTTCCGCCCGTACGCGCGCCGTGAAGGTAGCGTCAATCCGGGGCCCGCGTGTCGCCGCACACCCAGGTCGTAGGGCTGCCCAGTCCGCCACGACTCGAACAAGGAGCACCGGTCGAGGCGAGGTCGCGGCCCCGGTGGAGTGGCCGGCGCTCATCGACGCGGGAACGACGAGGAGGAGTGGCAGCCCGCCCGGATCCTGGTCGAAGAGGTCGAGTTCGGCCCGACCGGGCGGCAGGACGTGAAGGTGCTTCGTGAACTGGCCGAGCCCGACCACGGCGGCTTCGGCTGGGGGTACAACGGCGGCGGCACCAGCGCGGCGGCCGCGGTGATCCTCGCCGACGCGCTCGACCTCGGAGACCCAGACAAGTGCGGCATCGGGTACGCGACCTGTCCCGAGGACGAGGTGCTGGCGCAGCTGCGAGAGTACTTCTGCGACGACGTCCTGTCCCAGTTCTGCGACCAGTGGCGCCTGCGCCGCGGCGCCGTCCTGCGCTGGTCCCGGGCCTGGTACCTGCAGCGCGGTATCAACGAACTGCCCGCTGCCCTGCGGGAGCTCCCGCAGGGCAGAGCCAGAGCTGACCGTGGGGTCGTCGAACAGGACCAGGCCCGGCGGCTCCCTGTGGGAGCGCCTGGTCGACGCTCTTCCACGGACGGGACGCGCAGACGCCGGCGGCGCCCGTCGCCCCGAACAGCCTGGAGTGGAGGGTCGACCCAGACACCGAAACCTGGTGGCACCAGCCGCCCGGCGGCCCGGCTGGGTACCAGGAGGTCCAAGGCCACGCACCGGACGGATACGACTTCGCCCGTCTGGTCTGGCAAGCCTGCGAGACGTGCCGCATCGGCGTCATCGTGAAGATCAGGGTCACCGAGCCGTGGCAGCGCAACGGGTACGGCAGCCGCATGGTGCGCTTCGCCCTGCGCGGCCGTGACGGATACTCCTGGACCACCACGCCGCAGTCGGAGGACGCCCGGTCATTCTTTCCAGCCCTCACCGCTTCGAGGGGCGCGGCGCTCCCCCTCGCAGCCCGGCACGCATTTCCAGCCGACGCCTCCGTCCCCGCCTGGGGTGCAGCGGCGCTGATCAGACCCGTTAGACCCAACAGGTCTGACACGGTCTTTAGTACTCCAGCCGTAGATCGTGATCTCGACGGTGAGGGGCGTCGAGGTGGCAGGTGTCCAGCGTGGATCATCTCGCCCGAGACCGCCCATGTCGTCGCGGGCGTCGGCTTCTTCTCCGTCTACCCGAGTTCACCGCGACGGAGGGCATCCCTTATCTCGCTGAGCTTCGCGGTCGTTGCCGGGGTCCGCTCCTGTGCTTGTTCAGCGAGTCGGAGGGCATCGTCGATCTCGCTGAGCTTCCTGGAGGACAGGACGGCCGCCCGCTCTATCAGGTCGTCCCGGGACACGGTGGTCAGCCACGTGCACGGGGTGAAACCTGGACGCGGGAACGCGAGCCGCAGCACGCCTTCGAGCGGCAGCCCTTCACCGGCGCCGACCGTCACTTCGATGCCCAGACCGCTGATGTCGAAGCCCGCCGGAGCGACGACCTGCATCACCTGGAACCCGGACGCGTCGTCTCCTGCCAGCAGTACGACCAACCTCCGCTCGTCGAACTGGACCCACCAGACTTCGCCACGTTGCACAAGCCCTCCGATACACAGGACGGCCGGCAGACGCTGCGCGACCTGACGCGGTGTGGAGACGGGGGCGGCTACCGTTGATCATCGGTGTGCGAAGACAAACGATCACGCGGTGGCCGCAGGTCACAGCGTAGACCCTGCCTGCTGGCAGGAGGCGTTCGAGGGCCTGATGAGGTGGATGGCGGGACGCTTCACACGGGTCGAATCCCAACGCAGGCCCGGAAGTTGGTACTCGGCCTGTTGTCGGACCTGCCGCGCAAGAACTGCTGGACCATCGCCAAGTGGGCCGGGGACAGGACCCCGGACGGCATGCAGCACCTGCTCGGGAGGGCGAAGTGGGATGCCGGCCAGGTCCGCGACGAGGTGGGTGACTACGTGGCGGAGCATCTGCGCGACGACGAGGCGGTGCTGGTGGTCGACGAGACCGGCGACGTAAAGACACCGACACCGTTGGAGTCCAGCGGCAGTACACCGGCACCGCAGGCAGGATCGAGAACGCCCAGGTCACCGTCTACCTGGTCTACGCCGGCCGCCGCGGGCACGCCCAAGTGGACTGGGAACCCTATGTTCCGCGTTCCTGGACCTCCGATCCCGGCCGCTGCCGGGCCGCCGGCCTCGGTGACAATACGGAGTTCGCGACCAAGCCGGTGCTGGCCGCTCGCGTGGTCACCCGATTCCTCGACGCCGGCCATCGGGCCGCCTGGGCCGCGGGAGAGGAGGTCTACGGCGGCAACCCGAGGCTGCGTACCGCGCTGGAGGAATCCCGGCCTCCGGCGCATCCGGCAGTTCCTTGCGCCAGTCCTCGAGCTCCCCGGCGCGCAAGGCCTTGCGCTGCTGGTGCACCCGCCGGCCCAAGGGGGAACGCCTTCGTGACGCCGGCCTCGGTCTCGGTGTCGTACGGGACGGCGTGCTGCCGGTGATGCCGTTTCCTTCCGCCACCGGAGGAGGGCCCGGTAGCCCCCTAGCCAGACCAGGAACTCGGGTGGGTAGACGCGGGTGCGCAGGTACGCGGCGATTGTGGCCGCGTCCCGGGGCGAGGAGAAGTGCAGCAGCGCCGACTCGGCCGCCGCGTCGGTGCCGACCTCCTGGTTCTCGCCCTCCCCGCTGGCCCCGACGATCCGTCCGTCCTGGTCCCGCCGGGACATGAACCTTGCGCTTGCCGCTCGTCAGGGCGCGGGAGGCGAGCTGCTCGACGAGGCGGTCGTCATGAGAGCGCAGGCCCTGAAGGACCGCTACAAGAGGGCGGAAGCTGGCACTGGCGACCATGTAGGTCGGGTCCTCGTTCGGTTCCAGGAACACGGGCACAACGATCCGCGCGGGCTGCACGATCTCGACCTGGGAGCCGCGGGTGTCGGCGAAGCAGATCGCGTCGAGCCCGCGCTCGCCGGTGATGTCGACCCCCTCCCCGAGGACGCGGACGGAGGCGAGGAAGGCCCGGTGCACGCGCCGGGTGGTCGCGTCGATGCCGTTCGCGAACTGGCGCAAGACCTCGCGGCGCTCGGTGACGAGGTGGTCCCCGCACACTGCGGCTCCGGTCAGGTCCGACCAGTCCAGCACCGTGCCGACACGTTCGGCCGCTGCACGGCGGCGGTGCAGCGCCGTGCAGCGGATGCCGCCCCGGGGGTGCCACTCCATCGCCGGCGCGATACCGCCGTGTTCCTCGCACCAGAGGGCAGAATCAGGCCGCCGCAGGCCTGCCGGCGGCACTGCGGGGCGCCGCCACGGAGGCGTCTCGGGCAGGGCGACGACCAGTCGGCCGGTACGCCCGGTTGCTGCGTGCGGGCCCGTTCCGCCGGGGGTCTGACCGGACGTCGGGCGTTAGCGGGGACGGGCTCCCGCTTCTTCAGCAGTCCGCGGTGCTCCAGTTCGGCCTGCAGCTTCTGAGCCGGCGCGGGGGCGCGTGTGGGCCGGTGCAGCCCGGGCTCCCGGTGGGCGTGCCGCCCGGCGCAGATCCGGGCCTGGGTATCGCGCCGTGGTGCGCCCCGTAGCCGGGCCGTTCTTCCCGTACGGCCTCCTGGCCAGCCACCGATCCTCGGTGTTCTGGTGGCCTTGCAGGAGGGCGTCGAGGTGCTCCAGGTCGGCGGGGTGGACGGCGAGGGACATGGTGTGAGGCGCCCGTCCATCATCCCCGGCCCGGCAACGCCCCTCGGGGCCTGCCGCGTCCGCCGCGGTGGTCGTGGAGGGAGCGCGGGCCCGGTCAGAACACGTCGGTGGTCCACAGGCGGTGCATATCCCATGCGATGTCCAGGGCTTCCTTGGCTCCCTGATGCCATGCGAGTTGTGCGGTGTCGTCCGGCACGGTGTGAAGGGCCGCGAGCACGTCGGCTGGCACCCATGCTCCTCCCCGGTCGCCCAGCCAGGTGTGCAGCGTCTCGGCGGGTTGCGGGGTCCACGGGACGTCGTAGCCCTTGCTCCGGAGAATCTCCAGAGCGGTATCGCGCTGATGCCTCATCAAGTGTCGTGGGGAGAAGATCCCGTGGGCATCCCGATGGATCCTGTTCCCGTGCAGGTATGCCTCCCATGCCGCCTCCGCTGTGGACTGGTTGCGCCAATCGACCACAGGCATCTCCATGGAGGGCCGCGCAGCCCACGGGTCAGCGGTCCTCGCGCATACCTCCTGCGGTGCGGATCCCACCACGGTGAATGCAAGCTGGTGGCCCGGGACACGGAGCTCGATGGTCTGTCCCGTCCCGCTCGTCCAGCTGGTCGTCATTCCCGTCGCGATCCGGACGGTGTATTCGCCATCGTCAAGCCCCTGATGCGCATCGAAGTGAGCGTCGTGCGGCAGCTCGGCCGGCACGCCGTTGCTCCCGAAGAACTTCCGGATCGGAGGGCACCCCGTCGCGGAAAGGATCTCGAAGTCGTAGTTGCCCGGACCGCCCAGGTCGCGGCCGAGTTTGTAGGACAGGTCCCGACAGGCAACACCGTCCCTCACCACGTACGTCCTCCGGGTCAGCGCGCAGGTGACGAACTTGCGACCCTCAGACGCAGGAACCCGCACCTCCAGGCGCGTCTCCATGAGGTGCATGCCGTCCTGAGACACCGTCTCCACCCACTCGGTGCGGATCCGCCCGTTGACCATGGTGCTCCCCCTGTCCCGCCGCAAAATGCGAGGTGGCCAGGATAGAACGCTCGTTGAGGCGCTGCCGGCGGCGATACCGGAGGCCAGGCCGTTGTCCAGCTCGCTGGCCTACCGCGCATCGGTAGTCCCATGAGCCGTCCCCGCCCCGCCTCCCGGCCCCTTCCGCCGCGTTGGGTACGTCCCGCTTGCTTCGGAGTTCACCACGACCTAATCTCGTCAGCATGACGATAACCGCCCAGCGGTCCCCGCTCCCTGCAGGCACCGACTTCACGGGCCGCGAGTCCCTCCACGGATTCAACGCGCACAAGTACGTGGCCAGCAGTCCCGCCATTCGCCTCAATCTGCTGCCCGCAACTGTTCCGGGCAGTTGGGTCCACGGCCACGGTGGCATCGACGATGACCTCAGGACGGAGAAGTGAGCATGTTCGAAATGCCGGTAAATCCCTTTGAGCTCTCCGAAGAAACGCTGAGCCGAATATCTGCCGATGACTCATGGGCCCCGATCGAGTCGAAGCTCCCAAACGTCGATGCCAGGGTGATCAGCCACTTCCTCACTCCGGCTGAAGTGGAGGTATTCGCAGCCGAACTGGCTGCCCAGCGCTTTGTGCCGGTGGGCCGAGACGGCATTGCCGCCAACTACACAGAAGGAGATCCGGTCGGCCATCTCCGTGCCACGGCTGAGTCCAGAGCTTTGGCGGCAGAGTTCTACCGCAGGCTGCAGAAGTTTCTGTCGTTTGAAGTGGGATCGGATGACCCGACGGATTCAGACGGAAGACCCTGGAAGCCGGCAGCCGTCAATCCGCGTATGCGCTTCATCACGTACGAACACGGAGGACTTCTTGTCCCGCACTACGATTCGCCCTATTTTGCCCCTGACGGAAGGCGAACTCTTCTGACGGTCGTCGTCTACCTGTCGTATGAGGCAGTGGGCGGAGAAACGCGGTTCATCGCCGACAAGCAGAACGATATTCCCTTTGCGCAACGCGACTTCTCGGACTGGCCCCGGCCCGCAAAGCCTGAGGAGATATTGAGCACCCACCGCCCCGAACCGGGCGATGCGCTCCTCTTCTGGCATCGGACGCTTCACGACTCGGCCCCGATTCTTGAGGGCACGAAAACAATTCTCAGAACCGATGTGCTCTACGAGCCCATGGATGCGCCCTGAGCAGCAGCAAGCCAACCGTCGCGCAGGAGGGCCCACGTGGTACTCGCATCCTCCATGGCCGTGTCGGCGAAAGGGGGCAGAGCGCACGCCGTGACCCCTTTTGAGACCGTGTCCTGTGTGGTGAAGCGGGCGAGTCGTTTGTAGCACTAGAGGGGCTGCGGCGATGCCGAGGCAGGCCAGGTAGTTGCGGGGATGGCGCTCGTAGCGGTGTTTGAGCCGGCGGTATCCGGTGAGCCCGGATCTGGTCCGCTCGATTCGCTCTCGTCCGGGGTGAAGCGGGTGACCGGACCCGCGCGGCGGTGAGCAGTGCCAGCCGTTCCGGTGGTCCGGCGAGGTCGGTCTCGGCGACGGGGCTGCCGTTTTCGATGACGCCCGGCGCGGTGCGGGCGGACTCGACCCGGATCACGGCCGGGAGCACTGCCTCGTCGCCGTACCGGGCGCGCAGGAGACGCCGTTGAGCAGGGGCACTGACGCGGCTTGGCGGATGAGTCGGGTGAGGCTTCCGATGCGGCCGGCGGTGCGTTGGTGGAGATACACCGCCTGGCGGGGGAGGGTGCCAGGCTGGTGGCGGGTGAGAGGCCGTTGTCTTTCCGAGAGAGATGGATGCGTTTCTGCTGGTCAGGAGTGGGGTGGGGCTTCTGGTGGCAGGGACGAGATGTCGTGTCGTCTCTTCGGTGGAGGTGCCGGATGCCGTCGGTGATGGGGTTGCCGGAGGAGCGTGAACGTGCCGCTCGGCAGCGGGTGGATGCCCTTCAGGCCGAGTTGCGGGAGGCCGAGGCTGTGTGGGAGCGGTTCGTGATCGTCCGTGAGGCGGTGGCCGAGGTCCTTGGGGAACCTCGCGGTGAGGCAGGGCCATCGGGCGGGGTGGCCGGCGATCGGCCGGCTGGGGTGGTGGGTGCGGTGCCTGGTTCGGTGGTGCCGGTGTGGCGCGAACGCCTCGCCGTTGCGATGCTGTCGCCGGACTACCAGCAGCTCATGAACGCTCTGACGGGTAGCAGTGAGGCGGATCCCGTGGCGATGGACTGTCGGGAACTCGCGGTGGCGGTAGGAGTGGAGCCTGTGCCCGCGAAGGTGGAGGGTGTGTGGTCGAAGGTCAAGCGCCTGGCCGCGCGTGGCTGGCTGGCAGAACAGCGTCCGGGCTTGTTCGGCGTCGTCGCTGGGCGGGGCGGCGGCTCATGACCATGCTCATCGACCAGAGGATTATCGCCTCGGCGCTGTCGGTTCGGCTTTCGTAGTCGCGGGCCAGACGGCGTGAGCGCATCAACCAGTCGAACGTGCGCTCCACCAGCCATCTTTTGGGCAGGACGACGAAGTCGGTGGTGTCTCCGTTGCGTTTGACCACCGTCAGCGCGATCCGCAGCATGCTGCGGGCGAAGTCGACAAGTTGGCCGGTGTAGCCGCCGTCCGCCGAGACCCGCGTGATGCGCCAGTGCCGTTCGTGCAGCCGGGCCGGCAGTCTCTGCCCGGCCTCCCGATCGGTGACGGAGGCGCCGTGACCACGACGGTCAAGAGCAGACCGAGGGTGTCCACCACGATGTGACGCTTGCGGCCGTTGACCTTTTTGCCGCCGTCGAAGCCCCTGGTCGCGGCCGGCACAGAGGAGGCGCCCTTCACCGACTGAGCGTCGATGATGCCCGCTGTCGGCTCCCGGTCGCGGTCGGCCGCTTCACGGATCCGGTCTCTCAGCCAGTCGTGGAACTCGGCCGTCAGGCCTTTGTCGCGTCAGCGTCGGAAGAAGGCGTAGACGCGGTCCCACGCGGGGAGGTCAGCGGGCATCGACCGCCACGTGATACCGCCCGCGACCAGGTAACGGACCGCGTCGACCATCTGGCGATGGCAGTAGCCTTCCGGCTGGCCGCCCCGTCCCTCGAGCCTCGAGCCAGCCCGGAACCGGGAGAGCGGCACGGACCTCAGCCCATTCCGCGTCCGTCATGCCCGAGGGATACCGGGGCTCCCGGCCTGGACGATCGCTTGCGTTCCCGTACACGTGGGCGAGGCAGTCACACGGCCGGGAAGACGGGTTGGACGACCTCACCGACGCGGTGCGCCGCGCCCCGGGGCGTGGCGTCGTCAGCTGCTCGCGGAGGTGACCTGCGGCGCGGGCTCGTGCTTGAAGTTGGCCTGGCCGAAGTTCTTCTTCACGGCCGCCTCCCAGGAGCCGTCCTTGACCATCTTCTTGAGGGCGGCGTTGATCTTGGCCTGCAGATCCCGGTTGCCCTTCTTGATGCCGATGCCGTAGCTCTCGTTGCTCAGGTTCAGCCCGACGAGGCGGAACTTGCCCGTGTTGCCCTTCTGGGCGGCGTAACCGGCCAGGATCGCGTTGTCCGTGGTCATGGCGTCGACCAGGCCGTCCTGGAGGGCGATCAGGCACTCCGAGTAGCCGTCGAGCTCAAGCAGGCTAGCCTTCGGTGCCAGCTTCTGCTTGACGTTCTGCGCCGAGGTGGAGCCGGCGGTGGAGCAGAGCTTCTTGTTGTTGAGGTCCTCGGCCTTGGTGATCGTGGCGTCGTCGGCGCGGACGAGCAGGTCCTGGTGGGCCGTGAAGTACGGGCCCGCGAAGTCGACCTTCTCCCGGCGCTGGTCGTTGATCGAGTAGGTCGCGGCGACGAACTTGACCTCGTTGTACTGGAGCAGCAGCTCGCGTTCGGAGCTGTCGACCCGCTTGAACTCGATCTGCTCGGGCTTGTAGCCGAGCTCCTTGGCGATGTACCTGGAGACGTCCACGTCGAAGCCGGAGAAGGTGCCCGCCGCCTCGCGCAGGCCGACACCGGGCTGGTCGAAGGCGATGCCGATGGAGAGGGTCCCCTTGGGTCCTTCGTCGCCGCCGCAGCCGGTGGCGGTCAGGGCGAGGCCGATCACAGCGGCCATCGCACCAGCCTTGGGGACCTTCATGTTGCAACTCTTTCGTCGGGGACGCGGGACGCGGAGCGGGATCGCCGATGCGCGTGGAACCGCGGGGGTACGTAGAAGCGTCAAGACGCGTGTAAGAGGAAGCTAAGAATGCTGCCGCCGCGATGTCACTGGATCTGGGCAAAACTTGAGGTAACGATCCGGCTCGATCGGCGTTTCTGCGGCGATTATTGCTTCGAACGGGATAAAGGGTACGTCCGCGGTGACAGGTTCGGTACGGGTCGATGGAAATGCACTGTTCCTTGGTGAAGGGGTGTAGATCCGTTTTATCCAGACATCGCGGCTGCCGGAGTCCGGCACCCACGCACTGCCCCCGGGCCTGGGGGAGTTCCCCCTGCGCCGGGTCGAGGACTACCCGCACACCGTGCCGCCCGAGTGGCTGGCCAAGGGCGGGGTACGGCTGCGTCCGGGCCCCCTCCACCCGGGTGCTGACACTGCAGAATGAGCCGGCTGGCTCGGTCGCATATCGGGTCGCGGTCATTGAGCGTCGCAGCTTCCGGGGCGGGTGTCGGCCTGGTGGACGGGGTCCGGCGGTCTGTGGCTGCGCGGTGTGGACGCGAGTGACCGGAAGCGTGGCCGCAGGCAGCGGCGGGGCCTGAGGACCCCGGCTGCACTGGGCCGGCTCGGCACGATGTACCAGTGGGGCGGCAGCTGCACCAACCCCCACGGCCCCCACCTGTCCGAGCGTTGCGACTGCTCCTCCCTCACCCGGCGCGCGTACGGAGTGGCCCGCAAGGAGATCACCCGCACCACCTACACCCGGCTCCACGACGGGCGCGCCGTGCCCGAGAACGCGATCCTGCCGGGCGACCTGCTCTTCGCCCGCGGCACGGCAGACGCCCCCGAGAGGACGAGAAGATGCGTACGGCACAGGCAATGACCGCGGCAGCTCTGCTGGCCTTACTGGCCACCAGCTGCTCCAGCGGCACTGACACAGCTGAGAACAAGGCGGGCGACTGGCTGGGCGGTGCCGCAGCCGCCGCACCGCCCACGAAGCTGAGCGTGCCGCCGGCCTTCGACGCCGCGAAGGGATGGGACGAGGTCCTCTCGTGGGTACCGCAGTCCGTCAGGACGCTGCCGGTGTCGGTGGTGCCGCGGTCGCAGGCCGTTGCGTTCATGCAGGCCTCACCCGACGGCTACACCATCTCCACACGCTCAGCCGACGGCAAGCTGGCCTGGCGGTCTGCCCCCTGGGCTGGGCTGACACCGGTAGCCGGGGCCCAGAAGGCCTCCAGTGGACTGGCAGAGATCCCGGACCTGAAGGGCGTGGAGATCGACGGCCGCTCCTACGTCGTGGCCTACGCCCACGGCCTGCGGGGCAAGGACCAGCTGCACGACGGCGCCGAGATCGTGCGCCTGGCGATCTTCCCGGCGAACGCGAAGGGAGAGTCGGTCAAACCCCTGCGGGAAATCGACGTACCGGTGTCGGCCGACCCCGGCGAGATCCGCGTCCAGGCAACGGGCGGCCGGCTGCTCGTCGCCTGGGGACAAGAGGGGTACTTTCCGGACCGGAGCGCGACGGTCAACGTGACCAGCGGAGAAGTAGCTGTCCAGGATTCCGGCCGGCTGCTTGAGCAGTGCCGCCCGCCCCTGTGCAACGGCCGTGTCGTCGCCGCCACTGCCGACGGACCCCTGGTCGCCCTGCCCAGAGGAGGCTTCGGCATGCCGGGACGCTACTTCAGCGAACACGTGACTCCCGAGGGCGTCGGCCCCAAGTCCGGCTTCCTGGGAGACCGGAACGGCAGTGTCTACGGCGTCGCGGCCGGACACGCCCTCATCAGCTGGCGCGCGGAAAGGGCTGGCGACAGCCCGATCTGGGCCGTCCACGACCTGCGCACCGGAGCACCTCAGGCCCGGCTGGTCTGCGGCCAGCAGGTCGCCTCCAGCGACGATGCCACCCGCGACTACCCGGTGGTCTCTACGTGCTCGCCCAGCTGGATCTGAGGACCACCACCGGTGACGCAAAGCCTCTTGAGGCGGGGACGGAGTTCCCCTTCGAGCACACCGAGGACGGGACCGCCGTGTTCCTGACCCGCAACGAGGACAAGAGCCTCCGTCTGTCGGTACGCAGGCCGGCCCGTTCCTGAGCGAACCCCCGCCAAACGGTCCGTCACGGTCTCCAACGAGCCGTGACGGCCGAACCGCCCAGGACCGCCGACCAGCATGAGGCAAAACAGACTTCGGGACGGCCGCCCGGCGCGCTGCCGAACAGCCGCCAGACCCTGGCCGCTGGGCGAACTGCTTCTTGACGCCGACGATCTCCTTCAGGAGGGCGAGGACGCGATGTCGATGTTGTTGTTGGCCCTGCAAGAGGGCAGGCTCATGGCAGTCCGCGGCATGGTGAGCACAGGGCTGCTGCGCGACCACTGCCGGTCACGTGAGGTTGGCGAGAGCTGACCAGGTGTCCGGGCCCACGATGCCGTCGGCGGTGAGCTGGTGTTCGGTCTGGAAGGCTGTGACGGCCTGGGCGGTTCCTTGGCCGAAGACCCCGTCCACGGTCAGGGAGTGGCTGTTTGCGGTGAGGAGGCGTTGGACGGCTTGGACGGCGGGGCCTTTGTCACCAGTGCGGACGTTGATGATCAAGGCGTGCCACGAGTCGGGACCCACGATGCCGTCGGCGGCGACGGAGCGATCACGCTGGTAGGAGATTAAGTGTGACGTTGTCGCGGGGCCGAACACCGCGTCGACGTCGGTGCGGTACCCATGGGCCGTGAGCAGGAGCTGGATCGCGGCGACGCTCTCGCCCTTGGCACCGGTCTTCACGAGAGGCCAGGCGCGCGGTCCGGAGCCGGGTCGGTGTACCGGTGTCTCCAGTGGCGCGGGAGGCGGGGTCTGTGCCAGGAGAGTGCCGGTTTCGGTGTTGCCGGCGCCTTCCGAGTCCCCGCCTTTGCGGTCGGTGCCGGCGTCTTCGCCGGGTGTGGGGCAGGGGGCCGTCGGGCAGTCGGCGAAGGTCGGCACGGCGGCTGGCGGTGCGGTGTTGTCGGCGCGGCCCTGGGCGTTCTGACAGGCCGAGGCGGTCAGGGTGAGGACGGCGACAGCGACGAGCCCCATCGCCAGCGGGTGGTGTCGCAGCCAGCTGAGCAGCCGCTTCAGCGATCCAGAGGGCTGGCGCGGCTGAGCGGCACGACGTGCGGACCGTGTGGTGGTCATGGTCTTCTCCGAGGAGGATGAGGGGGACGGTCGACAGGGGACGGACGCCGGTCGGCGTCCGCCCCCTTGAGGTGTGGCCGGACTACTTCCAGGCGCAGTGGATGTGGGTGTCGTGGTTCGGGTCCCCGGGGCCGCGGAGCTCCGTGGCCCCGAGCTGGGAGCAGAGGTTCATCACGGCCTTGTGGGGTGCGCCCTTGCCGACGTGCTTGCCGTTGATCACGTTCACGTCGAAGCTCAGGCCGCGGTAGTGGCGGGACGTCTTGCTGTGCACACCGCCGACGAACTCACTGATGTTCATCCGGTAGCCGTACTTGTCGTGCAGGGTGAGCAGGCCCCGGAGCATGCGCGGGTCCAGCTGGACCCGCTTGGACCCGACGTGGCTTCCCGGGCTGGTGAGCGCGCCGCGCCCGGCGGCCATGTCGACGATGTTGCTGTAGGCGCTGGAGGCGTTGTGACGGGTCTCCGAGTGCGTGCGGGCGAATGTGATCCCCGGCGTCTCCAGGAGCTGCTTGGCGAGGGCGACGGCGCTGCCCGCCGGGACACCCGCGGAGCCGCCGGTGTCAGTGAGCAGGAGGCTCCAGGTGCGCGGGCCGGCGATGCCGTCGGCGGGAAGCTTCTTGGTGGTCTGGAAGGTGCGGACGGCGGCGGTGGTGGCGGGGCCGAATTCCCCGTCCGCGTCGATGTGGCCGCCCGAGGCGTTGAGCTGATGCTGCAGGGCCTTGACGGCGGGGCCACGGCTGCCCTGCTTGACCGTGACAAGCAGCGCCCCCCAGGTGCGGGGGCCGATGATGCCGTCGGCGGGAAGCTTCTTGGTGGTCTGGAAGGTGCGGACGGCGGCGGTGGTGGCGGGGCCGAATTCCCCGTCCGCGTCGATCCGGCCACCCGAGGCGTTCAGGAGCTCCTGCGCAGTGACGACGTCGGTACCGCGGCTGTTCGCCTTGAGGACCGGCGCCCCGGTGACCGGCGGAGCGGTCGGCTGCTGCGGGGCGGGCGTGGTACTGTCCCCGCCCCCGGCGCCGAGATGGGCGAGCTGCCGCAGCTCGGCGAGCGAGCCCCGGAAGACATTCAGGTCGACGTTGTTCTTTGACGGAATGCCGGGCACGTTGCCGGTCTCGGTGTACTGCCAGATCTTCCAGCCCTGCCCGGCACGCGGAACGGCTGCGGGCTCCTTCGTGCCGCTCTCGTACCGCGGCTGCCACAGGACGTGACCCGCCAACATCGACCCGTTCCCGTTCATGCAGGTGTCGACGAACGGCTTGTTGGTGTAGATGATCGGCTTGACACCCATCTGCGTGCTCACGACGTCGAGGAAGGCCTTGACGCCTGCGGTGCTGAAGTTGCCCGGGCAGTGCCCGGCCTTGTCCAGCTCCAGGTCGAGTGTGGGCGGCAGCTCTCCGGCGCGCTTTCCCGTGTAGCCGGCCGCCTTCATCGTGTCGACGAAGTTGCGGGCCTGGGCGGCCCCCGGCGTGCGCCCGTAGAAGTGGTACGCACCCTGCAACAGCCCGGCCTGCCTGGCGGCCTGGAGGTCGCGGCTGAACCAGCGGTCGCTCCAGTCGGCGCCCTCGGTCGCCTTGGCGACCATGAACACGTAACCGGAGGCGCGGACCTTGTTCCAGTCGATCGCCGCACCACCGGCGTGGTTGTGGTGGCTGGTGTCCACGCCCCTGACGCCGAAGCTCGCGGGGGAGCTCGCGTTCGCCGGCAGGATCGTCATGCCCGCGAAGAGAATCCCTCCACTCGCGAGTGCCGCACTAGCCCAGCTGATGGCCTGCTTGGTCGTCTTCCTCACCGCTGTGTCCTCTCGGTCCTGCCCGGGCCCGCGCCCCGCGTGGCAGGGTCTGGCTCGTGGGCCGTTGGTGAGCGTTGTCGCTCGAAAGAGGACGCTGACCGTCCCGCCGTACCAGCGCTAGAGTCTGGGTGACAGTGGGTCACATCGGGATGCGTAAGCCGCTGACCAGCACGTTTCAAAGCCACTTGGGGGTTGTGTGGGACAGTTAGGGACGGGCGGAGGCCGTGATGAGATGGCACAGGACAGCTCTGCTGAGTCGCCGGAGTCTCCGGAACTCGCGGCGCTGTTGAATCTGATCCGCCGGTACATGGCGGAGCTGGGCTGGTCCTACAACGTGATGGGGCGCAAGACCGATGCCTCGTCAAGCACCTGGAACCGCTGGTGCACGCAAGGGAAACTGCCCCGGCGGGAGGCGCTGATCAGCTTCGCCGACGCCGCACCCCGAGTGGTCGAGAAGACCGAGCTGCTCAGGGTGTGGCAGGTCGCGTGGGCGGCGCAGGAAGCACGGCAGACGCAGGCCACGGCTCTTGAGCGGACCGAGGAGCAGCACCACAACGCGTCCGTCGTCCCGGCAGGGCACACACAGCCGGCCACGGCTACCGGATCGGTCCCACAGGAGGGCCGCCGCATGACGCGGGCCATCCTGGTGTCCATCTCCGGGCTCGCGGCCGCCGTGATCGCGGGCACGTTCCTGCTCTGGACCCTCGACAGTGACGCGAACACGTCCTCCGGATCACAGGGACCGCCGCCGGCCTCCTCGTCCGCAGCGTCGCCGTCCCTCACGGTCAGTTGCCATGGAAGTGCGTGCGCCTCGCTGGAGCCGGCCCAGTCGATCTGTTCCAGGGATGCGGTCACGGCGTATTCCGGCAACCAGTACAGAGCGGTAATCGAGCTTCGCTACAGCGCCCACTGCAGCGCCGCCTGGGCAAAGATGAGCAAGACTTCACCTGGGGACCGCGTGGCCATCACGCCCATCCAAGGCCCTGCCGAGGAGTACCGCCAGCAGTACGGGCGTGACGCGCACACCCGTATGGTGGCTGCGGACAAACCTGAGGACGCCCGCGCCTGCGCGATAGTCCAGGACCGCGGCACTGTCTGTGCTACCGAACCGGGCGCCCCCACGGCCGCACCTAACTGAGTCGACGGGTCGATGCGGTGCCGGCCCCGGACGGTGGCAGCACCGCCGACCGCACGGAGGGAACGGCCTCTACGGCGAACTCGCCCTCGGTGACGCAGACCACGGGCTTCACTGAGCTTCTTCAGCGCTGCCGCTCCAGAGTGAGGATGGCCTTGGCGATTGACGTCATGCGGTTGGGGCTGCATCGGGATCTGCGGAAGATTCGCCAGGACTTCAGCCTCGCGACGCCGCGTTCGACGGGCGCTCGCGCGGTGGCGCGTGCCTGGTTGAGGGTCTTTTCGGTGGGGGCCAGTTCCTGCAGGGGCTTGCGTTTGATGCCGGTGGTCAGCCAGGGGCCGGCGCCTTGGCAGGCGAGATCGGCCAGGATGGGAACGCCCTGACGCTCGCAGATCCGGTGGACCGGTGGGCACGGGCGGCGGTCAGGTCGTGGGTGCGGCCCGGCAAGGCGGGCGAGAGCCACAGCAGCCGGCCCCCGGGGTCGGTGACGACCTGCACGTTCACGCCGTGACGCCGGTATTTGTGGGAGTAGTCGGCCCGGCCGTCGCCGACCCGGCCCGACGGCCTGGCCGTCATCACCGCCACGCGGTCCCGGCCGGCTCGATCCCAGGTCAAGGCGGGACTCCGGAGCCAAACCGGATAGGTAATCCGCATCTGCTATCGTTCTGCCAAGCGGATAGGTTATCCACATAGGCGGAGGGGAATCCCATGAAGCAGGCAGCGCTCGTCACCGCCGCAACGGCCGGTATCGGACGGGAGACCGCCCGGGGACTGGCCGCCGCCGGGCTCGCGGTGACCGTGGTCGGGCGGGACCACGAGCGGGGCGCGCGTGCGGTCGAGGAGATCAACGCCACGGCCCCGCAGTACTCCGCCCGGTTCCTGGCCGCCGACCTCGCCTCGCTCGACGCGGTCCGCTCCCTCGCCGGACGCGTGGCCGCCGACGGCCCGCTGTCGGTCCTGGTCAACAACATCGGAGCGATGTTCCCCCGCCGGCAGGACTCGCCCGACGGCATCGAGGCGTCGTTCGCGGTGAACCACCTCTCGCCGTACCTGCTGACCGAACTGCTGCTCCCGGCCCTGCACGCCGGTGCGCCCGGCAGGATCGTGAACGTCACCTCGGGCGCCGTCGGTGTGGCCAAGCGGGTGTTCGACGCCGTCGAACCGCCGGGCGGCTACTACGGCTTCCACTGGTACGGCCGCGCCAAACTCGCGAACCTCGCCTACACCCTGGACCTGGCCGAGCGCCTCGACGGTACCGGCGTCTCGGTGTTCGCGGCCGACCCCGGTGGTGCCGCGACCGACATGACCCGCGGCACCATGAGCGATCCACGCATCGTCTCCCCGGGGCTGCGACTGCTGTGGCCGCTGGTGCGGCGCACGTTCGAACGTTCCACATCCGGTCCGGCCTCGGCGGCGGCGAAGCCCTCGATCCACGCCGCCACCGATCCTTCCCTGGCCGGTCTGACCGGCATCGTCATCGGACCCCGGGTGACCCTCGTGCCGCCCTCGCGCGCGGCGAGGGATCCGCGCACCGTCGACGCCGTGCGCCGGCTCAGCGAGCGCCTCGCCCCCGTCGGGACGGCGTGAGCGGGGCGCCTGCCGCGGCACACGCCGGGGGCGGATGGGTCATCCGGTTAGACTTCCGGCATGACGACCGCCCCCTTGCGCAAGGACGCTGCCCGCAACCGGGAGCGGATCGTCGCCGTGGCCCGGGAAATGGTGGACGAGGGCACACCGCTGCAGCTCAACGACGTCGCCCGCCGTGTCTCCCTGGGCGTGGGCACCGTGTACCGCCACTTCCCCACCGCCGAGGCGCTCCTGGAAACCGTCGCGGCCCCCGGCCTGGAGGCGCTCGCCGCCCACGGCGAACGGGCCCTGGCTGACGAGGATCCGGCCCGCGCCCTCACTGGCTTCCTCACCCGCACGGTGGAAGCGCAGGCCGCCGACGCCTCCCTCTCCGCGGTCACCGCCGCGCCCACCGACGCGCTGCCCCGCACCACCGAACTGAAGCAGACCCTGTCGTCCGCCGGGCGGCAGCTCTTTCGGCGGGCCCTCGACGCCAGCGTGGTGCGCGCCGGCGTCACCGCCGACGACCTGGTACCGCTGATGTGCGGCATCGCCTACGCCGCAAACGTCCATACCGCCCCCGCCGCACGTGCGGAGACCGCTCGGCGCTACCTGGCCGCGCTCCTGGAGGGCGTCCTCGTCGACCGCGTCGCCCCGTAGCGGCCGGGAGGGCCGACGCATACGCAACTCCTTCGCATTAAGCTGGATGCATGAGTGCCCGACCCACCTCGCGCCCCGGCGGCCGCAGCGCCCGCGTCCAGCAGTCCGTGCACCAGGCCGTCCGCGATCTGGAGGCCGAGGTGGGGCGGGACGCGCTCACCGTGCCGCTGATCGCCGCCCGTGCGGGAGTGACGCCCTCCACCGTCTACCGGCGCTGGGGGGACCTGCGGGAGCTTCTGTCCGACGTGGCCGTCGAGCGCTTGCGCCCGGACGCCCCGCCGGCCGACCACGGTGATCTCCGGGCGGACCTCGCCGCGTGGGCGGTGCAGTTCGCGGAGGAGATGTCCTCCACGGCGGGCCGCACATACGTCCGCGACGCACTGCTGGGGGACCCAGGGCAGGGCAATGCGCTGCGCTGCTCCGACTACGCCGCCGAGCAGCTGAAGGCCATCGGGGTGCGCGCGGCCGGGCGCGGGGAGGCCGTCCCCGATGTGGAGACCCTGCTGGACGTCGTCGTCGCCCCCCTCCTGTACCGCATCCTGTTCCGCCCCTCGGACCTGTCGTCGGCCTACACCGACCGCCTCGTGGCGACGGCGCTCGCCCCCGACCTGCCTCGGGTGGCTAAAAGCTAACTGTTTGCTTTTTGGTGGAGGTGGGGCCTACTCTCGCCTCAGGCAAAAGCAAAAGATTTGCGTTTGCCTGAGGGAGAGGTGCTCTCCTGCCCGCCCCATCCGAAAGGACCCGACGATGGTCACCGCCGCCACGCCCCCTCCGGCCGCCTCCCGCACCAGCACGGGATGGAACCTCGGCGACATCGTCGTGCGACGCGTCGACGAGATCGAACTGCCGCGCCAGACCGGGTCCTGGCTCCTGCCGGACGCGACCAAGGAGGTCCTGGACGAGGCACCGTGGCTGCGCCCCGACTTCGCCGACGCCGATGTGCCGCGTCTGGCGAGCCACAGCTTCGCCGTGGAGGCCGGCGGGCTGCGCATCGTCGTCGACACCGGCATCGGCAACGACAAGTCGCGTGCCAACCCCGCCTGGAACGGCCTTGACACCGACTTCCCGCAGCGCCTGGCGGCGGCCGGCTTCCCGCCCGAGTCCGTGGACCTGGTGATCACCACGCACCTGCACACCGACCACGTCGGCTGGAACACCCGCCTCTCCGGCGGGGAGTGGGTCCCCGCCTTCCCCAACGCCCGCTACCTGGCGAGCCGCACCGAGTGGGACCACTGGGCCACCGCCGACCTGGACGAGCCCCGGCGCCAGATGTTCCGGGACTCCGTCAACCCCGTCCGCGACGCCGGACAGTACGACCTCGTGGACGTGCCCGCGCGAGGACACGAGGTGGCCCCCGGCGTCCTGCTCCTCCCCGCCCCGGGCCACACCCCGGGACAGGTCGCCGTGGAACTGCGCGGCAGCGACCGCCGCGCGCTGATCACCGGCGACAGCATCCACCACCCCGTCCAGCTGTCCCACCCCCACGTGAACAGCTGCGTCGACATCGACCCCGCCCAGGCGGTCCGCACCCGCACCCGGCTCCTCGACGCCCTGGCGGACACCGGTGCGCTGCTCCTGGGCACCCACTTCCCGCACCCCACCGGGGGCACCGTCCGCCGGGAGAACGGCCGCTACCGGCTCCTCGCCGAGCACGGCGCCGAGCTCCCCGTCGGCGCGGCCTGACCGCACGGCCGTCCGCCGGACGAACCCCGCGGCCGACCCGGCGCGAGCCGCCGGCCGGCGCCCGTCGGCCTGCCGAGCGTCGGCCACGCCGCCGTCCCCACCCCCACCGAAAGGGAGAACCCCATGGCCGCTGACGAACTCACCCCACCCGAGGCCGCCCGCTGGGCCGCCCGAACCGGACTGGTCCTGCCCGCCGAACGCCACGCGGCCGTCGCCGCAGTCGCCAACCACATCCACAGCGTCGTCAAGGTCCTCCGCGAGCTGGACTTCGCGGACGTCCCGCCCGCCGCCGCCTACCGTGCCGCACAGCACGAGGAAGAGAAGCGCGATGCAACCGTATGAACTGTCCCTCGCCGCCGCCGCGGACGCGATCCGTGCCCGGCGCCTGTCCCCCGTCGAACTGGTCGACTCCGTACTCGACCGCATCGAGGAGGCGGAGCCGCACCTCGGCGCCTACGTCACCGTCACGGCGGAGCAGGCGCGCCGGTCGGCCGGCGAAGCCGCACACGAAGTGGCGCACGGCCGCCACCGGGGACCGCTGCACGGCATCCCGATGGGGCTCAAAGACCTGATCGACGTCGAGGGGATGGCCACCTCGGCAAGCTCCCGGGTCCGCACCGGCCACCGCGCGGCAGCGGACAGCACGGTCGCCGCACGTCTGAGCGCGGCCGGTGCGATCCTGCTCGGCAAGACCCACACCCACGAATTCGCGTTCGGCCTGACCACCCCGCAGACCCGCAACGCCTGGGACCGCGGCCGGGTCGCCGGCGGCTCCAGCGGCGGCTCCGCGGTCGCCGTGGCCTCGGGCACCGCCACCTTCGCCCTGGGCACCGACACCGGCGGGTCCATCCGGGTGCCCGCCGCGCTCAACGGGGTCGTCGGCCTCAAGCCGACCTACGGGCTCGTCCCCCGTCACGGCGTCACCTCCCTGTCGTGGTCGCTGGACCACGTCGGCCCGATCACCCGCACCGTCGAGGACGCCGCCCTGGTCCTGACCGCGCTGGCCGGACACGACCCGCGCGACCCCGCCTCGCTGTCCGTGCCCGCCGCGGACTACCGGCCCCCGGCCGGCACGGACCTGACCGGGCTGCGCATCGGCCTGCCGCGCACCTACTACTTCGACCACGTCCACCCGCAGGTGGAGACCACCGTCCGGCACGCCGTCGCACAACTGGAAGCCCTGGGCGCGCGAATCGTCGAAGTCGACATCCCGATGACCCGCTACGTCCAGGCCACCCAGTGGGGCCTGATGGTGCCCGAAGCCGCCGCCTACCACGAGGGCAGCCTGCGTACGGTCCCCGAGCGGTACCAGGAGGACGTCCGCATCCTCCTGGAGGCCGGCGAGCTGATGAGCGCCGGTGACTACCTGCGCGCCCAGCGCTCGCGCACGCTCATGCGCGCGGAGTGGGCACGGATGCTGGAGGAGGTCGACGTGATCGCCGCCCCGAGCGTACCCATGCCCGCCGTCATGGCCGGCGAGGAGACCGTCACCTGGCCCGACGGCACCGTCGAGAGCGTCTCCGACGCCTACGTACGACTCTGCGCCCCCGCCAACATCACCGGAGTGCCCGCCCTGACCGTTCCGGTCGGCCACGACGCGACGGGCCTGCCCATCGGCATGCAGCTGCTCGGCCGGCCCCTCGGAGAGCCCGCGCTCCTGCGGGTCGGCCACGCCTACGAACAGACCCAGCCCAGCCAGGCACTCGCCACCTCCGCCTGACCTGCCGCGCTGCCCGGCCCCGCACGCAACGTCCGCAGCCCACGCCCCGGGGCGTGCATCCGAGCAGGACGCCACCCTGAGCGCCGCGGGCACCGAGGTGCGCCGGGAGACCATCGAGGCCTCGACGTGCCGGGCGCCACGACGGCCGACGCCGGCTGCGCCGTCCATCTGGCGTTGGACCACGACTTCCGGCCCACAGCCAGCTTGGCGAGCTGATGCCGCATCATCGCGTGCAGTGCCCCCCTGGCGTTGGCGTTGGCGTTGGCGCGCGGACAGGACGCCGACGAAGCGGACGACCGTGGCGTTGGCCCATGCCAGTGGTTCCCCGAGCGGGCCGAAACCTCATCGGCAGGCGCCGGTGGGGAAGGGAGCCGACCCTCACCGGCGACGGCAAGTCGGTGCCAAGTGCGTGCCAAGAGGTGGCAGGGACCGTGTCGTAACCGCTGTCGGCAATCGATCCTGGAGCGAACGAGCGTGTCTCCCAGCAGTGCCCCCCGAGGCCCCCACATCCACCCGAAGGGCCTGGTCCACCGTGTCTCCCGCCGGACATCCGCCCTCCTGGCAGTCGGAGCGGCGCGATGACCCTGCTCGACTCCGCACCGCCCGGCGCCCTGGACGCCTACCGGACCTGCGAGTTCGTCACCCTGGCGAAGGACGGGACACCGCTGGTCTGGCCGACGGCGGTGGCACGCCGCGAGGACGGGACGCTGCTGCTGACCACCTCGCTCGCATTCGCGCAGAAGGCGCTCAACATACGGCGCGACGGCCGGGTGGCCCTGCTCTTCTCCGACCCGACAGGCAGCGGTCTCGAACACGCACCGCAGATCTTCGTCAGCGGCCGCGCCGAGTGCCCGGACACGGTCATGGCAGGCCCGCGAGGTGCCGAGGAGTACTGGCGCACGCTTTTCGAGCGGCAGCCGCACAGCCGCTCGTACCTCAGGATTCCCATGAGGCCGCTGATGTCCTGGTACTACCTGCGCCTGCTCATCACGGTCGAGCCGGAGCAGGTCGTCGTACGGCCGCCTCTGGACGAGCTGCTGACCGACGGCCTGCCGCCCGCCGCGCCCGGTCCGTGGCAGCTGCCCGGCTCCGAACAGCTGGGGCGCATGCCCTCGGCGGTGTTCGCCGCCCGCAGCGCCTCGGGGGCACCGGTCCTGGCCCGCACCCGCCCGCGGCCCACGCGGTCGGGCTACCTGGTCGAGGTGCCGTCGAACTGCCCGGTCGAGCCGGGACCGGCCAGCCTCCTGGTCCACCGGCACGACGAACTGCTCAATCACATGTACAACGCGCTGGTGCGCGGCGACCTGCGGCGGACCCGTGCCGGATGGCTCCTGGAGCCCTCCAGTGTGGTCGAACCTATGGGCTCGGGCCGCGCGAGCGACGCTCTGCGGGTCCTGAACCGGACGAAGCGGTCCACCGACCGCTACCTGCGGCTCCGCGGCCTGCGCCGCCCGAAGGTGCAGTGGGACCGGTTCCGCTCGCTCGCGGAACCGGTGCCGCGGACGGACGGGAGCTGAGGGTGCGCAGCCGGCCGGGCTGCCCGGAAGGAGGCCGCGTGCACAGGCTGCTGAGCCGGATCGCCAGGGGCTTCACCCGGTTGCGGCGCCACCCGTCCCGTCCACCGCTCCTGGTAGGGGCCGATCGGGCGCGCCTGGGGACGGTGATGCGGTCCCCGCACCACTGACGAACGGTCCGTCTACGATGGGCTTGTCATGATCACATTGAAGGTTCTCGGCGCGTTCCGGGCCGAGGCCGACGGCCGTCCGGTCGACACGCGGGGCCGCCTCGCACGGATGGTGCTTGTGCAGCTGCTGGTCGCCCGCGGGTCGGTCGTACCCACGGAGCGCATCATCGAGAGGCTGTGGCCCACGAGCGTCCCGCCGAGCGCGCAGGCATCGCTCCACGCCTACACCGCGCGCCTGCGGCGCGCCCTCGAACCGCGACGGCCGCCCCGCACCCCGGCACGGGTCCTGGTGAGCGCACCCTACGGCTACGCCCTCGCCGTGGAGCGGGACGCGGTGGACGCCTGGGTGTTCAAGGACCAGGTGGCCGCCGGCTCGGAGGCGGGCCCTGCCTGCCCACGTCGCCGCCGAGAGCCTGACCCGGGCGCTCGCGACGTGGGGCGGGCAGCCGTACGCCGAGTTCGCGGACGAGCCGTGGACCGCAGGCGAGCGCGCCCGCCTGGAGGAGCTGCACCGCACCGCCCGCGAGCGGCTCGCCGGGGCCCAGCAGCGCTGCGGGCAGGCCGCGCAGGCGCTCTCCGACGCGCGGGCGCTGACCCGGGAGCAGCCGCTTCACGAGGAGGGCTGGCGGCTCCTGGCCCTGGCACTGTGGGCCCGCGACCGCCAGGGCGACGCCCTGGCCTCGCTGCGGCAGGCCCGGCGCGTCCTGGGCGAGGAACTCGGTGTCGAACCCGGACCCGCCCTGCTGGAGCTGGAACAGGCGCTGTTGCACCAGCGGTTCGACCTCCTCCACCGGGAGACCGGCGGATCCGGCGTACCCGCCGTTCCTGCCGCGCTCGCCGTTCCCGCCCTGCCCGACGCGCGGCCACCGGCGGCGCCCCTCGCTGCGGAGGCGGCGGTGGCTCCGGCCGCGCCCACCCGGCACGGATGCCCCGCCGCACCGACGGTACTCACGCCCGGTCGCCTCCTCGGCCGCGACGAAGAGATCGCCCGGCTCGCCGCCGCCGCGGACCGGGCACGCGGCGGCCGGGCACAGGTGGTCCTGGTCTCCGGAGAGGCCGGCCTCGGCAAGTCCAGCCTCCTGGAGGCCGCCCTCCGGCAACTGCCCCCTCAGGGCTGGGTAGCCGCCTTCGGACAGTGCCCGGAGACCGGGGGCGCCCCGCCCGGCCGGGCCTGGTTCGACATGCTGCCCGCCCTCGCGCAGGCCGCCCCACCGGGCTCCTACGCCGAGGAGCTGGCTCCCCTCCTGGCCCCCGGTACCGAGACCGCCTCCGGGCAGCCGGACGGCAGCCCCGCCCGGCGCTTCCGGCTCCACCGGGCGCTGCTCGGCCGGCTCCGTGAGACGGCCCTGCGGCAACCGCTGGCCGTTTTCCTGGACGACCTGCACCGCGGCGACCAGGAGAGCGTCGAGCTTTTCCTGCTCTGCGCCGAACAGCTGCGCGACGTACCGCTGCTGCTGGTGGGCTCGTACCGCACCGGCGAGGGCGACCTGACCGTCGCACTGGCCCGTCTCGCCCCCCGCCCGCCCCTGCGCATGGCCCTCGCCGGGCTGTCGGACACCCAGGCGAAGGCGCTGCTGCGGCGCACGGCCTCCGGCATGAGCGACCGGGCCGCGGCGGCCCTGGCCGAACGGGCCGGCGGGAACCCCTTCCACCTGCGCGAGAGCTGGCTCCTGCTGGCCGGCGAGGGCGAGGAGAAGGCGCTGGGCAGTATCCCGCAGGGCGTCCAGGACGTGCTGCGCCGCCGGCTGGCCCTGCTCGCGCCGGCCGTCACGGCCGGGCTGCGCCTGGCGGCCGTCGCCGGACGCGAGGCCCCCGTCGCCCTCCTGGTCCACGCGGCGGACCACGACGCGGACCAACTCCGCGACGCCCTGGACGCGGGCATCGCCCCGGGCCTGCTCACCGAACCGCGACCGGGCACGGTCCGCTTCAGCCACGCCCTGGTACGTGACGCCCTGGAAGCCGACTTCACCCGCCTGCGGCTGGCCCGCATGCACTCCCGGCTGGGCAGGAGCCTGATCGCCCTGGGCTCCGACGACGTCGCCGCGACGGCCGCGGCCCGCGGGTGCGGCCCTTGAGGAGCCTGGGCAGCAGACGCGCGGTGCCGGCGTCCCAGTACACGGTCTCCAGCACGTAGTCCTCGCGCACCTGTCCCCGGCGGCGGGACTTGGTCCGGGCGCCCTTCGCCTTGACCAGGCAGCGGCGCCCGGCGAAGTCCAAGTCCTCGATGTTCACGCCGAGGACTTCCTCCGCCCGCCCGGCGGTCTCGTAGAGCATCCGCCACAGCGTCTTCTCCCGCAGATGTACCTCACGGCGCGCGACCAGCCGGTCGATCGCCATCTTCGAGCGGGCCGGGGTCTCGGAGTCCGGCACCGCCAGCCGCTTCGCCCAGGCCGGGACCATTGGCTCCTCATAGCCGCGCTCACGGCACCAGCCGAGCCAGGACAGCACCCCCGCCCGGCGGGAGTTCCAGGTGTTCACCGCCGCGGTGCCCCACAGCAGTTCCAGGGCCTCGCCGATCTCGTCGTCCGCGACCGACGCTAGCGGCCGGGCCTCGCCTGAGCCGATCGGCGGTCTTGCCCACCCCGATCCCGTAGTTCCGGACTGTGTTCGAGTTACCGAGCGAGTCGAGGAACACGTCCGCCGCCGCGCGGACGGTCAACGCCTTCCCGGTCGGCAGCTGTACGACGGTGGGCACTGCTTCCCCTTTGCCACAGATAACAGGGCCGCTTCACGTGGCGGCCGGAGAGCGTCACCGCAGGTGACGGATCAAGCTACCGCAATATTGGGGTGTTATCCGTGGGACGACTTCAGGCAGGTCCGGCAACCGATGGTCCGTCAGCCGCCCACCAGGCCCGACGGACCCTTAGCGCCGGTTTTCGTTCCGATGTTCCTCAACCCCCATGAGGTCCGTGGGTTCAGTGAAACTGAAGCTCGTTCAGTGGAACTCGGGGGTCGGTCCGTGTGCATCAGCTGGGGATGTCCGTGGGTTCGGTGGGAACGCGGGGGTGGGCTGCGAGGCGGCGGGCTTCGGCCGTGACCTCGGCATCGACCTGGTCCACGGTTCTGTCGCCGTATTCGAGGATGGCGTACTCGTCATCGAGCTCAGCAAGCCGTTCTGTCAGGGGCAGCTCATGTCCGTAGCGCTGATGAATCCGGAAAGTGAGCTCCCATGGTTTCAGCTCGCCGGCGAGCATGCGTCGTGCGAGCGCTCGCGCGGCGGCTTCTTGGCCGGCCTCGCTGGCGACTGGATGGAAGGTGAGGCCGAGTTCGTCAAGTGCTGGGGGAAGCAAGTCGTGGACGTCGTAGTCCGCCTCGGCACGGGTGCAGGCGGCGAGGATTCGAAGGCCGGGGGTATCGAGTCCCGCGACGAGCGCATCACAGGCGGCATTGACGACATCGCTCGCACTGATTTCCCCCACACTCCAGAGAGCGGCATGGTCCTGTAGAGCGATTGCTGCTGCTTCGGTCGACGTCACTCGCCCATGATTGCTTTCAGGGCGCGTCCCGGTCGAACAGGTTTCATCGAAGTTGCTGTTCAGCGGCCTGGTGCAGCAGCACCCGTGCGGAGTCCGCGTAGCGCATTGCCGTCTTCTCATCGAGCCCGAACACCTCGGCGAGGTGGAGCGGGCCGGGCCCGTGGGTCAGGGCTTCTTCGAGCTGTCGGTCGACGCGGAGCCGCTCCAGGGTGGCGTCCTGTCCGCGCATCGGTGCGCTGGTCCAGTGGTTGCTGGCCCGGCGGATCGTGTTGGCGGTCTGGTTGTTGATCAGCAGGTGGAGGTTTGCGGTGCTCGGCCAACGGTGGCGCCGGTGGTCCAGCCAGTCCGTCAGGAGTTTCAGGGTGAGGTCGTCGAGCGGGCGGGCGCGTCCGGCGATGGTCAGTCGGCGGTTGCCGAGATCTACGTCATCGAGCGTGAGAGTGGCGATCTGGGCGACCCGGGCGGCGTGGACCGCCGCGAGGGCGAGGATAAGCCGTGCCGCCGGGGTGGTCGCCGCCGCGACGGAGCGCTCGACCTGCTCGGGGAGGAGCGGTTGCAGCACGGCGTACTCGTATTGCCCGACCTTGATCCGGCTGGTGGGGTTGCGGAAGATCAGCCCGTTCCGCTTGGCCCAGGTGAACAGGGGCCGCAGGGCGACGAGCTGATCATGCCGATGGTGGCCGTCCGCGGATTTCATGTGGGCGAGGACGTCGCCGCGGGTCACTTCCCGCAGGTGATCGCAGCGGTTTGACCACTCCAGCAAGGCCGGGCGGACACGGTTGAGGGAGAGCCAGACCGTGCCCTCCCGTCGCGGGAGGCTGCGGGGGCCGCCGCCGCGCAGGACTCGGGTCCAGCGCTCGGCTTCCGAGCGGATGCCGGGTGCGAGTCCTTCCAGGCGTCCGACGAGCCAGCGCTCGAAGGACGGTTCGCTGTCGTCCTCAAAGATCCCCATCTCCTCCAGGACCGTGACGATGTGGCCGACGGGCAGGTCCAGGGCCCGTAGCGGGGAGAAGATCTCCGTGTGCCGGATGACGTCGCCTTCGACGTGACCTGTGAGGACGACGGCCAGGCCCCGGTTGACGGCGAAGCGGATGTTGCGTCCCCAGCCGCGGGCCTCGGCGAGCCGGTGGGCGAGGTACTTCGCCCTGGCCAGCCACGGGCTGGCCAGGGCGGCGTCGGCCGGGTCGAGCCGACCGAAGTGCCGGGGGATCTGCTCGAACAGCAGCGGCTGCCGCCAGCCGGGGTCCGGACGCCAGGCCGGAGCGGGAGGCGGTTTGCGCGCGGGGCCACGCCGTCCTCCCTTCCGCTGGGCTGGGGACGTCGGCCTTCTGCGGTAGTGCATTCCGACGAAGAACAGCTGTTGGTGCCGGACGGCGGCGAGCCGCTCCCGCACGTTCGTTCCATCCGAGGGATGGCCATCGGCTGCCTTCGCTCCGAAGCCGGCCTGGCACCAGCACAAACGGCAGTAGTCCCACTTCAACGGGTGGACGCGATGGAGCCGCCGCGTACTGCCGCGTCGCGCCCCCGGCCGAACATGTAGCAGGTGTGGCAGAGCTGTCCGCGGAAGTCGCCCCAGGCGAGGCAGCTCGGGCAGGAACTGGTGGGCTTGACATAGCCCTTCGGGAAGCGTGCCACCAGCTCACTCCGGCGGCAGCGACCGGCCGTCCCGGCGCTTGGGGATCACCTTCGGCGTAACGATCCCTGAGCCGACAACGGCCCGAGCCGTCTTTTCCCAGGTAGGCGATCTCGTCCGGGTCGGCCCCGCCCATCGCCCAATGGTCGAGGGTGTCCGGGCCCAGCGGCTGTTCGACGCCCGCGATCAGGGCGCCACCGAGCAGCAGCTCTTGGACATTGCCGCGCAGGGCCTGGGTCACCACTACTTCCGCGACAACGGCCGCCGCGCCCGCGACCTGGACGTGGAGTTCACCGACGTCCAAGAGATCCAGATCGACCTCTAGCCCGCCACGCACCAGGGCCCCGAAAGGCTGGCACGGTTCGGGGCCCTCTCACATGCCGCTCCCGGGTCAGCCGGTGGCGGCCTGTCCGTCTGCCATCGCCTTCCGCGCCTGCTGCCAGCCCTCGTACGTAGTGGCGTGCAGCGTCTCCATCCGCGTGAGCGCCTTTGCGCGCCGCGGATGCGTTCGAGGTAGACGCCCTGGTGCAGCAGGTGCCGCTTGAGGTATTCGGCGCTGACAGGCCCGGTTCCCAGAGCGGTTTTCGCGTTGATCAATACGTGCCGGTTGGGAGTCTTCGGCCAGGTGATGCGACGCTGGACGAGCCAGGCCAGCAGGGTCTGATGAGACAGTTCGCCAAGCGTTGGGCGTGTCCGGCGATGGTGATCCGGCGGTTGGGAAGGTCGAGGTCGTCCAAGGTGAGGCGTGATGGCCGTAGCGGGGGCGGCGTGGACGGCGGCAAGGGCTACGATCAGCCGTTGCGCTGGGATGGCGGCGATCCGCTGGAAGGTCTTCACCCGGGGGCGTCGTAGAGCTGCTGGGCGAGTCCGACCTGGTCGGCCGTGAGCTTCGGCCGGCGCCCGCCGACCCGGCCGCGGGCCAGCGCAGAGGAACGCACGGTTTCCACCATCACGAGCACGTCACAGATCACGGCAGCCCAGAACCCCGATGCAACCCATATCCGTTGTTTTCGCGGCCGATGATCCGTCTACCCCCCAAGCTGCGGACGGGGCGTTCTTCCCTAGCCGCCCGAGCGGCGCTGGCCCATCGACCCGCGCCGATGGGAGTGTGCTGGCTCGTGAGGTGTCAGGACTGGAACTGCGCCACCTGCAGAACGGGCATGTTGCAGGACAACCCCGCATTCGCATGCGTATCTACTTCAAACCCCTGATTCGCTTCCACCGCTGTAAGACAGGCAACCCAGACGAAGTACTGGCGCCTATTGGTTACCAACACCTCGAACGCAGAACCGTCGCCTCCGGAGATGGTCCCTCTGTGATCTTGCGCTCCGGAAGGGTTCAACTCGGCGCGCTGCCAAAGTGTGATGGATTTATTTCCGTCGGTTCTGGGGTCGCCGCCACTTGTTAGATCCCGGCTCTGGACAATGATGTGAAGGAAGCCTGCTGCTTTGGCCCACCTCTGCTCATGAGTAGCCGGGTTGTAGATACGATGTGTGAGGATGTCAGTACCGGACCAGTTGACATATGGCTGAATCACCATGCGGGACGCTGGCGATGACGCCGTTACATACACACCCACCCCTGCGAAGGCGTGCTGTACGCCACTGATCGTATAGCGTTCCGCCCAAAACGTCCCAGTCCGGACGTCGGCTTTGGCGTCACCGTTAAAGCCGTCCCCGTCAATCAGCCGCCATGTCAACCTATAGCGGTCAGAGGCCCCCGTGCCGTCGACATCGGGCTGGTAGGGAGTACTCACGAGGTCTATGCGGTCCTGCGCCAGCACGAGCGGCGGGATCTTCCCGGACAATGTTGTCGCGTGTGGCCACTTGGCCGTGAGAGCTTCGACCTCGGCCGACATGCGACTCGCCAGTGCCTTGACATCTTTCGAGAAGTTAGTTCGAAGCTGCTGCTGAGCGGGAGGCAGGGATAGCGGCGGAGGATAGGCAGTGTCCTCTTGCTCGGCCAGGATCGCCCCCAGTCGACTTGCTGGTCCGGGCGCACCTAGCTCCTCCTCTATGTCAGCGATTGCTTGCTTGTCTCGGTCGTCGCAACTTGTCATCTCTGCCTCCTGCAAAACGTTCCTGTAGCAGCAGGACCCCCAGCAAGCCATGCGCCCCCATGGGTATGAGAAAATCAGGCAGGCGCCAAAATGGCATCACAGAACCGTGACCGTGGCGTCCTCCGGACGCGTGCGTCGCTCTTCTATAGGCAGAGCGGTGACGCGTCTTATCTCAAGCGTCCCACTCCGACCAGAAGTTGACAACCCGAGCCACGCTTTGTTGGTCCATTCTTCCAGCTCCCACCGGAGATGCCGAGGGGCCAGTATTATTGATCATTTCAGAATGAGGTTCGGAGTCTTCGCAAGCAGATGGTGCTGCACGCGAGTTGGAGCAGTCCGAGGTGGAGGTCGGCTCGTATCTCGTAGCGGATCCGGAGGTGTTTGAATTGGTGGAGCCAGGCGAAGGTTCGCTCGACGACCCATCTGGTCTGGCCCAGGCCGGATCCGTGGGCGGTGCCCTTGCGGGCGATCTTCGGCGTGACGCCACGGGCTCGGAGCAGGCGTCGGTACTTGTCGTAGTCGTAGCCGCGGTCGGCGAACAGCCGCCGTGGCCGGTGGCGGGGCCGGCCCACCAGGCCGCGGATGGGGGGATCGTGTCCAGCAGGGGCATGAGCTGAGTGACGTCGTGACGGTTTCCGCTGGTCACCGACACTGCGAGGGGTGTTCCGTGCCGGTCGGTGATCAGGTGGTGCTTGCTGCCGGGGCGCCCGCGGTCGACCGGCGAAGGTCCGGTGTGAGCCCCCCTAATCCAGTGCGTAAGCAGATGGCCCGGGACCAACGGGTTCGAAGCCGCCCAGCGCGACCTGGAAACCGCCCCAGACGCAGAGCACCCCTGGCTCAGCCCCTTCGACGCGGCTGCCCTGGCGAGCGAGTCGGCACTGATCCTCCGCGACCTCGACCAGCTCGACCAGGCGCTGACCGAAGCCGAACAGGCCGTGGCACTGCGCGAGACAGGGCGGGCACGGTCTCTCGCTCTCCGCCAGATCACCGTGGTCGACATCCAGGTACGCCGCAAAGAACTGGACGCAGCTGTCCATGCCGCCCACGTCCTGCTGGGCACGAGCCCCACCCTGGGCTCGGTACGTGTCCTCCAGCAGCTTGACGAACTCCGCCGGCTGCTGGAGTCGTACAAGGGGTATCCGCTCGTACGCGAGTACCTGGTTCGCTTCGACGACGCACGCAGAGCGAGAAGGCTGCTCCTGGCCGATCTCATCCTGCCGAACTCGGGAGGCATCCCGGCATGAGGCCCACCCCGACGCCCTCCGACCCTGACGCGTGGAACGCCTACCTCGCCGAGGGCAACGCCCGACAGGCCCGCAAGCGTGTGGCCGCCGACGTGCTGCTGAAGGACACCTCCGGGCACGTGCTCCTGGTGAGCCCCACCTACAAACCGGGGTGGGACCTGCCCGGAGGCATGGCGGAGGCGAACGAGCCTCCCGAGGACGCGGCGACCCGGGAGCTCGTCGAAGAGCTCGGGCTGAGGGTGACCATACGCGGGCTGCTGGTCATCGACTGGGTCGCCCCCCACGGACCCTGGGACGATCAGATCGCGTTCATCTTCAACGGGGGCACACTCGCCCCCGACCAAGCCGCCCGGTTGACCCCGCAGGACGACGAACTCGCCGAAGCCGCGTTCCTTCCACCAGAAGCCGCCCGGGAACGACTCGGAGACCGCATCCGGCCACGCTTCACAGCAGCTCTGCACGCCCTCGCGGACGGGCATACCCGCTACCTCCGCAACGGGGAGAGCTCCCAGTAGCAGCGGAGCCCAAGGACACGGAGATCGCCCCGTTGCCCCCTTCCCCTTTTGGCCCGTATGCCGGTCGGACCGGCTCGTCAGGTCATCGCCGATGCTCGAACTGGCGTTCCGACTATCAGGCATGACCATTCCCGGTCAGCGTGCCGCCGTGAGCGAGCGAGCCGAGGCAGACCCCGCCACCCGCTGAGCAGAATGATCACTCACCAATGGGTAGACAGTGTCTACGAATCCACGGTAGACACTGTCTATGACTGATGAGAGCTCCCTTCGGGAGCGGTTGATCGATGCCGGTGTCGACCTTGTGCTGACCGAGGGCTCCGCGTCCGTGGGCCTGCGGGAAATAGCCCGTCGAGCGGGGGTGTCGCACGGGGCGCCGCGTCGGTACTTCCCCACGCACCACGCGCTGCTCTCGGCTATCGGCCGTCGCGGCTTCGAGGACCTCGCAGCCATGTTCGAGGCCGCGGTCGCCGGCACGACCACACCGCGCGGCCAGCTGGAGGCCCTGGCGCGGGCGTACGTCGGGTACGCACTGGAACGCCGCGGCATGTTCGAACTCATGTGGCGGCACGACCTGCTCGACGGCGCGGCGCAGGCATCGGACCAACCGAGGCTGCGCGAGTCGACCCTCCCGCTGTTCGGGCACTTCACCGGACTCGTCGCCCGATGCCTATCGGAGCGGGATGCCGCGCGAAGCGCCGACGGGCCGAACGAGGCCGGACCTCCGCCTGCGGTGACTGCCGCCGCCCTGTGGTCGAACCTGCACGGCATGGCCCAGCTGTGGGCCTGGGGCAGCTTGCAACTCGCCCTCGGGGCCCCACCGCTGGGCGGTGACCCTGGCGACGACCAACGCGACCGGCTCATCGCGGCAGTTCTGGACGCCCATCTCGGCCCGGTGACCTCATGACCGCACCCGTACGGCGGCAGATTGCACTTCTGGTCAGCGTGGTCGGCGCGGTGATCGTCGCACTGGACGGAACCATCCTCCTCATGGCGCAGCCCGGCATGCAGCGTGATCTCGGCGCGAGCATGGCGCAGATCCAGTGGACGAGCACCGGCTATCTGGTCGCCGTGGCCGCGTTGCTTGTGATCGCCGGGCGCCTCGGGGACCGGTACGGGCACCCGCGCCTGCTGTTCGTCGGCGTCCTCGGTTTCGGGGCTGCCTCGGCCGGGATCGCGCTCGCGCCGGGCGTCGGCTGGGTGATCGTCCTGCGCGCGGTGCAAGGCGGGTTCGCCGCGTTCCTGCAACCTGCGACGCTCGCGCTGCTACGGCTGGCGTATCCCGCGGACCGGCTCGGCAAGCCGATCGCCATCCGCACCAGTGCGATCGCGGTGGCGGCAGGGTCCGGTCCGCTCCTGGGCGGTGTTCTCGTGGCTCATCTGGGATGGCGCGCCGTCTTCTGGGTCAACGTGCCCCTCGCGTTCGTCATCGCCGTCCTCGCCCTCGCCGTACGGACACCGGCACCTCAACGTGCCAACTCTCCACGGCTCAACCTCACCAGCGCCGGCCTGCTGGCGGTCGCGCTCGCAATCCTGGTCCACGCCTTGGCCGACATACCCGCACGGGGGTGGACCGCCGCGCCGACGCTGCTCGAAATCCTCGCCGTCATCGGCATCGCAACGGTGCTCGCCTGCCACGAACGCCGCACCACACACCCGATCGTTCCACCAGCCGTAGCGCGGTCCGTACCGGTGACCGCGTCGATGGCGATCCTGCTGGTCACCACCGCCGGCCTGTTCGGCGCGCTGTTCAGGGCCACCTTCTACCTCCAGGACGTACTTCGACTCGACCCGCTCGCCAGCGGTCTGCGCGTACTCCCGCTGACCGTGCTCATGGTCCTCGGCTCACCCGCCGCGGTCGCCGCACTGCGCCGGTACGGTGCGCGCCGCACCGCGATCGCCGGTACGGTCCTCGTCGTGGTCGGCATGGTCGGCATCGCGGGGCTGTCCCGGCTCGATCCCGCCAGCACATGGATGGCCATGGCTGCAGCCTTTGCCGCCATCGGTGCCGGATTCGCCACCGTGATGGTCACCGCCACCGGGACCGTCGTCGGTGACGCGCCGCCCGGGTACGCCGGGGTCGTCAGCGGGCTCAAGCAGACCGCCATGAACATCGGGCCGACCCTCGGCATCGCCGTCGCGGCCAGCGCAACCGGCACCGCTGCTTCAACCATGAGCTCCACTCTGCTGATCCTGGCCGCACTCGCCGCTCTCGGCCTGCTGCCCGCGTCGCGGCTGCCCCGGCACCCGGCCCGCCAAGAAGGAGACGACACGACCGCCTCACGCCCGGCGCAAGCGATCCTCGACCTCGGCGGGGCGGGCAGTGATGGACACCATGCCGCGGATGACGCCCCGCCCGGTGGGCCGGCGGGCGACCTTCGGACGGCGCATGGGCCTGCCTGACCGCAGCCGCTGGGTGAGGCTGCGGTCGATCGCCTGGCGCCGGCGAGGATCGTAGAGCGAGAGGTAGATCGCTTCGTGCGCGATCTGCATGGAGGCGTCACCAGGAAACTACCGTCCCAGCCATCCTGCGATCTGCTCGGGTGACCAGCACAGAGCCAGCTTGGCTTCCACCAGGGCGCGTAGAGATGGCCGTTGGGCGAGCTTGGCCTGTTTGGGGCGGCGCCCGCGTTCGTAGGCGGCTGCATCGGCCGTGGCGGCTCGGTAGCGGTCCCGGCCGCCGTTGCGGGCGATCTCGCGGGAGACGGTCGACGAGGATCGGCCCAGCCGCTTGGCCAGCTGCCGCTCTGGTACAAGAAGCGACGGGCGTGCTGCATCGGCGCCCCGAGTGCCCGCCCGATCAAGCTGAACGACTGCCCCTCACGCCAGCGTCTCCATATCTCGTCCTGCTGAGCTGGCGAAAACCCGTAGTCACGCACCTGTGCCTCCACGATCACGTGATCATCCGTGGGTGGTGCGTTGATCACTTGAGGGTGCCAACGTTTGCCGACAGGGTGAGTCGGTCAGCGGACGGGTGGGGAACCAGTCAGCGGCTTGGTGGAGTGGATAGTCGCCCGGCCAGGCGGGGTTGGGCGGAGGCGGACTGCTGAACCCCAGCTGTCGTGAGTTCGCGGTTCGGTAGCGGTGGTCGTGAGTTGGTCGCCGAGTGCGCTTCTCCGGTACAGCACATGCCGTCCGTCACGTGTCCGGGTGACCAGTCCTGTGGAGTGCAGGACACGCAGGTGTTGAGAGACCGCGCTTGGGGTGACCCTGAGACGGCGGGCGAGCTCTACGGTGGGCAACGGCTCTTCCAGGAGGCTGAGCAGTCTCGCTCGGGATGAGCCGAGGAGAGACACCAGGGCGGTTGCGTCGACGGTCGGCATCTCCGAGCCCCACAGCGTGGCTACTCCCCGGCTGGGATAGACGAGGCTCGGAGGCTCGTCCGGGCTGACGGGGGGCGCGGGTTTGTGTGCGAACACGGACGGCAGGAGCAACAGCCCCCGGCCAGATGCCGCAACCCGATGCCTGCTGATCATCTTGCGGATATACAGTTCTCCGCCTTGCCAGCGCAGGTTCGGGTGCATGTCGGCGAACAGCAGTCGGGCGCCCCCCAGAGCGAGCTGGCGGGCGCGGTAGGTCATGTCGGCTTCCAGCACCAGTCGCATCTGCGGCCACACCGGCTTGATGGCCACCTCCCAGTACTGCCGCAGGAGATCGCAGATGGCGTCGCGGAGTCTGGCGACAGGTGCGTCTTCGGCAGCGGTGGCGTCGCGGAGCGCTTCGGGAACAGGATCGGGTGCGTGCGCAAGCAGCAGGTCGTGGCGGACCCGAGCGCAGGACGCTTGACGGACGACGGAGAGTTCTTCTTCGAAAGCCGGCGCGAAACTCGTGGGATTCGGGGTCAGGAAGTCGGGGAGGGTACGCCGCTGGGCGACCAGGGACATCAGTAGACCGGTGTCGAGCGTGCCGAGTCTGCCGAGTACGGACCTGCGCCAGGGCAGGTGCAGCGCGGACAGGCCCGGATCCTGGAGCACTCGCAGGCTGAATAGGGTTTCGTGCAGGGGGGAGAGGGCGAAGCGGGTGTCCGCGAGGTCCTCGACGCCGAGCACAAAGCTGATCATTAAGCCATACGCTACAACGATTGGCGACGCACCGTCGATGCCGTGGACTTCCTCCCATGACACACACAACTCATCTGCAGCGGACGGCGGTTGTCACCGGTGCTGCCCGCGGCATCGGCGCCGCTGTGGCCAGGCGCCTGGCGGGCGACGGCTTGGCGGTCGGCGTGATCGATCTGGACGAGGCGGACTGCGCCGATACCGTGGATGCCATCACAAGTGTCGGCGGGGCAGCGCTGGCCGTCGCCGCTGATGTCGCCGACGAGGCCGCGGTCACTGCGGCCGTCGCCCGGATCGCCGCCGCGTTCGGGCCGCCGACGGTGCTGGTCAACAACGCCGGCATCGGACCCCGTGCCGACCTTGTGGACATGACCACGCAGCAGTGGGACACGGTCGTGGGGATCAACCTCAGCGGCCCCTTCTTCGCCGCCCGTGCCGTCTGCCCGCACATGGTGACGGCCGGTTGGGGACGTATCGTCAACATGTCGAGCATCTCCGCGGTCGGTGATGCTGGCCGCGTCGACTACGCCAGCGCGAAGGCGGGCTTGATCGGATTCACCAAGTCCCTCGCTCTCCAGCTCGGACCGCATGGCGTGACTGCGAACGCCATCGCGCCGGGATTCGTCGTGAGCGACATGACCAGGGCCTCAGCCCGGCGGCTCGGCCTGAGCTTCGAGGAGTTCCGGCACAGGGCAGAGCAGTCCATCCCGGTCGGCCGGGTGGGCCTGCCTGACGACATCGCGCATACCGCCTCCTTCCTCGTAAGTCCCGGGGCGGGGTTCGTCTCCGGCCAGGTCATCTACGTAGCGGGCGGGCCGGTGGACTGAAGGTATGAGCCGCCGGATGGTCCTGATCCTGGCTGTCACGTGCGCCGTGGCGGTGGGCAACATCTACTTTCCGCAGGCCATCGGTCCGCTGCTCGCCGCCGGGCTGCATGTGTCGCCCGATTCGGCCGCTGCGGTGGTGACCGCCACACAGGCCGGCTACACGGCCGGGATGGTCTTGCTGGTGCCGCTTGGCGACCGGCTCCCGCACCGCTCGTTCCTCGTCGTCCTCCTCGCCCTGACCGGCTTGGCACTGCTCGCAGCGGGTTGCGCGCCGGCTCTGCCGGCACTCATTGCCGCCAGCACCCTTGTCGGCCTGGCCACCGTGGGCGCGCAGATCGTCGGCCCTCTGGCGGCTGGTCTCGTGGCCGCTGACCGCCAAGGAGCGGTGATCGGCACCCTGTTGAGCGGATCGACCGGCGGCATGCTGCTGGCCCGGACCTTCAGCGGCACGCTCGGTGAGTGGCTGGGCTGGCGGGCCCCCTACCTGGTCGCCGCGGTCCTGGCCCTGCTCCTCGCCACCGTCTTAGCGTTCGCGGTGCCGACCACAACCCCGTCCTCCCGCCAGCGGTACACAGCACTCCTGGCCGAGCCACTGCGTCTGCTGCGCACCGAGCCAGACCTGCGCCGCTCGTGCTTCTACCAGGCGACCGTCTTCGCCGGGTTCTCCGCGGTCTGGACCTGCCTGGCGCTCCTGCTCGCCGGACCGGCTTACGGGCTGGGTGCCCAGGCGGTAGGAATGATCGCCCTGGTCGGAGCAGCGACCATGGTCTGCACCCCGCTCGCCGGCCGTCTGGTGGACCGCTACGGCCCCGATCCAGTGAACCTGGTCTGCATGCTTGGCGTCCTCATCTCGGCCGCGATCCTCACCATTGGTGCCCGGGGCGGCACATTGGGTCTGGCCGCCCTGATACTCGGCACGCTGCTCCTCGACACCGCGATGCAGTCCGGCATGGTCGCCAATCAAGTCCGCGTCTACGCCCTGCGCACCGACGCCCGCAGCAGGCTCAACACCGCCTACATGACCTGCGCCTACCTGGGCGGCAGCACAGGTTCCTGGCTCGGGATACACGTCTGGAGCCAGGCTGGCTGGTGGGGCGTGTGCGTGCTCGTCGCGCTGCTCGCCGCACTCGCCCTGGCCCGCCACCTACGGGCGCTGTACAAGTTCGAGGAAAGCCCGGCCAGGACCCGTGTCACGCATGCGGATGGCCGCGGTCACCGCCCTGATGCCGGTGGAAGTGATCAGGCCTCGTACGGCGCCTCCGCTACTCGGCCTCGCCGTCGTCTGACTCGTCGTGGACGTGGGGGTCACGCAACGGGCGCAGCCCAGGCGCCGCGGGCCGGGTGAAGGCGTAGCAGCCGAGGAAGTTGACGTGGTCGTACTGAAGCGGGGAGAGCCGGGCGAGCAGTTCGTCGGTGACGGGGAAGCCGTCGGCGGCGAGCTGCTTGACGGCGGCGTCGATGTGGAGGCTGTTGAACAGCACGACAGCGTTGAGCGCCAGGCCGAGGACGCCGAGCTGGTCCTCATTCCCTCGCGGTAGTGCTGGCGCGGTTCGCCGCGCTGGCCGAAGAAGATCTCCGGGCGAGGCGGTGGCGGGCCTCGGTGACGTTGAGCTGGGCGCCGATCATCCGCCGGTATCCCTCGTCAGATACGAACTGGAGCAGGTGCAGGGTTTTGAAGATCCGTCCGTAGTGGGCGAACGCGTCGCCCAGCCCGGTCGGTTTGCCGTCGCGGGAGAGCATGCGGATCAGGTCGTGGCCACGGACCTCGCCCAGGGTCAGGGAACCGGCCACACGGAGCATGTCGCCCCAGTTGGCGCGGATGCGGTCCAGACGGATGGTGTGGTTCGAGACCGGCTGGAGCGGCCCGTAGTCGGCAGCGGTGTTCGTACGCCACAGCCGGGCGTCGGATATGTCGGCGATCCTCGGCGAGAACTGGTAGCCGCAGATGGCGAACAGGCCGAAGACGATGTCGGAGTACGACGCCGTGTCCGTGATGACCGTCTCCGGCTTCGGGCCGCCGTCACGGGCGTGGATGGCGTCCAGGATGAACAGCGAGTCACGCAGCGTGCCCGGCACCACCACCCCGCCGAGCCCCATCACTTGGTCGTTGACGACGTTCAGCCACGTGGCGCCCTTGTGCCGCAGGCCGAAGTACCGGGGATTCGAACCCGCGTACAGTGTCTGCACGGGAACCGTGAACCGGATGCCGTCGGCGGAGGCGACCAGGCCGCCACCCCACGCCCGTACGACGTCAATCTACGCTTGCGCCTCGATGAACAGGCCGTTCGCCGCCGAGATGTTCTCGGCACGGAAGTAGCCCTGGTCCACTTCCCGTTCGCGGTCTGCTTGGTGATACCCGCGGCGGCGCCGATCTCGCTCCAGCTCCCGCCCCGCTCGTTCTCGACGACGACAGCGGCCTCCACGACCCGGCCGGCGAGGTGGCGCAGGTTCAAGGCGTCCTGCAGGGTCTCGCCCTTGTCCCGGAGGGTCCGGGGTGGAGCGGGAAGTCCTGCAGGATCGCGTGGGCCAGATCGCTGAGCGCGTCGGCGTGGGCCACGTACGCCTCGTCGAGCGGGGCGAGTCTGGTGGTCGTGCTTGAGGAGCACGGCCAGAGCGCGGTCGCCGTTGATCTTGCGCGTCCACGCGGCGATGGTCTGGCTGTCGATGCCCGCCTCGGCGGCGACGGCGGCGGTGGTCGTGTCGGCGACGCGGAGCCCGGCGGCCTCCCAGTCGGCGAGGGCGGGCCATGATGGTGGTCTGGCCCGTTCCGGCGATGCCCTCGACTTGTCGGTCATGCCTGCGTGCCGGGCCGGCCCCGCGACGGTGACCCTGCCCGGTCACCAGTGGGTGAGGTCCACGAGGTGGCGGCAGTGCGGATCCTCCGTTTCCCCGGACGTCTGCCCTTCCTCGCCGAGCAGGGACATCGCGTGGTCGACGTGCTCCCGACCGTGAAGCCGGGCCGCTGGCCGTCTGGCTGGTCCGTCACCCCGGTGTGGAGATCATCTGCCGGGACCGGGCGGGCGCCTACGCCGAGGGCGCCCACCGCGGTGCCCCCGACGCTGTGCAGGTCGCTGACCGGTTCCATCTGTGGCAGGGCCTCGGCCGAGCCGTGGAGACCTGTGTCGCCGCCCATCGCGACTGCCTGCGTAATCCCTCGGTCAGCGGGCCGTTGGCGGAGGCACCCGACTGGCGACCGGTCGGCCGCAGGACGACCCGGCGCTGCTCGGCCGGCGCACCGAGCGAAAGAAGGCAGCGCGTGCCCTGGTCCACGAGCTCCTTTCCCAAGGTCACTCACGCCGGGCGATCGCCCGGCACCTGGGGTGAGGCCTCAACACGGTGCTCCGGTACGCGAACGCCGCGCACTGGCAGGACACCTTCCGTGAAAACCGGCCCCGGCCCAGCAGGCTCGACGCCTACAAGCCCTACCTGGAGCGACGCTTCGCCGAGGGATGCACCAGCGGCACCCAGCTGCACGGCGAGCTGCTTGCCGACCACGCCCCGGTCACCTACGGCATGGTCCGCGCACACGTCGCGACCCTGCGCGGGGCTCCGCCCGAGGCGCCGCCCCGGCCGCCGACGGTGCGACAGGTGACCGGCTGGCTCACCCGTCACCCCGCCACCTTGACCGAGGAGGACAGCACCGCCCTGAAAGACGTTCTGACTCGCTGCCCCGAGCTGGCCAGAGCCGCCGGACACGTCCGCGACTTCGGGGAGATACTCAGCAGCCGGCTCGGCAACAGACTCCCTGCCTGGATCGACGCAGTCGATGCCAGCCGGCTACCCGGCCTCACCGGCTTCGCAATCCACCTGCTCCGAAACCTCGACGCAGTAACAGCCGGCTCACCCTGGACTGGAGCTCGGGCAGTATCGAGGGCGCCGTCAACCGCAAAGAAGATCAAGAGGCAGCTCTACGGTCGAGCCGGATTCGAACTGCTCCGAAAAATGATCCTGCTTCAGTGACACGTCGCTTGTTTCGACGACCGGTCTACCGTTGGGCCATGACATGGAGCGAAGCGGAGTATGTCGACTGCCTTCAAGCCGAACGGCGCGGCTACGCACGGGTAATGCAGCGTCACGGCGGGCTAACACCGGAGGAGGCCAGGGCGGCCGCCCTGGAGCATTACCCGTACGAGCCAGCCGAGGCGCCATTCCGCGGGCTGATCTTCCACGACGAGGCATGGCACTGGGCGATGCTGGCGATCCACGGCGATCAGTACGTAGTGGAGCACCCTGAGCTGGTTGATCCGTCACCTGACTACGATGCCCTTGAGTAGCCAATCAGCGACCGCATTCGAACATCGAGGTAACCTTCCGCGACCGCTCCCCACGATCTGTGCCAGAACCCGCTCCTGACCAACAAAGCCATCCGCTTCCCGTACCGACGCCACCAGCTGGGCCAGCCGGCTCACCCCCTGCAGCAGCACCCGCCGCTCGCGCAGCCACGCCGCCAGTTCCTCCCGGACCTCGGCGAAGTCCCGCCAGCCGCCGTCCTGCTGGATCTCCCCGGCATGCGAGCGGGCCCGTGCCGTCGCGCTCCCCGTACTCCTGCAGGACCGAGGCGTATGCGATTCCCAGTTGCTCGGCCAGGTACTCGGCCCGGCCACCTCCACCGGCACCTGCCGCGGGTCCGGCGGGCGCCGGCACGGGCAGAGCTGGAGCGATTCTTCTTCCTGGACGACGCGGACGGGGCTGTCGGCGCCGATGAGGATCCCGGACAACGCCCTGGGCTGCTCGCGGCTCCTCATTTGATCCAACGACCGTAGCGGAAAACCCGGTCCCCGAGAGCCCGGGCATGGCCGGCTCGGACCCGGTAAGGGGGTACCTGTACTCGTCTGGGTCGTGGACGGATCCGGTGGCCCGCGTCGTGGAACGCGCTCGGGAGATCGTGGACGGGCACGCGCCGCTGAAGGTCACGCTCAGGCAGGTGATGTATCGCCTCGCTGCCGAGGGCGTGCTGCCGCACACGCCGCCGATGTACCGCCGGTTGGTCCTCGCCACCCACCACGCCCAACGACTCGGCCGCCACAGGTGGGTCGTCGAACGGACCGTGTCCTGGCTCGCCGGCTGCCGTCGGCTCCACCGCCGCTACGAGCGCAAGGCCGAACACTTCCTCGCCTTCGTCGGCATAGCCTCAGCCCTCATCTGCCAACCGCAGACTCGTCCGTGTGGACGGGCAGGAACAGTCAGCGTGAGGCCCCGACACTGGCGACCCAGACTCCGAACGGCATGAACTCCGGCCCGGTCCCAGTCTTCACCGAGACGCTCTGCACGTCGTCCAGATCCAACCAGGCGATGGAGCCTGGCTCGCTGTTGGCCAGAAAGCCCTCGACGACCGGACCGAGGTCGTCGGAAGCCACATAGGTACCGCTGAACGGCAACGCATCCGGGGGCACAGAACCGGTCGAGCACCGAAGCTGCCCGGCCTGTGCGTCGTGCCACACGTAGAACGTCGCCACGCCGGGAAAGCCCAGATCCCGAATGCGTTCCTGGATGGCAGCAGCAGTCCGTTCGAAGGCAGCGACCACCGCGGCGACGGACAACGAACTCCTGTCCTCGTCCGCCGTACTCAGCGACCAGGTGTTGGTCTCCCACTCCACCCGCCGGTCAGCCGGCTCCAGGACCAGGGGCTCGGCCGCCACCTCAGCAATCCACGTCAACAGCACCACAGCAGTATCCTGCACGGCTCGGCCCGAGAGCCACCGAAAGAAACGACGTCTAAGCCGAGAACTCCTTCAGCCGGTTGACCTCTGCCGCGTGTTCGCTGAGTCGATGCCCGGTACTGCCCGAGGTGTAGAGGACCGTGCCCACCACGGTCGTCGGGAGCGAGAGCAGCAGCAGGGCGAGGAGCTCTGCCCAGTCGCGTTCGGCGGCGCAACGGGTGCCCTCGGCGTCGGCGTAGCCCTCGTAAGGGCGGCCCCGTTCGGTCTCCTTCGTGTAGAACACCCGGGACTGGCACTTCGCGTCGTTGCCTCCCGTCACGGAGTAGGGGAGCAGCAACTGGGCGGCGATCCAGATCCAGATGCCAGCAGAGGCGGTCAACAGACAGAAACCCCAGGCCTGCTTGCGCCGGGCGCGCTTACGGAATGCGTTGTCGTATACCAGCGCTCTCATACGGCCGAAGGTAGCAGCCAGTTCGGCCGGAGGGGCCTGGCGGATCCTGCCACGGCCCCGCGATCCCGGCGGGCCGGCCTCAGCACCGCAGGCGCCTTGTCCGTTCGGGAACGGTGATGGAAGCGCGAGTCTTCGCGGCGTACAGCTCCTGGCCGCAGGCCTGAACCGAGCGAGGCGTCTCCCTGCGGGGGAAGCGAAGCTCCAGCTCGCCCGCCTCGCCCTGGGTACTTCTCAGCTTGACGAGGCACGACTCACCCCGCTGCGTGCACGCGCACCATCGGTCCTCGACCTTGATCTGCATGCCCCATTCCGGGTCGGTCAGCAGGTGGACGAGTTCGTCGTGGTGGAGGGTGCCAGGGGTGGGCTGGTGGATGTGGTCGGTGATCGACTGCTCTCCGCCGTTGTCGGGGTTGGTCCAGGATGTGGTGGACAGGGCGATTCCGGCGGCAGACCACAGGCCCACCCGCCTGAGCAGGGCGCTGGCCAGCCAGGCTGAGGCCTCGGCGCGCCGGGAACGGGGAACCCTCCCGACCCCAGCGCCGGCCGCGTAGAGCCGCTCGTGGTGTGTCCAGGAGTGGGGCGACCCGAGGTGGCACAGAACGTCGCCCGCCTTCGCCGCCTGCTGGAAGGGGGCGGCCGCGGCCGTCCTCGGTGCGCTGCCGCTCGCGGCCACGGCATGCGAGCGAGCGGATCCGTCTCCCCGCTCGCTCGCCACCCGGTGCCTGCGCCTGAGCTCCTCCAGGAGCCGCCGCTCCTCGTCCGTGGGGCCTGAGTCCGGGTCCCGGGCCCACGCGGCGGCCAGGAGCTGCCGCTCCCGCGGTGAAAGGTAGGAACACCTCCCGACCATCGGGGCCGGACCCCTCGGTCCGGCGACCGGTTGGCTGAGGTCCAGCAGCATGCCGGCCCGGTTCTCGCCGTGCGCGTCGAAGGGGCACCAGAACACCTGGAGCAGATCGCGGTCCTCCGGCCCCGCGAGTAGGTCGGGTACCTCCGGCACGGGCGGCTGCGTCATCGCCCTGACGACCTCCCACGACCGGCGCCAGCGCAGTCGCCCCCGTAGCGGCGGTCAAGATCACTTGTCAATCGGTCAAGATCACCTGACAGAGGACACCCACCAGGCGCCCCTGAGCGGGGCCGCCGCCGACCTGGCCGCGGCCCCGCTTCGCTGTGTCCGGGACCCGGCGCATTTGTCCCCCGGACGAGTGAATCCGTCCTCGCGTATACGGGCGCAGCAGGGATACATACCCCCCAACTAACCCTAGAACGTAGGTATTTGATAGTTTCCGGGATATAACGGCATCTTTCGGGCACCGCCCGGGGCGGGCGGTGCGATGGAGGGAGACGCAGCGTGGGCAAGCGCACGGAGTACGACCGGGACCAGGCCGCGCGGCTCGGGGTGCGAGGCCGAAGTTCCGCTGGGCGGTGGCCTCCGGGGTGGTGCCTGCCCCGGACGCCCGGCCGGGCCTGTGGTCGCGGGCGGCGGTGGAAGCGATGGACGCGGAGGCGGTCCGCGTCTGCCCGCGCGAGGGACCCGATCCACTCTGGGACCGAGGTCAACTCCTCAGGACAGTAGGTACGTTCGGAGGAGACAGGGCAGGAGATGCCCACTGGATCGAAGGGGCAAAGATGTCCGGCTCTACCAAATCCCCCGAGCCAACCGAGCGAATCCGCGCGGCCTGGAGAGCCGCGCACAACCCCGTCGCGGGGGTTGCACGCTGGACGCGCGTCATGGCCTACGCCATTCCGCTCCTCGTCCTGCCGTCCAGCCTCTGGCGGGTCGCGACCGGAGTGCTCCACCTGCCCCTCGACGGCGGCGAGGCAGCGCATGGAACCGGGTCGCTGCCGCTCGGGGTGCCGCCTGAGTTGTACGTCGTCTTCCTGTCCGTCCTGTCCGAAGTTTTGGCGTTCACCGCGGTGGGGCTGGTCGCCACGTGGGGCGAGGTGTTCCCGACCTGGCTTCCTGGCTTGCGCGGACGCCCGGTGCCGACGGCCGCCGCGGTCGCCCCGGCAGCCATCGGTGCGACGATGCTGACGGTCCTGTGGACGGCCCTTGGCATCGCGATCGTCACCGGACACACACTTCGCGGCGACCCGCTCCCCAGCGCCTTCCCCACGCAGTCGCACGACTGGCGGGCCGCGCTGTTCACTCTCTGCTACGCCCCTGTGCTGCTCTGGGGGCCACTGTTGGCGGCGGTCACCGCGGCCTACGCGTGGCGCAGACACCGGCTCCGTGCCGTCCCAACCACCATGGCACGGTCCGAGGCCGTCCTCCGCTGACTGCAGGCGCGTCGAGTGGACGTGCCGACGACGCCAGCCTGAACATGAATGACCGAACTCAGCCGGCACCCGAGCAATGCTGGAGACCTGCCCCGGCCTCACCGCGCTCGCGCCACTGGCGCCGCCACCGCTCCACGGACCGCTCGCTGACCCGCAACGCGGCAGCGATCTCCCCGTTCCTCTGCCCGCCCTCGAAGCGTTCCACGGCCTGCAGCCGGACTCGCTCCCGCGCGGCCCTCCCAGCGTCGGTCGACCCGCCGCCCTGCGCGTATCTCACGGTCCAGAGCTACCGGAACGGCCCTCCCACCGTCAGCCAAACGACTCCGACATCACCCAATCAAGTTCAGTAGCCGTTTGTCGGGACTCCCGCGAGTTCCTTCTGCTCGAACCATCATCTTCTGACCTGCGACGCTGATGAGCGGGGGTTCACTCGATCGCCTGGAGACTTCGACGTTCCGTCGAGATTCCTGACGTTCTGCCGCTATCCATGACGCATGGTCGTTTGCAGTGAGCTGAGGCGTCGATGACGCTCGCGGTCGTCCGGTCGATCGGTACCCCTCGGCGACTGACGACGCACAGGAGTACGAGGACTTCGAGCAGGAGCTGGTCGACCAGTTCCTGCTTGCCGGGGTCGGCGCCGGGATGGCGGACAGTTCGATCGCCGACGACCGGCAGGCGATCTTCGAGTACGTGCGGTTCCTCGGCCGGCCGGTATGGACGAGCGGTCCGGAGGATGCCGATCGGTTCCTCGCGGACCAGCGCAAGGTCAAACGGCTTCTCGCGCACAGCACGGTCCAGAGCAAGGCGTGGACGCTGGCGCAGTTCTTCGACCTCCTGATCGCCCGCTACCAGGGCGACATCCATGCTCTGACCGGTCACGTGCTGGTGCAGCCGATCGACGAGTTCAACCGGACGGCCAAAAGCGAGTACGGAACCCAGCGCATCCCGCCCTCCGATGGCGAGGTGGAGCAGCTGTTCAACGGGTGACGGGAGTCGTTGGGGAGCGCGAGGAAGTTCCTGCCCGCGGCCCGGGACTGCATGGCCGGGCGAACTCCTCAGCTGGCTCGCGACCAAGGCGGTCGATGCGCACCGATGCTTCGATGACGGGGACGTCCATCTGGGATGGATCCGGTTCTGCGAAGAGGCTCAGCCCAAGCCACTGGTGGTGCGTGACGGTGCAGCCGTCTGGCCTTGGTAGCCGGGAACGATTTGGAGCAGACTCCAAGGGAAGCGGGGAACCTAGCCGGGCGTGACTTTGCTCAATGCCTTGTCGATGTGCTTGTCGACAAGGCCTGGGCTGCCCATGAGGAGCACCGCCACGTTGCCCTTACGGATGGCGATCTGCTTCACGATCATCGTGCCTCCGGGCCCGCGCATGGTGATGATGACGCCGTGGCGTTCGTCCCCCAGATCGGGAACCACTGCCTTCGCGGCCGTCGCGTCGATCGGGGACATGCCCGAGGTGATGGTGAACGACGGGCAGGCAGCATAGGCGTCGTACACCGTGCGGAGCTGGGCGGAAAGGTTCGCGGGGGAGTCGCTGTCGAGTTCCTCGCTCATGCCGGACTCGGTGCCATAGGCGAAGCCGGTCTTCACCTGGACCGCGGACTTCAGCTCTCCGGTGCTGTTGCCGGTGGACAGCTTCTCCAGGGCGGGGCAGCCAGCAATACCGTAGTTGTCCTTGTCAGCGGCGTCCGAGGGGTCCTCGCTGTAGCCGGCGCCCAGGTCGACGGGCTTCAGCAGCATGGCCTTCAACGCGGCCGACGCCACCGGCGCCTGCGGCTGCGTCGCCGGCCGCGGCTCTGCCGACCTTGACTGCTCCGTCTTCGCCGGCTCCGTCGTCGCTGCAGACGTCCCGCTGCAAGCGCTGGTGGCCAGGAGCGCTCCAGCGAGGATCGACATGCCCCACGTCCTGGTGGAGCGACGGCTACGACGGCGGTCCATGTGCGCAATCTCCCTCTGGTTGATCACCATCCACCCTATCGCGCCCCTTCGGGCAGCTCTGCCGTGGCACGATCGCGCCCGCGCGCTCGATGGATGCCACCGCCACCGCCGGGGCGCTACGCAGGACGGTCGGTCTCACGCCGGCCTGCACCGCGCCCACCGATCCGTCGGCGGCGTGAGCTACGCCCGGAGCACTCCCTAAGACCCGTGAGCGATCCAGCCCTGCCCGCAGACGTCTCCCAGGCAAGTCAGATGGCGGCCCCATGCAACGTGCGAACGGGCACGGGACCGCCGCTGCCCGTGCGTCCTGTCTGTCACGGGCACCGCGACCCTACGGCTCCCCGCCCAAGTGAGCTCCTGGGTATCGTCCACCCGGGTGTGTCGCCGCGTTGGCGTCCGGCATCGACTACGCGGGAGCAGCCTCGCCCGTCAACTGCCCCGGGACAGGGGCGGCCAGGGCGGTCCCGATGGGCGGCCCTGGAACGGGCTCGCCGTGCGCGGCCGGCCGGGGCGTGAACGTCGACCCACGGCCTTTTGCCATGCGCTTCAAAAGTTCAAGTAATGCGAGGCAGTCGCCGGCCGCGCGGTGGCCGCCGCCGAGCCGCAGCCACCGGTTCGAGCCGAGCCACGCGGCGTACGCCTCCATGAGGCAGTACCAGGACTCGCGGGGCTCCAGGTGCCCGGGCTTCTTCCCGGCCCGCTGGACGTCGCCGAGGATGACGGCGCGGTCGAACTCCGCGTTGTAGGCGCAGATGATCCGGTCCGTGGTGACCTTCCGCAGGCGCGGGAGGACCTTTTCGAAGGGCCTCGCCGTGTCCACGTCCTCGTCGGAGATGCCGTGCACGTGCCGGGCTCCCTCGGTGATCGGGACGGTGGGCTTCACCAGGGTGTCCTGGAGCACCTTGCCGGTGGCCGCGTCGATGACGGCGAGCTCGATCGTTTGTCCGAATAGGTCGGTGGTCTCGGTGTCCAGCACGACCGCGACGCCCGGCTCCAGGAGCTGGCGGGCTCGGCGGGTGATCCGGCCCCACAGGGGGCATAGGGTGATCTCGTCGGCGTAGGAGCCGACGGCCGGGTCGGCGGCGAGCAGCTGACGGACGGTCGCCTTTGTCGGCCCCTCCTCGGTGCGCGCCCAGTCCAGCTCCCACCCGCCCGAGTACGGGGAGTGCCACGCCCACACCACCGTGCCGTACCAGTTGGCGAGCTGCTGGCAGAAGGCCTTCACCGCGTCGGCGCGGGTGGGCGCCAGCTTGGCGTACTCGCGCAGCGGAGATGGCACGCCCTTGCCCAGACCTCGGCGGCCTCCCAGTCCACCGGGCATGTCCCGCAGGTCGCGGACGTCGCCGAGCCGGAAGAGGGCCACCGTGACGGTCCGCCGCTGGCCGACCGCCTTCTCATAGGTCTCGGCGGGCTCGATCCACCCGGCCGCCTCCACATACCGCCAGTCGCTGGGCCGGATCTCCAGGACGTCGGCGGCGGCCTGCGCGGTGAGGTACTGCTCGCCGTCGGCCTCCGCGGCGAGCTTGTCCAGGTCGGCGATCAGGTACCGCCCATCAAGGCCGATGGTGATACGGCCCTCGCGGCCCATGCGGGCGATGTCGCTCCAGTGCCACCCGATCCGACGCCGCCCGCCTCGTCCCGGGGCAGGGACGCCTCCTGCCACGCGACCCGCTTGGCGACGATCGAGCGGATCAGCTCGACATCGAGCTCCCGCGCGGTCGCCGTGGAGTACATCGGCCAGCCCTTGTAGGAGTCGACCTCGACCAGGTGCTCCTGCTCGACGAGCGTGGCGATGTCCGCAGCGTGCACCGGCTCCCCGGTGAGCTCGGCGAGCATGGTGGCGATCCGGTGCGCCCCGAGTGCCTCCGGGACGTACGGCTCCTGCTGCGGGACCGCCGCGGTGGCCGCGGCCGTCGTGGTCTCGGTGGTGGTGTCCGTCGTCACGGGCGATGCTCCTTCTCGGGGGTCGTCGTGGTGCGGTGATCCTTCTGGGTGCCGAGCCGGTAAACGGCGTCGACCTCGGCGGTGAGACGGGCGCGGGCGCGGACGAGCTTCTGGGCTACCGCGCGTTTGGCGGCCCGTGTACGGGCCAGTGCCTTCGCCTGGCGCTGCCCCTGCTCGGTGAGGGTCCGCAGCATCTCCTCGTAGTGCGCCGTCTGCTCGGCGGCGATCTGCGCGCTGGGCCGCTGCGGGGTCTTGTGGCCGGTCCTGGGGGCGAGCCTCCGCTCCTGCTGCTCACGCGCGAAGCTGACGAGCTCGGCGGCGACGACCCACTTGGTCCGCTTGTGCAGCGACCCGGTGAGCAGCACGAGGGCGGGGAAGTTCCTGTGTAATACCGACTCCTACCGCCTCGCCACCACCCGCGCCCGGACCGCACCGCAGCCCTTGGGCTGACTCCAGCCGCGGCACCTTGGCCGAGATAGGAGGGCTTGGACATGGTCAGCGATAGTCGTTGAGCCAGTCTCCCGGAATCAGATCCCGAACGCGCTCGAGGCCTTCTGTCGTCCGGCCGCGGGCAAAAATGACTGCGCTGGCGTCGTCACGGAGCAGGGCGTCCTGGCCCAGGAACCACCGGCTCCCGTGTTCCTCCTCGCCGATGGGATACACCGGGAACGGCAGCCGGACGAAGTTCTCCTCCAGCGACTCGACGTCACGGTCATCCGCGTCGAGGAAGTCGCAGAGATCTCCATCAGCCTGCAGGTATTCGGACAGAACGACCTCAACGAAGGCCAGGGAAAGCCGCTCCAGCCAGCCTTCCCATCGCTCGGCGCTCCCATCAGCCAGGTTCGTCCGGAAGAACACTGCGGGGTCGTCATTCTGGAGGCTGTCGAGGAGGATGCCCCAGGAGACAGCGCCCTGATTCTCATGCCGGAAGACCAGGGCCGCCTTGGCGTCATCCACATATAGCTCCGTCGGGCCGAGCAGCACGTCGTGGTTACTGGTCAGATCCCGGCGGCGTCCGAACAGCAGATACGCCTCGCGCAATGCAGCTGGCAGCCGAACCCCAAGCCTCTCCTCGGCCGCGGTCAGATCGACCTCTGTCCACCCGTCAGCGCTCTCTAGTGGGCTGGCCCAATGCGCAGCGAAGCCCTGGATGAAGGTCCATGCGCCGCTGCGTCCCCCGATGCCCTCAACGAGGGAGGCAGCAAGATCGAACTCTTGTGTCATGCCAAGACGATATCCGTCCCGCTCAACAGCCCCTCCATGCCTCTACACACCGGCCATGCGTTCTCGGAACTCAACAACATTCTCGACCCGATTGATCAACATCTGTTGCCCGAACTCGGCATCAACCGTTCCCGCTTCACACCGACGAAGCCACGGAGTGGCTGTCCCAGTGCGCGGCACCGCACAACGAAGCCGTCGCGCTGCGCAACATGTTCAAAACGCTCAGGAGCCAACGGCTGCTGTTCGCCAACCCCGCACGTGGCCTGAGCCTGGGGGCCAGGCCCGCCTCGGTGCCCACGCCGCTGAGCCCCGAGGCGATCCAGACATTAGCCGCGGCCGCCGAGGGCGACCCCGCCCTGAAGCTGCTGGTCGCCCTCATCGGCATTCACGCGCTCTACCCCCACCAGGCCCGTGAGTTGCCCTTGGCTGCCGTCGACTTCACCGGCGGCCGGCTCGTGCACGGCGACATCGACCACCCCCTCGACGCCTTCACCCGTCAGGCCGCCGCCGACTACATCCGACGCCGCCACTCACGCTGGCCGCACACCCGCAACCCCCACCTGTTCCTCAGCTCGCAGACCGCCCACTCCTGCACGCCGGTCACCATCGGCTGGATGCAGCCCTTGCTCAAGGACCTTCCGGTCACCGCCCAACGACTCCGCGAGGACCGGATCCTCGAAGAGGCCGCCGTCACCGGGGCCGACCCGCAACACCTGTGCGCGGTTTTCAACATCACCCCCGACACCGGACTGCGCTACACCCGGACATTCCACCCCGACCCCTTGTCCGACTGAGACCAGGAGGACACGCCTGTTGTGATTGATCCCCAATGAGGGGTGTGACCCAGATACGCCAGAAACCCGCCACAACTTGATCTTGGCCTGCTGAGTGCCTGACGATCAGCTCTGCGTCTCCTCGCGGCGTCCCATAGCGGCCGCATCGGGTATGACGAGCAGCTTGCCGGTGGTACGCCGAGCCTCCAGATCGCTGTGGGCCTGGGCGGCCTCGGACAAGGCGTAGCGGCCCGTTACGGTGACCTCCAGCGCCTTGGAGCGCACCCACTCGAACACATCGGCGGCTCGTCGGAGCAGTTCGGACCGATCGGCGATGAAGTGCCCGAGGCTGGGCCGGATCAGGGTCAGCGAACCGCCGTGGGCGAGCCGAATCGGATCAAACGGCGGCACGGCACCACTTGCCGCGCCGAAGAGCACGAGATGGCCGCGGGTTCGCAGGCTGGCGAGGCTCGCATCGAAGGTGTGCGCGCCGACGCCGTCGAAGACGACCGGCAGTCCCTGACCGCCGTTGAGCCGTCTCACCTCGGCTGCGAGATCGTCGACCGCGGAGGAAAGGATCACCTCGGCGGCCCCGGCACGCTTGGCCAGCTCGGCCTTCGCCGTGGTCGACGTCGTGCCGATCACCCTGCCGCCGAGATGGGTGATGAGCTGGGTCAGAAGCAGCCCCATGCCACCGGCAGCCGCATGCACGAGCACCGTGTCGCCCCCCTGAACCGGGTAGGCGTCCTTGACGAGATAGTGCGCGGTCATGCCTTGGAGGAGCACGGCGGCGGCTGTCTCGAAGCCGATATCGTCGGGCAGCGGCACCAGCCGGGAGGAGTCCACGACGGCCCGCTCGGCATAAGTGCCGGGAATCTCCACCCAACCGACCCGGTCCCCGACCGCGACGTCAGCGACGCCGGGTCCGACTTCGACGACCGTGCCAGCGCCCTCAGCGCCCGGGGTGAAGGGCAGCGGAAGGCTGTACCGGCCTTCGCGGTGGTAGACGTCGAGGAAGTTGACCCCGGACGCGGCGACCTCCACGACCGCCTCGTCCGGACCCGGCCTCGGCTGGTCCACCTTGGCCACCTGCAGCACCTCGGGACCGCCCACTTCGTACACCTGAATCGCTCGCATGACCCTCCAATGATCGGCTTTCCCCCACCAACCCCGTTGATGGCGATCCGATTCCCGGCAAGCAGACCAGCCCGCGGCCCCCGCCGAGAGCTGAGACGCCTGCTTTGCACGCAGGTCTGGGACAGGAGACCGAGGCTGTGTGTATGGCGGGTGCCTGACCCCGCAGTCCGTCAGGTTGGATGGCACCGTGGCGAGACGACCCAAGACGAAGAAGAAGCGGCCCCCTTCGGCATACCGAAGGAGATCATCCTGCTGACTGGGCAAGACGTGTGGCCCTACACGTTCATCGCCGACGACTCGGGTGGCGGATGCGGCAAGGTCCCGGTGCCCGCCGACGCGGCCTCCGAGGAGGTACAGACGGCGATCTTCACACACCTTGCGGACCTTACCCGCATATTCCGCGGCGTTGAGATCGACGTTGAGTGGTCCTCCCTGACGCCGGACTCGTGGGTAGGCCACATCCGGCGTGTCACCGCGGAGGAGCCTGCTCCGCCTGGCGCGGTACCTAAAGTCGGCTGATCACGGATCGGCTCACCGGGCACCGAAAACGTCATGCACTTCAACACCGAATCAGTCGGAACCGAGCCGTACACAGCCGAGGATCCCGGTCGGCAGGGCCAAGTTCGTGGTGCCAGCGCCTCAGAAATCGCGAACTCAGGCGCTTTCGTCGGCGACTACATCGGAGACTTCACCCGCTCGGAGATCGGCTACGCCCGGAGCCTCGGCAAGCCGGTTCGCTTCACGCACCCCGAGGTCGACCCAGAGAACAAGATGCTGAAGGCGGCCCAGTGACCGACCCCACGATCTCCTTGCTTCCCTCTCAAGCGCCTGCTGCCTCAGAGCCCGCGTACGCCGGCGGCTTGGTGGCGCCGGTGTCGTCGCTGACTGCATTGTGGGCGGTCCGGCACGGGCAGAGCACCGCCAACGTCGCCTTCGCGGAGGCCGAACGCAGCGGATCCACCGGCTTGCCCGTGGCCGGACGTGATCGCGACGTACCCCTGTCCGAGGCTGGCCGTTCGCAGGCGTGGGCGCTGGGCCCCTGGCTCAGCGCCCTCCCCGAAGGCCCCGACCTGGTCGTCTGCTCGCCCTATGTCCGCGCCCGGCAGACCTGGCAGGCGATGGCCGACCACGCCGCGGCGGCCGGCCTGCCGGTGCCGGAATGCCTCGTCGACGAGCGGCTGCGGGACCGGGAGATGGGCGTCTTCGAGCTACACCCCCGGCCGCGCTGCGCGCCCGCGCCCCTGAGGAAGACGAGCGGCGCCGGCTTCAAGGTGAGTGGTTCTACCGGCCGCCCGGCGGAGAATCACTGGCCGACGTGGCCCTGCGCGTGCGGGACTGCACCACCGAACTGGACCGGGCCGCCCCCGGACGGCGCGTCCTGCTCGTCGCGCACGACGGCGTTGTCATCGCCCTGCGCTTCGTCCTCGCCGGCCTCGGCGCCCCATCCCCCGAGCACCTGCCCCCGGTACCGAACGCCTCGGTCTCGCACTGGGAGCGTGCGGGCCAGCACCTGCGCCTCCAGCACTGGGGCGACACCAGCCACCTCTCGACAACCCGATGACGAAGGGAACTCACGTGACCGACCAGCAGCACCCCGAGCCGGTGCTCTCCCAGATCACCCCCCTGGCCGACGGACTGGGCGCCGACGAGGCATATGAGTTGGCCATGGGCGACATCCAGCTGACCGTCGCGTCGATCTCGGCGGTCCTCGCCGACGCCGACGAGGCCACCACCGCCCGCCTGCGGGCGCAGCGCAGTCGACTCAACCGCCTCCAGCTGGAGCTCCGGCCGGAGGACGCCAACGCCGTGGCGCAGGCCCGCGACCTGTGCCGCCAGGTACGCGAGGAACTCCCGGGCGGCGGCCGGTGACATCCGCACGCACCACGGAAGGGCAGCTGCCGCCCGAGGTGAACCGGCGAATCTTCTTAGACCGTGTCCTATGTGGTGAGGCGGAGGAGGCGTTTGTAGCAGCAGAGGGCGGCGGCGAAGCCGAGAAAGGCCAGGTAGTTGCGGGGGTGACGCTCGTAGCGGTGGTTGAGCCGGCGGTAGCCGGTCAGCCATGACATGGTCCGCTCGATCACCCACCGACGGCGGCCGAGCTGCTCTGATGACTCGATGCCCTTGCGGGCGATGCGGACGCCGATTCGCTTGCCGCGTAGCCATTTTCGCAGTTCAGGTATGTCGTAGGCCTTGTCTGCGTGCAGGCGTTGGGGTTTGAAGTGACGGCCGCGGTGAGGAGGGGCAGGCCGTTCGCGTCCGACAGGACGTGCATCTTGGAACCCGGCTTGCCCCGGTCCACGGGGCTCGGACCGGTGAGTTCGCCCCCTTTTTCGCCCTGACGTGGGCGGAGTCGAGGACCACGCGTGAGAGGTCAAGCAGGCCGGCGTCGTCGAGACGGTGCAGGATCTCCTCATGTAGCCGGCCCCAGACTCCGGCTCTGGACCAGATCAGGAACCTGCGATGGGCCGTGGACTTCGAGATCCCGAAGCACGGTGGCAGTGACCGCCAGGCGCACCCGCTGACCAGGACGTAGATGATCGCGGCGAACAGCGTCTCATCAGGTGCGTCCTGTGTCCCGCCGCCCTGGGGCCGCACCCGAGAGGGCGGGATCAGCGGCTTCGCGATCTCCCATAACCCGTCCGGAACAATCCAACTCCACGTACCCCGCCCCATGACCACCTCAACGACCGCCTCACCACATAGGACACGGTCTTAGGGTGCGGTAGCCCGTGCCGATATGGCGTGCGCGGGCAAGGCCCGGTGCCCAGCGCCCAGTGCGCTCTGGGGTCTGTACCACCGGGCCGCCCCTGCGGCCGGTGGCCGGGGCGGGAGCCCCATGACTGGAAGAAGTACGCCCAGCGGTCGTTCTGGGTGACCGCGCCGCTGCTGCGGCAACCGAGTTCCGGCTCGATGGCCCGCATCTGGTCCTGGCTGACGACGTGGAGGAGGACCAGTGGTCGGGCTGGGCCACCGATGCGGCGCCGACGAACTCGCCGCCCTGGCGGCGGGGGAGTTCGTGGCGGCGGCGGGCTGGCTGACTGCGCCGGGCACGGGCCCGTTGGCGGTGCTGGGTCAGGTGCGGTGATCGACGGTTCCGTTCGGAGCCGGTGGCCTGCGGGCGCTGCCGCGGAATGGGTGGCGGGCGGGGTGGTCCGTCACGGGGGCCGTACTCCGGCTCGGGGATTCGTGTCCGTGCAATCGGCAGGACTGTGGCGGCCTGGTCCCTGTCGTGCCCGGGCTGGCTCAGGAGCAGCCCGGGCACTGAGCCGGGGTGTTACCAGGTGATGGCGACTGCTCCGTCACCGCCCTTGGCTCCTGCGCCGCCCTTGGTGCCCGCGAGTCCGGCCCTTCCGTCCAGGCCGATCCACTTCTCGCCCTTGGCGTTGCCGACGTTGGGGTCCCATTCGCCGCCCTGGCCGCCGTCACCGCCTCCGTGGCCGTACGATCCCGGTCCGCCGTTCCCGCCGGCTCCGTAGGACATGCCGCCTGCTGCGGCCGGGGCGCCGCCTGGGCCGAAGGCGCCGAAGTGACCGCCCTGTCCGTGCTTTCCGGGCCGGCTCACGCCTCCCTTCTCGTTGTGGTCGCCGTTGGTCCCGTTGCTGCCGGGCAGTCCGGCGCCACCGGGCTGCCCGGGCTTGCCGTCGACCGCGGTGATCTTCTTCCCCTTGCTGCCGCAGGGCTCCACCGCAGGTGAATTGCCTCCGACACCGGTGCCGCCCGCACCCCCATCGCTGCCGCCGGCTCCGCCCTTGCCACCGGCCCCTCCGGCGACGGTGCCGTTGTACCCGCCTCCACCGCCCGAGCCGGGGCTGCCAGGCCGCCCCGCCTCACCGCCGATTCCTCCAGGCGCGCCCGCGACCGACTCCAGGAACTTGTTGCCCGCGTTACGGACGTCGATGCCCGACCCCGAGGCGCGGCCTCCGGCATGCCCCTGCCCGCCGGCCGTGCCACCAGTCCCGTTGGTTCCACCGCCGAACGTGCTGTCCCCGCCCTTCCCGTACGTACCCTCCGCCCCGCCGGATCCGCCCGCACCGCCTGCCCCGCCGCCCCCGACGAAGATCCGCAGCTTCCACCCCGGCGACACCGTCAGCCGGCACTGAACGAAGGAACCGCTGCTCGCGCCCGCACCTCCGCCGCCACCCGCACTGCCGCCGCCGCCCCCGCCACCACCGCCGGCCGTCCCCACGGCGTTCGAGCTACCCCCGTTCCCGCCACCGCCGCCACCGCCCGCACCTCCGGTTCCACCGCCACCACCGCCACCGCCGCCGGCACCCCAGGAGTACACAGTGATCTCACTGACTCCCTGCGGCACCACCCAGTCCCACTGTCCCGGCTGCTCCCACCGCTTGGTATGCACGCTGTGGACATCCGCGGGCTGAGCCTGAACGGCCTGAGCACCGCTGATCGCGGCCGCGCTTACGAGGACAGCCGCTCCGAGCATCTTTGTGATCATGGCTGCACAACGACCCGGGCTCTCTTACGTCACCTGCGCACGTTTCTGTCCGGCGGACCATGTGACTGTCGGGCGGGTCGCATCCAGGACAGCGACATTGCCCTGGCCGCCACAGATGCGTTGGCCGACGGGGTGCCCGCCTGGGGGAGCGTGCTCGGCATAGGGCGGGGGTGATCCGACGAAGGCGTCCGCCATGACGTGGGATGCGGCCGCCCGGCTCCATGGGGGCCGGGCGGCATGGGTTGTCGAGGTATTCGACGTGCCGGGGTTATGAGCCGCGGTGGATGCACATGAGCTGGTCTTGGGTGCCGTTCTTGTCGCGGTAGGCGACGATGGCCGGTCCCTGGGCGCTGTAGCGGTTGGGCAGGCTGGTGTCGGTGCTCCAGGTGCTGCCGTTGTAGCGGGTCCACCAGAGTTTGCCGTCGGAGCCGCCGCGGTGGACGCAGTAGAGGTGGCCGTTGAAGGCGGCCAGGGCGGGGCCTTCGGCGCTGGTGTGGGCGGGCAGGGGGTTGTCGCCGTGCCATTCTGTGCTGCCGTTGAAGCGGGCGAGGTAGAGGCGGTTGGTGTTGTGGCCCCTGTACATCGCGTACAGGTTGTTGTTGTAGACGGCCAGGGCGGGGTTGGAGCTGGTGCGGTGGCTGCCGAACCCGCGCTCGCCGGCCCACGTGGTGCCGGTGAGGGTGGCCCAGTACAGCTCGTTGTTGTTGTAGCCCCTGTACGCGCAGTACAGCTTGCCGTTGAAGACGGCCAGGGCCGGCCCGTGGCTGGTCCGGCCGGACAGCTGGGTCGCGGTGTTCCAGCGGGTGCCGTCGAAGGTGGTCCACCACAGGTAGGTATCGCTGTTGGCGCCGCGGAAGACGCAGTGCAGCTTCCCGTTGTAGACGGCCAGGGCGGGGCCGTTCGCACTGAAGTGGCCGGGCAAGCGGGTGTCCGGGCTCCAGCCGGTGTCGGGGTCGTAGACCGAGTCCCATGGCAGGTTCGCCTCAAACGCCGAGCGTCTACGTCGAGGAGCTGTTCAGTCTGTCCTTTGCCGTCAGGTCGGCGCCGACCGCGGTGACGGCGTTCGTCGGCGACTTCGCCGGTGTTCCCGTGCGCGGGGTGCCGGTGAACAGCTGGCTGGACTTCGCCAAGCTCGCGGACGAGGACGGCAACGGGGACGTCCGCAAGGCGCTGGGGCCGGTTCTCAAGAGCTACTTCCACAACGGCGGCGAGCGCTGCTATCTGGTCAGCACCGCCGGCTCAACCCTCGTCAAGGCCCTGGAAGCAGTGACCGCGTTGGGGGACGTGACGATCCTGGTGGCACCCGGCCTGTGGGACCAGGACCCGCAGGCGGCCGGCGAGTGGGCCCGCGCGCTTACCGGCTGGGCCGCGCAGAACAAGGCGATGGCCATCCTGCACACCGACCGCGACCACACCCCCGAGCAGGCCGGTGCGGCGATCGAAGCCTGGGGCCTGGACGCGGACGTACGGGGATACGCGGCCGTGTACTTCCCCTGGCTGCGGCAGAGCGGCGACGACGAGCCGATCGCGCCCAGCGGTGCCGTCGCGGGCGCCTGGGCCGCGGTCGACCGCGAGCGCGGCGTGTGGAAGGCTCCGGCCAACATCGCCCTGCGCGGCATCGACGGCCCGCTCCTCCAGGCCACCGACACCGACCAGGCCGCCCACCGCAACCTCAACTTCATCCGCACCTTCACCGGTCCGGGCACGGTGATCTGGGGGGGGGCACGGACCCTCTCCGAGACCGACGAGTGGCGCTACATCCCCGTCCGCCGCCTCTTCAACACGGTCGAGCGCGACATCCAGCAGGCGCTGCAGTCGATCGTATTCGAGCCGAACACTCATCCCACCTGGGAGCGGGTGCGCGCCGCCATTGACAGCTACCTGGACAACGTATGGAAGCTGGGCGGCCTCATGGGCCAGAGGCCGCAGGAGGCGTACCTCGTCCAGGTCGGCAAGGACATCACGATGACGCAGGCCGACATCAAGGCGGGCCGACTCATCGTCAAGGTCGGCCTCGCCGCCTTGCGGCCCGCCGAATTCACCTTCCTGCAGTTCACCCAGGAGGTAGGCCAGGCCTGACCCCTCACCACCGAGTCCCGGGGCCACAAAGTCGCGGCCCCGGGGGCGCCCGCTCAGGACAGCCCGCTCGCCCCGCGAGCGTCGCAATGGGGCTGGTGAGCAGCGCCGCCGATGTCCCCACAGACCCCTGGCCTAGTTGCGGCGCGCGAAGTCGTGCTGCCTCTGAGTACCACTACCGCGAGGATGGAACAGGCGAATGACCACGGAGCCCACGAAGACCGAGTTCGATTTCGAGTTGCCGACGGGCTACGTCGACGGGGCTGGGGTGATACATAGGAATGGGACGATGCGGCTGGCGACGGCCCGCGACGAGACTGCCGTTCTTGTTGATCAGCGGGTGCGGGAGAACCCTGCCTACATCGACATCGTCCTGCTGAGCCTGGTCGTGACCCGCCTGGGAACCCTCCCCGAAGTCCATGCCGGCGTGATCGAGCAGCTCTTCGCCTCTGATCTCGCCTACCTGCAGGACCTCTACCAACGACTGAACGGTGCCGGGCGCTGAGTCGTTGGTCGGAAGCCAGGAGCGCCCCTGGCCGGGGGGAGGCTGGGGCCCCTCAGCGCGCTTTGCGGGGGACGGATCGTGCACGCCCACGGACAACGACACCGGAGTCGGCCGGACACGTTGGTCCAGCCGCAGGGGCCGCCGCACGCGATAGCGGGGGTTGAACCAGTGCCGCGCGTGCGGGTGACCGGATCTCCCACGGGGTGTTGCACGGGTCGGTCACGCCGCTGAGATGTGGTTTGGCCAATGGCGGAAGACGGATCGGTCACGCAGATGCGGGTGACCAGTCACGGGCTCGGTCACCCGGTCGGGCAAGCCCACGGCTTCCCTGGGCAAGCTCACCGGCGGGCAGGCTTGCCCAAGAGCCGACAACCACGACCGCCGAGCAGGCCCGCAGCTGGCGGACCCGCCTCCGCCCGGGCAAGCCCCCTGATGTCCGGGTAAGCCTCCCGCCGACGGCATGGGCAAGCCCAAGGTGGCCCTGGGCAAGCCCGCGATGTCGGTGGCAGCTGAGGGCACCGCCGGCCGTCGCGTGAGGCTCCCGCACTCGGCCGGGTGAGAAAGAGCGTGGGCCAGGTGCTGGTCGTGCGTGTGCTCGTTGGGGTGTAGGACACGTTTCGGGGACCGGCCCCGGCCGACACCCAAGGAGTGTGCCATGGGCACGCAGATGGATCTGCGCAGCTGGTTGTCGCGTGCAGTAGACGTGTACGAGGAGTGGACGGGGCAGTTCGGCCCGTATCCAGAGCATGCCTCGCACCAGGTGTCCGCAGAGGCGTTCGGTACCGCGTTCGCTGACTTCGCGAAGCGGATGGACGACAACTACCCTTTCTTCCATCCCCGGTATGCGGGGCAGATGGTCAAGCCCCCGCACCCGGCCGCAGTGGTCGGCTATCTGACGGCGATGCAGTTCAATCCGAACAACCACGCTGTGGAGGGCGGTCCGGCGACGACGCAGATGGAGCGCGAGTGTGTCGCGGCGCTGGCCGCGATGTTCGCCATGCCCGCACATGTGGGACACCTGACGTCCAGTGGGACGATCGCGAACCTGGAAGCCCTCTATGTAGCCCGGCAGCGCCATCCGGACCGCGGTGTCGCCTACAGCACCCAGTGCCACTACACCCATGAGCGGATGTGTCACGTGCTCGGCATGCAGGGTTACCGGGTGCCGACGGACAGCGCGGGCCGGATCGATCTGACAGCGCTGGAGGAACTGCTCGCCACGGGGAGGGTCGGCACCGTGGTCGTCACGACGGGCACGACCGGGCTGGGGGCCGTCGACCCGGTCGACGAGGTTCTGCCGCTGGCCCGAAAGCATGGTGCGAGGGTGCACGTGGACGCCGCGTACGGGGGGTTCTTCGCCATCCTGGCCGGATCAGACACCTCTGAGGGTCTGGATCCGCGTCCTTGGCAGGCGATCGGCAGCTGCGACTCGGTGGTGGTCGATCCGCACAAGCACGGCCTGCAGCCCTACGGCTGCGGCACGGTGCTCTTCTCCGACCCGGACGACGCCGCACACTTCACACACGACTCCCCCTACACCTACTTCACCGACGCCGACCTGCACCTGGGCGAGATCAGCCTGGAGTGCTCCCGGGCCGGCGCGGCCGCGGCAGCGCTGTGGCTGACTCTCCAGGTACTGCCGCTCACACCCCAGGGGCTGGGGGCCTGCCTGCGCTCCAGCCGCCGCGCCGCCCTGCACTGGGCCCAGCTGATCGAGGACTCGCAAGTGCTGCACGTCTACCAAAAGCCTCAGCTGGACATCGTTACCTTCTTCCCCGCCACCGAACAGCCGGCGCTCAGCCACATCGACGCGGCGTCCGACCACTTGATGCGCACGGCCATGAACGATGCCCAGGACCCGATGTTCCTCAGCGTGCTACGCACCGACGCGAAGGACTTCCGTCTGCGCCACCCCGCCACCCGGCAGGACGCCGACGGCGCCCGCGTGCTGCGCAGCGTCCTGATCAAGCCCGAAGCCGAGCACTACCTCGACCGCCTGCACACCCGGGTGGAGCACTTCGCGACCACGCGATGACAGTGACCCCGTGCCGTACAGCGCCCGCCACCGTGCAGCGCGTTGGCTGCCCGGCCCCGCCACCCCATCCTGGGGCGCGTTGGCTGGCCCAGGCATCCGTATCAGCCCTTGAAAGGATCAACGCGTTGTCCCAGCCCGCGTCCGTCCAGCCCACCACATCCCCCAGCCCGTCCAGCCAACCCAGGCCCCACCTCGGTCCCCGCACCCGCACACGATGCGGCGGCCGCAGCCCGGGCACCCGCCGGCCCCGACAAGAGTCCCCTCACCGACGCCGAGGCAGACGTGCTGGCCGCCCTGCTGGCAGATGCCTTCCAGGACGATGCGCTGACCTGTTGGGCATTCCCGGACCCCGCGGAGCGCAGGCGCATCCTGCCCGGCTTCTTCCGCGTCTTCGTGGAACTTTCCCGCGACCACGGTGAGGTGCTCGTCTCACCGGGCTGGGACGCGGTGGTGCTGCTGTTTCCTCCGGGCGGCTGGGAAGCAGTCGAGGCGAGGGCCGAGGAGGTGGAACAGCGCCTGGCCGGGGTACTGGGGCAGGGCCCAGGGGCGGCGGCACTGCTGGCCGCCACCCGCGCGCAAGCCGCCCACCATCCCAGGCACCGCCCGCACTACTACCTGCCCTTCGCCGGCGTCAGCCCCCACGCCCAACGCAGGGGGGTTCTGTCGGACCTGGTGGAGGAGTTAAGCGCGCGCCTGGACGAGCAAGGGCACGCCCTGTACTGCGAGGCCAGCTCACCCGGCGGCGAGGCCGTCTGCCGCCGCAACGGCTTCATCCCGGCCGGCGACCCGATCACCCTGCCCGACGGGCCAGTGCTGCTCCCGTACTGGAGGGATCCGCAGTGATCGGCGACGAGAGTATTCTCCTGTGGTCGGCCGCCGAGGTCGCCCGCGGCAAGGTACCCGCGCAGTACGGGTACCTGGAGGAGATCCTGGAGTGGAGTCGCACATACCTCCAATCCGGCCACCAGGACCTGGGCCGCAGCGGCCCCGTCTGCCCCTACACCCCGCTCTCCCTACGCAAAGACCTCTTCCACCTCGCCGCACTCCCCACCATCAGCCGGCCACCGGACCTGACTACCCTGGCGACACAGCTACGCGACCGATACGAGCGGCTCGCACAAGGACTGCAAGAACAAGACGCGAACCTCCTCACGCTACTGGTGGCACTGCCGCAACTGGATCCAACGGATCCCGCAGCCCTGAACGAGCTGCAGCGCGAGGCCAAGGACGAATTCGTCGCCGCAGGGCTGATGATCGGCCAGTTCCACCCGGCATGTACAGAACCCGGTCTGTGGAATCCGGCGTTTCATCCCCTGCGCTCACCCATCCCGCTCCTCGCCGTCCGGCGCCTGCTCGCCGACGACTTCCCTTTCCTCGCAGACAACGAGCTCCACACCCACCACTATCTGCGCCGGTTCGCACCCGCCATCCCGGCCCGCGTACGCGAACAGTTAGTCACCCTCCTTACCCACCCTGCGCCCGCGGTGCGGCCCGCGCGGCTTGCCAGTTCCAGGCCGCATCCCGAGCGCCGTGATGCGTAGTGGACTGCGTTCTACGACCACCTTGCTGCCCATGGTGTGCTCCGGCAGAATTCTTCAGCCAGGTCACGAGCCGGCGGCACAGGCTGACCCGGCGCAGACCGGCGTGGACGCTGGCGCGCCGGGAGGCGTGCACGAATGACCAGGGACGGTGCCGGTGGATGTGCCGCCCACCGAGCTGCGCGTCGGGGACCAGGTCCTGGCGGGCGGCCGTCTGGTCGCGATCACCGATCTGCGCTACCGCCACGGCGGCACCCGAACCATGATCCTGTCGGGCGGCCGCCTGGCCGTCGCAGAGCGCATGCGCGTCTACCGTCCCCGCGCCTGATTCCGGCCGCCCCGAGGGTCACCCGTCCGAAGGCGGCCTGCGCATCACCGCCCCGGCCCTGGCCTCGTGGTGGGAGGGTGTGCCCGGCCGGCGGCGCCGCCGGCCGGGTGGATGCCTGGTGGATGGATCGTCTTGTGTACGGGTCGGAGCCGGACGAGCCGGCCCCCGGGCCGAAACTGCGCCGGGAGCTCGACGCCGCGGCCGCCGCCCTCGAAGCGCGCGCCACCGACGGTGAGCCCACCGGCCCCTCGCCGTCAGACGCGCTCCCGGTCCCGCAGCGACGCCCTCCGGCTCCATCGGGGCGAGCGGTGCGGTGACGGTGTTCTCGGGCATGACGACTCCTCGCGTTCGGGCCACCCCGCTGATCGCGGCGGCCTCGAAGACACCCCCGAACCGCGGCCGTGTAGACAGAGTCCGGCCGCTGACGGGGGAGACGGGGGAGTGGAGCGGCGGGGCTGGTGGCAGCGGCTCGCCGGGGTGCTGTCGGTGGTGTGGGGGCTTGCGGTGCCGGGGTTGTGCTGTCCCGGCACCGCAAGCCCCTATGGGTGGCTACTCGACGAAGAAGGCGTTGAGGCCGCCGCTGTTGGTGGCGAGGCAGGGGGCGCCGTAGCCGCCGGTCTGGATCTGGGTGCGGGGTCCCCAGTCGTCGCTGGTCCGTTCGCACCATTGCACGTTGCCACTGATGTCGCGGTAGGCAAGGTGCAGCCTGTCCTTGTAGGAGCCCAGGGCCGGGGCTTCGTAGGTGGCCATCGAGCCGTTGCGAGGCCGGGCCCACTCGGTGCCGTCGGCGGACGAGGTCAGCCAGATGAGGTCCGTGGAGCCGCGGGTGGCGCTGCGGTAGGCGCAGTGCAGTGCGTTCTTGTGGGAGATCAGTGCCGGGGCACTGCTGGTCTTCACGTCCCTGAGCGCGGCGGGGTAGTTCCAGCCTTGGCCGTTGAAGGTGGAGATCCAGATGCTCCCGTCGACCCCGACATGGGCACTGTAGAGGGTGCCGTTGGCCGCGGCCAGGGCCGGGCTGTGCCGGGTGTTCCAGCCGCCGATCCCGGTGGGTGTGCTCCAGGTCCCGTCTTCGCTGCGGGTGCACCAGTACAGCTGGTTGTCCAGGCCGAGGTACATGCAGTACACCTTGCCGTCGTGCATGGCCACGCCGGGTGCGATGACCGTCCTCACGCCGGGGACGCTGTTGCCGCCGGTGCGCAGTTCGCTGGTGGCTCCGTCGACATAGAACGTGGTGCCTCCGGTGGCGACTTCGGCGTCCGTGAGCGGGTCGGCCGGGTGCGGTTAGTGGGGGAGGGACGGTACGGGTCGTCCGGCGAGGTGGATCCCGAGGACCTCGACTCCGACGACCTCGCATGGGTCCTGGTGGCCGCTCTGGGCCGGGCCCGGGAGCGCGGGCGTTGGAAGAGCCGCCGGGCAGGGCGATGCGGCGCGGTGGGGCTTGCGCCGCATCGCCGTGCGTCCGGAATGTGGGCGGGTGGGGTTAGCGGCGGTACATGACGTACAGCTTGCCGTCGTGGCCGGCGGCGGCCGGCTCGTCCATGAGTTTGATCGCCCTATCCCCGCTCACGTAGTCAATGGAGGACCACGAGCCGGTGTACCTGGACGCCCTCAGATATCCGTCCATGTCACGGAGCAGGATCCACAGGTAGTTGTCCCGGGGGTGGCCGGCCAGGGCCATCCCGCTGCGGGTTTGCCAGCCGCCGACCTGACCGAGGCTCCTCCAGCCGCCTGTTGGTCCGTGCTGGCTGACGTGCACCGTGCCGTCCTCGCGGCGCATCACACGCCACACGAACCCGGCCCAGTTGGCCATGCCGACAGGCTTGGAGGCGAACCACCACAGAGTGTCCTGGTAGGCACCGTGCCACCGGCTGCCGTCGTGGATATTGAGCCAGGGAACCCCGCCGTCGCGCACATGCGTCATCCACATCTCATCCTGGAACCCCGCCAGGGACGGGGCCATGACCGGCCGCTCCGTCTCGTGCATCCTCGCCACCGCGCTCCATTTGCCGGTCTCGGTGAAGGTGCGCCAGTACAGGGCGTTGTTCTTGCCGGTGACCGCGTAGTACAGCCTGCCCTTGGCCACGCTGAGGGCGGGGGCGTGATAGCTCTGGTCCCCGCCCACCTGTTCGGGCTTGCGCCACACCCCGTTTTCCAGGCGGGTCCACATCACCGCCTGGTCGTTGGGCTCGGCGCGTACGAAGGCGGCGTAGAGCTTGCCGTTGTACGAGGCCAGGGCGGGTGGTGTGATGCTCTTCCACGGCAGGGCGACCGGTGCGCTCCAGTTGTTGCCGGTGTGCAGGGTGTATTCGAGGTTCCCGTGGGGAAGGGCACCTTGTCGCCGGTGGACTTCACCCGCAGCTCGTGGTGGCCGTCGCCGTTGAAGTGCCAGGCGGTCTGGCCGCGGTGAGCCAGGACGGCCAGGTCCTGGCGGTCCAGGCCGATGGTACGGACGCAGGAGAGGTCGTCGTAGTTGCGCCAGACGTGCATGAAGGTGGTGAAGTACTTCCCGAGCTCCCAGGCAACCGACGCCCAAGTGGGCATAAAGCCCATGAAGTCAAGGGCCATGACATATTTGTCGATTTCATCGATGGCCCTGAGCAGCGCCCTCTGGAGCTCGTCGAACCACTTCGCGTTGCTCTGGTCGGCCTCCCAGCAGCAGATCGTCGTCCCGACGAAACCGCTGGACGACCCCTCGAAGAAGACCTTCCGGGCGGAGTTGAAGGACCGGGTCTGGCCCTTCTTGACGGCTCCGAACTCCTCCGAGAGGAAGGTCTGGCCCCGGCCGCTGTCCCCGACTCCGGTGGCAGCGGTCCAGTAGATCTCATCCTTGCCGCCGCCCTGGTCCCCCACAGCCCGGTTGACGTAGAAGCTGTCCATCTCCAGCCTCACCCGGAACGGGGCTGCCGCGCTGGAGCCCTCCGGGCTCTCACCGCTGTCGGCCGGCGCCTCCTCGACCTGCCCGGTGTCGGTCGCCTCGGTGGCGCCGGCGGCCAGGGGTTCGGTGAGGTCACCGAAGGCCGTAACCGCGAACCCGGTCTGGGCCATCGCTTCGACGAACGCCGGATCCTCGGGCTCTCCCGCCGCCACCGCGGCAGGAGACATGATCTGCACGTTCGCAGCTGCCAGCGCCTCGGCCTGAAGACCGGCGAAATCCCTCTTGAGATCCGCCAAAGCGTAGCCCTGGTCCACCGGCAGGCGCGTGATCCTCTCCGGCAGCACCGCCACCTTCCCGCCCTGAGCGGTGACCTCCTCCCGGTACACACGACCCCACTCCCGCGTCTCCGAGGCCGACAACTGCTCCCCCGCCACCTCCAGCAGGATCCGCTCCAGATCCGTAGGCGCCTTCCCCTGCCGCAACCGGTCCGCACCATGCAGCAGCGCCCCCAGCAGCACGTTGCTGTAGGCACCCTGCCCCAGCGTCAGTGCCCGCCCCGCCCGCTCCTCGGCCCGCTTTCCCGACAACAGCCCCCGCAGCCGCTCCAACCGGTCCTGCTCCGTCGACTCCACCTGATCGGACATCCTTACATTCACCATCCGCAATCAAATGAGTACGGAGCGTAATAACGTAGGGAGGTTCACCCGGTCCGCTCGACCCAAAGCCCTTAATTAGTCAGGAAAGGTCCGAAAACGCCTCTTGCGTTGAGCCGCTCCCGGGCTGGCGGACGTTGCTGTCCGGCCCGGTCGCTGACTTCGCGCAGGTGCTGCATGGCGCGGGGCGGCCGGCCCGTCAGGCAGGCCTGGGCAGAGCGTTGCCTGCGTGGTTGAGCCGCCGTCTGCCCGCTGCGGCCGGACTGCCACCCAGGCCGCCGCGGAGCGTCAGGCCGCCATTGACGCCGTGTATGACGAAGCCGCCGAGGAGAACGGTCGCCGGGACCGGATCCGGGCCGCACGGGCCGCCGAAGCCGAGGAGACTGCCCGGCTGCGGGAGCAGCTGGCCGCCGAGCCCCCGGAGTTGGTTGCCGTCGCAGAGGTCCCGGAGCCCCGCAGTGCGGAAGGTTTCGTTCGCGCCGCCGGCCGGGGCCGGGCCGCCGCCGAGGAGCAGCGCGTTCGCAGTCGGCTGGTCGCTGAGGGGTTCGGGGGCACCGCCCTGGACACCGAGGTCCGCCGCTGGATGACCGCGTGGAAGGCTGACCGGCGGCGGGAGGTCGAGGCCGCCGACCTGGCCGCCAGGGCTGCGCGCCCCGTCGGCTCATGGCGCTCCCGCTCCGTCACGACACCCGCCGCCGCAGCTCCCGGACAGCAGGCCCCGACGGAGGCCGCGGTCCCTGCCCATCGGCAGCAGGCCGGACCGGCAGGGGGCGCGGGGCGTACGCGGTGACCTCCGGCTGCGGCGGCGGATCTCGGGGATCTCACACAGCCGACCCCGCCCAGTCGACCCCGAGATTTAAGAAGGCTGCGGCCCGCCCTCGTCGTAATCATCGCCGCACACATCGTTTCCGCCGATCATGCCGCCAAACCAACCGAGAATGCCGCTGACCTTGCAGATCGCCCTCTGCCCGATCTCCTCCTCCGCAGGCCCGTCCCAGCCCGGTCCAGGGGTCTTGCCCGCTTCTGCCAGAGGGACAGGGGAGGAGGCGTCAGCCTGGGCAGGAATCGTGACGGTCGAGGTAGCCGCGAAGGCGATGACGGACAGGGCAGCAAGCTTGAACAATGTGGTCTTCATGACCGAAGAACGGACGGTGACCGCTGCGGTTACGCCTCGTCTACGCAAAGGCGGTCCTCCCCAGCCCCACTCCGGCCCGTTCGCCGCACCCGGCACCCCGAACCTTCACGTGATCCCAAGGAAAAGGCCTAGGCCGTGTCTTCAAATGGTTCTGATGGGGGATCATGTCGGCATGGTGCGTCGTCATGAGCTGACGGATGTGGAGTGGGAAGTGCTGTCCGGGCTGTTGCCGCGGTCGTCCTCGGGGCGGCCGCGGTTGGACGACCGGCGGGTGCTGAACGGGATCGTGTGGAAACTGCGGACGGGGTCGGCATGGCGTGATGTGCCGGCACGGTACGGGCCCTGGCGGACTCTGTACACGCGTTTTCGCAGGTGGGCGCTGGACGGGACGTTCACGCGGATGCTGGCCGCGGTCCAGGCGGAGAAGGACGCGACCGGTGACATCGACTGGCTGGTGTCGGTCGACTCCACGGTCGCGCGGGCCCATCAGCATGCTGCGGGCGCCCGTAAAAAGGGGCAGGGCAGGGGGACGAAGTATGTGATCACGCCCTCGGGCGATCCCGGGGCGGACTGACCACGAAAATCCACCTGGCCTGCGACGCCGCGGCCGGCCGCTGGGCTTCGTCCTCACCGGCGGCAACGCCGCCGACTGCACCCGCTTCGAGGAGGTCATGGACACCATCAAGGTCCGCCGGGCCGGGCCCGGGCGGCCCCGAACCCGCCCGGACCACGTCCTGGGCGACAAGGGCTACAGCTCCCGCAGGATACGTGCCTACCTGCGTAAACGCGGGATCGGCCACACCATCCCCGAGCGCCGTGACCAGCGGGCCAACCGCTACCGCAGAGGCCGCAACGGAGGCAGACCACCTGCCTTCGACACACAGCTCTACAAGAAACGCAACGTCGTCGAACGCTGCTTCAACCGCCTCAAGCAGTACCGCGCGATCGCCACTCGCTACGACAAAACCCGCGAGTCCTACCACGCAGCCGTCACCATCGCGTCCCTGTTCCTCTGGCTCAGACCCCTTTGAAGACACGCCCTAGGAGCGGTGTCGGAAGTTGGTGAGCCCGAAGGACCGGCAGGCCGACGACTTGCTCCGAACCGAGGGACCAGCCCGGACGGCGAGGCTTCACGGAAGTTGTGCCAGAGCCCGAGAACGGGCTCTGGCTCAGGTTTCGTGATAGGTGACGCTGTGTCACTGCTCGACATTGAACAGCGCGATTGACGGTGGTGGCGGAGCAAGGACTGCACGAAGGCGGTTGAGGTTGGCTCGCCATTGCTTCCAGTCTCCTGGGTCGACCCAGTTCGAGGCTGGCCCGGCCTCGTCGCTGATGATGCGAGCGAGGGCCTCGTCCGCGAGCGTCCGGAGATCGTCAGGGAAGGCGGGCATGGGTTCTTCAGGGCCGTAAGGTGTATCGATTGGGTTGCCGCCAGGGCATTGCGCCGCAATTAGTGCCGCTGCGGCCACTGCTTCTTCCCCTTCGGTGAGCCAGCCGGTGGCGTCGATGGTGCGCGTGAGGACGCCACGTATCAGTGCCTCGCGTTCCCCGGGATTGGCGTCGTCGAGATCGCAGGCGAAGTCCGCGGCCGTGTCGTTGCCGAAGGGGCCAGTGTCCCAGGTGCCCATGTTGATCTCCTCGCGTAGTTCCGCCCGGATCTTCGCATCAGCTGCTGACATTTCGATCACTATGCGAGTAGGACGCGCTTCCGCAGAAGGGCGAAGCCAGCCCGCCCGAACATCTGGCGCTTGAGCATCTTGATCCGGTTGACATGCCCCTCGACCGCGCCCGAGCTCCAGGGCAGGGTCAACCCGGCGACGACGGCGGCGAGGTCGCGGTCGATGCCGGCGGCGAGCGTGTGGAGACTGGGCAGGTCATCCTGCCGGACGGCGTCGAGCCAGTCCGGGAGGCGTTCGCCCCTGCGCTCGGTGAGCATGACCGCGAAGGAACGGACATGCCGGGTGAGGGCATCGAGCTCGGGGCAGTGAGTGCGGACGGTCTTGAGGTGCAGCTGCTCGGGCTCGGTGAGGGTCTCCGGACGGCTGAGGATCCATCTGGAGACGGTCCGGGGCGAGGGCTGCCGGGCGGTCACCGGGCGCGGTGAGGTGCGCTTCTTGTGCAGGTAGGCACGGACGCGCTGGTAGCTGCCTTTGTAACCGAGCGGCACGATCTCTTCCCACAGTTTCCAGGCGTTGGTGACACCCTCGTTCCACCGGTCGTCCAGGTAGGGCTTGTAGTCATCGAGGACCGAGGGCCGGTTCTGCCACTGGCCGGTGAACAGCTCCTCCGGAGCCGCTGCGTCGGCGAGCTGCTTGACGGTCCGCCAGGTCATGCCGAGCTGACGCTGGATTGAGCGGCGGCTGTGCCCGGCTTCCAGCAGCGCGTGGACGGCGGCGTGGCGGGCCCAGATGCGGTCGGCGAACCGGTGCCCGGTCGGCCAGGGCGAACCGGGCGGTTCCTCTTCCAGGGCGGGCTCCGGCTCAGGTCCAGGGGCGGCCGGGACAAGGGCGCCGAGGCAGCTGCGGTGCTGGGCGACAGCGCGCTCGGCGGCTTCGCTCAGGTTGTGCCAGAGATGCCACCGGTCCGCGACCTGGACGGCCTGCGGTGCGCCGGCGCTGGCGCCTTCGGCGAAGAACGGTGCCCGGTCCCGGCAGATGACCTCAATGCCTGGCCGATCGGCGAGCCAGGCCGCCAGGCTGGACGCTTCCCGGTCCGGCAGCAGGTCGATAGGGCGGCGGGTTTCGATGTCGACCAGGACGGTGCCGTAGTGGCGGCCTTTGCGGGTGGCGTACTCGTCGACACCGACCACACGCGGGGCGGCCACCTCGGGATCGGGCAGAGCGTCGACCAGCCGGAGCACCGTGCTGCGGCTGACAGACACCCCGAGAAGCGCCGGCGGTCGCACGCCTGGTCGAGGCCGGCGAACGGCCGCGCCGGGCCGGGCCCGTGCCAGAACCAGACGCATCCGGCGTGCTCCACCACGGTCAGGCTGCGCCGCGCGGCCCGCGCGGGGATGCGGCAGCCGCCGGGGATCTTCACGCAGCGGCCGGCGACGTCGAATTCCCAGGCGTGGAAGCCGCAGGTCAGGCTCTCCTCGCGGACGTAGCCGCCGCGGGCCAGATGCGCCCCCATGTGGCAGCACTGGCTCTCGATCATGCCGACCTGTCCGCTGTCCGTCCGGAACAGGGCGTACTCGTAGGACATGTACGTGACCGGTACCACCTGTCCGCGGCGCAGATGCCTGCTGAAGCGGGCGAAGTACCAGCCGGTGGGGGCGGCCACCGGCTCGGGGGCGCGGCCCGGGGGCAGGTGGGCGTCGAGCTCCCGATCGTAGGGCTGCGGCTTCGGGGGCCTTTGGCGGCGCGTCATGGCCGCTCACTTCGCGCGGGAACCGGACTCCCTGCCCGAGGGGGCGTAGCGGTCGGTTCGTGCCAGGTGTAGGAGGCGGGGTCGAAGCGGCTCAGCCTGCGGACGAGGTGCCCGGTGGACCACGGCCAGGCGAAGGTGTTGCGCCCGCTAGGGCTGAAGTAGTAGCTGGTGCAGCCGCCGGAGTTGTACACGGTGCTCTCCAGCGCCTCCTGCACCGCCGAGTTGTACGCGGCCTGAACGCCGGGCCGCACCTCCAGCGCGCGGTGACCGCCCTCGTCGAGGAGGGCCAGGGCGGCGGTGAGGTAGGTCAGCTGGGCTTCCAGGACGGTGATCGCGGAGGTGGATCCGCCGAGCAGGTTGGGACCCAGGAGCAGGAAGAGGTTCGGGAATCCGCTGACGCTGGTGCCGAGATACGCCTTCGGCTCGCCGCCCCAGGCTTCGTGCAGGCTCCGGCCGCCCGGACCGTACAGGCTGCGGGCCAGGGGCAGTTCACCGACGCGGAAGCCCGTGGCCGTGATGAGGACGTCGGTGGGGGCCGCGGTGCCGTCGGCGCCGATGACCTCGTTCCCGCGTACGGCCGTCACGGCGGTGGGATGCAGACGGACATGCGGCCGGGCCAGGGCGGGGTAGAAGGTGCTGGAGGTCAGCAGACGCTTGCAGCCCAGCCGGTAGTCCGGCGTCAGCGCCTGGCGCAGCCGCCGGTCGCGGACCGCGAGCCGCAGGTGCGCACGGGCCCCCGCCTCGAGGACGCGGGCGAGGTGCGGGTGGCGGAAGGCGTAGCCGAAGCCCTCCTGGAGCGCGTACTGCCCGGAGCGCATGGCGCTGCGGGCACCGGGCAGGCGGTCCAGGGACCGGTTGAGTGCCGCGGGCAGCGCCAGGTCGGGTTTGGGCAGCACCCACTGGGCGGTCCGCTGGAAGAGACGGACCGCCGCCGCGCGGGACTGGATGGCCGGGACGACCTGGACGGCGGAGGCTCCACTCCCTACGACGGTCACGCGGCGCCCGGCCAGTTCGACACTGTCGTCCCACTCGGCGGTATGGAGCACGGGCCCGTCGAACTCCTCGACCCCGGGCACATCGAGGTGGCGCGGGACGTGCCACGGCCCGGTGGCCAGGACCAGCACCTCGGCGCTGTAGGCCCCGTCGCTGGTCTCCAGCCGCCAGCGCCCGGCCGCCAAATCCCACCGCGCTCCCAGCACGCGCACTCCGCAGCGCAGTACGTCGCCGCCGAGCCCGTGGCGCTCGGCCGTGGTCCGCAGGTAAGCGTGGATCTCGCGCTGTCCGGCGAAGAGCCTGCTCCAGGCGGTGTCCGGGGTGAAGGAGTAGCTGTAGAGCGTCGAGGGCACGTCACAGGCGCAGCCCGGGTAGGTGTTCTCCCGCCACGTGCCGCCGAGTTGGGATCCCTTCTCCAGGACGAGCACATCGCGGACCCCGGCCTGGCGGAGCCGGATGGCGGCGCCGATACCGGAGAACCCGGCCCCGACGACCACGACGCGTACGTGCCGTACAGGCCCTGTGGCCTGTGCCGGGATCACAGTGCCGGTCCGGAGGGAACGTCTAAGCCTGTGCCTTCGCGGCGGTCGACGGTGGTCAAGGGTGGTCCTCCTGCATCAGTGCCTTCTTCCAACTGCACGGCATCCTGCCGACCCGCCACCGGGACGGAGCACCTGAAGCCAGGCCGCGACCGGTCCCGTCGACCCCTTGTGACCAGGGGCGAAGCCCTCACCACACCCCTGGTGGCGGCCCGGGAGGAGCGCCCTTACGGGTGAACCGCCTCTGCACGCGCGGACCGGCCGCCGCGAAACACAATCGATCCCATGAGCTCCTCCTCGGTGCCGCTGGCCTCCTGGGCCCGCTGGACGATCCGCGCAGCTGCTCACCTTCGGCGCCGACCGCCTTCTTACTGCCGATCTCCTCCGCGGCCTTGTTCGCCTTGTCCACCTTGGCTTGGGCGGCGGCGGCCTCCTTGGCAGTCTCCTCCCTCCACTTCCGCTGCGCCTCGCGCTCCTCGAAGGTGAACAGGTCCACTTCGAGGACATCGTCCTTGAGGCCAACGCGAGCGGGTTGAAGGCGGCCTCCGGCGGGAGGTCGGGGTCGGGGGTCAGCGTCTCGCTGAACCCCGTGCTCGACCAGTTCCACGCTCCCGGCCTCCGTGCCGCAGCCACCCTGCCCACGAAGACGCCGCCCAGGCCGGACGCCCGGTCCACGAGTCGGACCCATTCCGGCACCCTCCTGCCGCGCGCTGCTGTCACCGTCCGGCTGCCCGCACCCGGCCACGGGAAGCGGGCGTGTGAGGTCCGGCTTCCGGGGCAAGCGCGCCACAGCGAGAAGCGCGACAGGCAGACAGACACCGAACGCTCTCCGAAGGAGTTGGACATGACCGACGACATGTGGGCCTACCGTTCCGGCATCATCCATCCGACGGGCGAAGACCTGAGGGGCTACAGCGTGGAAGCGCTCGACGGCCGCATCGGCAAGGTCGACCGTCACTCCAACGAGGTCTCCGACGCCTACCTCGTGGTCGACACCGGCGTGTGGATCTTCGGCAAGGAGGTCCTGCTCCCGGCGGGGACGATCACCCGGGTGGACTCGGAGAACAAGACGGTCCACGTGGACCGCACCAAGGACCAGATCAAGGCGGCTCCTGAGTTCCACCCCGGCCACCACCTGCGCGAGCCCGACTACCGCCAGGAGATCAGTAAGTACTACGGCCGGGGATAGACAACCGTCTCACGAGGGCTGGGTCGGGGTCCTCCTGGCAGACGGCACCGTCCCGGCGCCGGCGCTCTTCGACACCGGGTCGGGCCCCGACGTCCAGGGATCGCCAGCCCTCGGGAGGGTCGCACCTGAAGGGGGCTGGAGGGTTGCACGAGACTGCGGCCCAGAGCCTTCCGCCGTGCTCCCGCGCCGTAAGGATCGGCTCATGCTCCTGGGCCTTTCCGGGCTCCCCGGCTTCCGCCCGTATGCAGGCGGTGAGCGTGATGCCGGAGGCGTCGTCGGCACCGACGGCTGCCCACGCCAGACTGTCGGCCAGGCCGTGGCGTCCAGCTTGTTCACGCGTCGTAATCACGCTGATGAAGCCAGACAGGTTTCCTCCATCTGGCCGCGACCTCGCGTTCCGCGCCGCTCAGCGGCGGCGCGTGTGGGAGGTAAGGGCTGAGGCGGCGTGGTAACCACCGCCGGAGATCGCGCTGATGTTCCGGGCGACCGCGGCCGGCTCGACAGGGGCGGGGGCCAGTTGCGCGCAGGCGGTCTTCGGCTGGGTGGTGCTCTGCCCGAAGCGGCAGGCGACGGCGGTCAACTTGATGGTGATGAAGTCGGCGATCTGCGCGCCGTATTGGATGGGCCTTCCGTTGATGGTGATGTCCCCGACGGTGAAGCCCTTGTCCTGGGGCACCTCGTAAACGAACCGGACAGGGTGCGATTCGTCACCGCGCTGCCTGATCCAGTAGCTCTTGGGGTCGGAGCCGTCCGGGGTGGCCCAGCCGTCTGTCGCCAGGTTGTCGAAGTAGAGGCCGACCGGGTTGGCGAGGGAGATATCGGCCTTCTGCCGGGCGATGGCGTTCACTGCTCCGCCGATGTGCGGGTCGCTGTTGCGCTCCGGCTCACCGTACTGGCTGCACTGGATGAGTTCCTGCTCGGCGGCCAGCTCGTGGCCGTTGATGACCCGCACGATGGTGGCCGCAGCCGCGAGTTCGATTTCGGCGCCGAGGGTGTTGTTGCGCTGGATCAGGTGCATGGCGCCATGGGCCGTGGAGTCATTCCACTGGTTACGGGCGTTGTAGGTGCCGGTGGATCCGAAGAGATCGCCGTGCTTGACGTTGGGGCTGATGTGCGTCTGGTACAGCTCGAGGACCTTGGCCGGGGCCGACTGCGCAAGGAGCTGCCAGTACTCAGGGCCCTCGCATGTGAACATGACCTTGGTGATCTTCCCAGCGGCGTTGCGGGTGACGCTCCACTCGCAGTACTCGTCCTGAACGTCCCGGCTGGCGTCGGCACGCTTCCATCGCTGAGTGTCGCTCAGAGAGTGGACTTTGATCAGACGCGGGAAGGCCGTCCAGGTGACGATGGCCTCCTGGACGTCGGCCGCGGTGTCGGTCTTGGTCAGGTTGTAAAACTGGCTACGGGGGCTGTCGTTGAGGACCTGAGTGGGGTCGGGGCCCTGGATCGATCGGTCGACGTTCTCGCTGATGAAGATGTTCCATGCCTTCAGTCCGGTTTCGTCGAGATCGTCGAGGCTTCCGGGCGGGCCGTAGGAGTCGAGCGGGCTCATGAGGGGCTCCTTCGCTGAAAGGTGACCGGGGCCAAGGGATCAGAGGACGGTGTCGGCTGTCACGGGCTGGGCACGACCGTGCCGTCATCGTTCATTCGGAGGCGGGGCGCGTCTGCGGGGATGTTGGTGGTCGGCAGGGTCAGCTCGAACTCGTTGAGGCGCATCGCCTTGAAGTCGCGGCGGCGGGACTCGGCCAGTTTGACGTAGTCGAGGAAGCCGGAGGACGTGCGGATCCGCATGCCGACGTGACCGAGATAGTCGTCGATGCGGTTGGCGAAAGCTTGGGGCCAGGCACTTTCGGAAAGGGCCCAGCCAGTAGCGAACCGGCTTTCGGGGCTGTCGGGCGGAAGTCCCGCGGCGGATTTCACGATCGCCTGGACGATCTGGTCCTGCAACCCCGCCGTGTCCGTCGCAGTAATGGGAACGTGGTCCATGAGCTGCGCCCGGTCTGGGCTGAAGATCGGGTTGGTGAAATCGACCATGAGCGCGCAAGCGGCGAACTTGGCGGAAATGATGCCCTGTTGCACCATTTGGCGTACGACGTCGTTGTCCTCGTAGGCCGCCTCGGGTACGACGAACGCGAAAAAGGTGTCGCCGGGCTGGGAAAAGCCGCTGGTCTTTTCCTCCAGACGGAAGTCGAACGTGGACAGACTGGCGACGTAATGGGCAGCTGGCGCAGCAGGGAGGGAGGCGTTGACGGGCAGTATGAGGTCGTCCAGGAGTGCGTCGCCGTTCAGCCAGAAGCCCGTGGGCAGCGTCAGATCGCCGCCGGAGGGCGTGATCGTGGAGCTCTGTGTTGCCGTGCTGGCCAGGTTCACCGCGGTGCTGGTGAACAGGTGGCGCATCAGTTGGTCAGGATGCTCCACCTTGCCGTCCTGCGTGACAACAGCCAGGCGGGAGGCCGTCCAGCGACTGATCAGCGAACGGACGGTCAGTTCAAGGTTCTGGGCACCGATGACCTGCTGGTACAGCGGGTTGCCGCGCAGGGGGTCGTCGGAGGCGAGCTGGATCGTCGCGGCCTGGGACTGCCAGTTGATCCAAGGCAGTTTCAGTTCCTTCATCACCACACTGCCGTTGATGTGGCTGTCGAAGCAGCCGTTCCCGCGGGAACCGGGGGCGAGGGCGGACAACGAGTTGCCTGCCCAGACCCAGACCGGGCTGATCCGCATGTAGTAGTTGAAGGCCTTCGCAGCCGGATCCCAGGCTGCGACCTGGAGGAAGGTCGTTGCCGGGTCGCCGTTGGCCCCGGTACTCACCAGCAGGTCGACTTCACGGCCGCTGGTGGCGCGAGTGATCGCGAACCGCATGTCACGCGGCAGATCGAGTCCGGCGACGGGTGGAATCTGCCCGGCCTCGCTGATCAGGTAGACGGACTGGTCCGCAGTCGTCGCCGGCTGGGGAAGTTCGGCAAGTAGGTCCTGTACCGTCATCGGGAACTTGCCCTGGCGCAACAGCAGCGCGGCCATCGGGTCACCCAGCACCGCCAGCTCCTGCGCACTCAGCGGACGGGCCTGCTGATCGACCCCCGCCACGAAGCGATATACCTTCCCCATGCTCAGCGCCTGAAAATCGACGTCACCTAACGCAGCGAAGAGCCCGTGTGTGCCCTCGTCTGTCAGGCCAATGCCGCCGGCCTCGTCGGCGCGGCTTTGCTGAAGCCAGGCGGTTGCCCGTCGACGCTCTCGAAAGCCATCCACCGATTCGACCCTTCGTCAACGAACTTCTGCCGAAGAGGTTATTGATCCGAAACGGTTGGGGTTCTGGGTCGTTGTAGTGGTGTGAGTGATCTGGTGGGGGACGCGCGGCACCTGTCGCCGACGGCGCAGGAAGCGTTGCGGCTGCGGGCGGTGGCCGCGCTGGTGGAGGGCCGCGACCGTGCGGAGGTTGCGGCGGTGTTCAAGGTCTCGCTGAAGGCGGTGGACGGCTGGTGGGCGAAATGGCTGGCCGGCGGGCGTGATGCGCTGACCGCTCGCCCGCGGGGCAAGCGCGTGGGCGAGCATCAGGTGCTGTCCGAGGCCGAGCAGGCGGCCCTTCGCCAGGCGGTACTCGATCACCGCCCTTGTGACCTTGGGTTATCCGGGCAGCTGTGGACGCGTGGCCAGGTCGGCGTACTGATCGCGAAGTTGTACCGGGTGCGGCTGACCGAGCCGGGGGTGGGCAAGTACCTCAAGCGGTGGGGGCTGTCGTTCCAGCGGCCCGACAAGCGGGCGGTCGAGCAGGACCCGGAGGGGGTGCGGGTCTGGCTGGAGGAGACCTGGCCGGCGATCCGCGCGAAGGCGAAGGCGGAGGGCGGCGAGGTCCTCTTCGCCGACCAGGTCGGCATCCGCTCCGACCAGGTCAGCGGCCGCACCTGGGGCGAGCGGGGCCGCACCCCGATCGTCCGGCGGACCGGGAACCGGATCTCCGTGAACGCGATGTCGGCGATCAGCACGAAGGGCCGCATGCACTTCATGGTGTTCACCGAGAGCTTCGACGCGAACGTGATGTGCCGGTTCCTCGACCGCCTCGCCGGCCACTTCGACCGCAAGATCCACCTCGTGGTGGACCGGCATTCAGCCCACCGGTCCCGCACGGTCCGCGACTGGCTGGCCGATCACGCCGACCAGGTCGAGCTGCACTTCCTGCCGTCGTATTCGCCCGAACTCAACCCCGACGAGCTCGTCAACGCAGACCTCAAACGGAGCCTTCCCGCGAGCAGCAAAGCCCGTACCCAGGCCCAACTCGCCAGCGAGACACGACGGTTCTTCCACCGCCGTCAGCGCCAGCCGCACATCGTCCGCGGCTACTTCCACGGCCCGCACGTCCGCTACACCCTCGAAGAGAACCCTTTGAGTTTCTGATCAATAGAAGCGACGTCACCGTTCATCGCGATCTTCACCAGTGCGGCTTCGGAAATCACCCGCAGAGCCCAGTGGCAAGGGCCAGGTTCGGGTGGCCGGCAGCCGCTGGTCGGTGTTGATGTCGGTGGGGGAGAGTGATCCCTGTTCCTGATTTCGGGGACACGAAGGGGGCCCGTCACACAGCCCGCCGGAGCATGGGCCGGCGGTGTTCAGAAGGTGATGGTCTGTCCCTCACGTTCGGCTTGTCGCGCGGTGTAGGCGACGCCGTGGACCTTGAGGCCATCCGGGTTGAGGAGGGTGATCGTGCCGCCTTGGTTGTCCAGGTGGAATCCGTTGCCGCCCGTGATGGTGAGGGTGGTGCCGGGCTGCAGCAGGCCGGCGGGGAGCGGGAGGGTGTGCTGGCTGCGGTCGGCGAGGTGCCAGCCCTGGAGGTTGACCGGCGTGGGGGAGGCGTTGAGCAGGGTGACGGTTTCGGCTGCGGGTGCCGAGCTGGTGGGGTTGACCAGTGCCGCCATGATCCGCAGGGGTTCCTCACGGTCGCGGGGCGGGGCGGGGCCGTGTCGATGGGGTGGCCGGTGGTGTCGTCGGTGTGCCAGGCCTGGGACTGGAAGGCAAGGAAGACCGCGACCCAGCGGTTTTCGGCGGGTAGGTGTACGAGCAGGGCGCCGTCCTGCCAGATCCCGTTGTCGGAGCGGAACTTTCCGCTGTTGCCTTGGTTCATGTGGATGTCGTGGACACCGTTGCCGGGCCGGAACCCGAACACCTTGTCGGGGATGTTCGCCTCGGGGCCGAACCGTTGCCCGAAGAGGTACAGGGTGGCGGTGGGGTCGGCGATGGCCCGCTGCACGTAGTGGTCGAGCAGGTCGGCCAGGTCGTTGTCGGCGCCCGCGAGGTCGGGCGGGAGCAGTCGCATCGAGGCGGGATCGAACAGGTTGCCGCGGATGAAGTCCAGGCTGGCCTTCCCAGGTTGCGATGCCAGAGCCGTCCATCCGCTGCCGGCTGGCGGGAGCAGTTCGGTCACCGGGTGGCGGAAGTCGTCGTCAGCCAGGTACAGCAGCTCCGAGGGTGCTTGCTGGGACTCGACGTTGACAGCGGCCCGGTAGTGGGTGCCGGCGTTGTCGGTGAGGTGGATCTGGTAGTGCGGCGTGTCGCTGGATCCCTCCCGGCGCCGGTCGACTGCGCGGGCGGCCAGGACACCGTATTTTTTCAGCGGCATGGGTCATCCTTCGGATGCGGTGGAAGCGGCACGGCCGGGGTGTGGTCGTGCCGACGGGGGCGGCAAGGGGGACGGCCGGGAGGACTTCGGCGCTTGGCAGGTCCGCCGGATACGGCGGCCGTGTTTCACGGGTCGCGGAGGGTGGCGAGGCTGGAGGCGTGCTCGACGCGGGCCGGCAGGGCATGGCTGACCTGGATGCCGTGGTCGATGCGTTCTGGTTGGCCGCGTACGCAGCCTCGTCCTCGGGCCTGCAGCGGCCACCGGTCCCGTAGAGGTTATCCACATTCCAGTCGCAGATGACCGCCATGTCGCACCCCCGTCGCTCGCGCAGGCAGCCCTGCCGACTGCCGATCCTCCTCACGGTTATCCCCCGACCATGCCTGGGCGGGACACAGAATCGCCCAATGTTCACCCGCCTTGCCCTGCGGCCCTCTGGGTGATGGGCGACTCGGCCGCAGTCGACGGGAAGTCCGGCTTGGCCGTCTTCAGCCGGCTCTTGAAGGTCACCCGCACCACCCGCTCGGACGCCGCCCGATCTACGTGATCCTGGACGACGTATCCGCCTACAAAGCGTGTACGGGCGAGGGACATGTTTGAGGATCAGAAGCGCGGAACGGTCCGGCCCGCTCTTGAGCCCACGTCGGACTGAAAGCGATCGGCACGGTCCCGTTCGTGTTACCGGGCTGACGCCTCCGAGAATCGGAGAACCCGGCGGTTCCAAGTCGCCGGCGACAGCGTGATCGAGGCCGCGATGCGCGACGGTGACATCGTGACCGTCCGCCGGCAGTGCCGCCGTCCACGGCGACTCATCGCCACGCTCGACGGCGAAGCCACCATCAAGCGTCTGCGCCACGAGCACGGCGAGACGTGGCTCGTGCCCCACAACGCGGCGTACGAGCCGCCAGGCCCCCACCGATCCGGTGCCCCGGCGGACGATCCGCGGGAGCCGTCTCCCCTCATCGCCATCCGGGAAGCGCGCGTCACAACTGCCTTGTGCGGCAGGTTGCCGCACTCTGTGGATCTACGCCTGGTCGAAGGTCCAGACGAGCACCACTTGCTTCTCCTCCGGGATGCCTCCGGCGCGACGGTAAGTCGCCCGTGCCGCCACGTTGTCCTCGTCTGTGATCACCCACATGCCGTAGCAGTCCCGTTCGCGCGCCAGGTCCGCAAGCGCCGACGTCAGGGCCCGCCCGACACCTCGCCCGCGGAACGACTCGTCCACGCCCAGCTCGTACAGGAACATCTCGGTCCCCTTGTCCGGGTGTGTCATCTCGACGCCGGTGACCATCCCCGCTGGGGCGCCATCGACATAGGCGATCAGGAGGTGGTGGCGCTCGTCCGTCAGAAACCTCTCAGTCACCTCCGGCAGAGGGGGCACATCGAAGAGATGCCCGGCGTCCTGGACGGCCTCGACCCGAGTGATGTGGCGGATCTCCATGGGGGGATCCTGTCAGGTCTTCGATCGCGCCCCCAGGTCATCAACAGGGCGAACCTTGCCTGACGGCACGGCACTAGCATTGCGGTCATGCTGAAGCCCGAGGAGAGCGGCTGCACCGAGGGGGCGACGTCCGTCAACTGGAGCGTCACCGTGGTGGACCACCAACGTACGGTCGGCAAACCGCCGTACGAGGAGGACAGTCCCGAAGGGCGGCCGCTCGCCCGGCGGGACGACCTGCGTATCCACGGCAAGGCCAAGAAGATCACCTGTGTCGACGCCGCGGGCCGCACCCGCTGGACCCACAGGTGCGTCGGCATGCCCAACGCTGCCCACATCTCCAGCGGCCGGATCCTGGTCACCACGGACTCCTTCGAGTACACCGCCTGGGGCTTCCTCGGCCCGGCCCTCCTGCTCGACCTGGCCGACGGCACCCTGATCGCCGAACTGCGCGGGGAACGCGGCGCGGCCGTCCGCGGGGGCCGCTTCCTGCTCGGCCTCGAGGGTTACGACTCCTTCGACACCGGGGAGTACGACCGCGACGGCGCCCTCGTCGACTCCTGGCGCAGCTACGGCCACTACGTCGTCGGTACCGGCGTCCGCGTCGTCGAGACCGACCGCAGGATCCCGACCAGCAGCCGGGTGGTCCGGCTGCTGCCCGGCGGCGTCATCGAACGCGGACCGCTGCTCGCCGACCCGACGACCCGGAGGCCGCTCGTCCTGGAGGACGGCACCATCCTGGTTCTCGACGCCGGGGTGCTGCGCGCCGTCGGTCGCCGGCTCGACGACACCGTCCTCGCCGAACTGCTTCCCGTCGCCCCCGACGAGACCTATCGCCACATCGGAACGCTGCGCCGCAGCGGCAACCGCATCACCGCGATCCTCACCGAGCAGCACCCCGACCACCCCACCGAGTACACCGTCCACACCTGGACCCTTACACTCCACCAGGGCACCTGACCGCGTTCCGGTGCCCGGACGGGACGGACCAGCGGCTTCGAAGAGCCCACAGCCGAGCTGATCCGTGGGAACGACCTCTCTGCGGGCCGGACCGGCTCGTGTTTCGACCATGCCTTCGCCGAGTGCTTCTCCGCGGTGTCGCGGATCGGCAGGAGGCGGGTCGTACGTGGGGCAGCGGAGTGGGCCCACGGAAATCCGGGGCCAACACCAACCTGATCGCCCGTCGGGGCGTCCGGGGTCCTGCCCCCGGCCCACTCGGCGATGGTCCAGCAGTTCTTGCGCGGCAGGTCCGACAACAGGCCGAGTACCAACTTCCGGGCCCGGCGTCGGGATTCGACCCGTGTGAAGCGTATCGGAGGGCTTGTGCAACGTGGCGAAGTCTGGTGGGTCCAGTTCGACGAGCGGAGGTTGGTCGTACTGCTGTCAGGAGACGACGCGTCCGGGTTCCAGGTGATGCAGGTCGTCGCTCCGGCGGGCCTCGACATCAGCGGTCTGGGCATCGAAGTGACGGTCGGCGCCGGTGAAGGGCTGCCGCTCGAAGGCGTGCTGCGGCTCGCGTTCCCGCGTCCAGGCTTCACCCCGTGCACGTGGCTGACGACCGTGTCCCGGGACGACCTGATAGAGCGGGCGGCCGTCCTGTCCTCCAGGAAGCTCAGCGAGATCGACGATGCCCTCCGACTCGCTGAACAAGCACAGGAGCGGACCCCGGCAACGACCGCGAAGCTCAGCGAGCTAAGGGACGCCCTCCGCCGCGGTGAACTCGGCTAGACGGAGAAGGATCCGACGCCCGCGACGGGCATGGGCGATCTCGGGACGTCGTTCCGGGTGAACGTGACGGATGGCATTGGGAATTGCCTGCCGAACGTGTGAAAATCCAGGGAGCTCTCATCGGCAAGGGCTCTCTCGATGAAGAAGATCGTCTCGGCTGGGGCCTCGCTGATGGCGATGATCTTTCTTGTGCAGCCGGCAGTTAGACCAGCGGTCGCCTGACAGATGGTCCCCGTCGCCTAGGTATCCCGTCACTCCGCCGACTCGACCCATGGTGGGATCAGACCGTCAGGCGGAGGCGGCTTCGAGGAGGGCTTCGGCGGCAGTGGTGCGGGCGTAGAGGACGGAACGGCCGGCGCGGTGGGCGCTGACCAGGCCCGCGTTGCGCAGCGCGGTGAGATATTGGGATACCCCCGCCGGGGAGAGCCCGGTGCGGTGGGCGAGCTCGGTGGTGGAGGCCGGGGTATCCAGTTCGGTGAGCAGCAGAGTCCGTGAGCGGCCGAGGACCGGGGCGAGGGCGCAGGATTCTGTGGCGGGTCGGGATTCCCAGAGCGTGTCGATGCCGCGTGCTGGATAGGCGAGTTGCGGCGGGTCCGGCGGTCGCACCCGGGTGCGCAAGGCGGGGCCGGTGAACGCCGAGGGGATCAGCAGCAGGCCGGTGCTCCCGGAGTGGCGGGGCATGTTCTGTTTCCGGTGGGCCAGTGTGAGCGTGTTGTCGTCCCAGCTCACCGAGGTGTGCAGGTCGTTGAAGAGGTGGCCCGCGCCGTGTTCGGCGACGGTGCGGGCCCGGTGGAAGATGTCGGAGTCCAGCACAGCCCTGATGCGTGCCCAGTAAGGGGCGAGCGCCAGCAGTTGGCACCCTCCACCAGGGTGACGAAGATATCGCCCACTGCCGTTCCCAGAGGCCCGACGGCTGCGAAAGATGGCTGGGAAGCACCGGGCGGGGGCGGTGAAGGGGGCCGGCCAAACCCGGTGCGCGGATGCCGCGACATGCTCTTGCACAAGGTTCCCGTAGAGATGCGCCCCGACGAGACCGGCCGCGTGAAGATCGATGACGATAGCGGTCTGGCCTGAGCCTTCTGCCACAACGAGGGCACGCCCGTCGCCGCCGACAACCGCGGCGCTGAACCGGGCCGGTACACCGGCACCCCCGGCAAGACCGGGCGCCAGTGCCGTTCAGGTTTTGTACGGGGCCGCGCAGCTGCTCGGTCTCCCCGTGATCGACGGGCACGACGTCCCCAGCCCCCTGAGGGCGGCTGGCCCACGAGTGGTGTGCAGCACACGACGCACCATCATATTCGAAGGCTCGGGTGCGCCCCCACGTCTTCGAAAGACAGGAGCCGGCCCCTCTCACCCTCCGGGTCCACTGCCCGATGCCCTCCCCGCCACGCGCGCCCCTCTGATATCCAACGGCGTTTGTCAGTGGGCGGTGTCAGGATCGGGCGGTTGGTCCGACGAGCTGCAGGGGGGAAGGGCATGGCGGAGTGGTTCATATGGCCGCGCGGGGCGCAGGCGGAGGATTGCGCGGCCTTGGAGGGGTGGCTGGCCGAGCACGGGTGGGAGGTCGACCCGACGGTGTTCATGGCCGGCGCACTCGGCCAAGCGGCGCAAGTGCGCAGGATCGACGGGGCGTGTCAGGAAGGCGAGCCCGGGCTGCTGATCCTGCCGGGCGAAACCGTGGAGTACGACGGCATGCGCGTCCGGCTTGCCGCCAAGCCGGCAGGGTGCCTGACAGGGGCGAGTTCGGGACAGCAGGCCGTCGGCGGCGGCCTGTAGCAGCAGTGACGCTGGCGATGCGGGTGGGCATGGCTTCGGTCATCGCCCCGCCCGTGGCCGTGTCCGCCACCCCGACCGCGCGCGTCCAGGTGTACTGGGGTGTCTGCACCGCGGGGACCACGCCGGGCGCGCCGGTCTGTGCGAGCGCTCGCCGCAACGCCGCGTCAAGGGCGGCGGTGGACGGCGGCTCGCGCGTCGGGGCGGGGCCGAAGCCGACCAGCAGCGAAACCAGTACGAGAACGCCACGACCTGCTGCCCGCAGGACGAGAAGATTCCGGCTCCGTGGCCGAGGCCACGCGGGTCGGCGGTGTCGGTGAGGCCAGAGGGTTGTCCTGCCTCTCTCCGACGAGGATGAGCGGAGGCAATCGCTCGCCTCTGATGAGCGCATGGGCTGCGTCGACGAACGGTTCGTTGGGCACGTCGAACGCCCGCAGACCTGCCTTGTGCTAGGGCCTGTGTGATGTCGTGATCAGTTGCTGGGTTCTGCCCTCTTCGTGGAGCGGAACCCGGTAGGACTGTGGCCGTGACGCGTAGGCAACTGACCGATGCCCAGTGGAAGTTCATCGAGCCGTACCTGCCGATCGGCAGGTACGGACCGTACCCCGAGCGACTGCGGGAACAGTTCGAAGGGGTGATCTGGCGGTTCCGGTCCAGTGCCCAGTGGCGGGAGATGCCCGCTGAGTTCGGGCCCTGGGCCACCGTCTACGGGCGCTTCCGCGTCTGGCGGGACGCCGGCGTCTTCTCCGCCCTGCTGGAAGGCCTGATCGCCGCAGCGGCCCGCACCGGGAGAACGGACTTGTCGCTGGTCAGCGTGGACTCCACCACGGTCCGCGCCCACCACGACGCCGCCGGGATGCGTATCGGCGAGGACCTCATGGAGGCCCTGGAAGAGGCTGCGCGCGAGCAGGAGGAGGCCCGGAAAAAAGGGGCGGACCGGAGGAACAGAACGGACAGGCCGAGCGCCGGCGCGTCCGGCTCAGACGCAAGCTCCGCATGAAGGAAGCCCTGCTCGGCAGGTCCCGCGGTGGACTGACGACCAAGATTCATCTCGCCGCGGACCGGCAATGCCGTCCGCTCGCGTTCGTCCTGACCGTCGGACAGGCCGCCGACAGCCCTCAGTTCATCCCTGTGCTGGGCAAGGTGCGGGTCCGGCTGCCCGTCGGCCGCCCCCGCACCAGACCCGGCGCGGTCGCCGCGGACAAGGCCTACTCATCCCGCGGCAACCGCACCTACCTGCGCAAACGCAACATCAAGGCAGTCATCCCGGAGAAGAAGGACCAGGCCGCCAACCGGAAGAAGAAGGGCGCAAGGGGCGGCCGGCCCGTCAGCCACGACGCCGGCCTCTACAAAGAGCGGAACACCGTCGAACGCCTGATCAACAAGCTGAAGGCCTGGCGAGGCATCGCCACCCGCTACGACAAGGCGCCCCAGAGCTACCTCGCCGGCCTCCACCTCCGCGCCACAATGATCTGGATCGACGACCTCCTGAAGACCGCCGACTGATCACAACATCACACAGGCCCTAGTCGAGGTAACGCACGCCGGCCGCCTCGTCGGCGGACAGGAGTGTCCGGGTCCACGTGACGTGAGCGGGGAAGTTCTCGAACAGGTCGCGGTTCTCGCCGTATCCGCGCGTCGCAGCAAGCAGAGCGCGACGTGCGAAGTCCGCTCCAGCGTCGGAGAGGTCCGGATGCGTCAGCGACTGCTCTGCCTGACCGGCTACCGCCAGATGGGACCGGAGGTTCTGGCCGAACCTCTGGCTGGACAGCTCGCCGCCCAAGAAGCAGGCGACCATCTCGTCCTCACTGCTCACACCCGGTACCTGCACGACCGTCAGCATCGGATCGAACTCGGTGGGGGCTGCAGCCTGCTCGCACGTCATCTCGTGCACAGGTCTTGACCATTGCTCCTTCTCACCCTGCCCTACCGTCTACCCGGTGTGAGTCCGTTCTCGTAGGCGATGATCGCCAGGTGGACGCGGTCCCGGGCCTCGAGCTTGGCGAACAGACGCGCGACATGGGTCTTCGCCGTCGCCGCGCTGATCACCAACCGCTCGGCTATCTCACCGTTCGACAGTCCCTGTCCGACCAGTGCCAGCACCTCGCGCTCCCGGTCGGTGATCCCAGCGACGAGACTTGAGTCCGCGGCGGGCTCGGTGGCCGGTGCGGGGGCCGCGCGGGTGGCGGAGGTTCCGGCGAAGTCGGCGATCAGCCGTCGGGTGACGCTCGGCGCGAGCAACGCGTCGCCGGCCGCCACCACGCGGATCGCGTCCAGGATCGCGTCCAGGGCCATGCTCTTGAGCAGGAATCCGCTGGCGCCGGCGCGCAGTGCGCCGTAGACGTACTCGTCGTCGTCGAAGGTCGTCAGCACCAGCACCTTGGGCGGGTCCGGCTCGGCGGTCGCCTGCCGGGTCGCCTCGATCCCGTCCATGCCCGGCATCCGGATGTCCATCACCACGACGTCCGGCCGCAGCTCGCGCACCAGGCGCACAGCCTCGACGCCGTCGCCGGCCTCCCCGACCACCTGCAGGTCGGCGGTGTCGCCGATCAGGATCCCGAGCCCGACCAGCATCAGCGGCTGGTCGTCGACCAGCAGTACTCGCACGCTCATGCCGGGAGCCTCGCAGCCACCCGGAATCCGCCCTCCGGACGCCGGCCGGCGCTGAACTGGCCGGACAGCAACGTCACCCGCTCGCGCATGCCGAGCAGGCCGAAGCCGCTCCCGCCGGCCGTTGCCGAGGGCCTCGGACGGCCGGGCGTGCCGGGACCGTCGTCCCCGTCGTCCACCACCTCGATCGTCACTCCTGTCGGCTCGTATCCGACCGCGACCCGGCACGTCCGCGCACCGGAATGCCGCACCACGTTCGTCACCGACTCCTGGACGATCCGGAACGCCGACAGCTCGATCTCCGGCGGCAGCGGACGCCGCTCGCCCCGCCAGGCCACGTGGACCCGCACCCCGGCGTCGGCCGTGCGTTCGGCGAGCCGCGGGATATCCGCCAGGCTGCCGGCCGGCGCCAGCGGAGCGGCCCCCGGCATGGCGTCGTCCGGCTCGGCGCGGCGTAGCGCTCCGAGCATGCGCTGGAGCCCGAGCAGCGTCTCCCGGCTGGTGGTTTCGATGCCGGTCAGCGCCTGCCGCGTCTGCTCGGGCTTGGTCTCCACGACCCGAGCCGCCGCTCCCGACAGCACCGTGATGATCCCGATGCTGTGCGCGACGCTGTCGTGCAGTTCGCGGGCGATCCGCAGCCGCTCGGCCATGACGGCGCGGGCCGCCCTCTGCTCGTGCAAGGCTCCGAGGTATTCACGGCGTTTGCGATGCACCCCTCCGAAGACCCACGCGACCGCGAACCACAACGCGAACTGCCCGGCCCACTGGGCCGCGTCGCTGACGGTCTCCCCGGGGTAGACGTGGATGTTCTCGACGAACGCGGCCGCGACGGCCGCGATGGAGCCGACGGCGGCAGCCTTCGGCCGCCGGACGGCGAGGTGCCCGCCCAGGAAGACGAGCAGGACGAACACGATCAAGGGCCGCACGCCGAAGAGGTGGCCGAGGACCGATTCGCCCAGGATCGCCGCGAAGACCGCCGCCGGCAGACGGCGCATCAGCAGAACCGGAAGGGCGAGCACGACGCACAGACCCATCATCTGGAAGGGCCCGAGGCCGGGAAACCGGAACAGGCCGGGACCACGACGGATCGACCAGCAGAGCATCAGCGCGTAGAAGCAGGCGGTGGCCAGTACCACGGCCCGGTCCGTCAGCCAGGTCACGCGCTTCGATGTCGAGAGACGCTGGAGAAGCTCTTCCATACGGAGATCGTATTCAGCGGTGTCGGCTCCGCGCGTCGCCCCGGGGATGTACGCGGGGTACATCCCCGGGCCGACGGCCTGGGGAACGGTGACATCCACCGGCCGACGCGACGGAGGAGCTGCGGAACCTAGCGTCGCTCCCATGAAACGCAATCGCCGTATCAGCGCTGTCGCGGCGCTGGCGCTCGCCGCCCTCGTCACCGGAACCGGCGCCGGGTTCGCCGCCACGACCGCACCGTCGGCCACACCGGTGGCCACGCACCCGTTCGACACCGCACCGGCCACGGCCACCGCGCCCACACGGTCCTTCCAAGGCACCCTCCCCGCGCCGACCGGCCCCTACGCCGCCGGCAAGGAGGTCATCCACCTCACCGACGCGAACCGTCCCGACCCGTGGGTGCCGTCATCCGGCCCCCGCCAACTGACCGTCACGATGATCTACCCGGCCGTCCCCGGGACCGGGACTCCGGCCCCTTACATGACCCTCGGCGAGGCAGCCGGAATCCTCCAGCGCCAGAAGACGCCGGCGAGCTCCGGCGTCACCCCGCAGACCCTTTCCAGCGTCACCACCCACGCCTTCGACGGCGCGCGGCCGCAGAGGGGCAAGTATCCGCTGGTGGTCCTCTCAGCCGCGCACGAGAACCCGCGCATGACGCTCACCGCGCTCGCGACCGACCTGGCCAGCCACGGCTACGTCGTCGCGCTCGTCGGCCACACCAACGAGGACAGCGGCGAGACGCTGGCGAACGGCCAGACGTCGTCGTGCGTGATCTGCGACAACCCGGCGCTCAACTTCGACTCGGTGGTCGCCAGCCGCGCGACGGACGTGTCCTTAGTGATCGACCAGTTGACGCACGGCAATACCGCGTGGCGCCTGGCACACCTCATCGACAAGCACCAGATCGGCATGGCCGGACACTCCCTCGGCGGAGCGTCGGCCGCCGCCACGTTGATCGCCGACCCGCGAGTACGGGCCGGAGTGAACATGGACGGCACCTTCCACCCGACCCCGATGCCCGGCCAGATCAACCGGCCGTTCCTCATGCTGGGCACGGCCGAAAACCACTCGGCCGGCGGCCACGACACCACGTGGGAGCGGGCATGGGCCGCCCTCGGCGGCTACAAGGAGTGGCTGACGGTCACCGACGCCGACCACTTCAACTTCAGCGACCTGGACCTGCTCAAGAAGCAGGCCGGGTTCCCGACGCAGGGCCTCTCCCCGGAACGCGGGCTGGTGATCACCCGCGAGTACGTGACGGCGTTCTTCGACCAGACGCTGAAGGGGATCCACAGTCCGCTGCTGGACGGCCCCTCGCCGAACAATCCGGAAGTACTCTTCCAGCGCTAGCGCAGCGCCGCGTTGATCCTTCGGGGGTTCATGCGGCTTTGAGTGGGCTGCCGTCGTAGGTCCAGCGGTAGGGCTTGGCGTCGTGTTCGTCGTAGGCCAAGACGAAGGTGTCGATGGCCGCGGCCAGTTCGTCACGGGAGGCGAACTGGCCGCGGCGTAGTAGACGTCGGGTCAGGGTGGAGAAGAACAGCTCGTCGGGTAGCCCCAGCGCGTCTCCGCGTTGGGGCCCCTCAGAACCGGCCGCGCCCGTTTTCCAGGCAACCGGCTCAAGATTTGCCCTGCGCGGTGAGAAGCCGGCTTGTCGGGCCATTGCGACCGGGGCAGGCGGCTCACGCCGCGGTGCAGCGGGTCTCGACGCGACGACGGTGTCCGACACCGCGTGCTTCGGCGCCGGCCCCACGGCGTTGGGCGCCTTGATCTGCGGGACGTCGGCCTGGCGGCCACTCCCCCCGATCCAGTTCCGGTGACCGTCGACGGCCCGCCACGGTGGTCATGTAGGGAGTGCGGGGCCGGTCAGAACACATCGGTGGTCCAAAGGAGGTGCATATCCCATGCGATGTCCAGGGCTTCCTTCGCTCCCTGATACCACGCGCGTTGTGCGGCGTCCTCCGGCACGGTGTGAAGGGCCGCGAGCACATCGGCCGGCATCCATGCTCCGCCCCAGTCGCCCAGCCAGGTGTCCCGCGTCTTGGCGGGTTGCGGGGGCCACGGGATGTCGTAGCCCTCGCTCCGGAGAATCTTCAGAGCGGTATCGCGTTGACACCTCATCAGGTGTTGCGGGGAGAAGATCCCGTAAGCATCCTGACGGATTTCGTTCCCGTTCAGGTAGGCCTGCCATGCCGCCTCCGCTGTGGGCTGGTCGCGCCAATCGACCACGGGGATCTCCCTGGAGGGCCGTACAGCCGGCGTGCCGACGGTCTTCGCGCGCGCCTCCGAGTGGATCCGGTGCCCGGCCGCGGGCAGGCTCCAATGGCGGCCGGCTTGGAGGTGGGCGATCACGGCGTGCTGGACGTCGGTCTGCGGGGTGAGGGACAACGCGTCGGCCAGGTCGTACACGTAGCGTCCGAAGGCGTGTTTGATCGCATCGCGGTCGCCTGCGGTCAGCGCGTTCGGTTCCTGGACGGGGTAGGGGTCGGGGGTGCGGGTGGAGGGGGCGAGTGCGGCGGTGAACTGGCGCAGTTCGTGGTCCTCGGGCAGGTACTCGTCCAGGGCGTGGTCGAGCAGCCAGCCCCCGACCTTGACGGTGAACGACCCCAGGTCCCACTGGACGCCCTCCCCGTACTCCTGCGGAAGGCGGCGCAGGAACGCGTGGACGCGGTCCGCCCAGGCCTGGTCCGGCACGGTCGTCAGCGGCTGCGCCGTGTGGGGGACCAACACCTCCACCCGCTCGTTCCACGCCACGCAATCGAGTTGTTCCAGCCGGTAGACACGCCCGCAGAAGACGGCCGCCACGAAGTCGTGCTGGACCAGTCCGCCGTACCCGGACCCCGTCCGGTAGAGGGAGATCTTCTCGCCGAGGATCCCCAGACTCGCCGCCGAGATCTCCTTCGGTACCTTGTTGACAAGGTGGAAGACCCGCACGGAAGGGGCCGCGGCCAGGAAGACCACGGTGTAGAACCACCAGCCTTCGAGGCCGTGGTCGGGCATGACCGGAGCGACGGGCATGTTGAAGCTGCGGCCCATCCGGGACCGGAGCAGCGCGAGCGTCCGCTCCAGCAGCCACAGCCACGGCGAGCCGACGGCGGTCAGGGCCTCGGCGGCGGCCGCGATGTCGGCGTGGTCTTCCCGGGGGATTCCCAGTTCCTCCATCAAGGCGATCAGTTCGTCGTCCTCGGGTATCTCAGGAACCAGGACGGTGCCCTGCACGTTCTCCAGCGCCTCGGTCCAGTCCCGGAACTCCTCGCCCAGGCCCAGGGCCTCCCTGATGTCGCAAGCCGTGAGCGCCTGGCGGTCCGCCCGCGTCCACTGGCGCACCAGCTTCCGCAGCGCCCGCTCCGTACGGGCATGGAAACGAAGCGCGGTCAGCATCTTCTCGTGGAGGGCGGCCTCTTCGGCTGTCTCCGCGTCCCGGTCGGCTGCCTCACGCGCGGCGATCCACCGCTTGCGCCATGCGTCCAGCCAGTCCATGTAGTGGTACTCGGCGTGGCCCGAAGTGGCGCCGGCGAGGGCGCAGGTGAGGTAGTAGTGGAGATCTTGCTTCCAGTGGTCGGTGTCCGAAGCGATCCTCACCAGCGCGCTCACCGCCTGCCGCGCCAACTCTTCATGGGCGGCGTTATCCGCTGGGTCACTGGCCGAGGTCATACGTGCCTCCCGAAGGGCGATGGTGGGTCGTTGCTGCTTCCGTCCGAGCGCAGCACGTGGTCGCGACGCTGGACGGCATGTCCAACACCCTATTATCGTCGTCCCGACGATAATAGGGTGTTGTGATCGGGTAGCCAAGCGGGCGGATTCACCGCGGCCGGCTCTTCCTCCGCCGGCATGCGCGGCGGGGTGGGGTCTCCTCTGCGGCCCATCGGGCACGTAGGGTGATGATCATGTTCCGGCCGGCGAAGTGGAGTCCGCGCGATCGCCCCGCCGCTTGCGCATGAGGGCCATCCGGAGAACGCCGTGTGGTTCTGCAAGGACCATGTCCGGCACACCGAGGGAAAGACCGACATGAGCGCCATCGAGGCCATGGTTCACATACGCGCGGCGGTCCGTCGCAATGCCCCGAACCCCTGGCCGCTCACGAGCATGCCGTGAGTTGGGGCAGGCCCCCAGCTGTCGGCGTAGGGCCGCTGCGGTTCGGAGATCTGGCGTATGCACACCGACGGCGTCGAAGAAGCGGTCGGCTTCTTCGACAAGAACGAAAAGACTGTGGAAATACCATGACTGACGTTGCGGGCCACCTCGTCCCGGTCAAGGGCGAGGTCGCCGTCTTCCGCGGCTGGCCTTACCGGGCCCGCGCCGCCGCGGGTCTGTGGCCGTATGTCGAGCTGCTGCCCGAACCCGGCCACCCCGCACCCGAAGGGCTCACCCCGCGCGAGGCCGCCAACGGCTCGGTGGGATACCCGGCTCCGCCGGAGCGCCTCGAAGCCTGGTACGCCGTGCGCTGGACGTTCCGCTGGCACGACGAGCCCTTCGAGTGCGCCGCCGCCACGCCCGCCACGCTCACGGGCGACTACCTCGGCTCCCACGGGCAGTTCGCCAAGGAGCACCTCAGGCGCCGGGGCATCCGCTACCGCGGCGTCTTCCCGCGCGACGAGGTAGCCGAGCTGGAGGAGCACCGCGAGGATCTGCTCCAGCCTCTGCACGCTCTGATGAGGCGTCTGGCCGAGGTTGACCATTTCAGCCCCAAGGCCTACGCCGTCTACCAGGGCCGGACGTATCCGGCTGCCGGCGAGGCAGATGCCGCGGGCCTCGTCGCACTGACCACTGGGCCCGACCGGCCTGAGGGTCTTGTCGCCGATCCCCGGGACTCGGGCTCCGGGCAGTTCCTGGCCGCCCCGGAGCAGTTGGACGCCTGGTACCGGACCCACTGGACCTTCCGCTGGAAGGGCGGCCCCTTCGACGCCGTCGGGACGGTGGACGGCAGGATCAAGGGCATCTACACAGGCGGCAGTTGGGGCTTCGCGGACAATCACATGCTGACCGAGGAGAGGGCTCCCGAAAGGTTCCGGTACACGATGGTGGTGGACCCGGACAGCGTCACCGACCTCGCACAGCAGCGATCCGATCTGCCCGCCGACCACGCCTGACCCGCGTTCCGGTACCCGGACTTCTGTGACTCCTGACGAACCGCGGGTCCGCGGGAAGCCGACGGCGGACGGCCGCCCTCACGTACGTGGGATGACGACCGGCGCCCCCGTTCCGGCCATCGACCACCACGCGCTGTTGGTGTGCCTCCTCCAGCTGGCGCTCCTCCTGCTCCCCGCCGTCTCCCTCGGGCAACTGGGCGTGCTGCTCCTCGTCTGCGTCACCGGCATGGAGCTGCACTTCGGCCTCGTCAGGCGCCGCGGCGCCACAGTGGTCCGGGTGAGCCTCGCGCCTCGCCGGGCTACTGCCGCCCCTGGGGCTCGGCACCGCCACGGGCGTGCTGCTGCCCGCCTCGTGCCGGCGGCACCGGCCCGACGTGTTCGCCAGTCGCGAGCGTCCAGGCCAGCGGAAAGAGCCGCCTGCGCCTGGTCGACGTCCGAACCGGTCAGATTCGGCAGGACGACCTGCCGCTCGCCTCCCGCCGTCGCCACGACGGAGAGGATGCGGTCGTCTGCTGGGGCCGCCAGGAGGTCACGGCCGTCGTCGCCAGGACCGGGGCGGCCCCGTGGCGTCTCCCCGTTGAGAAAGCCGGCCGTATTGCTCCGGAGGTCACCCCGGCCGGCACACGAGCACCCGCGTGCCCCCGCGAGCCGCGGTCAGTCGAGGGTCGCAGGTGGGTCCAGGGCTTCCAGCGTGCCGACGGCGGCGCCCCCGGCACCGAAGTCGCCCACAGCGTAAACACAGGTGCCGGTCTCGCCCGGCGGGCACGCGGCGCTTGCGGCTGCCAGACCGCTGCGGGGCGTGGGCATCGATGGCAGTGTCGTCCAGGCATTCGTAACCGGGTTGAACGACTCCACCGATGCTGTCACGCCGCCACTCACGCTACCGCCGACGGCATAGACGCAGGTACCGGTCTGCCCTCGCGGGCAGGGGGCAGCCGCCGACGACAGGTCCATGTGTGAGGTGGTCATCGAGGCGACAGGGCTCCAGGCGATGGTGGCGGGGTTGTACGACTCCACCGTGGCCAGGACGCTGCCGTTGTACCCGCCGATGGCGTAGACGCAGGTGCCGGCTCGGCCTGAAGGGCAGGGCGCGGATGCCGCGGTCAAGGCGGACCGGGAGGTGGGGAGTGACGGGAGCTTCGACCAGGCGTTGGTGAGCCGGTTGTAGGACATCACGGTGCCCACGGCGCCAGGTGTCGCGCCAACACCGCCGAGTGCGTAGACGCAGGTGCCGGACTGCCCCGGAGGGCAGGGCGCGGCCGCCGAGGCCAGAGCGGCCTGGGGTGCGGGTAGGGAAGGCGGTGTGGTCCACACGTTCCCGTTGGTGGCGGCCGTCGGCGGCATCGCTACCAGGGCCGCCAGGAGGGAAGGAGCACCGCCAGGGTGAACCGGCCCCAGGGGCCCCCGTCCGATCTACTGGTACTTGGCATGTCGGCCTCCTCCGTCGTCGGGCACGGTGGGACCCCTTCCCCGGTGGGCCGGACACCCTGCGGTCCGCCTACCGAAATCCATCGATCGGCTTTCCGTTCGGGCCAGTCAGAGCGCCAGTACGCGTCCCCCGACGGCAGAGCAGCGGCTCTGCGTGTGCCAGCGCTGTTCTGGGCAGGCCGGGCCGCAGGCGCCGTGAGGCGTATTCGCAGTGCGTGGCCGCCCGACCGCAACGCGCGGTCGTTCAGATCGTCTGGTGAGGGTCGTGCAGGTGGAGGCCCGCCGAGCGGGCCTCCACCACCGGATGGCGCGAGGCGTGATTGATTCGAACTCTTCGGCAGATTTACCGAACTCGGCCGATTGCATGCCACGTTGGGTTCGGGGAGTACGCTGCGCGGAGCTGTGGTCGTTGGAGCGCGGCCCCATGGAGCGGTCGGCTTGCCCATAGCGGTGCTGCGGCGGGACCAGCCAGCGAAGGACAGGTTCAGGTGAGCACGGAAACCAAGCGCAGCGTCGACGTGGTCGTGCTCACGATGAACGACCGGGATGCGGAATTCCGTACGGCGATGGCGTCGGTGCTGGGCCAACAGGGGGTGGATCTTCGGGTCGTCATCGTCGGCAATGGGGTGGAACCGGACTACGTTCCTGACGGCGTGGGCACGGTGGTGCTGGCGGAGAACACGGGTATCCCACAGGGCCGTAACGTCGGCGCTGGGGCCTTGGCCGACGGCGGCGGGGCCGAGTTCGTGCTGTTCTTCGACAACGACGCGATCCTGCCGGACCCGCAGATCCTCGCTCGGCTGATCGCCGAGTTCGACCGACACCCGCAGGCCGCCTACGTGCAGCCCCGCATCGCCGACCCGATCACCGGCCTGACCCTGGGACGCTGGGTACCCAGGCTCCGCTCGGGGGATGCCCGCCGCTCGGGAGTTGTCACTGTCATGGCGGAGGGCATCGTCCTGGTCCGCCGGGCGGACTTCGAGGCTGTGGGCGGCTGGCCCGGGCACTTTTTCCTCTTCCACGAGGGCGTGGACCTGTCCTGGCGGCTCTGGGACCTGGGGCGGATCGGCTGGTACGCCGGGGACATCGAGGTGCATCACCCGGCGACGAACCCGGCCCGGCACGGGCCGTTCTACCGGATGGTGGCCCGCAACCGGGTCTGGGTCGCGCTCCGGCGTCTGCCCGCCCCCCTCATCCCCGTCTACCTGACTGCCTGGGGCCTGATCTGCCTCTGGCGGTTCCGGGCCTCCGGCAACCTGAACGTGCTTGCGAAGGGGTTCGCCGAGGGGCTGCGTGGCGGGGCGGGGGAGCGGCGGCCGATGTCGTGGCGCACGGTTTGGCGGCTGACGCGCGCCAGCAGACCCCCCATCGTCTGATTCGGCCGGGTTCCCCGAGCCGCGTCAGCCGGCGGTGATCCGTTCGCGCAGGTCACGTACGGCTGCCAGGTTCCGGTGGGAGTCCATGGTGGCGACGAGGTCCTTGAGCGGGCCTGCGGTCCGCTGGGAGCTGATCCGGTCGATGAGGTCGAGGGCCTGGTGCGCTGTTCCGCACGCCTGCTCGTGGTGCCCCTGGCGCCACTGCGCGTCGGCCTGCCGGGTGAGGTAGAGGACGTGGGTGCGCACCGCGCCGCCGTCGAAGGCGCGCTCCCGGCGCAACCGGTGCCACGCCGGGGCGGGTGACACGGCGGTGGCCCTCACCGCCACGGGCTCGGGGCTGATTCCCGGACACCTCCCGGCCCGCTCATCCGCGACCTCCCCCGGCGCCGTTCGCGGGAGCCACACGCCAGGGCGCGAAAGCGCTCGCCGTGCGCGGCAGGGAGCCCGCCAGTTCGGGGCAGTGCCGCAGCACCACGCTGGTCATGCCGTTGCGCTCGATCCAGTCCATGCCCAGGGGCGTGTACACCTCCGGCCTGAAGTCGACGGTGAGGAAGCGATCGCTCTGGAGGCGTCGCGTCGCCATCAGGATGAAGATGCGGAAGGCCGTGTCGCTGAAGCCGAAGCCGTGCGGCGGGTTCTCGGCGAAGAGTCCCACCATGGTGTCGATGTGATCGACCTCGCGGTAGATCTCCTTCAGGCGGGCGACCGTCTCCGCATCGGAGGACAGGTCTTCGAACCGCCGCAGGCGCGGCTTGTGCAGGCCGACTCGGAAATCGTTGTACCGGGGAACCCCGCGGCGCCGGGTCCGCACCAGGTCGACCACGGACAGGTCGATGATCTCGCCGTCCCGCTCGAACGCCTGGAGGGCCCGCGGATAGTTGTGCAGGGTGATCGCGCCTGGATGGGCCGTGCCGAGCGAGTACAACGAGTTGGCCAGACCGGTCTTGCGCATCAGCGCTTCCGTGGCGGAGCCCTGGACGTCGTTGAACCCGAGGGTGTCCAGACGCCGGCCGAGACGGTGGTCCACGATCTCGAAGTCGTCGGGGAGCAGCGGGTGCATGCGGTAGACGGTGACGAAGTCCTCGGTGAGGGAGTACGGAGCGCCATGGTGGTCCGGCAAGGTTTCGGGGATGCCGGTCAGCGCATGCGATTCGAAGAGCCACAGGCCCAACTGGTCGAGCCATTTGCGCGGCGGACCCTGCCAGTTGGTCTTCAACCCGATGTCGATCACTTCGGTGGCGAGGATCGCGGGAGTCCATTCCACGGTGTGGATCTTCGCGATGAGTGCCGAGACGACCAGCCGCGCCGTCTGGTAGACGCGTTCCTCGTCCAGGCGCGGGTATTCCTGCCGCAACGCCTCGCACACGACGTTGTGCTCCCGGGCGAAGAGGGTCTGCATCGCGCTGAGGCCGTACCACCAGCTTTCCGCGAACCCGGTGAGCGGGAGGCCGTTCGGCCCGACCGGAAGGTGACCGTCGTCCAGCCGCAGGGTGGCGCCGCCGTCCGGTTCGCGCAGCGACATGCCGGTCTCCCTGTCGCCACCGTAGACCTCGGATCCGTCCCACCAGTGGGACGCCGCGTTGGCGAAGAGCGTGGGCGGCCCCTTGCCGTCGGCCGGGTGCAGCCCCTCGTTCTCGGCGAAGCGCATCACCTTCTCGGTCGGTCCGCCCGGTGTGTTCCTCCACGTGACATCGGGCGGGAGCGGTACCTCGACGGTCTTCGTACCGGTCGGGTAGCGCTTGTGGTTGACCCAGTCGTGGACCTGGAACTGGATCCAGGCGGCGGCCAGGATGTTGAGCGAACGCGCCGGGATGAAGGCGTCGCGGTGCAGCAGCTCCCTGCTGACCGTGACCGGGTTGGGCACGTCGAACAGCTCCGGCCGGTAGACCGGGGGAAGGTTGCGGCCGAAGGCGGCCCCGATGGCGCCCATTTTCGGCGCGGACAGGTCGTTGTAGGTGCCGTCGTAGCTCCGCGCGACCCGCATGCTCTCGTCGATGGCCGCCGGCACGGGCTGCGTCCTGGGCGGAGCCTCGTGCAGGTCGGTGTCGATCAGGTTGGACCGCCGCAGCTGCTGCCGCAGGGCGACGAGGTTCAGCAGGCCGAGGGGTACGGGCAGCCGGTGCCAGGGGACGAACCGGTTGAGGCCGCGGAAGGCGCCGCGCAACGGCACGCCCAGTACGTCATTGCGCCGGGGCTGGACATTGGCGAACCGCTGGCCCAGGCGGTGGGCGCTGCTGGCCTCGTAGGCGACCTTGCGGGCGCGGTTGAGGTTCCCGAGGGGCCGGAACGCCTCCGTGGTGTTCCAGGGGTTGAAGGCGAGCTGCTCGACCCGTGCGGCAGCGGCCCGGGCCTCGGCGGAGTCGATGTCCTGGCGCGGGATGGTGAGTGTGGCCACGCGGACGGGCGGGGTGTCCTGCTCCTTCCATTCGGCCGTGCCGTCCTCGACGGGTGTGCGGCGGGCGTCGACGTAGCGCTGGACGTACAGCTCGAAGACGACGTCCGCCTTCTTCAGCCGCTCCGCGAGTTCGTGGTGCAGATGGTCGGGGTCACCGGGGGAGGGGTCCGGGGCCGGCGGCGCGTCCCCGGCCGGGCGCAGCTGGTACCGGACCGGTCCGGCGTCGCCCCACAGGATGGCGCCGCGGCTCCAGTACGTCTCCAGAGCCAGGCTGCGCACGGTGTGGCGGGTGCCCGCACGCACGTTGTGGCGCATGCGTGCGGCGGCGGACCAGCCGACCGCGAGCGGCAGCGTGACGAACAGCGCGAAGGCCTTGCGTGGCGTGGAGTCGGCGCCCGCCATCGCCTTCGCGAACTCGACGAACTCGCGCGCGTCGCGTGCGTGCGAGACCGGATGGCTCGTCATGAGCAGGTCGTGGGCCTCGTCCGGCCCGGCCGCGATGCGCAGTGCCGCCCCGCGCAGATCGGGGGCGTGGTCGGGCTGGCGGGAGCCGTTCGCGTTCGAGAGCCGTACGGTGGCGGGATACTCGGTGCCGGGGCTCGCGAAGCCGGTCCGCATATCCGGCGGCAGGTCGTCGCTGAACCGCAGGCGCGCGTTCTCCGCGCCGAGGATCCCCTTGGCGTGGAACGTCCGCGCGATGTCGGCGGCACCACTGCGTTTCCTGGACTTGAGCTGGACCCGCATGAGGTCACGGGCAAGCCGCTCGAAACAGAGCCGTTCCACATCCGGGTGCCCGCCCACGTACTGCTCGTACCGGCCGATCTCGTCCATGTGTGCCTCTTCGCCAGGGCGCACCCCGTCGGCCGAACGCAAAGCTGGGGGCCGTGCCGGGGCGGCGCCGCGCGGCTGCCCGAGGCCGGAGACCGAGCCTGCGGGCACCTTCGTTACACACGGCAACCCTGACGCGCCGATGCGGCGGCGTCGCGCGGAACGGCGCAGACGGGTGGCGTCGGGCCTGCGGCGGGGCTTCGCGGCCCGGGACCTCCACCGGGACGGGCCGCCCCAAGTGCGGGAGCGGAATGCACCAGGCAATGGCAAGCTGGATTCCGGAATCCGACCAGCGGCAGGAAATTCGAACATTCGAGCATGCGTGAGGGGGAGCGAACGGACGAGCCGAGGGAAGGGCCATGAGAGTTTACGAAGCCCTGGTCAAGGGGCTGGAGGGACTCGGGGTACGGGCCGCGTTCGGCGGCGCCGGAGAGAACGCCGCCGGCCTGATGCTGGCGCTGAATCATTCACGGCAGATCCGGCCGGTCATCACACGGCACGAGCAGGCCGCCTCCTTCATGGCCTGCGGATACGCGATGTACACCAACGAACTGGGCTTCTGCTTCGCGACGGCCGGACCGGGCGCCTTCAACCTGTTCTCAGGCCTGGCCGTGGCGATGTCCGACTCCTACCCGGTGCTGGCCGTGTCGGGGTACGCGTCGAGGGCGTGGCAAGGATGGGGCTCGCTCAACGAAACCTCGGGCCTGAACAGGACGCCCGACTCGCGGGCCATGTTCGCGGCCACGACGAAGAAGTCCTTCCTGCTCACCGACGCCGCGGACACGTGCGACGTGCTCGAGGAAGCGGTCAACACCGCGTTCGAGGGCAGGCCCGGCCCGGTCCACATCCATGTCCCCGAGGACCTCACCCACCACGGCGTCGAGGTCACGAACTTCCGCGACATCCGGCTGGACGTGGCGCCGGTCGCCCCCGATCCGGCGCGCGTGGAGGACATCGCGGTGATGCTGGCCGAGGCGCTCGCGCAGCAGAAGCGGATCGTGGCCCTCGTCGGCTTCGGCGCGATCCGCAGTGGGGCGGGAGCTGAGGTCCGGCGGCTGATCGAACGGTTCCGGATCCCCCTGCTCACCACGCTGGACGGCAAGGGCATCGTGTCGGAGGGACACCCGCTGTCCGTCGGCGTCTTCGCGGACAGCGGTCACTCCAGTGCGTGGAAGGCCTTCCGCGAGGCCGACGTCGTGCTGTGCATCGGCAACTCCCTGAACCAGCACGCCACGTTCAACTACCGCGAAGACCTCTTCGCGGACAAGGTGCTCGTCCACGTGAACATCTCCGAGGCCGAGTTCCGAAAGGCCTACAAGCCGGACTACCCCCTGCACGCGGACGCGCGCCTGGCCGTGGCGGCCCTCCACCGGGCGCTGGACGAGAAGGTCGGCGAGGTGCCCGCCATCGACGTCACGGGCCGCGACTACGAGGCCCGCCACATCGTCCACCTGACCGGAAAGATCCATCCGGGGGAGCTGGCCCAGTCGATCGGCCGGCTGCTGCCGCCCGGGGGGATCCTGCTCGCCGACGCGGGAGCGCACCTCGCCTGGCTCGGCTACTACGTGGAACTGGAGGAGGGGCAGAACTTCCGCAAGGCCGGTTCGTTCGGACCGATGGCGGGCCACGTCAACGGGGCCATCGGCCTGAAGCTCGCGCACCCGGAACGGACCGTCGTCGTCGGCTGCGGCGACGGGTGCTACTCGCTGTCCGGCTTCGAGCTGATGACGGCCGTCGAGAACGAGATCCCCGTCATCTGGGTCATCTTCGACGACGAGGAATTCAAGCTGATCAAGCTCTTCCAGCTCACCACCTACGGGGAGACGGCGCTCGTCGAGTTCCAGAACCCCGACTTCGCCGCGTACGCGCGGGCATGCGGCGCCGACGGCTACCGCGTCGAGACGCTCGACGGATTCGAGCAGGCTTTCCGCGCGGCGCTGGCCTCCGGCCGGCCCACCCTGATCGACGCCAGGATCACGCGCTGGGCCGTTCCCCACTACAGCCCGTCCCCCGACGGCGTCATCGCCGGACTCGTGGAGACGCTCGAAGCCCGCCTCCACGACTGACGCCCGCCACGGCCACCGCCACGGCATGGCATCGACGTCCGGGCCGGGACAGGCCGCAGGCGCGCCCCGAAGGGACCGAGGTATGAACGACCCGCTGAACACCCGCGGCAGTGCCGGGTTCGAAGCACTGATGAACCGGCCCCTGCTCACGTCGATCTGGCGTCGCCGCACCCATCGCGTCAGCCGGGGCAGCTCGGTCGAGGCCGGTTCGATGAGCTGGGCCTCCGGCGAACCGCGCACCCCCCTCACCGAACTCGAAGAGGCCGTCCTGATCGCCATGACGGGGTGCTCCGGCCTCACCATGCCGGACCGTCCCTTCGCCGACCCGCGCAACGGCAAACCCATCATGGCCAAACCGAACCTCAACATGCCGGGCAGGACCGCGGGCAGCCCCGACAACGCCCAGGGCACACACTTCTTCCTGATCAACGACACCGGCACCTACTTCCTGCGCAAACTGCCCCCTCCAGCCGACGGTTCGACGCCGGAGTTCGACCCCGAGACCCTGTGCACCCGCGCGGCCGAGGCGAAGGTGCGGCTACTCGACCACCGTCTCGACGTACCGGACGGTAAGCGGGACTTCCCCGCCTACCTCGACTCCAACCGCTTCCTGTCGAACCTGCCCGGCACCACGATCCTCCTTCCCGTCGTGGACCTTTCACGGCAGTACATCAACGGGCTGATGTACCTGCTGACCCAGCCCGAGGGAGCACGCCCGCTGATCGTCGACGACCGCAACCTCTACCGCCTGGCCGGCGTCCGGAAGTGGGTGAAGTCAGGCTTCCTGAACGAGGACATCAAGCTGCCGCTCGGCGCCATCTGGGCCATGCGCACGCAGATCGAGGCCGACCTGCTGCTCCAGAACCTCATGCTCACCGCCGACGCCATGGGTCTGGGAGCCTGGATCCACGCGTCGCTCGCCCCGCCGATCATGCTGGGCGACCCGAAGTTCCGCGCCGACTACGGCCCCATGCTCGGCTTCGACTGGACCATCCCGCGGTGGAGACCGGCGGACATCCTGCGCTGGCACGTGCCGCTGCCCCGCTACGCGAACCTGCGTGCGGCCCCCGTCGCCCTGCGCCACGACGGCGAGTACCTCATCAAGGCGATGTGTCCGCCCAACTACGCCGGCATGGGCGACGCGGTCGACGCCGTCGTGGCGGGCAAGTTCGGACCGAAGGGCATCTACGCCGACGAGGGCTTGTTCGCCCGTGTCTACCGCGGGGACTTCGGCAGCCGCTACCTGCACCAGGCCAGCGACTATTCCGCCGACGTCATCGCCTGCACGCGGGACATCTGCACCTACATCCACGAGACCCACGGGCGCTTTCCCGCACACTGCGACACCATCCACGTGCCGGGCGTCTGGCTGCAGACCCATCACGTCGAGAACGGCTACTACGAAAAGTTCTTCCGCCACGGACTGACCGAGACCCACCGCACACACGACCAGAACTGGCACGGACCAGACGCGCACTGACCTGACTCCGAGTGGGGCCGAGCGGGTCCTGTTTCCGTCACGCGCACCGCCCATAACGGTACCAAACACACCGGGCCGCTACTCTGCGTGCATGCCGAATGCGCAGGGGCAGCTGAAGCTGCGAGAGGTGCCGGGCTGGGCGGTGGGGCTGTGCCTGTTCGGGCTCGCCGCCGGTCTCTCGATGGTCCTCTGGTACGGAGCGGCTCCGCCGTTCGGGGCCAGGCCCCCGGCAGACGGGGAGCTCCTGCTGCAGTTCGCGCAGACCCCCGCGGGGGCCCGCGCCATCGTGAAGGCCGCAGGCGGAGCCGCGCTCTTCCAAGACGGGCTCGTGCTGGACTGGCGCTGGTTCATCCCCGGGTACGCGGTGGCCCTCGCCGGTGCGTTCGGACTCGGCCATCTGCTCCTCTACCGGAAGGCCACGCGCCTGTGGGCCCTGCGGGCCCTCTTCCTCACCCCCGTGGCGGTGGCGGCGGACTGCGTGGAGAACGTCTTCCTCTGGAAGGCCCTGGACGGGATCAAAGCCGACCCGAAGGGCCCTGTACTGCCCTTGGCCACCTTTCTGCGCAGCGGCCCCGAGCGCGATCTGGAGCGCGACCTGCAGTGGGCGAGCCACTTCGCCCAGCTGAAATGGGCACTCGTCATTCCGCTGGTGGCAGCAGCCCTCCTGACCGTCGTCACCCTCTGCTCCCGCCGCGTGCTGGCCCCCGCCCTGGTGAGGAGTGCGACCGAAAACCGCCCCCGTCCGGTCGTGGAGTACGCCGATCAGCCCGCCGCAGGCCGGACAGGCCTGCCGGACGTGATCCTCCCGCCCGCCGCACCCCACGACTGGGAACCCCTGTCCGAGTGGACCGCTCCCGACCCGGCCAGGCCACACCTCGCCGCAGACCCGCCGGACAGCGCGTCGGCCCACTGGCGCAACCGCCGTTACCAGCCGCCCTCCCGGAAGCCCGGTGAGCTCGGCTTCTGCGTCTCCGGCGGCGGCATCCGGTCGGCATCGGTCACCCTGGGCGCTCTGCAGGCGCTGCGCCCCGAACTGCTCCAGGCCGACTACCTGGTGTCGGTGTCCGGTGGCGGGTACACCGCCGGCGCCTTCCAACTGGCCCTGACGGACGCCCGGTTCGTGGACGCGAAGGGCAACCCCTCGGTGCGGCGGCCCGGCCTCGCACAGCCCTCGGACGTGTTCGCGCCGGGCAGCCCGGAGGAGGACCACATCCGCCGGCACGCGAAGTACCTCGCGGACGCCCCCAAGGAGAGGGTGCACGCCGCCGGGGCGGTGCTGCGGGGGATGGCCGTCTCCTTCGGCATGCTGGCCCTCGTCTTCACCGTGGCGGGCCAGTTCCTGAACGCGTTCTACTCGCGGCTCCCGCTGACCGACCTCCACCGCTTCGTCCCGCGGCCGAAGGTGTTCCTGCCGACCTGCCAGAACCCGGCGCCCCCGGTGTGCCCCGGGCCGCCGGAGACGTTCCTGCCGCCCTTCCACCTGTACCCGAACACCTGGCAGCCCTCCAGGTCGGTCGCGGTGTCGCAACGACGCATGCAGAGGGCCCGGCCCAGGCACGCTGCTCATTCACGGAGAGAGCCCAGCCGTCGCTGCCGAGGTGATTGTGCGCAATCACCCACGACGATCGGGTGGGCGTCGGAATGCGGGGGTCCGAACGCAGACCAACTATGCGAAAGCGCGCGGTAAGGGCCTTCTGTGCAGGTCAGAGGCGTGCGTGCGGAGAGATCTGAGGCATTGTTCCGTGACCTGGGTGACGGTGAAGGTGGTGAGGTTGACGGGCGACGAATGTCGGCTGTGTGTGAGGGGGCATGCGGAACAGCCCTGCTGGTCCACCCCCGCGGGGGGAGGGCAAGTAGGGCTGTTGAGTCGGCCTCGGCTCCGAGTGCCTCAGCTGGCCTGGTCGGCTGAGCCTGAGGAGGGTGGCTCAGTCGGTCGTGGTGGAGCCGGAGTCCGGAGCGAACCGGGGTCCGTTGGTGACCTCCTTGAATTCGAAGGTGTAGCGGCCGCGGAGGTTGATGTGGTCGTGGATGAAGGGCGAGAGTTGGGCGGCGGCTTCGTTGTGGACGGGGTGTCCGCTGTTGCGCAGGTTGTCCAGTGTCTGGTCCGTCAGGCACGTGGTGTGGAGGATGACTGCGTTCAGGACCAGGCCTAGCTGTATTGCCCTGGGAGGTTGTGGACGGGTGACGCAGGTCTCGGCTGAGGGATCTTGAACGGGTGAGGGCCTTCCGGGTTCGGTGTGGATTGCGACGTCTACACCGACCAGCAGAAGGCCCTCATGCCCCACCGTAATGCACCCCTGACCGAGACCGGACGCCTTCGCCTGGCCCGCTGCGTGGTCGAGGACGGCTGGCCGCTGCGCCGGGCGGCCGAGCGATTCCAGGTCTCGCCCACCACCGCCCAGCGGTGGGCGGCCCGCTACCGGGCCGGGGGTGAGGCCGGAATGACCGACCGGTCCTCGCGCCCGCACACCAGCCCACGCCGGACCCCGACCCGCATCGAGCGGCGGATCATCAAGGTCCGCCTCGCCCGCCGGTGGGGGCCCGCCCGCATCGCCCACCTGCTCAACCTGGTGCCCTCGACGGTGCACCGGATCCTGACCCGGTTCGGCCTGGCCCGTCTCACGCACCTGGACCGCGCCACCGGCGCCGTCATACGCCGCTACGAACGCGACCGTCCGGGCGAGCTGGTCCACGTGGACATCAAGAAGCTCGGCAACATCCCCGACGGCGGCGGCCACAAGACCCTCGGCCGCCAGGCCGGCCGCAAGAACCGCTCCAGCGCCGGCTACAGCTACATCCACACCGCCGTCGACGACCACTCCCGCCTCGCTTACAGCGAGATCCACGCCGACGAGAAGAAGGAGACCGCCACCGCCTTCTGGGCCCGGGCCCAGGCCTACTTCGCCGGCGTGGGCATCACCGTCGAACGGGTCCTGACCGACAACGGCGCCTGCTACCGCTCCCGCGACTGGCGCGACGCCCTGACAGCGGCCGGGATCGCCCACAAGCGAACCCGGCCCTACCGGCCCCAGACCAACGGCAAGGTCGAACGCCTCAACCGGACCCTGCTCGAGGAGTGGGCCTACGCCCGCCCCTACCAGTCAGAGCAGGAACGACGCGACGCCTTCCCTGGCTGGCTCCACACCTACAATCACCACCGCGGACACACCGCACTCGCAGGCAAACCACCCGCCAGCCGCGTCCCCAACCTCACAGGGCAGTACACCTAGCGCACCCACTTCCGTCTCCATGCCCGGGTGGTAGCGCTCGTTGTGTCCGTCACGACCGTGATGGATCTTGCGTGCGAGTTTCTGCCGGTCGTGCTGGAGGGTCGCCATGGACTGGATGGTGTTCCGGTAGTCGGTGTCTTCGATCAGGCGCAGGATGTGCTGGCTTTTGGCGATGCGGCCGTAGTGGGCGATGGCCTGGCCGAGGCTGTCGTTGGCGCCCTGGGCGAGCATGCGGATGATGTCGTGGGCGCGGACGGTGCCGTGGTGGATGGAGCCGATGACCCTCAGGACGCGGGGCCAGTGGCGTTCGATGAGGGCCATATCGATGCGCCCTTCGACGGCCTCCTGCAAGGGCCCATATCCCCCACCCGGCTGCGTGCGCCACAGGCCCTTCTCCGGGATATCGTCGTACCGGGGAGCGTAGTGGTATCCGGCCAGGGTGAGCAGTCCGAACACGATATCGCCGTGTTGCCGGGCGTCGGCCACGATCGTGGTGGGACCGTCGGCGGTGCGCTCGCCCAGTACGTCGAGCACGTACAGAGAGGTGGCTGGGCTGCCTGAGACGACCATGCCGGCGCGTCCTGCCGCCTGGTCCGTGACCACGGTGAACCACGTTGCGGTGCGCCGTGGTTCCCCACGCTGGTCGAACGGCGACCTGGGGGGAACGTAGAACCGCATGCCGTCCACGGCCGCGACTTCGCCTCCGCCCATGAGGCGTGCCAGGGGGATGTCCGCCTGGAGCTCGATCATCCGCTTCGAGAGCACCTCGATGTTCTTGGGGGTGAGGTAGTCCCGTTCCACCTCTTTGAGCCTGCTGCGGCGCAGGGCAGGGCTGTGTCCTGTCACCAGGTCGTACCCGACGTTGCAGCCGTAGGCGACCAGGAGCGCAGCGAAGGTGGTGCTGAAGTCCTTGGCGCGTGGAGACGCTCCGGCCGGCGAGGTGCAGATGCGGTCGGCGTCGGCCCACTGCAGGACGGTCAGCAGGACCTCGGGGAGGTCGACGCGGGGCAGGGACCTGATGACCGCTGCTTGTAGGGGGGCCGGATCGTGCTGGGGATCGCTGTGGGAGTTCGAGATCCGGAGTCTGCCGCGACGGTTGAAGGAGACGTGGGCGTTGTCGGGAAAGCCCTGTGCCACTCTTCGGAACGACCTGTCCAGATCGGAGCTCTTCTCCGCAAGGAGCTCCTGGGGGTCTTCAGTCAGACGGAGGTCGGTCAGGAGCGCGGGCTTCTCCCTCTCCCAGGCCCGGTCGGACATGAGCTGGGCATCAGGATTGCCCCAGTTGGAGGAGTACATGGCGTAGATGTCACGGGACTTCAGCTGCTCGTGGAACTGGGTCAGGATGCACATGGCGTACGCCTCGGTGTGGACCGCCTCCGGCCCGTTGCCCGGGGCGGCCAGCACCAGCTTCCGCCAGGACCCTCTGACCAAGGTGAGGTCGATGTCGTCCCGGCCGACCTGCTCACGGATCATCAGAGCGGGCAATGTCTCCAGAGCGGCGAGCACTGGTGCCCCGTCCGGCGTCGCGCGGAAGTCGATGGCGACGGGTAGCAGGGGGAGGAAGTCCGCGACGTGCTTGTACCCCTTCACCAGCTCGGCCCGCCAGGCCTCGTCAGGATCGGAGCCTGTCCCCGGATGGTGTCTGCGGACGGTGGCCAGCGCCGTGTCGATGTCGTCTGACGGCGGGGCGAGTTGCTCCATCCGTGTGTAGTGCTCCAGGGCCGTCCGCTCACCATCCTTGACCTCGCCGGATTCCGCGTCGACGAGTTCATCCCTGCCAGCCGTCCACACCTCTGCCACCTGAGCCAGCGTGCCAAGTGCGTCAACCAGCTCCGGCAGAGCATCGCGCAGGACCTTCTCAGCTGCGCGCTTGGCCTTCCGCACGATGTCGGAATCCATGTGGTCGTGAAAGAGGTTGAGGGCGTCATCGATCGAGGTCGTGCTCAAGGTCACCACGGTGGCCACTGCCGTGGCCGTCTTGTCTGTATTGGCAAGACGTGCGGTCCTGGAGACCCGGGCTTCCCCACCGGAGCGGGCGACCTGAGCGACACGCCGCGGTGGCACCCCGACATCGAGGCCGTGGAACCCCCAGCTCCGGACTGTGGCAGCCCGCTGCAGAGCCCCCTCGACACCTTCGGAGTTGCTCTTCCGTGGCCTGCGGCGGATTCGACCCAGCTCCGACAGGTTCGCTCCCTCCGGCACGCGCAGCAGACCGTGGAGGACTTCGATCTGCTCCGGGGTAGGAGAGGCGACTAGGAGCCGGCACACCCTGTCCCAGTCCTCGGCCCGAACCGTCATCACCAGGCGTGCCAAGGTGCTGATCCCCGGAAGCAGCATGCGGCGGCCGCGCAGCTCCTGCACGCCGGCGTAGAACAGGTTCCTGGGGCCTGCGCCGGTGATCCACATATGTGCCGCGAGCCAATCGCGACAGCTGTCCCCGTCGAGCTCCTGCCACCGGCCCGCGCTCTTGATCTGGTTCTTGTGGGCACGGGCTGTGGCGTCCCGTGCCCCGTAGCGGCCTAGCACCGCCGGGTCGACATCCAGCTGATCAGCCAGGAACTTCACGACGTCCGCTGGCATGTGCTGAGGATCGGAGAACCGTCCCGAGAAGCGCAGGCCCGCCTGTAAGACGGCGTACCCCAGCAGGTTCTCCGGTCCCCGCAACTTCGCGATCCTCTGGAGGTCGTCCTCGTCCAGGACGAAGTACTGCTGGAGTTCTTGCTGGGTGAGGCCTTTAGGGATGGTCCCGTACAGGGCAACATCCTCATCGGTCAGGAACCAATAGTCGGTCATGCCCACCTTCCGAAGATCGGATTTGACGGGGGAAGCCTCGGGCTCTGGACCGCCTCACGGCAAATGACGGACTGCCCTTCTGCGCCCGCCGGGGTCTTAGCGCGCGCTTTCGCACAGTTGGTCTGCGTCACCCGCGCAGCCGCTCTTCCGATGCGCTGTGCTGCCCTCCTCACCCCTACCGTCCTGGCCCATGACCTCCTACTGGACCGAGCCTCAAGCCCGGGACGCCACCACCTACCGCCCCGAACAGGTCGAACGCGGCCGCAGACTCGTCAGCCGTGACGACCTCCTGAAAGCAGAGCGACACCGGACCCGGATGGACCTCGGCGACCTGTTCCTCGAAGTCGCCCCCAGCACCACCCCTGACTCCGACAGCACCCGACAACTCCTCGCCCGCTTCGCGTCGGAGATCGGCATCTCGCCGGAGTCCGCCCGCGAGTACCGCAACGTCGCAGCAGCCTGCAGCCACTCCGTACGCGAACGCGTCGCAGCCACCGGCGTGACCGTCTCCTACTCCGTGATCCGCGAAGCAGCCATCGACAGCGCCGGGTCAGGCCGCCCGCCGGCCGAACGCTGGGAGATCCTCCTGCAGATGCTCGGCGACGCCGCCCGCACCGGAGAACGCGTCACCGCCCAGAAGTACCGCCAGGCCATCGGGGCACGCCTCACCGTCGACGCGGGCGCCGGCCTGACGCCTGAGCGGATCATCGCCCAGCTCGGCCGCGACGACGTGCGCGCCGCAGTCGTCGCCCACGTCACCGACCCGGCCTTCCTCCGCGAAGCGCTCCAGGAAGACCCCCTCACCGAGCTGCGCCTCCGCGCATCCCTCACCGACACACCTGCGAACCCCACCGACCCCCCACAGCGGGACGACGCAACCGGCGACGAACGACTCCTGCACCAACTCCGGCGCCACGTCCACACGCTGCGCCACGTCGTCCGCATGCCGCCCGAGCAAATCCTCAACATCGCCGACCGCGACACCCTCAACGAACTCACCGCAGCCGTCCACCACCTCTCCGAGTGGATCACCAAGATCGAGAACCGAAAGGCCTACGCCCAGTGAGCCCCACCTCCCGCTTCTCCTCCACCTCCGCAGCCACCCGCCAGTGGATCGTCGACCACTACAAGGACCTCGCCCCCGCGCACCCCGACAGCAGCCGCCGCGTCAGCGCCTTCAACGAGATCCTCCTCACCGGCATCTGTGACGGAGACCTGTCCGCCATCGAATACAACAGCGCCCTCACCGGTCCTCACCTCGTTGCCCTCGACACCGAGATGATGGAGAAGCTCGCAGCCCTCATCAGCACCCCAGACGACCCGGACGGACCCGACCAGACCAAGGTCGCCACGCCCTCCGACGAAGACCCGGACAAGGGCAGCGACACCGTACGCGGGCCTGAGCCGACCGTCTGTGGCCCCGGCCCGCAGATCCCCCAGCAGCGCCCGCTGTTCGCCCTCGACCTCATCGAGGTGAAGATCCAGGACATCCGCCTGAAGATCCAGGGGATCGACACGGAATACCGGCGCCTGGTCGGCCAGGAACGCGACAGCCGCACCGTGCGCCGCATGATGCGCGCCGAGAAGCAGGTACTGGTCGAACAGCTCCGGAAGCTGATCGAGGCCAGAGCAGCAGCGAAGAACGCACCCGCCGCCGGCATCGACGACCTTCCCGCCCTCGGGCTCGACCCCGACGCCCTCGGCCTTGACCTCACCCCGGCGGGAGCACCCGCATGAACGACTGGCGCGAACCCCTGTGGTCCTCCACGCAGTGGCACAACTACTGGAAGGACATGGCCCCAGTCCTCCAGCGCGAGCAGCCACGCGGGGCCCACATCGCCGACCTGATCACCCCGGACGGATGCGTCATCGAAGTCCAGCACAAGAGCATGTCCGCCACGGAGATCAGCGGCCGGGAACTCGACCACGGCAACATGGTCTGGAACTTCGACGCCCGACACCTCTACCGGTCCGGACGCCTGGCCATCACCGGATCCCTGAACGGGCTCGTCACCTTCCGCTGGAAGAACCACCGCCGCACCATCAGATCCTGCCGACGGCCGATCTTCCTGGACCTGTGGACCATGAAGGGAACCTCGGAACGGGTCGTCCTGAAGGTAGGCCAGCTCCAGAGAGACGGCCGAGGAACCGCACACGTGATCCCACACCACTCCATGCGCCTGTGGATCAGCGCTGGCATTCCCTATCGTCCCCTGACTGACCTCCCCTACTACCGCGGTCCGCTCCGGTGAGCGCCCCGGTCCCCCGTACCGTGCCGATCGAACTCGACGGCGTGCTCCAATCGGTTCACGCCCACTACCACCGTGACGGCCACCTCGTTGGGCGAATGGTCACCGACGCCGTCTTTCGGGGGATCTCCCCAACCGGGGAACCCTGCCCCGGCCCGGTCCGGATGGCCCTCCACCGCCCGCTCGCCGGCACCGACACTCGGCTTGTAGTGGTGGACAGCGCCGGAGTGCCCTGGGTCATGGCGTTCGGGACCTGGCACCAGACCACGCCCTACAGGATCATCGGCTTCTACACGTCTGGCTGACCCATGCGCCGCCCCGGGCAACGCCCGGGGCGGCAGACCGCTGTCAGCAGGTTGGTTCTGGACCGGGCCTTAGCCCTGCGGGGACGGTGATGGCAGCGAGGGTCTTTGCGGCGTACAGCTCGCCACCCCACGCGTGAACAGCGCGAGGTGTCTCCCTGCGGGGGAACCGAAGCTCCAGCTCGCCAGCCTCGTCCTGGGTGCTCCTCAGCTTGACGAGGCACATCTGTCCCTGCCGGGCGCACGCACACCAGCGGTCCGTGACCTTGACCCGCATCCCCCATTCCGGGGCGGTCATGAGTCCGACGAGTTCGTCGTGGTGAAGGGCGCCGGGGGTGGGCTGGTGGATGTGCTCGATGATCCACTGCTCCCCACCGTTCTCGGGGTTGGTCCAGGACGTGGTGGACAGGGCGATCCCGGCGGCAGACCACAGGCCTACCCGCCTGAGCAGGGCGCTGGCCAGCCAGGCGGAAGCCTCGGCGCGACGGGACCGGGGGACCGCCCCGATTCCGGCTCCGGCGGCGTGGAGCAGTTCGCGTTGCGTCCAGGAGTGAGGCGACCCGAGGTGGCACAGGAGATCGCCCTCCTTCGCCGCTTCGTGTTGTTCCTTTTTCCACGCGGCCTTCCACGCCTTCGGACCGATCCCAGCAAGCCGGATCCGGGCGGGGGTCCCCGGCAGGATCATCTCGACCCCCTTCTTCGAGGGAGGGGGGAAGCGTGCGCCAGGAATGCCGTAGAACAGGCCGTCGGCGGTGAACCGTGGAGGAAGCAGGCAGGCCAGCTCACCAGCCATGTAGTCGCCCTCGAAGTGGATGGTCAGGCCGTCGGGTTCGGAACGCACCCAGGTGATGCCCCCACGGGACGGACCGGGTCGTACGAGGGCCAGGCGATGCGGCGAAGCAGCCAGCACTCCAGCAGTTCCTGCTGCGGGGAAGGCCGGGGAATCACCGCGGCCCTGCGCCGGGTCGCTCCGGCGATCTGGTGGGCGCTCTGGTAGGGGAGACCGGTGTAAAGGACGAGCCGTTCGGCATCACGCTGTAGCGCGGTGGTGGCCATGCGTACCTCGGCCGTGGAACCGTCCCGACTCCGGCGCGCGGCGGGTCGCGGGCTCGGACAATGGCAGTCAGCCGGCGTGGGCGGAGCCCACTTCTGCCCCCGCTGAGGACGTCCTCAAGGTCGGGCGGACGCCGGGGCACGGTCTCCTTGAGACCGATCCGCATTCCACCCCGCGAGCCGACCCGCTGGCAAGCGACACGCAGTACGCGCCATCGAACAACCCCGGTTCTGCCGGTGGTGTGGGCGAACTTGCCAGCCGGGGCAGGGCCTGCCCATTACGGCACCCTCTACGCTCCGGAGGGGAGCCGACTGGCTGTGGAGGTTGCTGCCTGGACACTCGACGGCCAGCCTCGCTGACGGGGAAGCGGTCCCTACTCGGGAACACCGGGAGTGTTCGGACGCTGATGCCGGACCTGCCGACGCAGTACGGCGCGCCAGATGCGCCAGACCCAGGAGGCCAACGCAACCCGGGCGGGGTGACGGAGTTTCGAGCAGGCGAACGCGGTCGTAGTCCGGCGCGATCCCGTACGGCAGCACACTGCCCAGATCGATCGCGGAACCGGCGACGAGGACGGAGTTGATCCGTGCCCGGCGCCGGTACTCCTCCAGATTCCCGGGTCCCCAGCCGTCCCCGTTGCAGCCGACGGGCGGGAGAGCTGGAGCGCCGGCGTCGCTCACTCCGGCTGCCCAGTGGAGGTAGCCGCCAGGGTTCCCGAAGTAGTGCTTCTCGGCGTAGCTGAACCGACGTGCTCCCAGCGCGAGCCACGGTCCATCGGCGTATGGACTGGGATCAGGCAGGGAAGCCAGCGGCGTTCGGCCCAGGGTGATCCGGTGGGGCCCGATGGCCACCCGCGGGCGGAAGAGCCGACTGCGCGTGGTCAGGGAGTACATCAGCACCGAGTCGTGCTCATCGGACCAGGTGACCAGGTATCCGAGTGTGCCCAGCGGCCAGGTCCGCACGGTCAGCTCGGTGGGGGTGAGGACGACCTCTGCATCTTCTCCGGTGTCGTAGGTCTGCACTTCCTGTCGGTGCTCCCAGGCAGGCTCACCGAACAGGCTCTTCACGTAGTCGTGGCGCACCCGGGGTGCCATGCGCCGGTACGCCTTCGACAGCCCGCGCCTCTTGCCAAGGCGCGTCCGCCACCAGCCCTTCACGAGGTTGAGGAGCGTGTACAGCGCGGTCAGAACGGCGGCCAGAGTCCACACGTTCAGCTTGGTGTCGATCGTGGGAAGGAAGGTCATCCGCGCATCCTTGTGAACGTTCTCGTTATTCCCCAGGGGTAAGTTCACGTAATTCCCCAGGCTCTGGCCTCGGGCGGGCGTTAGGTTGGCCTGCGTGAACTTGGCGGGGTGGAGCTATCGGTATGTGGGACCGCCTGATCTGCGGGCCCTTGTCCGGCCGGAGGCTGAGGGCAGAAGCATCCTCTCGGTGGCGGACTTCAACGACTGGGTGTCGGGTCTGGCAGCGGTGGAGCTGGCCGAGCCTTTCACGTTCGTCATCGACTCGGCGGGTGTGCTGCGGCTCGCGCCGCGTCGAAGCGAGCACGTGGTGTGTGCCAGCGGCGGCCCCGTTCTCGGTGCCGGAGAGATGGGCTTCCGCGAGGAGTCCGGGCAGTGGGTGGTCGCTGAGGTGAGTAACCAGTCGACCGGATACTGCCCGGACATCAGCTCGTGGCCGGCCGTCGCGAAGGCTCTGGACGCAGCCGGGATCGAGCACCCTTCCGGCTTCACCCACGAGGTGGTGTTCCGGCGCTGTCCCTCCTGTAGCCAGCTGAACATCGTTCGGGAGGAGGACTTCGTCTGCGTCTTCTGTGACGAGGACCTGCCGCGGGAATGGAACGTGGACGGGTCCGGGAGTTAGCGGACCGGGGGCTTGTCGGGCTTGTCGGTGGGGTTCTTGGGCCGCTTGTTCGGGCGGTAGCTGGGGCCGTTCATGATGACCTGGTGGCTGGTGTTGATCAGCCAATCCAGCAGCGACTCGGCGACGACCGGGTTCGGGAAGAGGGGATACCAGTCGCTGGGCGCCCGGTTGCTGGTGATGATCAGGGACCGTCCCTGCCGTTCGCTGACCAGTTCATAGAGGTCATCGGCCTGGGATGCTCCGAGCTGGCGCATGGGGAAGTCGTCGAGGATGAGCACGTCGGGCCGTACCAGTTCACGGATCCGCTTGTCCCAGGTGCGGTCCGCGTGGCCGCCGGCGAGGTCCGCGAGGATCCGGCTGGTCTTGGCGAAGCGGACGTGGGCGCCCTGGCGGACGGCGAGGTGGCCGAGGGCCTGGGCGACGCGTGTCTTTCCGACCCCGACCGGGCCGAAGAGGATGACCGACTCGCCGGAATGGAGCCAGCGCAGGGCTCCGAGGTCGCGGATCTGGGCGGCTGGCAGTTTCGAGGAGGCGGTGAAGTCGAACTCCTCCAGGGTGACTTGCTGCTCGAACTTCGCCCGGGTCAGGCGCCGTTGGAAGGCGACGGTCTCGCGGCGGGTGATTTCGTCCTGGCAGAGGACTTGCAGGAAGTCCAGGTGCCCGAGCTCGCCGCCGTGGGCCTGGGCCAGGCGGGCATCGAGGGTTTCCAGCATCCCCGAGAGCCGCAGTGACTTCAGAGACTCACGCAGGGCAGAGTCCATCACGCTCATCAGATGCTTCCCTCAGCTTCGCCGTGGACCTGGTCGTCGTGGATCTCGTCCGCCGTCTCGGACGGGGCGACGGAGGCGAAAAGTCGCTTGGGCCCGTGGAGGAAGGCTGCGGCTCCCGCGTCGCCGCTGGATTCGGGCTCCGGATCGGTCTCGGTGCCGGCGATCAGGATGCCCTTGATGGTGCGGTAGGACGGATCTCCGACGGTGATGGCCCTCGCGCAGGCGGCCTCGAGCCTCGCGTCGCCGTACTTCTTCTTCAGGCCGAGGATCCCCTGGGCGGCGCGGAGCCGGTAGAGGGCGTTGACCTCCAGCAGTTGGTCGACGACGGTCCGGCAGGCGTCTCCGACCTCTGATGCCTGGGTCCGGCACCAGATCGGCGTGCGCATCTGGAAGGCGATCTTCTCCGGCGGGTAGTCGGTCCTGTCGGTTCGTTTTCCCTGATCAAGGGCCACGTGGGTCTTGACCAGGTCGCCGTCGAGGAAGATCTGCACCATCGTGGCGGTCGAGCGGACGTCGACCCGGCGGCCGATCAGTTTCCAGGGAACCGAGTAGAGGGTGCGTCCGACCTTGATGTGGATGTCCGGCCCGACCAGCGCCGTCGACCAGCGGGCCAGCACGAACGGGGTGGGCGGCAGCGGCAGCAGGGTCTCGGCTTCGACGGCCTCGAACACCGCCATCGGGGCGGCTCCCTGCAGCGGTCGGCACTGCCGGCGGCCGGCCACCTTCTGGCTCCAGGTCACAGCCTCGGCCTGCATGTGCTCGATCGAGGTGAACTCCCGCCCCCGCCAGAACGAGTCCCGGATGTAGGGCATCGGCCGCTCGACCCGCGGCTTGTCCTTGGGCCGGGCCGCGCGGGCCGGATCGACCAGTGCCCCGTAGTGGGTGGCGAGCTCGGCATACGCCTTGTTGATCTCCGGATCGTAGAGATCGGGCTTGTCGACCCCCGTCCGCAGGTTGTCCGGCACCAGCCGGCGCGGGACGCCCCCGAAGTAGCGGAAGGCGGCGACGTGGGCCTCGGTCCAGGCGTGCTGGTGCAGGTAGAGGACCGGGCGGACGAACATGTGCCTCGAGCACGGCAGCACCATCACGAAGGCCCAGATCCGGTGCCGCTTGCCGGTCTTCGGATTGGTCCACTGGCCGAGGTGGCCGTAGTCGATCTGAGCCTCCGAGCCCGGCTCGACGTCATCGCGCAAGACCGTGACCTGGGACCTTGCCGTCTCATCGGGGAGCGTGGCATGCACCCAACGGCGGAACGAGGAGATTGACGCGTCCAGTTTGTGCTCGTCCCGGAGCCGCTGGTGGATCGTGGAGACGGTCACCGTCCCCAGCAGGTTCTTGATGTAGTCGCGGTGCTGGTCGATGTCGGGCCAGGTGATCTGCCGCAGCCGCCGGTCGCCGAGTTCGGGAAACCAGCTCTTGATCAGCTTGGCCCAATCGGCTTCCCGCATAGGCGGCCCGCCCGGCGTGATCCCGGACGCCTCCGCCGGCTCCAGGTACTTCCTGATCGTCTTCCGGTCCACCCCCAGCGACGGCCAGCTCGCTCTTCGAGCGGCCCGCGTACCAGTGGACGTAGATCTCGGTGATGTCGACCACGACGAACGTTCTCCTTGCCATCCGGGCTGACCATCGGCCTTCCGAACCACAGGCCCAGGGCCGCCCACACGCCTCCGCGATGACCAGGTCCCTCGATCCCGAACTCCGTCGTACCCATGGCCAATTAGAAGAAGTCGGAATGAGGAATTACATGACGCTCAAACCACCCGAGATGGGAAAAACGTGAACGCTCACAGGAGCGGGGTTTCCGGGTTAGCGCCACCGAGGTGGAGGCCGCAGCCCACCGGATCCCGGAGGTCGTCTCCGCCGCAGTCCTCCCGCCGGCGGGGAAGAAGTCGGCGCTGCTCGCTGTGGTCAGCGACCTGGAACCGCAGGTCGTCCTGGAACGTATGCAGGAGCAGATCGAGGAGTTCAAGATCCCCCGCCGCTGCGTGGTCCTGGAGACCCTTCCTCTGAGCCGCAACGGGAAGGTGGACCGTAAGGCACTGGCGGCCCTCCTCGAAGACCGGGCCCGTTCATCCGCCGGGGCCCGCTGATGCTCCGGGCGCTGACCGTACAGCTGGGTTATGAGGGCTGAGGCGTGTGCTTCCGCTGGCGGCGACGAGGTCGCCGCCAGCGACCTCAGCGGGGCATAGGCTCTGGCAGCCCGCATTGGAGCTGTTCAGCTCCTTCGATCAATGCGGTCAGGCCCTGATATCCATCCACGGGCAGAGCGTAGGAGACGGACGCTGCCCGGTCTGGTCGGGGTCGGGCCAGTGACTGACGCGGTGAACGGCAATCTGAGCAGAAGCAGACGTCGCGGCCCTTCTGCAGCTGTAGGAAGAGAGGTTTACCGGTTCAGCGCCAGGTGTTGGTGTCCACGATCTCGCCGGTTTCCAGGTCGATGCGGCCGTGGAAGTCCCCTGCGTTGCGCGTGACCATGATCATGAGTGGGCGCCCGTGCTGAGGGAACGCATCGTAGAAGCCGTGGACATCCTCCGGGTTCGGCACCAGGTCGCGCGGCGGTTGGAGGCGCACGCGCTCGGTGCCGTCGGCGCTGTAGACCACCGCGTTGTCAGATGGGCTGAAGGGTGCGGCGTTGATCCCTTCCACTACCACCACCCAGTCCTGGTCGTACTCGCGCCATGCCACGACTGCCTGAGGGGGAAGCTCGTAGGACTTCTCCACATTCCCGGCAGGGCTGTCCCAGCGGACAGTGGTGTCACCTTGCTTCCAGCTGACCACGAGGTCGTGATTGTGCTCTGTTGTCACTGCGGAATCTCCTTGGGCGGCCCGACTGGGATCAGCCGGGCTCGGTCTGTGAATTCCATGATCTCTACCTGTGTTCCCCCGCCTGGAAGCGGGCCCAGCTTGGGGTCTACCTGGGGCCCGATGATGCTCTCCTGGACGAGGACCGGATCACCATCAGAGATCCGATAGCGCTGCAGAAGTGAGATGTCCTCCTTCCAGTCAGTGCGAACGGCGAGCTGATCGCGAACGAACTGCTGGTTGGGGACGTCATCGAAGGTACCGAACCCGCCTGGCCGCGTCTGACCGGCAGAGATCACCATGTTGAACTCCTCGCCGGGCTGCGCGAAGCGCGCGACGATCGGCGATCCCTCAAGGTGTGGGGGTTCACGCCGTGCTGGGGGGAGGGCCTTCCGTTCCTGAGCCTCCTTTGGTGTCAGACCCAGCGGGTCCGTCCACACAAGGGGGTTGGTGACGTAGGTGACCGGGTTTGGGGCCGGCGTCCCAGCGCACGGCCGAGGATCAGCTTGTGCTGCTCCTCGCTGGCACAAGCGTCCAGCGCGGCGAAGATCTGCTGTGTCACCGCCCCGTTCAGGCGCCCGGTGACGCGCCGCATGCGCGGGTCGTCGGAGCTGCCGCCACCGGCTTTGAACCCGAACCGGGCCCGGGTGTGGACGACCACACCGCCGGCCTCCGCCGCGGCCCGCCGGCGGGCGCGGATCAGCGGCTGCCAGCGGGCCCGCACGAGTTCCGCGATCTTCTGCTCGTGGCCGGGGTTCGGGCGTCCTTGGCTTCCCGGCTTGGGGGTCACCCAGCGCTGGACGGTCCGCTGGGACACGCCCAGGACGGCGGCGACCTGCCGGGTGGAGCCCCGCTCCCACCGCAGCAACGCCTTCAGCTGATCCGCCGTCGTCACCGGTACCGGCCGCGTGTACAGGAGCCGCTCCAGCCCGTCACCTATCGCCCGCACCATCCCACCAGCCCTCTCCGGCACAGCATCCCCAGTCCGAGGAGGCCCACGATTCCTACGACCGGGTGGCGGCGGATCCGTATCAGGCATACCGCTGACACCGTGCTCCCCCTTGCGGTAGAGAGCATGGCCCTCCGAAGCCGTACGACGTGGTCCCGGCCCGGTACGACGCAAGCCACCCGAATTTGCGGTTCGTTGCCACTGGGGGAGCGGCATGATGTCACTGACTGTGGTGTGCCGTTTGTACTGGTGATGGGCTCAGAGGGCTGTTGCGGTGACAGGCTTGCCGCGCTTTTGGTGGTGACAGGTCACGACGTTTTTCCGGGATGCCTTGGTGCAGATTTGCACCGGGTGTGGGTCTGGTGGCGCAAGTAGCGTGGCAAGCAGAGGGAGAGGCCGGTGGCGCATGGCTTGTCACCGTGCCGCAGTCGGGCCTGAGATCGCCTCCGACGGGCCAGTGGCGGCCCTCGGATGGGGTGATGCGAGGGCCGTCTGGCCGGGTCGCCTCGGCCCGGTCTGGCTGACCCTGGAAGGCGAAGGGGTGAGCTGAAGGGAAGGCCTCGGGGATGGTGCTCAGGCCGCCGGTGGAGCCGATGCTGGCGTAGGCCGTGGAGTCGGTGCCGGGCCCGGCTGCTGTGCGGGCGCGGGTGGCGTACGAGCAGAAGCTGGACGGGCACCGGGTGCTGCTGTTCACCCCGGCCGGGCCGGGCGGCATGGTGGTGGTGCAGAGCCGGCGTGGGGCGCTGGTCCAGGACCGGTGGCCGGATCTGGTGGCCGCTGCCGTCGAGCAGTTGCCGCCCGGTCTGGTCCTTGATGGCGAGCTGGTCGTCTGGGACGTCGAGGAGGGCCGGTTGTCGTTTGAGGCGTTGCAGCGCCGGGCTTCCGCCCGCGCACGCGGTGCCCCGCCCTGAATGATTCGGAAGCGGTGGTAGTCCTGGCGACCTCACGCCGCCAGGACAATGGCGCGCGCCCAGCAAGCAGCTCCGCTACCGCGGCGACGCTGAGGTATGTCGACAGGGACGGCCGCGCCGACCTCCTGCTCACCCCCGCGCCGTCGGGCGACAACACCGGCAACCCGAACCTTCCTGCCCATCGGGGAGGGCGGCTGGCGCTGGACCCAGTCCATCCGCTGCCCCACCCGAGCCCGAAACCTGGGATTCAGGAGAACCACTGATCGAACGTGAACTGGACAGCTGCTCTTACCAGTTGCTCCTGGACTTCCCCTTGCAGGGCTCCCGCGACGGGAGGAACAGGTACCGGCTCTATCGACCAGAACGGATCGCCTCCCGGCATCGCAGCCATGGCGTTCAGGCGGATATCTCCCGCGAACCAGATGATGCCACGGCCGTCGGTCATCCCGAGCCAAGCCGATTCAGGAAGGTTCTGGTAGGCCGCCGCGACCGTCCCGTCAGGCGCCAGGAGGAGAATCCGGCGGGGTAAGGATCCGGTCGCGTCCAGCAGGCGGCAGGGCCAGACCTGCCACGGCTGCTCGGCGAGGATGTTCCGCCGGACCCTCACCTCGCGTATCTGATTCTTGCTGAAGGCCTCGATGATGCCGGCCAGTACGGACGTCCCCAGAATCGCGCCCAACACGGCGGCCCCAAAGCCGGCCCAAAACCCGCCGCCGATGGCTAAGGGAACGCCACCCAGGAAGAACGCAAACGTCGTCCAGTCCTTAGCTTCGCTCGCGGCTATCCAGGCGTCCAGCGAGGCAAGCGGCTCAGGGGTCACCTCCCCTGCCGGGGTTTGCGATACCTGGTACCCGTATTCGCGTGCCAGCATCGGCAGCACCTCTCCTTGTGCGCGCACCCCGATGCCACAAGATGGTAGGCCTTGTAACCCCTGAGGAACACAGGTAAGCCGAGCTGGGGAGACGCTGCCCGAATCGTCTGCCGCGGCTGATGTGCCGGACTGTGCCCGCCGGGGAGCCGGCCCCGCAGTCCTGTTGCCGGAAGCCCGATCCGCGTTCGGGCAGGCGCCGCCCTGCACCCGAGTGCGGCCCTCTCCCGCCAGCCTCTGCCCTGACTTGGGGGCACCGGCTGGGACGGGTTCCCACTCCCTCAGCAGCCCCCGGTGCTCCAGCTCGGCCCGCAGCCCCGGAGCCAGCGCGAGGGCCCGTGTTGGGCGGTGCCGTGCGGACTCCCGGTGTGCATGGCGGCGGCACGGTGATGCTGGTGCCGCTCGCGTTTGGCTACGGTTTCCTTTTCTGGCGCTTCAGCCGATACCGAGTGGAAGGCGGGCAGCTGAGGGTCGAGCACGGGATCGTCTTCCGGCGCGTACCCACCCCCGCCCCTGCTGCTGTGCCGGTGCGGGAGACCACCGATCCGTGGGCGCCACCCGCGAGTACGGACGCGAAGCACCCCTGGGGCCCGCTGACCGAGGGCCTGAACGTGCTCGGGACTTGGACCTCGGCGACCGCGCGAAGGCGGTGGAACAGCTCGGCGTGAACCGGCTCGCGCACGCTGCGATCGTCGGCGTCCTCAAGGACGCTCTCCCCGCGACGCAGGCCGGCCTCCTGGTGGGCTTGCGCCACCGGCCCGTCGCGCGGTTGAGCGGGACGAGGCGGCGGTGGCTGGC